>JBAQJS010000033.1:0-2892 GCA_049300435.1 Candidatus Acidiferrales bacterium | reverse complement strand
TGCGCTCGACGCCGCGCGTGACGGGATTCGTCGGCTCGGGGCAGACGCCTTCGCCGCTGACCGAGGAAGAAGTGCAGAACATTTTGAACCGGGCGACGACCACGGCGGAGAAGCCCAAGCCGAAGCTGTCGTTCGATCGCGGCGAGAAAGTGCGCATCGGGGAAGGACCGTTCGCGAATTTCACGGGCGTGGTGGAGGAAGTGAATTCCGACCGCTCGACGCTGAAAGTTTCGGTGACGATCTTCGGGCGTTCGACGCCGGTGGAGCTGGATTTCGCGCAGGTGGAAAAGGTCGCGTAAGCGTTTTAAGGACAGATAAAAATGGCCAAGAAAGTTCAAGCGACAGTGAAATTGCAGTTGCCGGCGATGAAGGCGACTCCGGCGCCGCCGGTGGGCACGGCCCTCGGCCCGCACGGCGTGAACATCATGGATTTCTGCAAGCAGTTCAACGCCAAGACGGCGAAAGAGCCGGACGGGATGATCATTCCAGTGCTGGTGACGATTTACAGCGACCGCACGTTCACGTTCATCATGAAGACGCCGCCGGCGTCTGAGCTGATCAAGCGCGCGGCGGGGATCGTGAAGGGCTCGCCGGAACCGAACCGCAACAAGGTGGGCAGGCTGACGGCGAAGCAGGTGGAAGAAATCGCCAAGCTGAAACTGCCGGACCTGAACACCATGAGCCTGGAATCGGCGGTGCGTTCGATCCGCGGGACGGCGCGCAACATGGGCGTGGAAGTCAGCGAATAGTTCTGCAGTACGCGCAGGAGTCCGAAAAAAATCGGACGCAAGCTGTTTCTAGACTGCGCAGGAGAGGAAGACGATGGGCCGTTCGGCAAAAGTAGGCGGAAAGAATATTGATCGCGCGCGCAAGCAGGTGGAAGCGCGGCCGTACAAGCTGGAAGAAGCCGCGGAACTGCTGCGCAAGGTGCACTACGTGAAGTTCGATGAGACCGTCGAGCTGGTGCTGAACCTGGGAGTGGATTCCAAGCAGTCGGACCAGATGGTGCGCGGCACGGTGGTGCTGCCGCACGGACTGGGGAAATCGAAGCGCGTAGTGGTGATCGCGGGCGGCGAAAAGATTCGCGAAGCGGAAGAAGCGGGCGCGGATTTTGTGGGCGGCGACGACATAGTGGAAAAGATCCAGGGCGGCTGGACGGATTACGAAGCGGTGATCGCGACGCCGGACATGATGCGTTCCGCCGGCAAGCTGGGAAAAGTGCTGGGGCCGCGCGGCTTGATGCCCAACCCCAAGACCGGAACGGTGACCTCGGACGTCGCCAAGGCCGTGAAGGAAATCAAGGCCGGCAAAGTGGAGTTTCGCTTGGACAAGACCGGGCTGATTCACTCGCCGGTCGGCAAGATCAGTTTTTCTGCGCAGCAACTGGCGGGGAACGCGCATGCGTTGCTCGCGGCGATCGTTAAGGCCAAGCCCGCGGCAGCCAAGGGTAAATTCATCAAGAAGATTACGCTGACCTCGACGATGGGACCGGGAATTCTGATCGAAGAAGCGGAAGCGGATACGGCGGTAGCGGCAGCAGCTTAGGCGAAGCAAGCGACAGGGAGATGCGGGTATGAAGAAGAAGGCGGAAAAGGTCACGCAGGCGGAGGAGCTGAAGAAGCAACTGGCGACCGTCTCGACCGTAATCCTTTCGACGTTCCAGGGCATCACCGTCGAGCAGGATACGCAACTGCGCCGCAGCGTGCAGGCCGCGGGCGGAAAATATCAGGTGGTGAAGAACACGGTGGCGGAGCGCGCCGGCGCGGGAACTCCCGCGGAAGGCTTGCTGAAGAATCTGAAGGGCACGAATTCGATTGCCTACACCGCGACCGATCCCGTGGCCCTGGCCAAGATTCTGACCAAGGTGGCGAAGGATGTGCCGGCCTTCCAGTTCCGCGCGGGATGGGTGGAAGGGCGAGTCATCTCGATCCAGGAAATCAAGCAGCTGGCGGAATTGCCGAGCAAGGAAGAACTGATCAGCAAGCTGATGTTCATGCTGAACGCTCCGGCGCAGCGCGTGGCTTCAGTGATGGCTGCGGTGCCGCGAAACCTGGCGGTAGTCACCAGTGAAGCAGTGAAGGCCAACAAGTTTGCGGGCGGCGGCAGCGCGGCGGCGCCCGAAGCGGCTCAATCGTAGCGATATTTTTGGCAGGCGAATTCGGGTCCGCAATTCTTAGCACAGTTTTTCAATTCGGAGGAGGATAGGAAAAGCAATGGCCAGCAAAGTGGAAACAATTCTGGAAGAAATCAAGGGTCTGACGCTGCTCGAAGCTTCCGATCTGGTGAAAAAGCTGGAAGAAGCTTTCGGAGTATCTGCGGCAGCGGCAGCGCCGGTAGCGGCGGCGGGCGGCGCGGGTGCAGGCGCGGCAGCGGCGGAAGAGAAGACGGAATTCGCCGTGGTGCTCACCGAAGTCGGCGCGAACAAGATCAACGTGATTAAGGCGGTCCGCGAAGTCACCAGCCTGGGCTTGAAAGAAGCCAAGGACCTGGTGGATGGCGCTCCCAAGACGGTGAAAGAGGGCGTCAACAAGGAAGAAGCGGCCACCATCAAGAAGAAATTCGAAGACGCCGGCGCGAAAGTCGAAGTCAAGTAAAACGCCTGGCGGTGCGGCCCGCGCGAAGCAGGGGTTGGGCCGCGAAGGAATTCGCGTACGCGCGCACTCCTTAGGAACCTGGTACCTCACAATACGTCCTTCCCGGACTGACGGGGCGGGTGTCTATCCGCGCCGTCATTTCCGGCGTGAAATTATAATTGAGGATGGTCCATGAGCAATCGCAACGGTAATCGCGCCAATCGGGAACGGGCACGCCTGGACTTCGCAAAAATCAAGACCACGGTGCAGATTCCGAACCTGATTGACGTGCAGAAGAAGTCGTATCAGCGGTTTTTGC
>JBAQJS010000032.1:0-29825 GCA_049300435.1 Candidatus Acidiferrales bacterium | reverse complement strand
GCGTATTCCCGGAAATCGGTATCATCGCGATCGTCTTGCGCGCCGCCACATCCAGCACCGAAACCGTCCCCGGCCCCACATTCGCTGTGTAACCGCGCTTCCCGTCGTGCGAAATAACCAGCATGTGCGATTCCGCCTGCCCGGTCGGAATCGTGCCCACGATCTTCAGCGTGCGCGGGTCCACGATGGTCACGTCGTCGGTGATTTCCGTGGTCACGTACAGCAACCCGCTCACCGGATCGTAGATCACGCAATGCGGCCGCACCCCGCGCCCAAAATCCACCTTGCCGCTGATCTTGCGCGCCGCCAGATCCATCACCAGCATCTCGCGCCCGTCAATCCCCGGTTTTCCCACGCCCGCGCTGCCGTAGATCGGCACGTACGCTAAGCGCCCGTCGGGTGACGCCGCGACCTCGTGTCCGTGCACCGCTGTCAGATCCTCCGAAATCGTGCCCACCTGTCGTGCTTCCGCAGGGTCCACCAGGCTCAGATTCTTGTCCCCTTGATTCACCACCAGCAGCATGGCCTTCGTCCCCGTTTCTGCAAACACCCCGGCACCGTGTCCGGCCGCGTACACGCAAAATCCCCACGCGCCCAGGCCAACGCCAAGTAACGTCAGAAAAATTCCCACAGGTGTGCGCATAATTTCGAAATCTTATCATCCGCGCGACGAATCCCACGCGGATTTCGCCGCGCCGGCGGTCGGCGCGCTCGCCGCGCAGCGCCGAGGGACCCGCCGCGCGCGCTCACTTCGCCGGATTATATTTCGCCAGCCATTCCGCCAATTCCTGGAACACGTTCCGCCGCTGCTCCGCCAGCAGCGGAAAATGCGGCGAGCCCGGATACGTCACCATGCGCACCGTCTTGCCGCGCTCCGCCAGCAGCATAAAGAATTCCCGCCCTTGCAGCATGGGCACTCGCTGGTCGGCCTCGCCGTGCAGGATCAGCAAAGGCGTGGTCACCTTGTCGGCGAACATCACCGCGGAAAACTCCAAAAATGGCGCCGCGCCCTTTTCCTGCAAGCGCATGTCGTAATCCACCTGCGCGATGTCGCTCGTGGGAATGAAACTCAGCCAGTCCGTGATCCCTGCTCCTTCGATGGCCGCCTTATAGCGCTGCGTCTGCGTCACCGTCCACGAAGTCATGAACCCGCCCGCGCTCCATCCGAAAATCGCCAGCCGGTTCGGGTCCGCCCATCCTTGCGCAATCGCATAATCCGTCGCGCTGTCCACGTCTTGATACGCCCGGTCGCCGAAATGCTGGTAAATCGCTTCCAGAAACGCGGTCCCGTAACCCGTTGAGCCGCGATACTCCGGTTGCAGCACCACGTAGCCCAGCCCCGCGACGATACGCGAGAGCGCATCCAGTCGCAGCGCGTCATGCGCTTCCGGCCCGCCATGCGGCAGCACCACGAACGCGTATTTCTTCCCCGCCTCATAACCCGCCGGCAGCGTCAGAATCCCCTCTAGGTGCGTGCCTTCTTTCGTCGTCCACTGCACCACGCGCACTTCGCCCAGCTCCACGTTCGCCAGTTGCTCGTCGCCTTCCTCCGTGATTTTCCGCAGCGCCCCGTTCTCCGCCACCGCCACGTTCGTCGCGTGCGTCGGGTCCGCCACATTGATCGCGAGGGCCCCGGAAGCGCCCGCGTAATCGCTCCGCACCGGCAGCCCCGCAACCGTTCCCTCCGGCCAGCGATACGCCGGCGTCAGCTTCCCGTCGCGGTAGGCGTAGGTTTCCTCGCGCACGCCCTTCTCCATATCCACCCACACCGTCCCCTGCGGATCGTTCGCCACGTTCACGATGGACCCGTCCAGGTTCGGCGTCTGATCTTCCAGCGCCCCGCCCGTCACCGCGGCGGTCCATAGATGATCGGGAGTCAGCACGTTCGTCGTGGTGCTTGCGAACGCCAGGTCTTTCCCGCCGTTGGCCCAGGCGATTCCCGCCACCGCGTTGCGCACTTCCGCGATCCGTTGCCCGCCCGCCGCGTCGCACACATAAATCGCCGCGCGCACGTCGTGGTGCCCGATCTTCTGATATTGCGAGACCACCGCGATCTCCTTGCCGTCCGGCGACCACGCAAAATCCGAAATATCGTTCAGCTGCGGGCACCACCACCCGCCCTCGTTGCCGCTCACGCTCGCCACGTACAGGCTGGCAGCGGTGTTCTGCACCACGTGCCGGATGTCCGCCAGCGGGTCCAGCGGCTGCGGGTCGGATATCACCGCAAACCGCGTCCCGTCCGGCGAAGCGATCGCCCCGTGCATCCCGTGCGGCAGGGAAATGATCTGCGTGGGCTTTCCGGTCATCAGCGGCACGATGCCCAATTGCTCCTTCTTGTCCACCGTGAACTTCCCGTACAGCGTCGTGCCATTGCGCAGAAATCCCTGCGGCTCGAATCCTTCCGGCAAATCCAGCTTCCGTTTGTTCTCGCCAGAAGCGTCAATCAGATACCATTCGTGCTTGGTCGGCCCCTTCTCCCCGTCGTAGCTCACCACGAACAAAATGGACTTCCCATCCGCCGAAATCCCGACAGCCCGCGCCGACCGCAAACCCAAAAAATCATCCACCCCAAACGGGTGCTTCTCCGCCGCGGCAACGGCAATAGTCCTGGCCGCCGCCCCCGCCGTCCGCGTCACTCGCACCGGTCCGCTAGCCGCCGATCGCGAAAGACCCGCCGTGTCCGTCGCATGCGAGGCGCCCGCCGCCCGGGAATCCGCCGGCCCCATCGAGCCGGTAACTCTCGCCGCGCCCGCAGCCCCCGCGCCAGCCACGCTCGCCGTCACCAACAAACCCAGCGCGACCATCCCCCGCCCAATCCGCCAAAACCAGTTTCGCCTCATTATGATTCCCCCTCGCACACGAAATTCCCCAAACGCACAACATACCACAGCCGGCAATCGCCCAGCGCAGCACCCGCGTTTCCGTGGCGCAGGCGATCCCACCCGTGTGCCACGCACGCCCCGCAAAAGCCGCAATCTCAACCGCACGGTAGGCGCGCGCTGCTTGCCTGCCTGCCGCAGGCAGGCTGCGCCCGCCTTTGCCTTGCGGACTCCGCCCCGCCTCCGGTTTTCTCTGCGCGCTCTGCGCCTCTGCGGTATCCTTGCCGTACTGCAGCCGGCACAATTTCTCTTTCATTCCATTGCTGACTGTGTTAACATCAGTTGGGCGCTCATTTCGACCCGGCAAGGAGGACCCATGCTCGGCCCCGTTCGCGCTTCCGCCGCGCCACTTACCCGACTCCGCGCAATTCTAATCCCGGATTCCGGGATTAAAAAATGACGCAACCCATTGAAAACAAACAACCGCGACCCGTTCTAATCCCGCCTAAAACGCCCGTTCGTCCCCAAACTCCGGCCTCCGTAGATCAGAAATCGCGACGCACGACTTACGAGTCACGCCTTGAGCCGCCGCGAATCACCGCACCACCCGCGCAGTTCCGCGCCAACGACGCGCTGCGGTCAATCGCTAGCGAAACAAAATCGAAAACGAGCGTAACTCGCTCAAAAGAAAGCCTCCGAAAAATTTCAATCGCTAATTTTGGTCGCAACATCTCAGCCCAAGGCCCCGTCCGCCGGCCACCACTCACTACCCACTGCTTCACCCCCGCCACATGCGGTATCCTGCACCCCTAGGAGTATCCATGGCGCCCGACCACACCCACGACTCGATCACTCGCAGAATCGCCCGCTCGTTTTCACACGCACCGCTCGCCGGCCTCCGCCCCACCCCCCCGCGCCCGCTAACCCGCCTCTTTTCCGCAGGGTGCCGTCCATGAAAATTCTTACCGCCGCCGAAATGCGCGAAGTGGACCGGCTCTCCACCGCGCGTTACAACATTCCCAGCCTCACCCTGATGGAAAGCGCCGGCGCCAGCGTCGCGCAATTCATCTCCCGCCGCTGGACGAATTTCGCCGCCCGCCGCATCGTCGTTCTCTGCGGCAAGGGCAATAACGGCGGCGACGGCCTGGTCGCCGCGCGGCACCTGCAAGCTTTCGACGCGAATCCGGAAGTCTTCTTGTTCGCGGCGCCCGAGGAAATGCAGGGCGACGCGGCGGCCAATTGCAAACGCTGGCAGGAGGTTTCCCCCTCCTTGCACGTCGTGCGCAATTCCGAAGATTTGCAGCGCGCCAAGTCCGCGCTCGATTCCGCCGACATCGTCGTGGACGCGCTCCTCGGCACCGGCACGCGCGGCGCCGTCACCGGACTGCTCGCCGAAGTGATTGCAGCAGTGAATAAGCGCCGCCGCCCGGTGCGCTCCGCCGTCGTCGCCGTGGACATTCCCTCGGGCCTGGTTGCCGATACCGGCGAGGCCCTCGGCGCCTGCATCCAGGCGACCTACACCATCACCTTCACCGCGCCCAAGACCGGCATGATTCTCGGCAGCGCCACCGACCACACCGGCCAAGTGATCGTCCGCGATATCGGCTCGCCGCCCGAACTGATCGAAGAGGTCGGGAAGAGCAGCGTCCGCTGGATTGATTGGAGGGAAGTCAGCGTCTTCGCCCTGCCGCGCCGCTCTGATGCCAATAAGGGCAGCTACGGGCACGCGCTGATCGCGGCGGGCTCAGTGGGGAAGAGCGGCGCGGCGGTGCTTTCGTCCTGGGCCGCCCTGCGCGTCGGCGCCGGCCTGGTAACCGTCGCGACCCCAGAGCCCGTCCTGCCGATTGTCGCCGCGCACACTCCCGAAGTCATGACCGAGCCGCTGCCCGCGACCGACGCCGGCGCCATCTCCCTGCGCAGCTTCGAATACGAACGCTTCGAAAAATTGCTCAAAGGGAAGCGCGCCCTGGCGATCGGTCCGGGCCTTACCACCCAGGACGAAACGCAGCAGTTTGTGCGCGCCGTGCTTGCCAAGCGCTCCGTGCCAACGATTCTGGACGCCGACGGATTGAATGCCTTTGCCGGCCGCGCGCACGAGCTGAAAAATCCCAGTGGCGGCGTTGCCCTCACTCCGCATCCCGGCGAAATGGCGCGCCTGCTCGGCTGCGGAATTCCGGATGTGCAAGCGCAGCGCCTGCAAATGGCCACCAAAGCCGCGGCGGACTGGAACGCCTTCGTGATTCTCAAGGGCCAGCAAACCATCGTCGCCGCGCCCGATGGCCAAGCCTTCGTAAATTCCACTGGAAATCCCGGCATGGGCACCGGAGGCACCGGCGATGTGTTGACCGGAATGCTCGCGGGGCTCACCGCGCAATTCGGCGTGAATCCCTGGGTGCGCGTCCTGGCGTTCGGCGTGTACCTGCATGGATTGGCCGGCGACGTCGCCTACGCCGATGCCGGCGAAGCTCCGCTGCTCGCTTCCGACCTAATTCGCGCGATTCCGCGGGCCTATCAGAAATTTTATTCCGAGTGCAGCCGTGGCTAAGAGCGAGATCGAAACCCACTCCTCCGAGGAGACCATCGCGCGCGGCCGGGAAATCGGCGCCGCGCTGCGGCCGCCCGTCCTGGTGCTGCTTTCGGGCGACCTGGGAGCGGGCAAGACCACGCTGACGAAAGGAATCGCCGCCGGCGCGGGCGCCGCCCGCGAGGACGACGTCACCAGTCCCACCTTTACTCTTGTCCACCGTTATGAAGGAAAAAAACGCGTTTATCACGTAGATCTTTACCGCATCGGCGATTTGCACGACCTGGAAACGCTGGGCCTCGAAGACGTCTTCAGCGAAAACGCCATCGTCATCGTCGAGTGGCCTGACCGCCTGAAACTGCGCACCGATTGGCCGGTGCTGCGCATCGCTCTCGAGCATGTTTCCGAAGACGTGCGCAAAATCACCATGGAGAACGGCGCGGAATCGCCGGGGAGCAAGCAGCCATGAGCGATCAGCCTTGCGCGTCGCGCGCTTCGGCATCCGGCGCGCGCGAGCCACGCGGGGCGCCTTACTTCGGCGGGGCGGGAGGTTCCAGGCCCATGATCTGAAACCCGGCGTCCACGTACAGCACGTTTCCGGTGACGCCGCGGCCCAGCTCGCTCCCAAGGAATACGGCCGCGTCGGCCACTTCGGCGATGTCCGTGTTGCGGCGCAGCGGAGCGTGCTCCTGCACGAAATCCAGCACTTTCGAAAAATCCTTGATGCCGCGCGCGGAGATGGTCTTGATCGGCCCCGCGGAAATCGCGTTCACCCGGATTTTGCTCGCGCCCAGCTCGCTCGCCAGGTAGCGGACCTCCGCTTCCAGCGCGGCTTTGGCGATGCCCATCACGTTGTAGTTTTTCACCACGCGCGTCGAACCCAGGTAGGTAAGCGTCATGATCGCGCCGCCGCGCGTCATCAGCGGCGAAAGCGCGCTGGATATCGCCACCAGCGAATACGCGCTCACGTCCAGCGCCAGCTTGAATCCCTCGCGCGAGGTTTTCAGGAACGGCTGGTTCAGGTCTTCATGGTTCGCGAACGCCAGACAATGGACCAACACGTCCAGCGTGTAGCCGCCCGTTTTCAGCGATTCCGCCAGGCCGTCAATATCCGATTGCTGTTGCACGTCGCAGGGGAAAAAACCTTTCGCGCCCAGCTCGTTGCCCAGCTCTTCGACCACCGGTTTCGCGCGGTCGTTCTGATACGTCAGCAGCAGCGTCGCGCCCTCGCGCGCGAAAGCTTGCGCGATCGCGTAGGCGATGCTCCATTTATTCCATACTCCCAAAACGATGGCGGTCTTGCCTTCCAGTAATTTGGACATGGCTCGACATTTTACCCGGAAAAGCGAATTTCGGCGCGATGTTCTGACGCCAAAGAGCAGGTAACGGTGGCAAGCGCGGCGTTGCCAGGGAGCGAGGGAACGAAGGAACGAGCGAACTGCGCGCGCGGGCGCTCTAGTGCGCGTGAATCCAGCGGATGATTTCGCGCAGCAAGTCGGCTACCACGGGCCAGATCGCCGCCAGGATGGCGAGGCCGGCAGCAACGATCCGCGGGAGCGAGCGGGACGAGCGCGAAGCGACGCCGGGCTGGCCGGAGCGGCTGGGCTGCGCCGGCATATGCCGCGAGCAGAAGCCATTGGCGACGGCCCGGCGGCCGCAGCGTTGCCCCTGCGGGCCGAGATAGAGGCAAGGGCCTTGGTCGCCGGGGCGGCTGGGCGCGGCGCCCGCAACGCCGTACTCGGTCGCCGCCACGCCGTACTCGGTGGGTTCGACCCCGAACTCCTGGCCGGCATCTGACCCTGGGTCAAAATCAAATTCCTGGTTGCCGCGTGGCACCGGCGGGCTGCCCGAGAAATCATTAACGGTTAGGAACCGCTCCATTGCGCGACGCATTTTGCCTCGTTAGAGTGAGAGTTCGTGGTCCCGTTTCGCCCGAATGCCTGACACTCGCATTGCGCCTTCGCCCGCCCATCCTGCCCGGATGAAGCTGGAGCCTTATTCCGCCGAGATCCGCCTCAGCAACCTTACCTTGGGCGTGGACAACATCCATTATGACGTTTTTCTAAGCCCGCGGTTGGTGGATTTTACGCGGAAATACTTGCTGGACCTGGTGCGGCAGAAAATCAACATCAGCCTGTTCTACGGGAAAGACCGCAAGCAATCGGGGGCGCCGGAACACGGAGCGTTCCGCAAGCTGCTCAGCGAAGTGCTGCAAGAATCGCTGACGCGGGCGAAATTCCAGCAGTCCATCGAGACGGACATCCTGCACCAACTGGCGCTGCTGAAACATTTGACGTCGGAGATCAGCACGCAATTTTCCAGCATCGTGGTGGAGTGCAAGGACTGGATCCGCGCGCGCGGCGGGCAATTCGAACACAGCGAGCAGGCGCACGTGATGCGCGCGAAAATCGCCGAAATCCAGGCAGACAAGAAAAACACTTATCGGGAAGTGGGCGAGACGCTGTGCCGCATCTGGAGGGAAGTGGAGGAAGGGACGCTGGCGAAAGCGCGGCGAGCGCTTTTCGGCGAGGATTTCCGCGAGGCCTACGAGCTGCTGCAGAACCGCTTCCTGTTCGTCGAGAACGGCAACGACGATCATCTGTTTCTGGAACACTACGTGCTGCTGGGAAATTTCGTGAACGATCCGGACCGCTTCGAGATCTTCGACGCGATCCTGCTGGATTTCGTGCGCGACCTGATCCTGAGCGGAGACGACGCGGACGATCTGAGCAAGGCGCGCAAGGCGCACGAGCGGCTGCTGGAGCAGGCGCGGCTGCTGCGTTCGGAAATGGCGCGCATCGAGGAAGAACTGGAAGAGGCCGCGGGACGGGCGGGAGACGGCGACGGAATTTTCCCGTCGCTTTTCAAACGCAAGGGCGGAGCGAGCGCCGAATCGCGCGCGGAGGTGGCCACGCTGCGCAAGAAATTCGGCGAGAGCGAAAAGAGTCTGGAGGAGCTGGGGCCGCAGATTGACGCGGCGAAACAGCGCATGAATTTCCTGATCGAGGAATACCGCAGCCGCCTGGGCGATTATCTGAACGAGCCGCAGAACGCGCGGCGGCTTTTCGACAACCAGAGGCCCGCGGGGGATGAGGATGACGCGCCGGATCCGCGGGCGCAACTGCTGGAGGAGTGGCTGCACCGGCTGGAAGAGCGCGACCTGCTGTTTCACGTGCTGGCGGGATACGAGCTGCGGCGCATCCACGCGGATTATTGCCCGCCGATTCACTTGCAGGCGCTGAAGAAGGCGCTGGTGAATCGCGACGAGGCCAAGCGCGTGGAAACCATCCTGGAGCAATATCCGGCGCGCAAGATTTCGCTGAAGAAGCTGGACGACGCCTCGCGCGCGATCCGGCGGCGCACGCACGAGGAGCAGCGCGCGGCCGCGCTGCAATTCGCCGAGGATTTCATGCGGCTGCGGCGCGACCGGCGGAATTACCAGCAAGTGGCGGCGTGGCTGGAGCGAATTAACCTGGTGAAATCGGAGCGGGCGCGCGAGCTTTCGCGGGTGAACAAGAGCCTGTACGAATTTTTGCACGCGGAAGAAGGGCGTCCGGCGGACGATCCGACGATCAATCACACGGTGATCAAGGCGGACGTGCGCGGCTCGACGGGCATCACCAAGGATTTGCTGGCGAAGGGCATGAACCCGGCTTCGCATTTCAGCATGAATCTGCACGAGCCGGTGAAGCGCATGCTGGAGCGGTTTGGCGCGGCGACGGTGTTTATCGAAGGCGACGCGATCATCCTGGCGATTTACGAAACGGAAGCGACGCGGGCGGCGACGCGGGCGGTGGCGCGGGCCTGCGTGCTGGCGCGGGAAATTCTGGCGGTGACGCAGGCGTACAACACGCGGGCCAAGACGACGGGTTTACCGCCGCTGGAAATCGGCGTGGGCGTGGCGTTTCAGGATTCGGCGCCTTCGCTGTGGATGGAGGGCGATTCCAAGATCATGATTTCGCGGGCGCTGAATCTGTCCGACCGGCTATCGAGTTGCACGAAGATCACCAAGCGGCTGTTCAAGGACAATCCTTCGCCGTTCAACGTGTTCGTGCTGCAACCTTTGATGGAGGACGCGGCGGAGGATGAGGGCGAAGAATTGCTGGTGCGCTTCAACCTGAACGGCATCGAGATGAACGAGGAAGGTTTCCAGAAGCTGAGCGCGGAGATTTCCATGTCGCCGATGGGCGGGAATTTTCCGATGCCCTGGGGAAAAGAGCGCGTGCAGCTTTATTTCGGGGAAGTGCCGCTGGGGGAATCGCTGGAGCCGATCGTGATCCGCAAGGGATTCGTACACCAGTTATTGCCCGGCGCGAAAGTGGGGGCGCAGGGGCCGCGCGCGTATTACGAAGTGTGCACGGACGCGAAGCTGCTGGATCTGGCGCGGAAGAAATTTGCCGCGGGCGGGGCGCGCGCGTAAATCTTCTTCTGTAATCTGCTGTTGCGATCTGCTACAGCGATCTGCTTCCGTGGTTTCCTTCCGCGATTTATTCATTCGACAGGGAGCGCGAAGTTGTGGGCGCGGGGCTGCGACCCTATAATCCAAGGACGGAGGCGCCAGGGGCCCGGTGGTCCTCGTGGCCTTCAAAGCCATGGATCCTGTCCTTCGCGGCCAGGATGGTGGGTTCGACTCCCACACGCTTCCGCCACACATTTATTTTGCAACCGCTTGCGCGTTGTTGCGCCTTCTGATTGGCGCGTTCGTAGTCATTGAATGCATCGCGGGACGCTCGAGAAGCAGAGTAAGTCCGCAGCGGGCCATTCGACGGCATCCACCTCGCGAAAAACCACAGGTCGGGAACGACGCGCCCGCTTCCCGCACCTGGAATCGAGGTAGGCGTTCCGCGAGACGGCTGAGCGACGCTGCGTCTAAACCCGCACCCTTCGTTAACCGAAGGGTGCGGCACCCGCAAAATCCAGCGCGTCCGTTGAGGCCGTTCGGAAGGGTGGGCCACCAGCCAAACGCTAGACACTTGCTGGAAGGGCGAGGGATTGAGGTACCGTGGGGAAAGCTCGTTCTGCCCATCAGCGGGTACGCTGACGCAGGGCGGCTACGTATTCACCGGTATGTGGCGCTGCACACCGTTATATGGTATGATGATAAAGAGAGGTGAACCCGTGCGCAGCTGGCTAACGGCCGAAGAGGCGGGCAAATATCTGAAGATTGGGATGAGTAACTTGTATTCCTTGGCCCAAGGTGGGAAGTTGCCCGGAAGCCGGGTAGGAAAGAGCTGGAGATTTAATCGAGACGATCTTGACGCATGGCTTCGAGCGCAAAAGCCCGTAGAGGAATTCTTCGTTTCGGCAGAGGCCTCGATCGAGGACAATCCATTTCTCAGAGATCCGCAACGAGAGGGGCACAAGGCTGCCACGGAATTTTTTGTTGGTGGCGGAAGGCGGGGCATCCTGCAACTTCCAGTCGGCTGCGGAAAGACGGGTCTAATAGCGATCATTCCGTTCGGCGTCGCGCGTGGGCGCGTGCTCGTAATCGCACCAAACCTAACGATTAGGGATGAGCTCCAAAAAGCGCTCGACATAACAAATCCGCGGAGTTGTTTTTGGCGAAAGGCCCAGGTCCTTGACCGTCCGACCCTTACCGCGGGCCCGTACGTAGCCGTTCTCGATGGCAAGGACGCGAACTTACACGACTGCAACAGCTCGCATTTCGTCCTAACGAATATTCAGCAGTTGGCCAGTGCGGCCGACAAATGGCTACCCGTTTTTTCGGACGACTATTTCGACATGATCCTCGTGGACGAAGGGCACCACAACGCTGCGCCTAGCTGGATGAGAGTCTTTGAAAGATTTCCAAGAGCGAAAGTGATCAGCCTGACTGCCACTCCTTTTCGCAGCGACAACCGAGAAGTCGAGGGAGAGCTTGTCTATCGCTATTCCTTCAAGCAAGCAATGTTCAAGGGATACATCAAGCGGCTGCAGGCCATATACGTCGCTCCAGATGAAATATATTTCACGTACGAGGGCGACGACAGGCACCATACCCTTCAAGAGGTGCTGGAACTCAAAGAGGAGCACTGGTTTAGCCGGGGAGTTGCGTTGTCTACAGAGTGCAGCCGTCACATTGTGGACGCGAGCCTCGAAAAACTCGAGAAGTTGCGGGAGTCTGGCACGCGGCACCAGTTGATTGCAGTTGCGTGTTCGGTCGCGCACGCCAAAACTATCAGGTCGCTCTACGCTGAGCGAGGATACGAAGCCGCTGAAATTTACAGCGAAATGCCAGACGATAAGCGGGGTGAGGTCCTCCAAAAGCTACGCGCTGGCGTCCTGGACTGTATCGTTCAAGTTCAGATTCTTGGTGAAGGATTTGACCACCCACACCTGAGCGTTGCGGCAATTTTTCGCCCGTTTCGCTCGCTTGCGCCGTATGTTCAATTCGTTGGGCGAATCATGCGCGTGATTGTGCAAAATGACCCGCACCATCCAGACAATCGCGGATTTGTCGTGACCCACATCGGGTTAAATATCGACAAGCAGCTCTCGGATTTCCGCGGCGTCGAGCGCGACGACAAGGCTTTTTTCGAGGATTTGGTAGATGGAAAGCTTCTAGATGAACCTCCGGCAGAAATTCGGGACGGACAAGGCCGGCAGAAATTAGGCGAGTCCATGGTGGTCAACAGTGAAATCGTAACCGAATTCTTTGAAGAGGAGTTCATTTCGTCTGAAGATGACGCCCTCATTGCCAACCTAGCACAGCATGCTGAATCGCTGGGACTCGATCCTGCGGTTGTGACGGCGCTCAAAGGACGAGCTGAATCCTCGCTACGGAGGGTTGTGGCGAGTGAGGAGTTTGCCGTGGTGCCCCAGCGTCAGCGCCAAGAGGCGAGGCGCCGGATGAATGAAGAAGTGAAGCGCGCCGCAAAGCTTCTGCTTAACCGGATGGGGTTGGGATTCGGCGGAAATGAATTGGCATTTAAGTACGGGCTTCAGGTGACTGGAAATAACTTTGTTGCGGCTGTACAATTGGTTAACAAGGAGCTTGATCGAGCGCTCGGCTGGCAATCCGGCCAACGAAGTGGCATGCGGACCGAGGAGTTTCAAAAAGGGATGGAAAGCTTGAAGAGCGTCCTCGACACGCTGACGAGGCGGCTGAAGAAAAGGGAGGAGTAAATATATGGCACCACGCGGGAAAACGCCCTCGTTAGTCGGTGGTGGTGCAGGCGCTTCCAAGATTGTGCAACCGCCTGGGAAAAGACGCTGCAAGCATTGCCACGAGAGCATTCCTCCCGGCGAACACTGTGCTGAGGTCGCCGTTCCGGGAACGATGGGTCACAAGACATACTGTATCGCGTGTTTCCAAAAAATTATTTCGAAGAGTAAAGAAGACCTCGCCAAGCTCGAAACGGAAGTCCACGGGATTCTTTGAGCGTCGGCGCAATGGCGCACTTGGCCTGGCGTCTGATCTATCCTTCAGAACCATTCAATCGAACGTGTGAGAATTTCGAGTGTGGTACGCTCGCCCGCGGGCGACGGGTGGGGCACCGGCCGATGGCGCGGCTTGCAGTAGAGCGGCGGTACCGTTCCTCAGTAGTACCGTGGCAAGAAGTGTGCTAGTCTCCGACCCGAAAGGAGCCCGAGTGATGGCTAAGGGATCTAAGTGCCCACATTGCGGTGCCTCAAAGTATCACGACAAGGGAAGCCACTTGGAATGCGACGGCTGTGGCTATATCGGCTGGGGCTTCTCACATGGGATCAAGAACGTTGGCAAAGGGCGCGGCAATAGATGTCCGTGGTGCAAATCTCTCACTTTGCACGACATTGCCGTACTGAAGCACAAACATGCCGAGACCATCCGACGCTGCGCGACCTGCAACTTTACCGCGATTGAACCGCCCCCTGCCTGACCTTTTGAAGAGGTGCGCGAGGTCAGATATGATCGGACGTGCGGAGCCAACTTCCACACGGCGGGTGGCGCACCGTTCCGCGCCACGGAACGAAAGCCTTTGAAGTTCCGGGTGCCGGACTCTTCGGTTTTTGAAGGGTCCGGGTTTAGACGTAGCGTCATCACACTCGCCTCGTCGAACCCCTACCTTGGTTCGCGATCCGGAATACACGCACTCTTCTCCCCGTACTGATAAAACCGGTAACCGCTCCACGCCCACAATCCCGGCTCCGCCATCCGTCCGCGTTTCACCGGATTGCTGTGCATGTAGTTCAGCTTTTCAATCCGCTTCTTCGCACTCCACACGTTGAAATCGTAAAACCGCCGTTACCAGAAACTCCGCAACCCTTTCCCCGGCGGCTCGCTCCACAATCGCATCCGCTGCGCATCGCGCCGCCGGTAACAACTGCACTAATAAAGTGCAACTGCCGCTGCCCGTACCGCCGCTGCGGTTTGTTACGCATCGTCTGGGCCGCAGTCGCGCACCCTCGCCTGCCAACTCCAGGCAGTCGAGAGCGCGGCACCCGGAACTGCATAAGCAACGACAAACCCAAAAGCAATCAACTGCAAAGGCAACTACCGCAGTGGTATCATCGGCCCTCGCCATGCCGCAATCGCAACCGCGCAAACGGAAGAGATTGACGCCGCGCGAAAGGGTGTGGCACCCGCCTATTGACATGTGCAGATGGTTCCCGGATACTGGCGAAACAGGAAGCAGGTTTTCACAGGGAGAAAGTAATGGCACGCTCCGCCCAGTTGGAAAGAAGCACTGAGAAGCCGGAAGAGGCAACTGCTAAGTTGCACGGAGTCTTTGAGAAGCACCTGTCTAAGCTCACCCCCCAAGAGCAGAAGCGCCGGTGGGCGGCTTTGGAGCAGTATGTTAAGAAGGTTAGTACCGGTAGTGGGAATCCCGCCAAGTTCTAAGAGCTGCTTCCCACCCCGGCGAACCCTCGGTTAGTCCCAGCGTTCGTAATGCGCCAATAAACAATTCCTCTGTTTCTAGATGTAAAACCTGCGTCACGATCTTTCTTTGTCTGTGACGTTCTTCGGCCGCCGCTTCCTTGGCGGGTGGATATTTTCCGTGCGCGTCTGACATTGGCTTTAGCGACCTATTATGGCACTCAACAGAAAGCCTCTGCCGAGGGAGGCACGCAACCTTTCAGGGGGCTTTGTCACGGTCGCAATGTATCAGGGATTGTCGTGTAAGGAAAGGTATGTGCACAGGATTGTGAGGCGGTCAGCGCGCGAGTGTGAACAGTTGTCGCGCCTTCGCCAGCAAGGCGCGCCGCCGGTAACAACTGCACGTGATAAAGTGCAACTGGCGCTGCCCGTACCGCCGCTGCAGTTTGTTACGCATCGTCCGGGCCACAGTCGCGCACCCTCGCCTGCCAACCCCAGGTAGTCGAGAGTGCGGCACCCGGAACTGCAAATGCGACGACAAACCCAAAACAATCAACTGCAAAGGCAACTACCGTAGTGGTATCGTCGCCCCTCGCGATGCCGCGATCGCAAGCGCGCAAACTAAAGAGATTGACGCCGCGCGAAACGGTGTGCCGCCCGCCTCTTGATGCCTTCCTGCACGATTTGCCACTTCTCTTCCGGGGATCGAGCTATGCGTGGTTTCCTGCCCATCTTGCCTCCTGTTTGGAGGCCCTGATTCTACCTAACTGAGGGGTCCAGTTTTAGCGGGGAGCACTACAGCGGGATCTAGAATTCTTATGCGGACTGTTAATTTTGCCAATTATAACGGGGAACCGGCGGGTATAGCGTGGGGCCCTGGGTACGAGTGGGTCAAGATGAGCGTTCGAGGGACGGAGGATGCGCGACAGAATTGCGCTTCCACGTCAAAAGAGCGATGTCATCACAGCGTTTCGATGATCTGCGAAGCAAAATGCAGAACGTTGCCGGACGCAATCACCCGGCAGCGTAAATACTCGCAGGAGGAAACCATATGCGCGGTGTAGCGCGGGTAAAACAGAGTCTCGCCGTTGGGCTAAGCATCGTTTTGGTTGGGACCATCGGGCCAGGGGTCGCAACCGGCATGGCATATCAGAGTTCGGGAACCGCAGCCACCGACACCGCGACCTCCAGTTATCCCGGCCAGGGAGTGCCGGCAACGGCAGAGGAGCTGCAGGCCGTGGTTGCGCCAATCGCTCTTTACCCGGATGCGCTGGTGGCGCAGATCCTGAGCGCGGCTACCTTTCCTGACCAAGTGGCCATCGCCAGCTACTGGCTGGAGCAGAACAAGTCGCTGACCGGGAGCGCACTGGCGGCAGCCGTGGATAAACAAAGCTGGGATCAGAGTGTTAAAGCGCTCACCGAATTTCCCTCCGTGCTCAACAACATGGCTACAAACCTCTCGTGGACGTCGCAACTCGGTGAGGACTACCACAACCAGTCGGCCGAGGTAATGACGGCCATCCAGACGTTGCGCACCAAGGCGAAAGCAGCCGGCAATCTGAAAACTACTCCGCAGGTTACAGTGGTGCAGCAGTCACCGCAGGTCATCGTGATTCAGCCAACAAATCCCCAAGTCGTTTACGTTCCGGAATACAACCCGGCAATCGTCTATGGCTACCCGTACGTGGTTCCTGCGTATGTCTATGTCCCGCCTCCCACCAGCACTGTGGTTGCGGCAGGCGTTATTGGGTTCGGCCTTGGAATCGCCGTCGGTGCCATGATGGCCAACAGTTGGGGATATAGCACTTGGGGTTGCCATTGGTATGGAACTTACGGGGCCTACTACCACGGCTCAGCCTACTACGGAAACAGCGCTTGGCATGGCGGATACTATGGTTCCAGCGCTTCCGCATATGGAGCCTACGGCAGCGCCCACGCGTCGGAGGGCTACAATCCCTCCACAGGGACTTACGCGCGTGGCGCGTCAACCTCGACGGCGTATGGCACGCAAAAAGTAGGGCAGGCTTACAACCCATACACGGGGGCCTACGGCGCAACCCATCAAGGTTCCAACTCGTATTCGCAGTGGGGAAGCTCGACGATGTCGAAGGACGGCACGACGGTTGACTCGCAGCATTATTCGGACGCGAACGGAACGGTGGGCACCGCCGAGAGTTCAAACGGCAACAAGTATGCGACGGCGAACGGCAATACCTACAAGAACACGGGGAGCGGCTGGGAGGGCTCCAATTCCAATTCCAGTGCCGCACACGGTTACCCAAGCAACAGTGAATCGGACTATCACGGCAGCAGCGGATCGGATTACCACAGCGGCGGCTCATCATCCGCATTCAGCGGCTGGGGCGATCATTCGGGTGGCGACTCCGGCTGGGGGTCCAGATCTTCGAGCTCCCAGGGCTGGGCCAGCCGAGGCGGTGGTGGGGGCTGGGGCGGGGGAGGGGGGCGTAGTTGGGGCGGAGGCGGACGTCGTTAGGGCTAAAGACTGGACCGAGGCAGCGTGAGAATCCGAAGCGAACGGAGGAGTGAGATGAACGAGTTACTCCGCAATCGTACGAGTTTGAGATTGCGTTTCCTATTGCTGATGGCCGGCGCCGTGGCGCTGTTTTCGATTTGGGGATGCGGCAACAAGGTGCAGCCATCCGCTGCCCAGGCAGGTCCGAAACCCTTTGCTTCGCCAGATGACGCCGGCAAAGGCCTGTTCGACGCGGCCAAATCGGGCAATCAAGAAGCAGTTCTGGCAATCTTTGGCTCAGGGAATAAAGCGATCATTTACAGCGGGGACACGACTGCCGACAAGGCTTCGCTGGCCGGATTTGCCCAGGCATACCAGGTGATGAACCGGTGGCGGAAACTGGGCGACGGCAGCGAGTTGCTCCTGGTCGGCGCGGACAATCAGGCATTCCCAATCCCGCTGAAGAGCGCGGCCGGTCAGTGGTACTTCGACGCCGCGGCTGGGAAAGAGGAACTCATCGCGCGTCGCATAGGCCGCGACGAGATTGTGGCCGTTGACGCATGCGGGGCATTGGCGGAGGCCCAGAAGCAGTACTTCGCGGAAAAGCATGGTGGCGTGAAACAGTACGCACAGAAATTCATCAGCGATGGCGGGCAGCAGAACGGTTTGTATTGGCAATCCCCGGCAGGATCTCCGCGCAGCCCCATTGGGCCGCTGGTGGCATTCGCCACAGAAGAGGGATTGACCCTCACGCCCGATGCCGCCAAGCCGTTTTACGGTTACTACTTCCACCGGTTCGATAGCCAGGGCTCCGCTGCCAAAGGCGGCGCGAAACCGTATGTCGTCAACGGCAAGGCGACCGCTGGATTCGCCTACATCGCGTACCCGGCGAAATACGACGATAGCGGCGTGCAGACGTTTATCGTCAATCAGGATGGGGTGATCTACGCGAAGAATCTTGGCAAGGATACCGTCAATCTCGCAAAAGCGATGACCGAATTCGATCCGGACAAGACCTGGAACGCAGTGCAATAAGGCACAGCAAGAAGCATTCGCAGCAGTCGTCAATTGCCACAGCCCTGCTGCCGCTCAGCGATCCGCACGGCACTCGAGACCAGATGAGCGGAGCGGATGAACTCTAAGCCAGAACGAGCCAGCGAAACCGCGGGGCAGATGCGCAGTCTGTTGGCGCTTGCTCTGCTCGCACCCATAGCGGGTGCGGCTGCGGGAATTCTAGGAGCGATCTTCCGTTTGGCGCTTGCGCGCGCGGACCGTTTGCGCGACGCATTCGTTGTCTGGACGCACGGCCAGAACGTCGCTGGTTTTTTCCTCGTTGTTACCGTCTGCGCCTCGGCAACGGCTATCGCAGCTTGGCTGGTTCGCCGTTTCTCCCCGGACGCGTCCGGAAGCGGCATTCCTCACGTCGAAGCAGTGCTCGCGGGATGCGCACCGCAAGCGCCCCCTGTTCTGATTCCGGTAAAATTTCTCGGCGGCCTGCTCGCCATCGGTGCGGGGCTGGCGCTCGGACGCGAAGGCCCCAGCGTACAGATGGGCGCAAGCGTCGCGCATCTGGTTGGGAAAATATTCAAGCGCAATTGGCCGGACTGCAGAGTGCTGCTGGCGGCTGGCGCGGGGGCCGGCCTCGCCACGGCTTTCAACGCCCCGATCGCCGGCGCGATTTTTGTGCTCGAGGAATTGGTACGCCGGTTCGAACCGCGGATCGCCATCGTGGCGCTCGGTGCGTCGTCAACTGCCATTGCGGTGGCTCGGCTGTTTCTGGGTGACGCTCCGGATTTCCATGTCCGCGCTCTGGCTTTTCCTGGCAACGGAGCGAAGCTTCTGTTCTTTGTGCTGGGTGGATTGTCCGGGCTCGCCGCTATCGCCTATAACCATGCGATCCTCGGTGCGATCGCGGCGGCTGATAGGCTGCGCGCCTGGCCGGTTGAACTGCGTGCCGCACTCATTGGCGGTGCCGTAGGAACTCTGGCGTGGTTAGCGCCGGGACTAGTTGGCGGCGGCGATCCAATTACCCAACGAACATTGGAGGGCATAGGCACGCTTGCGCTGATTCCATTGTTATTTTCGCTTCGTTTCGGACTGGGCGCCGTCTCATACGCAGCCGCCACTCCCGGCGGTCTTTTCGCTCCGCTGTTGGTGTTGGGAGCGCAGCTTGGTCTTTTTTTCGGGCTCGCGTGCCACTCTCTATTTTCGGGTCTGCACATTCAGCCGGAGGCGTTTGCGGTGGTGGGAATGGCGGCCTTCTTCGCTGGAGTTGTGCGCGCTCCGCTCACCGGAATCGTGCTCGTAACCGAGATGACCGGAAACGTTACGATGCTTCTCCCCATGATGGGAGGATGCTTTGCGGCGATGCTGGTCACCACTCTTTTGCGCAACCCACCAATCTATGATTCCCTGAGCGAGCGCACTATGGAGCCTCGTGGGACCGAATACCAGCGAGGTGAAGATAATTCCGAAAACGTTTAGTTGGTGGGATGCGCACCCGCCCTGCCACAGTACCGATTGGTACCGATTGTCTGAAGTGAGTGGGCTGCAACGCCGATAAACACTGGGACTCTTGAAAGTAGTGTTAATTCCACTCCCACACGCTTCCGCCATGTCTGCTTGACGCGAGCGAACTTAAAAAAATACGAGGCGGCAAAGGGCGGCATTAACAAACGCGCGTCCGGTGCACGTGGGGTCTTCAGCGGCACGGGTAACAACCGGATCCGCCAATCCTAGTGCTCAATCGGCATGTCCTCGAACCCCGTATCTGGCCCGTGAAAGTGCCGCTGACGGCTTCCGCATCGCCGACAAACCGGGAGTAAAGCCACGAGAAACCCGTTTATGGATGACTCCTGTGCTCTGACCATCCATCCATAACGAAACGGTGGGTCACTTTGATGCCACGTAGTGCAACCCGAATCCGAAGGGAAACAGCGGGGATTGCGAGTCGTGCGGTAGATCACTTTTTTGTTGTTTGACCGCCTCCACCGAAGAAGGTAATTCGAAGGGAAGATGCCCGTCGGGCGAGAGCTTACCTGTAACCAGAGCGAGCAGCGGCTCGTCCGAAATGCCGAAATCACCCAACAGAGCAGTTGCGTACGTGCGCACGTTGGTGAGGATCAGCGGCCGCTCAAGCGTGGTCAGGAATACGGTTGGAACTATCGGACCCACTCGCGCGAGTTCAACATAAGCTGCATCTTTTTCCGTGAACGTGAGCCTTCCCTCGTGCTGCCTTGATCCAAAGAAGAAGTTCGGATGCTCACTTTCGAAGGGCGCAGGGGCACGAATGATCGCCATATCCGCCTGCGCGGGATCCGTTACCACGATAAATCCGGCGTCCTCGGCGTCCTTGGCGGCTACGCCATACAGATAGACCTTCTTGTTCTTCTGAGCGACCGGTAGCAAAGGCTGGCCCGTTGAGACGACACGTTTATTCTCCAACAGAACAACTGCGTGGGCCTGAGCAGCTTGTCCCTCGTGCACAAAATCTTTGCTACCGGCGATCACTGCGGCCTTAGTCTCGTCCGCATATGGCTGTTCGAAGAGACCAAGCTCGAACTTCTGTAGAAGAATACGGGCGCCGCTTCACGGACCCGCACTTCCGAGATCGATCCATTGTGAGCATCCTCCACGATGACATTCGATTGTTCTGTTCCGCCAATCTGATCCACGCCCGCATTGATGGCTTTTGCAAAGCGTTGCGCCTTCGTCAGTTCTTCCACTCCCCAGGGCATGCCGATGTCCTGCGGAGTGGGCTTAGTCCCGCCGCTCGCGCCATTGCGGCATGCCTCCGGGCAGTCATTGGTAATCGCCCAGTCGCTTAGAATGACGCCGCGAAATCCATATTGCCGCCGCAGCAAATCGCTCAGCAATTGACTGTTAAATCCGGCTCCTACCTGTTCTAAAGGCTTCCCGTCGATAACTACGTTTTGCAAAATCGAGTAGGTCGGCATCACGGCACCTACGTGAGCAACAAAGGCGCCCGTGAATGGAATTAGATGTTGCTCGAAGCTGTGTCCGGAAAACTCGGCGTAGCGACCGTAGTAGTTATGACCGTCCCAACCATCTTTTGCCGCCCCATAGCCTGCCCAATGTTTCACCACGGCGATCTCACTGCCTGAGTTCAATCCATCCGCACCATTTTGTATTCCACTTACGTAGGCTTCAACCATGCGCTTTGCAGTCTCGGCATCTTCGCCGAAGGTTCCATTGGCACGTGCCCACCTCGGATCCGTGGCCAGATCGGCTTGCGGCGCGAGCGACTCGCGAATGCCAACCGACTCATATTCCTGGCGGACGACATCCGCGAATCGGCGAGTGAGTTCAGGATCATTCAACGCCGCGAACCCAAGAGGCTCCGGCCAACTAGAGAATGTTCGGTCCTGCATGCTTGCGCCCAGCACTTGCTCAAAGTGATGTCGCGGGTCAGAGGAGATAGTTACAGGAATGCCCCAGCGCGAAGACTCGGCAATCGCCTGTACTTCGTTGTTCTGCTTGGCAAGGGCCTCAGCGCTCCCATTCAGCCGAGTAATGAAGCTGTTAACGTGGTCTTCCTCGACGCTCCGTCGCACCTTCACCAGGTCATATTCCTTGCCGGCACCAAGCGGCGCCAGCGGACCACCGCTGGGCAGTGTGCCGTGTACCATCAGCCCCGCCAACTCTTCAAGACTCAGGCGCTGGACCAGGTCGGCGGCTCGGACGTCTGCAGACAACCGCCAGTCTTTATAGGGTTCAAGTTTGCCGTTCCTATTGAGATCTTTGAACGTCAGCCCATCCACCGTAAGCAAGGGCGCTGACCGACGACCGAGGATAGGTTGATTGGGCATCGAGTCCCGCGGCTTCCCAAAGTCACCTCCGACAGATCCGACTGAGCAACTCAGCGCGAGCAAGGCGAGCAGTTGTCTTATGTGCATATTTAAACGCTCCTTTGTTTTCCTCACGCTCTACACTCAGCAGATGGCCATCGGTCTTCAGGATTCGATACAGATCTTTCCAAAATGCCGACCACTTTCCTGGAACTGAAACGCCTCCACGATTCTTGCGAAGGGATACGTGGCGTCGATCACCGGGCGCAAATCCATTGCGTTCAAGGCTCGGATCATTTCAATCTGATGGCATCTGCTACCTACAGTTATTCCGTGCAGTGTTTGCTGTCTCCCCATCAATGCGAGAGTCGGAACTTGGCCGGAGAGCCCTGTCAGCACGCCAACGAGGACAATCCGTCCCCCAATGCGCGTCGCTTTAATTGACTGCGGTAGAGTGCCGGGGCCAGCGGTTTCAACGACTAGATCGACGCCGCGGCCTTCGGTCAGTTCCAAGACCGCTTCGGACCAGTTCTCCTGCCGACGGTAATTTACGCCGAAATCAGCACCGAGGCCCACCGCGCGTTCCAGTTTTTCGTCGGATGAAGAAGTCACAATGACCCGCGCGCCCATCCGCTTGGCGAATTGAAGGGCGAAGATCGACACGCCGCCAGTCCCTAGGACCAACACATCTTGGCCAGCTCGTAGCTGCCCCTCGACCACAAGGGCGCGCCATGCCGTTAAGCCGGCCGTCGGTAACGTCGCCGCTTCGGCTAGACTCCAATTTCGTGGAACGTGGGTAAACCAATTTGCCGGTCGGACAACCGCCTCAACCGCGTACCCATCGAGACCGTCTCCACTCGTCCGCGCGAATGTTGCCAGCGGCGCATCTCCTTGTTGCCAATCCGGGAAGAATGTGGAAACGACGCGATCCCCTATGGCATAGCCAACGACTTCAGTGCCTTTTGCTTCGACGATACCGGCGCCATCCGACATCATGATCCTTCCGTTTTCCACCGGCAGAACGCCAAGCGCGACGTTGTAATCATGACGGTTCAAAGAACAGGCATGTATCTTGACCCGGATCTCGCCCGCAGCAGGTGTCCCTGGATCCTCGGTTTGAGCTATGTTGAGGTTCGAAAGTCCCCCTGGTGAACGATACTGAATAGCCTTCATTGCAGTGATCTCCAGACTCCGTAGTAGAAAAGGATCATTACTCCCTAAAGGGACAGGACTAGCCCAACGTCTTCATCGCGACGTTCACCACAGCTAACAACTCTTTGCGTGTCACGCGGGTTTTACCCACAACGCGTAGTCCTTGAAACAGAAAAAGCATGAGCCAGGCTGTCCCCCCACGATTAACAAGTCTCGCGATTGACCCGTCTTCTTGGCCTTGCCGGATCAGAGTTGCTAGGAATCTCTGGCGGCGATGGAACGAAGAGCGGACGCGTTCCGCAATGTCTGAATCGGTGGACGCCAGCTCGACTGCGGTGGTGACCACGAGACACCCTTGCATGCCCTCCGCGCCGAGTGACAGTTCTACATAGAACAACAGCGCGGCGCGGAGTTTGTCGTGTCCGGACTTGGCTCGATCGACAATTTTCCGAAGCTTCGCACCATATAAAGTCTCTTGGCGATCCAGTGCGGCCAGGAACACGCTTCGCTTGTCCTTAAAAGCCTTATAGATGCTGCCTTGGGTTAACTGCATACCTTCCGAAAGATCGTTAAGAGATGCGCCATGAAAACCACGCTCGCAGAATATGGGGATCACTTTGTCCAGAGCGTGGTCGATGTCGAACTCGCGCGGGCGGCCGCGGGGATTCGATTGAGGGAGCACTGGCGAGATCGACCCTTCCATGTCCCTATATTGGAAGCACTCACTTCCTAAATCAAGGAAAATCACATTTGCTGTGGCTCTTTGCGGTCTGGAAACTCATCCACCCGAAAAGTGAACCCGAATCTCGCTGCCAGCTTTCACACTGTGGACCAGACCACTCGGTAGTAGTCCACATGCATGATTAATGCTAATCGGCGAAATCTCGCAGACTCTCCGAACTCTCGTTGGGGGAAGTATGAAATCCCATTTGGAGCTTATCGTCGATTGCGGGCGGATTACGAGCTAACTGGGAGCTATTTCGAGTCATAAGTCCGCTTCTGGGAAGTTGGGTCAGTAACGCTTGCGACCGATGCTGGTCACCGCCATGCTCCTGAGTGTCGCACAGGCGCTCCGCTGAGCAGCGTTTTCCTCGAACGATTGCAGAAAGCGGGGGATCGCCGGGGCCAGGAAAAAGGATTTACATTTATATAATGAGTTATATGGTGGGGCGTGAGTCTCGAACAAATATTGCTGGGGCTGCTGCGCGAGCCTGCGAGCGGATACGACTTGAAGGGCATCCTGGACCACGGGGTCGGGCATTTCTGGGCCGCCGAGCTGAGCCAGGTCTATCCCAGCCTGAAACGGATGGAGAAGAAGGGGCTGCTACGATCGCGCCGCGCGGCCTCGAAGCGCGGGCCTGGAAGGATCGTCTATGAGATCACGGCAAGCGGGCGCAAAGAGCTGGGCGCGTGGCTGCGGAGCGAGCCGCAGTTTGAGGATATGCGGCATACCTTTCTGGCGCAGATCTACCTGATGGATGAGCTCGGCGATCTGGCGCACACATTGAGATTTCTGGAGCAACTGCACACTCGCTGGGCGGGGCGCCTGGAGGCGATGAAAAATAAGGAAAAGGAATGGTCCCAGGGCGACCCCGGATTTCCGGACGGTCTTTCCCTGGCTGCTTTCCACCAGCATCTGACTCTGCGCATGGGAGAGCACGCTCATCAGGGCTGGCTCACCTGGTGCGAGGAATCCATGCGCAGAGTGCGCGCGCGAATGCGAAAGGAGAATCGCGATGGCAATCCTGTTTCAGTGGCTGCGGTGGGTGCACGTGGCCGCAGGCAGTCTGGCGCTGATACTATTTTGGATTCCGGCAATCGCTCGCAAGGGCGGTAGGACGCACATCCGCGCCGGATGGTGCTATGTGGCGTGCATGTCCGTGGTGGTGGTGACGGCCTTCACTATGAGCGGCCTCGCTTTCACCATTCCTCTAGCGGTGCGGCGGATCGCGCGGCCGCTTTCGCCGGCAGAGCTCGCGCATTTTCTGCGGGGGCAACGCGTTTTTGCAACCTTCCTGGCCTATCTGGCGGGGCTCACGCTGGCGGCGGGCTGGCAGGGAATTTGGGCGGTGGAGACGAAGCGCGAGCCGAAAGCGATGCGCACGCCGTTCAGTCTGGCGCTCAACGTATTGGTATTCGTCGGTGGTTTGACCGTGCTCGTCCTGGGAATTACATATCGCAGCGGGCCGCTGATTGCGCTGAGTCCGATTGGCCCGTTCGTTGCGGGCGGCAATTTGCGTTACTTGCTGCGGGGTCCACAATCGCGGATGCACTGGTGGTATGAGCATCTCAGCTCAATGATCGCGACGGGCATAGCCGGCTACACGGCCTTCCTGGTGTTCGGCGCTGCGCGGCTGTTTCCCGCGGTGGCGCGCAGTCAGGTGTACACAATTTTCTGGATACTGCCGGCGCTGATCGGCGTGCCGGTGATTTTCATCACGGTTGCATACTACCAGCGCAAATTCCACGAAACGGGAGGCGCGTCGGGCGTTTCCTCAGCGAACGTCCCGCTGGGTTCGTAAACCTGGCGAGGAATTCCGGCTGCACAATCCGCACTCGCCCGAAAGGTGTGTCAGATGCCGCCGTACCAGGCATAGCCGAATTCTGGAGCCGCGGAGCCCAGTCCCTTGCCGAAACTCTTCAGATTGTCGGTGACCGTCAAGTGGGTAAGAAATTTCACGTTCTTGTAGCCGACCTGGCGAGGGACTCGCAGACGAAGCGGGGCGCCGTGGCCCATGGGAAGCTCGCCGCCATTCATCCCATAGGTCACGAGAGTCTGCGGGTGCAATGCGTCGGCCATATCAATGCTTTCCCAGGTGTCGGGCTCGATCGAGAAATACACGACGTATCGGGCCTGGGGGAGGGCTCCCACAACATCCAGAACGTGAGACAAAGGCACGCCCACCCATTCGGCGATATACGACCATCCCTCTTCACACTGCAGCATGGTGATCTGGGTGTGAGAGGGGTAGCTCTTAAGCTGATCGAGCGAAAAGGATGCGGGGCGGGCGACCATGCCGCTGACCGAGAGCCGCCAATCAGCGAACCCTCCGGCCTGAAGGCGCTTATATTGGTCAGTGGGAGGCGCGATTTCGTTGGCGAATGGAGGCTGCGAAATCTGGCTCTTAGAGAATTCCCGCGCGAAGGAGTGCCTGGTCAGGAGCCGCTGCGAAGCATAGGTGAGCGTTTCGCCGAGGCCGAAGATGCCGCCGTGGTCGGGCGGCACCAGTCCATACTTTTGCGCAAGGTGGGCGGCCACGCCCAGGGCTGATACGCCTGCGGTGGCCGCGATGCCGGCGGTGATCAATTTGCGGCGGGAGAGTTTGCGGCTGGAAAGATCGCTCATGTGCGCTCCAGGTGCGTAGCGGCGCGGCCGGTGATCATTGCGCGAACGCGGCTTGTGAATCCTGCCAGGAAAATCATCACGACATGGACGAGCACGAAAAGCAGGAGAGCCACGGAGACGATGAAGTGAAGCGTGCGCGCGGATTGCTGGCCGCCTAACACGTTGACGGTCGCCGGAAACGCGGAAACGAACGCCGGAGACATCGCCAGGCCCGTCCAGATTACGAAGGGAAACAGGATGCAGATCACGAACAGATAGCTAATCCGCTGGAGCACGTTATACGACCAAGCCTCCGCCGCAGCCGGCCGCTCGAAGCGCAAATGTTTAGCGATGGCGCCGGAGAATTCCCGCCAGGTAAGATCGGCGCCTTGCGGAAGCAAGTTTTTCCAGAAATGCCGGGTAAACAGGCCCCAGATTAAATACAGTAATCCGGTAAGCACCACTACCCAAGCGGCTTGAAAGTGGAGATACCGGCTCCAGCCGTTCTGGTCTGGGAGCACGTAGGCGTAGCCTGTGGGCACCAATTTCCTCGAGGCAGGGATCGGAAGTTTGAACAACGGTTGGGTTAAATCATTGCCCGTTTCGCCCCAATAGAAGCGTGGGTGAGAGACGACAATTTCAGCTCCGCTGACGAGCAGGGCAAAAAAGCTCAAGGTGATGATCCAGTGAGTAACGCGGACGAGAGCAGAGTGCCGCGAAGCAGCCGTGGTGCTGGAGACGGCCGAAGCAGAAACCGGAACGCAAGCGGAATCAGCCACGAGGGCATCCTATCATGTGCCGCGCACATTGCGAACGCTGGGCTGAGATTCCGTTCGAGCGGCGCGCTGAGCGAAGCCAATTCCGGGCCCAAGATCCGCTTGGAGGGAATTCGGTGCTGCGGGACACTATTTGTGTTTTGGTCTCGTCGAACCTCGTCGCTGGCCATCTGAGGGCACTGCTGGGGTGACGGTTTAGCCGGCAAATGGAACTAATTTCCGAGTAGCCGATCCGCCCGCAACAGCTTCAAGCACAGCCGTTGTTGCTCAGCGAACCTCCACTGTTCCCTTCGAATCCTGACTTCCCCGTGCCGTCGCAGAACAGAAGAACGCAAGGATCGCCGTGATGGTCTGCTTGGCGGCGGCCGGAGAACAAGAGTTCACCGAGCCGTGAACCCCAGCGCGGATTGCGGATGGGTATAAGTCCGGTACAATGCCTCGACGTTCAGGAGGGGTGCGCATGCGGCATATCGCTGCGTCGGTTCTCGCGGTGCTTCTTTGTTCGCTGCCGGGGGCTGCGCAAACTGGCGAGCTTTCCAAGAGTGTCAGAGAGTTCGTGCGGGTGGACGCCGCCAAGGTTGTTTTGACGCATGTGCGGGTGATTGATGGCACGGGCGCGGCAGCTGTGGAAGATCAGAATGTAGTGATCGAGGGCGGGAAGATTTCGGCGATAGAGAGCGGCGCGGACGTTGCGGCGGCCGAAGGCACCACGGTTCTTGATCTCCGCGGATACACGGTGATCCCGGGCATCGTGGGCATGCACGATCATCTTTTCTATATCGCGCGCCCGAACCTGAATAGCGAGTGGCGGACCGATCCGCCGCTGCTCTTGCCACAGATGACGTTTTCCGCTCCGCGCCTGTACCTGGCCGGAGGCGTGACCACGATGCGCACCACCGGAAGCGTGGAACCTTACGCCGACCTGAACCTGAAACGCGACATCGAGGCGGGCAAACTGCCGGGACCACACATGGACGTTACCGGCCCCTATCTGGAGGGAGCCGACAGCTATTTCATCCAAATGCCGCACCTGACCAGTCCGGATGATGCGCGGGAACTGGTGGAATATTGGGCCGATCGCGGGGTCACGTCGTTCAAAGCGTATATGAACATCACGCGGGCGGAGTTGAAGGCCGCGATTGATGCCGCCCATAGACGCGGGATTAAAGTCACGGGGCATTTGTGTTCGGTCACCTACGAAGAGGCGGCCGAACTGGGCATTGACGATCTCGAACATGGATTCTTCGTGAATACGCAACTCGACCCGGGGAAGAAGCCGGATGTGTGCAGCGAAAGCGAGGGAGACTATACGCTCGCGCACATGGATCCGGACACCACGGAGGGTAAGGAGTTGATCGCAACGCTGGTGAAGCGGCACGTTGCGATCACTTCGACCTTGCCGGTATTTGAAGGAGACGCGGCGGAGTTTGGCGACGGCGGGCATGCGCGAATTAATCAAAAGGCCTTGGATGCGATGAGTCCTGAAGCCAGGGAAGATTTTTTCCTGTTGCGGCAGCGGCCAGATTCGGTGCCGCCGCCCAAGACGGACCCGAGGTTGCTTTGGAAGCACGACCTGGCGATGGAGCGCGCCTTCGTGGCGGCGGGCGGTTTGTTGATTGCGGGACCTGATCCGACCGGCGCCGGGGATGTGCTGCCGGGATTTGGCGATCAGCGCGAAATCGAATTGCTGGTGGAAGCCGGGTTTTCGCCGGTCGAAGCCATCAAGATCGCCACGCTGAACGGGGCGATGTATCTAGGTAGAGATAAGCGGATTGGCTCGATTGCTGCGGGCAAGAACGCCGACCTAGTGGTGATCAAGGGCGATCCTTCCAAGCAGATCTCCGATGTTGAAAACGTCGAAATCGTCTTCAAGGACGGCATCGGCTACGACTCGCAGAAGCTCCTGGATTCGGTGAGAGGGCGCTACGGGGAGTACTGAAGGGTTCGTCTTCACTCTTCTGACCGCTGCGAAGGCGAGAAGAGGAAAGGAATCTTAGCGCTTTCGGAGCAAACTGTTCTGATTCCGATGAACGCTTACCGAAACTAGCCGGGAATGTCCGGTAAGGCGACGCTGGAGTTGTGGGAGCAGAAGGGTGGTCGGTACGTATGGTTCGCAAGAGTTCACAGAGATGGATTATATTGGGCGCCAGGCGGAGCACTGGGCGAGCAGGATCGGACATCCGGTTTATCACGGGAAGAACCCGCATCTCTGGAGAAACTAATGCAGCGAAATATTTGCAGGAAGAGGACAGCAAGAAGCTTTGTACTGGTGGTTGTGATGCTGGGCGCATCCTGGCAGGCACGCGCACAGGAGGTCAAAACGCCGTATCCCAGCATGGCGCCGCTTGACCAATACCTGATGGAGCGAAATGCCGAGATCGAGCTGGCGCGGAGCGCTGCCGTGGAATCCATCTCACGCGATGCCGAGGTCATGGTTCTCGGACGGCATGGCTACGAAACCGCGGTCAAAGGCAAGAACGGCTTCGTGTGCATGGTGCAACGATCATGGACCGCCGGGAGCGACGATCCCGATTTTTGGAATCCCAAGCTCCGCGCCGCGATCTGTTTCAACCCGGCCGCCGCCCGAACCTACCTTCCACTCACGATCAAGAAGACCGAGTTAGTATTGGCTGGACGATCGGAAGCTCAAATGTTCGAGGACATCAAGATCGCTTTCGACAAGACGGAATTGCCGACGCTGGAATCCGGCGCGATGTGCTACATGCTGTCAAAGCAATCGTACTTGAACGACCGTGACGGCAATTGGCGCCCCCACGTGATGATTTTCACTCCACTAATGGATCCTGCAGCCTGGGGCGCAAACTTACCGGCGTCTCCGGTTTTAGGATCCGAAGACGCGCCGGACCGACTGACCGTGTTTCTGATTCCGGTCGCCAAGTGGTCTGACGGTACGTCTGCACCCTCGGACGATCACTGACGGCAGCCTCGGCGGGTCATGCTCATCTGTGTGCCGAGTACTGATGAAGCTGCCAGCTCAACCGGTCGATGCAACACCATCCAGTACATTGATTCGACAATGCTTCCGCGGGAGAACCATCTGTTTGGGCGTACTCGGTCAAAACCTAGCCAGGGCAGCGTTCCGGCTGGTCCAACCCTAGCGAGCGATTCTAGCCTTTGTTTTCAATGCCAG
>JBAQJS010000031.1:0-2999 GCA_049300435.1 Candidatus Acidiferrales bacterium | reverse complement strand
GTATTGCGCCGCGGCCGAGTCCCGCGCCGCATAGCTTGTTGCACGCGCGCTCGACCGCGCGGCCGAAGTCCAGCCGGTCGCATTCTGCGACTGGCGGGCCGAGGTTTCCAAGGCGTCCAGCGCTCCTCCCCCCGGGATCTGCGAGAGCGGCGTGACCAGCCCGCGCACGTCCAGCGGATAGACTGCGACGTTTGAGCGGTTGCAAGCGTCAATCGTGGCCGTTAGTTCAGACATGCGCTCGGGGCTGAGCGCGAAGCCCGCCGTGAACAGCACCAGGCTCTTTCTGCCGGGCACGTCGGCTAAGCCCTTGGCCAGTTCGCGGATGGAAAGCAGCAGCGTATAAGCGCCGAAATCGCCTTCGGCCTTGCCCATTCCCGGAAACCCGGTCTGCATGCCCGGCATTACCGCTGCTGCGCTGGGCACGCCGGCGGAAGATGCTCCGCCATTCGAGGCGCTGGCGTTCGGCGAAACAGCGGAACTGGAAATGCCCGATACGGCTTCTTTCAGGCGAGCCGTATCGGATGTGAAATTCTGCACGATTTGCAGCGAACCGCCGAAATTCACGATGGCCATCACGCGATCGGGCCCCGCATAGGCGTCAATAAATTTGCCCGCGGAGGCTCGCGCGCGCGGCTGATCGCTCAGATCCATCGAGGAGTTGTCGAAGAACAGCACCAGGTAATGGCGCTGCGCCTGCACCGGCGCGTTGGGATCCGCGCCGAAAGAAAACGAATTGATGAACTGCTGTTTTTCGTCTTCGTACAGCCGAAAATCGTTGGTGGTCAGGTCCTGAACGTAGTTGCCTTTTTTATCCGTCACCACCACGTCCACGCGCACTTCGCGCGTCTCCGCCTTGATGGCTCCGCCGGCCGGGGTCTGCTCCTGCTGCGCGTCCACCGGCGCCGCTGCGGGGGGCGCCGCGCCTTGCTGCGCCCGGGCAATTTGCGGCGCCACCAGCGCGCGCCAGCCCAAGGCGCCCGCGGCGATGAACAAACAGAAAATGATCAGTTTTGTAGACGCGCTTCGTTTGCTCATTTTCACCTTCCCGCCGCGGGACGCCCGCCCGGCAGCGCGCCACCGCAATATCCGCCTACGGAATTTCCACCACGCCGTTCCGCGCCGATAGCTGCGCGGCTCTTTTATCGCGCACCACCAGGCGCACCAGGTAGCCGCCCGGCTTCACGTCGAAATTGGTGTTCAGGGTTACGCCGGTCTGGTCCAGCCGCTCGAGCGTCGCATCCTTCAGGCGCAATTCCAAAGTCTTTTCCATCCCGGTGATGAAATTTCCGTTGCGGTCGAACAGCGCGGTGACGATGGTCAGATCGTCCCAGTTGCGGCCCTGCGCTTTCTCGAAGCCGACGTGGTTCAGATCCACGTGCGCCAGTACCGAGAGCTTCGCGTTCCCCGGATCGGTCTTGTAATACTGCAAGTGCAGTTGCACCGGCACGCCCTGCTGCTCCTCCTGCGAGAACAGCGCGTCCTCGATGTCCTGCTGCGCCAGTTGCTCGGGGGTCACGCCGCGCTTCGGCGCGTAGAACCCGCGCCGCGCCTGCACCGTGTACTTTTCCTTGATGAGCAGCTTCACGCTCAGCGCGTGAAATTTGCCGTCGTTCTTCAAATTTTCCGGAACGAACGCCAGCAGGTAGGAAACTTCCGGCTCGCCGGCGGTAATGCGAAATCCCGCGTCCAGGTCGTTGTTGTTGCGAAAATAGAAGCCGCCGGTGCCATACGCCAGCTCGGAAAGCACCTGCGATTGCTCAAACTCCTGCGCGGTGCGGTATTGCAGGGAAAGTCCGGTAGTCGCGGGGCTCGCCCGCACCGGTATCTCCTGCGAGACGTCCCCGAGGGGATCCACGGTGTACAAGCCGCGCGCATCCAGCGAATTGATGAAGACGTTGGTGTGGTTGGCCCGGTCTATGATCTCCGACACATCGTACTCGAACGTCGGCGTCAGAAACCCCGGCGAAACCAGCACGATGCTGCGCTGCCCGGGCAGCGCGGCCACCCGGCGCACCACTTCCTGCAAACGCATCACCGCATACTGGGTATTCAGGTATCCGGCCTGCAGCACTTGCGTCACCGTGCTGCTGACGGTCATGGCCGCCTCCTGCGCCTGCTGTTGCGCGGTCGTGGCGCTGGAGGCGCAGGCCGCCGCGTCGGAAAGCGCCGCGGCCAGGGCTTGCTGGTCGTTCTGATTCTGAATCAAATCCGCCTGGTAATAGGTGATTTGCAGGCAGTCGTGTTCAAACTCGGGATCGAACGCGCCGATCGGCGTGCGAATCAGGTTGCGCAGCGAGTTGCGGACTTTCTCGAGATCGTCGGTGAAATCCACCTGCGAACGCCCGGACATGGTAAAAAGCGCCAGGCGTTCATTGGGCTTCACCGAAGTAGCGATGAATTTCAGCGCGGCCAGTTTTGCGCGGGTCAGGTCGCCGACGCTCAAATGCGCGTCGTCGAAGAGCATGGCCACGAAGTGCGTGGGCATGGTCAGTTTACCGGGGGCGCCCGTGCCCGGCGCTGGTTTGGCGGCGCGACCCGCATTCGTGGCCGCTGACGAATTCGCGGTCGAATCGGTGGGCGGCGCGATCGCCTCGGCGCTCGCCAATTGGCTTTGCTGCGCGCCGGGAATCTCCACCGCAAAATGCGTGATGAACTGCACTTTGCCGTCCTGCCGCACCTGAAAATCTTCCTTGCGCAAGCCTTCCACCGCGTGTCCGGTGGCATCGTGTACCACCACCCTCACCGGCACCAGGTTTGCGTGCGATTGCAAAGCGACCGGCGCCGTGCGCGTATTGATTTCCGGGACCGGCGCGTCGGGAGCGCCGCCCGGCACTGCGGAACCCGGCGCGGAGGACGCAGGCGAAGCAGCGGGCGACGGGCTTACTTCCAGCTCTGGCAGTTGTGGCTGAGAAGATGAGGGCGCAGCCGCAGCGGAACCTCCGCCGGGCGAGGCCGGGGCAGCGCTCACAGCCGCCAGCGGCGCACCTGGTGCATTCGCT
>JBAQJS010000030.1:0-15418 GCA_049300435.1 Candidatus Acidiferrales bacterium | reverse complement strand
CGCACGCGAGGTGGGGCCGCGCGAGCCGCAGGCGGCGATACGGCAATTTCTGGAAGGCGACTCCCGGGAAATCTAATGACGCCGCCCGCGGGAAATTCCGGCGCAGGTCCGATTCCGGCCGGTGGTGTGCAAGGGGCGGCGGGCAGCGATCCAATCGCGGAAATTCTTCGCAGCAGCCGCACCATCGCCGTGGTGGGACTTTCCCACCGCAAGTTCCGGCCCAGCTACGGCGTGAGCGAATATCTGCAATCTGCGGGCTATCGCATCGTTCCGGTGAATCCAAACGAAAGCGAAGTGCTGGGCGAGAAAGCCTATGCGCGGCTGGAGGATGTCCCGGCGAAGGTGGACATCGTGGACATTTTCCGGCGCTCGGAGTTCGTCCCGGAGATTGTGGATGCGGCGATCCGCATCGGGGCGCGCGGCGTGTGGATGCAGGAAGGAGTGATGCACGAGGAAGCGGCGGAGCGCGCGCGGCGCGCCGGCTTGTTCGTCATGATGGACGCCTGCATTCTGAAGGAGCACATGCGGCGGATTCGAGTGGCGCCGGGAGACGCGGGAGCGTAACGGCGGAGGCGGCGCGCCTTCGGCCGCAGGGTCAGCGCAAGCTGTACATCACCAGCGCGCGCTTGCCTGGCTCGGTGACGCCCACCGTTTCGCCGTCCGGCGAAATGGCGAAGGCGTGAAATTCCAGGCCGTGAAAGAACGGCACGAATTGTCCGTCGTAAATCCCCACCCACACCAAGTCGCTGGATTCCTGCGGCTGGCCCCGTTTGAGCAGGATGTGCTGCTCGTCGCGCGACCAGTGAAATTCGCCGATGGCCACGCGAACGATCACCGGCGGGGCATTGCCCACCACGTCCTGCACTACGAGCGTATCGCCATTCTTGAAGTAGGCGATCTTTCTGGCGGAGGGAGACGGGGTGAGAAATCCCGCGTAGTCATCCACCGTGCCCAGTTCCGTGACTCTCTCTTCGGTCATATTCAACTGCATGAGCTTGGGCGCGCCCGCGCCGCGGGTATTTTGCTCGATGGCGAAGGCCTGATTGCGCTGCGTGTCCCAGGCCACGGCCGTAAATGTGAAGCCGTCGAAGAGGACACGTTTGTGCCCGTCGGAGGGGCGCAGGGAGTTGATCTGGCTCAGGCCCGCGGTGGTCTTGGAGAGATAGACGAGCGTGACGCCATCGGCCAGCCATGCGGGATTGTAGGCCTCGGAAAGCGTGGCGGTTTTCGAGCCTTGGATGGAAATTTCGCGCCCGTCTGCATCCATCAGATAGAGAATGGTATTGGGGCGCACGGTTTGCTGTTCGTCGAGCTGCTGCACCATGCTGCCGCGCGGTTGCGCCAGTTCGGAGGTGTCCATTTTTACGACGATGCGCTTGCTGTCCGGAGACCAGGTGAGCGTATCCACCTGGTAGCTGTGCTGGTGCGGCAGGGGCGGGTGCTTGGAGTCGCCGGGGTCGCTGGGCTCTTCGTCGGGAGCGAAGGGCACCGGTGTGAATTTATCGCCGTCAATAATTTTGCGCTTTTTTCCGTCAATATCGCCCACCCAGAAATCGTCGTGCTCCACGATCAGTTTTTTGATGCGCTTCATGCGCTGGACGGCGTACACCACGTGATTGTCCGGGGAGATGGCGAAGGCCTGCACGTCCTGATCGAACACGGCAATTTGCTTTATCTCGGCCAGCCCCAGCGCGGGGATCAAAACCGCGCAGAAGACGGCGAGCAGCAGCAGGGGACTGGAGAATTTCTTTCGCGCGGCGGGGCCGGCCGGAAGCGGCGCGGTGTGGTTGGGCGCGCGCATCACTTTTCTTTTGGCTCCGCTGGCTTTTTCTGAATGCGGCGAATTTCTTCGAGGCGCTGGCGAATGCGCGCTTCGAATCCCTGATCGGTGGGACGGTAATAGGTGCGCCCCGCGAGGCTTTCCGGCAGGCAGGTCATGTCCGTGACTTTTTCCTCCGCGTCGTGCGCGTACTGATAGCCCTGGCCGTAGCCGATATTTTTCATCAGTCCGGTGACGGCATTGCGAATGTGCAGCGGCACCGGCTCGGCCATGGTGGTCTGCAAGTCGTCCTGCACCTTGCCGTAGGCTTTATACACGGCGTTGGATTTCGGCGCGAGCGACAAATAGACGGCGGCCTGCGCGAGGGCCAAGTGGCCTTCGGGCGGGCCAAGCAGCTCGAAGGCTTGCATGGCGGCGATGGAGACTTGCACGGCGTGCGGCTCCGCGAGGCCGATATCCTCGCTGGCCATGCGCACCAGGCGCCGCGCGATGTACAGGGGATCTTCGCCGGATTCGAGCATGCGCGCGAGCCAGTAGAGCGAGGCGTCCGGATCGGAATTGCGCACGGATTTGTGCAGCGCGGAAATAAGGTTGAAGTGCTCTTCGCCGGATTTGTCGTAGGGCAGCAGCTTACGCTGCAACACGTCTTCGAGCAGCGCTTGCGTGAGCACGCGCCTGCCCTCCGGGCCGGGCGCGGTGCCCATGACCAGGGCCTCGAGCGTGTTGTAGGCAGCGCGCGCGTCGCCATTGGCCAGGATGGCGATACGATGCAGGATTTCCAGATTGGCCGCGACGTTTTCCTTTCCCAGTCCGCGCACGGGATCCGCGAGGGCGCGTTCGAGCAGCGTGACGATCTGTTCCGGCGTGTGCGCCTTGAGCACGTACACCTTCATGCGCGAAAGCAGCGGAGCAATCACTTCGAAGGAGGGATTCTCGGTGGTGGCGCCAATCAGCAGGATATTTCCGGCCTCGACGTGCGGCAGGAAGGCATCCTGCTGAGCGCGATTGAAACGATGCACTTCGTCCACAAACACGATGGTGCGGCGGCCGTAGCGCCGCGTGGCTTCCGCGCGGGCCATTACTTCCTTGATTTCCTTGATGCCGGAAAGCACGGCGCTGAAGGGGATGAATTCCGACCTTGTGGTGTGGGCGATGATGCGCGCGAGAGTCGTCTTGCCGCAGCCCGGAGGGCCCCACAGGAGCATCGAGCTTAAATCGTCGCGCTCGATTTGCACGCGCAGGGGTTTGCCCGGCCCCAGCAAATCTTCCTGGCCGATGAATTCGTCGAGCGATTGCGGACGCATGCGGTCGGCGAGCGGGCGCCCGGCCTGCGATTCTTCTTCGGGTTGGAAGCTTTGGAAGAGTCCCATGGAATTAGGTCAGTTCAAGGGCACCACAGATGAACGCAGATGAACACCGATAAAGGCAATGCGATGGAGAATCGCCGCGAGGAGTTGTATCGGCGGCGTGCATCCTTCGATGGGATTTGGCCGCGATTTGCTGCCGGGATCGTAGCTGCGCGGGCGGCGGAATCAGGTTCGTTCTCATCTGCGTTTATCTGCGTGCATCGGCGGTGAAGCTTTTCCTCTGCCGCGCGGCCTCATACAACACGATCGAGGCCGCCACCCCCGCGTTCAGCGACTCGACGGCGGCGTGCATCGGGATGGAGATGCGCGCGTCGGCGGAGTGTTCGATTTCGTGCGGCAGGCCGGAGCCTTCGCCGCCGATAAAGATGGCCACCGCATCACGCAGGTCCGTCGCCGCGTGCGCGGCCGGGCTGGATGATTCTGCGGTGTGCGAACTGGCCGCGACGATCTTTACGCCGGCCACGCGAAGCTGCGCCAATAGCACTGGAATCGCCATGCCGCGCAGCACGGGAAAGCGCAGCGCAGAGCCAGCCGAGGCGCGCAGCGCTTTCGGCGACCACGGATCGGCGCTGCCGCGCGTGGCCACAGCGCCCGTCGCGCCAAAAGCCTCGGCGGAGCGCACCACCGTGCCGATATTGCCGGGATCCTGCACCGCGGCCATTACGATGACGAGCGGAGCAGCGCCGCTGAAGGCTCCGTCCGCCGAGGCCACGCCACGCAGGATGTCGTCAAATTGCCATGCGGGCGGATGGAATAGCGCGGCCACGCCTTGCGGCGCTTCGGTGGCGGCAACGGATGCAAACAGCTTGTCCGTGGTTCGCAGAACCCGGGAGCGCGGGATTCCTGCTTCACTTTCGCTGGCCGCGCGCAGGATGCGCTCCAGGTCCGGCTCGCCCGCGTCGCTCACCAGCAGCGCCTCGGCCTGCAGGCCGGAGCGCAGGGCGTCTTCCACGAGCTTCGGCCCTTCGACGCCGATCGGGTCTTCGCGCGCCGGACCGGTGCCGCGCAGGGCCGCGCGAAACATCTTCAGCCATTTATTCTCGCGGCTGGTGATGAGGTCGGCCGTCAAGTGCTCCACCATGCTGCAAGCCTAACAAACGCCCCTGCCGCCGTCGAGTTCTCTCGCGGCGGCCGCGCGGTAAGGCGGTAGCGGACCGCGGGCGGGCCGTGGTTTCTGGGTGCGGCCGGCGATACGATTCCTTCCGTGGACTCGGCGGACAACCCGCGTGTTTCAATCCGCGCCTTGCCTCCGTCGCGGAGCTTATGGTAGCTTCCCAAGCGAACCTGGGGCGCAACCCGCCTAGAGTGAACACTTGCCTGTCGAAGTCCTGAAAATTTCAGCTACAACCCCGGAGCAACGCGTGGTGGATTACGCGGCCGGCTTCATCAAGCGCGGCCAGGTGGTCGCCGTGCCCACCGACACGTTTTACGGGCTGTCCGTCGATCCGTTTAACCTGGCAGCCATCGAAGCGGTATTTCGCGTGAAGGGGCGGCCGGAAACCAAGGCGCTGCCCATCCTGGTGAACTCCATCGAGCAAGCGGTTACCATGATCCGCGAGGTGCCGGACGCATTTATGGTCCTCGCGCATAAATTTTGGCCCGGCGCTTTGACCCTGGTGGTGGAAGCCACGCATCGCTTGCCCTTGAAGGTTACGGGGAACACCGGGCGCGTCGCGCTGCGCTGGGCGAATATGGCGGTGCCCACCGCGCTGATCGAAGCGGTCGGCGGACCGATCACCGGCACCAGCGCGAACCTTTCCGGCTTTCCTTCCTGCACCGCGGCGAATCAAATCGTGAAACAGCTAGGCGACCGCTTGCCGCTGGTGCTGGACGCGGGCGATACAGGCGGGGTGCTGGCCTCGACCATCGTGCGCGTGGACGGGCATCACTGGAACATAGCGCGCGAAGGCGCCATCCCCGAAAGCGATATCCAGAGAGCGCTGCACGCCTGAGGTTTAAGCAGGAATTTTGCTCCACGATGCGCGGCGGCGCGGCCTATTTCAGGTAGGCGGAATCGAGAAAATCGTAATCGCCGCCCGGCTGCAGTACGATTCCAGCCAGACGGTCGCGATGCACGCAGATATTATCCACGTACCATAGGTTGATGTAAGGCTCATCCACCGCCACGATTTCCTGAATGCGCGCCAGTAATTCCTTGCGTTTCGCCTGATCCATCTCCACGCGCGCCTGGTCCAACAGCAAATCGAGCTGGGGATTGCGGTAGTGTCCGCGATTCGAGCCGCTGGGCGGAAATTTCTTCGAGCTGAAGGCCGATTCGAAGAGGTCCGGATCGTTATTGCCCACCCAGCGCAGCGAATAAATCTGGAAGCTGCCGCGGGTGACGTCCGCGTAGAACGTTGCGAACTCCAGGGGCCGCAGCTCGAGCTGGACGCCGACGCGCTTCCACTGGTCGGCGATGGCTTCGCTTACCAGGCGCGTGGATTCATCCGTCGAAGTTTTCAGCGTCAGATGCAGGCGCACGCCGTCCGGCCCGCGCGGATAGCCCGCCGCGTCCAGTAGTTTTTCGGCGCGCGCGGGGTCGAAATCGTATTGCTGCACGTCGCCATCGTAGCCCCAGTGGTCCGGCGGCAGCAGGCTTGCGGCGGGGCGGGCCTGCCCGCGCAGTAAGTACTTGATGATGGTGGCGCGGTCGGTGGCATAGGCGAGCGCCTGGCGCACATCGCGCTTCGCGAGAATGGGATCGTCGAAATTGAAGGCGAGATACGCCAACGCGATGCCGGGCCCTTGCGTCACGCTGATGCCGCGCTCTTTGCCGAGGGCCAGGACCATGTCCGGCGTGAGGGAATTGATGGTTGCGTCGGCGGAGCCTTTGCGCAGCTCCAGCGCGCGGACGATGGCCTCCGGCACGATGCGCAGGCGCAGGCGGGCGATTTTGGGAGCGTCTCCGAAATAGTTTTCGTTGCGGTCGAGCACGATGTCCTCGTCCGTCGCGGAGCTGACAAACCGGAAAGGCCCGGTGCCGATGGGATGTTCTGACGTTTCCGCGCCCGAGCCGCGCGGCACGATGCCGATGGCCGGAGAGGTGAGGTTCCAGAGTAGGGAAGCGTAGGGCTCGCTCAGGTGAAAGATCACGGTGGCGTCGTCGGGGGCTTCGACGGAGGTCACCAGTTTGTAGGCCTGGCGCTTGGTGGTCTTCAGCGCGCCGGAAAGAATGGAATCGAAGGTGAATTTCACGTCGGCGGAGGTGAGCGGGCGCCCATCGTGAAATTGCACGCCCCGCCGCAAATGAAAGATATAGGTGCGCGGGTCAGGCATGTCCCACGATTGCGCGAGGTCGGGAATCACGTTCATCCTGGCGTCGTGCGCCAGCAGGCTGGAGAAGATCAGGCCATCAATGTGTTCCGAATAGGCGTCGGCGCCGATGCGGGGGTCGAGGTTGGTGGGCGCGGCTTCGATCAGAAAATTCACGGTGCCCGCGTCGGCGGAGGTTTGGGCCGGGCCACAACCGGCGGGAACCAACGCGGCGCAGGCGAGCGCGACGGTCAGCGCGATCGCGCGAAATCGCTGCGGCGGGATTTTAGCGCGCGTGGCCATGCACCAGCTTTCCGAGGATTGCGCTGCGCTTCGCGCCGGTGGCCGATGGCAAATTGTTCGCGCGCCCGTGAAATGCTTCGTAGGCCAGGGCCGCGAACGCCAGCGCTTCCTTTGCTTCCGCCGGGACGCCGAAGCGCGCCGATTCGATGATCTCGACGCCCGGCAGGGCCGCGCGCAATTGCGCCATCAAGAGCGGATTCCTGGCGCCGCCGCCGGCGACGATCAATTCGTTCACGCGCACGCGCGGGAAAATAAAGCGGCGGAAGGCGTCAGCAATGGAAAGCGCGGTAAAGATTGTGGCCGTGCGCACCAAGTCCTGCGGGCGCGCGCGCCGTTGCCCGGCCCACTTCCACAATTCGTCCGCGTAGTCGAGTCCGAACTGCTCGCGCCCCGCGGTCTTGGGCGGTTTTCTGCGCAGATAGGGGTGGCGCAGCATGGCCTCCAGCAAAGGACGAATCACGGCGCCGCGTAGGGCGATGCGCGCATCACGATCATAGGACGCGCGGCGCTTGCTGATGTGCTCGACCAGCGCGTCCACGATCATGTTTCCCGGCCCGGTATCGAAGGCGAACACGTCGCCGGGCCGCGCGGCGGCGGGAATCACGGTGACGTTGGCGATGCCGCCGATGTTGAGGGCGACGCGCCCCAGCTTGCCGCTGCGGTACAGCAGGTAATCCACGAAGGGCACCAGCGGCGCGCCTTGGCCGCCGGCGGCCATGTCCGCAGGGCGAAAATCGGCGATGGTGGAGATGCCTGTGCGCGCGGCAATCACACTCGGCTCGCCGATCTGCAAGGTTGAAGCCACGCGCCGCGCGTCCAGAAAGCGCGCCGGTGCGCCCTGGTGGAAAATCGTCTGGCCGTGCGAGCCGATGAGCGCAATTTTGTGCGGCGCGATGCGCCAGCGCTTGCAAGCGGCGAGCGCCGCCGCGGCAAACTCCTCGCCGAGCAGAAAATTGAGCTGGCTGATTTCGGCGGTCGAGGTCGCCGCGCCATTGGCAAGCCGCAGAATCGCCTGGCGCACGCGCGGCGGGAAGCGCACATGATGATGGCCTTCGAGCGCAATCGCGATGTTCGGGGGCGCGCCGGAAATGCGCACCAGGGCGGCATCAATGCCGTCCGCAGAAGTGCCTGACATCATCCCCAGTACGCGCATCGCTGTGACGAGTCTAGAAGCCCGCCGCCGCAGTTTACAACCACCAATTCGCGGGAAGTTTTCACAGGGGCACGTTGCAGGAAGGGCGGTGTTGCGATGCGTGCGTTGCGGTATCAGGCGGCGGCCGGGGCCGCAGCTTCACGACAACTGCTTCTGCAAGGCCGCGAGGAGCACCATCGCTTCAATAGGCGTCAATTTGTTCAAATCCGCGCTGCGCAGCGCTTCCAGAACGGAGGCGTCCAGCGCTGCGAAACTGGTCTGCTGCGCGGGCGCAGGGGTTGCGCCTGCGGCCGCGCCGGGAGAAAGCTCCTGCGTCAATTTCTCCTCGCTCTGCTCATGGCGGCGCAATATTTCCCGCGCGCGCGAAATTACCTCGTGCGGCAGCCCCGCGAGGCGCGCCACTTCGATGCCATAACTCTTGCTGGCGGACCCCGGCTCGACGCGGCGCAGAAAAATAATTTCGCTGCCCGCCTCCTGCACGGAGACGTGCACGTTCTTCACGCCCGGCAGCAACTGCTCCAGCTCGGTCAGCTCATGATAGTGCGTCGCGAAAAGCGTGCGCGGGCGCGCGCCGGAATGCAGCGCCTCCACCACGGCCCAGGCGATGGACAAGCCGTCGAAGGTGGCGGTGCCGCGCCCCACTTCGTCGAGCAGCACCAGGCTCGCCGCCGAGGCGGTGTTCAGAATTGCGGCCACTTCGCTCATTTCCACCAAGAAAGTCGAGCGCCCGCGCGCCAGATTGTCCGACGCGCCGATCCGGGTGAAAATGCGGTCGAGCAGCGGCAGCCGGGCCTGCGCCGCCGGAACGTATGCGCCCATCTGCGCCAGAATCGAAATCAACGCGGCCTGCCGCAGGTAGGTGGATTTTCCGCCCATGTTCGGCCCGGTAATCAGCAGCAAGAACTGCGTTTCGTCGTCGAGATATAGATCGTTGGGCACGAAGCGCTCGCCGCGCTCCTGCAGCAGCTTTTCGATCACCGGATGGCGGCCGCCGGCGATGAGCAGCGGGCCGCGCGGGCCTTTCTTCGCGATTTTCTGCTCGGTGAATTCGGGGCGTGTGTAATTGCGCGCCGCCGCGATGCGCGCGAAATTCACCAGAACGTCGAGCTGGGCCAGCGCGGCCGCCGTATGCCGCAACCGCACCGCTTCGCGCGCGATGGTTTCGCGCATCTCGCCGTACAGGCGGCGCTCGATTTCCAGGACGCGCTCTTCGGCGGACAGCACCTTGCGCTCGTGCTCCTGCAGTTCCACCGAAGTGAAGCGCTCGGCGTTAGCCAGCGTCTGCTTGCGCTGATAATCGGCGGGTGCGAGGTGCAGGTTGGGATTGGAAATCTCGATGTAGAAGCCAAAGACCTGGTTGTAGCGGATTTTGAGCGACGCGATTCCGGTGCGTTTGCGCTCGCGTTCTTCCATGGAGGCGATAATCTGCCGTCCCTGCCTGGTGATGTCGCGCAGATCGTCCAGTTCCGCATGGAAGCCGCGGCGAATCACGCCGGGATCGCTCGGCAGCGCCGGAGGGTCGTCGGCAATCCCGCGTGCGATCAGATCGCGCACGTCAGCCATTTCGTCGAGTTGCTCGCGCAACACGGATAGGCGGCGGCCCGGTGCTCGCGGCGACGCCTGCGTTTGCGTCGAAGGGGCTCCCGAAGCGCCGGATTCCGGCGCCACGATAGCGGCGAGCAAGGCGCGCAGCGGCGGAATTTTCTCGAGCGATTGCCGCAGCGCCAGCAGGTCGCGCGGCGTCGCGACGCCCAGAGTGACCCGGCTGGTGAGCCGCTCGAGGTCCAGCACGCCTTCGAGGGTGTTATGAAGCTCTTCGCGCTCGATGGTGCGCGATTTCAGCTCGCCCACCGCGTCGAGGCGGTCTTCGATTTCCGCCAGGGCAATTTCCGGCCGCAGAATCCAGTTGCGCAGCAGGCGCGCGCCCATGCCCGTGGCGGTCTCGTCAACCGCCTTCAGCAGAGTGGCTGAAGGGTCGTCGCCCGCGGAAGGCTCGACCAATTCCAGGTTCCGCGCGGTGACCGCGTCCAGAATCATCGCATCCTGTTGCTCGTAGTAGCCGATACGGTCCAGGTGTTCGAGGCCCGTTCCGGCGGGGCGCAGCGTGGGATTCGTCGCGGAATCCTCCGGGGTGCGCGCGCCGATGGCCGATGTCTCGCGCAAATAATGCACTAGCGCCCCGGCGGCGGCGGTCGCCTGAGCGTGGCCGGTCAGTCCAAAACCCTCCAGGGTCGCAACGCGAAAATGCTGTTCGAGCGTGCGCGTGGCGTAATCGGCTTCGAACACCCATTCGTCCAAGCGGGTTTCGACGGCTCCGAGGCCATCCATCTCCGCGGGGGCCGTCACCGGAAACAATGTGACCGCGCGCGGCAAGAGCACTTCGCGCGGGCGCAGGATTCCCAGCTCGTCGCGCAGGGGGGCTTCCGCTTTTTCACCGGAAAATTCGGTGGCGCGGAATTCGCCGGTGGAAAGATCCACGAACGCCAGGCCGATAAGCCCGCTCTGCGCGCGCCCGCCCGCCCGTGCGCCGGATTGCGCGCTTGAAGCCGTGCCGGCGCCTGCGGCTGCGCCAGAGCCAGCGCCCACCGCGGCTCCCGCCGCCGGGCTGCGCGCCACAGCCGCCAGATAATTATTCTCCTTGGGTCCCACCAGCCCCGCGCCGGTGGCTGTCCCGGGCGTCAGCACGCGGATTACTTCGCGCCGCACGATTTTCTTGCCCGGTCCAGGCACTTCCATCTGCTCGCAGATGGCGACTTTATGCCCGGCGCGAATCAATCGCGCGATGTAGTTCTCCGCGGCGTGATAGGGAACGCCGCACATGGGCACGGCGTTGCCCTTTTCCTTGTTGCGCGCGGTGAGGGTGATTTGCAGCACGCGCGAAGCGACCACTGCATCGTCGTAGAAAAGCTCGTAGAAATCGCCCAGGCGGAATAGCAGCAGCGCGGAGGGGTGCTGTTTCTTGATGACATGATACTGCTGCATGAGGGGAGTGGTCGGTTCGGTCATGTACGGAAGCCGCGCGCCCGGCACGCCGGTCGGGTAGAAGGACCGGCCCGAAACGCCAGCAGCGATAAGATTATGCTGGCTCGCCCGCGCTCTTGGCAACCGCCGCCCGTGGCGAACCTGGGTTCGCCGCGGTCGCGGCCGGTCTGGCACAGCCGGACCGGGCACCACAACTCTCGCCCGGGCTTATCGTAGCCCCGCCACACCCGCCACGTACTTCGCTCGCGTGCTTTATACTGATCTGGTGCGCCCACATCGAACCACCAACCGCGAAATCGAAATCAAGTTGCGAATCAGCGATCTGCCCGCGATCTTGCGCAAGATAGGCTCGCTCGGTGCCGCTTCCCAGGGCCGCGTCCTGGAAGAAAACACGCTCTACGACACGCCCGAATCCGGCCTGCGCCGCCGCGGCATGCTGCTGCGCGTGCGTGTCGAGACACCCGCGGAGCGCGACGGGCGGCACAGCGCTCGCGTACGCGTCGTCCTTACCGCGAAAGCTCCTTTATCCGATTGGCCCCGCCGGCCACGCGCAGCCGGCCGCAAGCGTCGCTACAAAGAGCGCGCCGAACGCGAACTGCTCGTTCCGGGGGCTTCCCGCCGCTGGACAGCCGCTCTCGTCGCCATGGGGTTTCGCCCTGCCTTCCGTTACGAGAAATATCGGACCACCTTTCGCCTGCCCGCCCTGCATCTGGACCTGGATGAAACACCGGTGGGCGTATTCCTGGAACTGGAAGGCTCGCTGCAAGCAATCGAGCGAGCCGCGCGAGCGCTGGAATTCGCGCCCGCAGAGTACCTGCGCTGCACGTATTGGGATCTCTACGCCGCCGCTTGCCGCCGTCGCGTCCTCCATCCGAAAAATATGCTGTTTCGCGCAAAATAATCCGCGAAAAGCGCACTCTTCGCTTGACAAAGTTTCCATCTGCATTTACTAGTCAATTCGGACTACAGCGCGAGCTAATGGAACTGCCGTCCAATTCGGAACCGGGAAGCCACCGCCGCGCCGGGCACTTTGCATACGCCCGGCCAGGGAAGGGAAGTTACCCGGAAGTATCGGTTCGCTGGACCTGTGAGTCGAACGGAGACAGGGAGGCGAGGCCCGGCCTGAGGTAACGCAGGGCGTTTTCTGCGCGCCCGAGGCCGGTATCCCTGCCGGCCCCGGGCTTTTTTTTTGCGCCGGGACCGAAGGAGCGCACATGCTGCACGCAACCGAAGTGATCGGCGCGGAAACCTACGATTCATTCGGCAATTACGTCGGCCGGGTGAAGGAAATGTTCGTCGAGCCGGCCGACCAGCCGAATCGCGTCGCGCACCTGCTGCTGGCGCGTGGGCAATACCGTCCGCTGGTGGCGCGGTACGACCAGATCGCTTCGGTCGCTCCCGGCCGGATCGGCCTGACCACCGACGAGTCGGCGCTCGCGCTCTACCACCCCAACGAGGCCTGGCTGGCCATAGGCAAGGACCTGCTGGATCAGCAGATTATTGATACCAACGGCCGCAAAGTCGTCCGCGTGAACGACATTGATCTTTCCGACCAGCGCACCAACGGCAATACCGAGCTGCGCATCACCGGGGTAGACGTGGGCCTACCCGGCGCGGTGCGCCGCCTGCTGCAGGGCCTGGTGCCGCCGATGGCCATCCGGCGCATCCAGCAACGGCTGCCGCCGCGCAAAATCCTGTGGGAGTTCGTGAACCTGGTCGAACCAGACCCCCTCCGCCGCGTGAAGCTGCGTCTTTCGAGCGAGAATCTGGCGGCGCTGCACCCGGCGGACCTTGCCGACATCATGGAAAAGCTCTCGCCCGACGAGCGCCAGGGCATCATCGGCTCGCTCGACGAAGAAACCGCCGCCGAAGCCATCGCTGAACTCGATAAGCGCCTGCAAACCCAGGTAGTCGAGAAATTCGACCCGGAACGCGCCGCGGACATCATCGAGGAGATGAGCCCGGACGCTGCGGCGGACATTCTGGCCAGCCTGGAGCCCGAAACCAAGCAGGAAGTCCTCGAGGAAATGGAGCATCGCGAGGCCCACGAAGTGGAGGCGCTGCTGAAATTCGAGCCGGACACCGCCGGCGGCATGATGAACACCGAACTGGTGGTGGTCGGCGAGGAAGCCACGCGCGGGGAGGTGGTGGATTACATCCGCTTCCACGAGCTTTCGCCCGACCAGCTGGATAACGTGGTGCTGATCAATAAGGAATGTGCCCTGGCCGGCACTGTGCCGATCGCGCGTCTGCTGCTTTCCGAGTCTGACCAGCGCATGGCCGAACTGGCCTTCGAGCCGCTGCTTTCGGTGACGCCCGATGCGCACGATAAGGACGTCTTCGAATTGTTCGACAAATATAATTTGCGCAGCCTGACCGTAGTGGACGCGGAGAAGCGCCCCATCGGCGCCATCACCGTGGACGATGTGGTCAGCAAAATGCGCGCGAAGATTTAAGCGCGGAGCATCGTAGCGGCGCCTGCGCGCGCCTTCGCGGTAAGGGGCGCGGGCTTCCAGCGGGCTGATTCTCGCCGCTGCCGCCACTGCCCGCTGCCGCGGCCACATCGAACCGGAAGAAAGCACGCAATTTCATGAGCAACCTAGCCACCAACTCGGGACCCCTCGCCGCCTGGAAGGAGCGCGGCGCGAATTTCATGCGGCGCACGCGCATGACGCGCCGCAGGCTCGCGGTGTTGCTTGCTGTCGTCGGCCCCGGGCTGATCACCTCGAACGTGGATAACGACGCGGGCGGCATCACGACCTACACCACCGCCGGCGCGCATTTTGGTTACACGCTGCTGTGGTCGCTGGTGCCCATGACCATCGCGCTGTACGTCTCCGAGGAAATGTGCGCGCGCATGGGCGTGGTGACCGGCAAGGGACTGTCGGACCTGATCCGCGAGGAGTTTGGTTTTCGCTCCACGTTTTTCGTGATGGTTGCGGCGCTGGCGGTGGACCTGGGCAACACCGTGGCGGAATTTGCGGGCGTGGCCGCGTCCATGCAGATTTTCGGCGTCAGCAGATACATTGCGGTGCCGCTGGCGGGCTTGATTGTGTGGCTGCTGGTGGTGAAGGGAAGCTACAGCCAGGTCGAAAAGATATTCCTGGTGGCTTGCGCGTTTTACCTTTCCTACGTGGTTTCCGCGGTGCTGGCGAAGCCCGATTGGCTGCTGGCCGCAAAACAAACCGTGGCGCCGTCCCTGCATTTCACCACCGACTATCTGTTGATGCTCACGGCTCTGGTGGGCACCACCATCGCGCCCTGGCAGTTTTTCTATTTGCAGGCGGGGTTCGTGGAAAAGCGCGTGGGGCCCAAGCAGTACAAGCATGTGCGCCTGGACGTGCTGGTGGGCAGCATTTCCTGCATGGTGATCGTGTTCTTCATCATCGTCTGCTGCGCGGCCACGCTGAACAAAACCGGCATGACCAATATTACCGACGCCGCGCAGGCTGCCGCCGCGCTCGTGCCGCTGGCAGGGCGCTGGGCGGGGTACCTGTTTGCTTTCGGACTGCTGAATGCTTCGCTCTTCGCCGCTTCGATCTTGCCGCTTTCCACGGCGCACGTCATCTGCGAAGGGCTGGGATTCGAAGCGGGCATTGACCGCAAGTTGAAGGAAGCCCCGGCGTTTTATTCGCTCTATACCGGGCTGATCGTCGTGGGCGGCGGCATCATCCTGCTGCCGAACGCGCCCCTGTTCAAGATTTTGGTGTTCTCGCAGGTGGCCAACGGCGTGTGGCTTCCCGTGGTGCTGATATTCATCCTGCTGCTCATCAACCGCCGCGACCTGATGGGCGAGCACACCAACACCTGGGGATTCAACCTGATCGCCTGGGCCATGAGCATCATCATGATCGTCCTGACGCTCGTGCTGGTGTACGCCGCGATCACCCAGCCAGCCGGCGCAGGATTAGTCGGCTCGCTGATCCATTCTCCGTGAGGGGAGAACTGCCGCGGTTCAATCTCCGCTTGCGCGACTTACCATCTCCTGAGGGACCTATGATGGTTTAAGCCCGCATTTCCATTTTGAGACTGTTCCGCCGAATCTTTGGATCATCGCCATCATCAATCTTTATGCGCGTGTGAAAGCGATGAAGACGCTCCGGAGGTCGGTACCCAATGGGTGAGAAACAGCATCAGCCTTTTCAGCTCTCCTTCAACGCTTCTTTGAAGTTCGATTTCCAGGGATCGCGAGTGACTTCCAATGGTGGCCTGATCTTGATTCGCGAGTTGGATGCGAGCCGTCGGCACGCCGAAGCCTCACTGGGGGCTGCTGAGTCATGAAATTCTTGAGTCTAGGGACGAAGGAGAGCTAGGATACGCGAGCTTGGAGTCTAAATCGGAAATTCCGCATGAGCACTGCGACTACCGTCCCTCACCTCCAGTGGAAACCGGAACTCCCGGGACAACATATTTGTAACGAGCGTCGTATCGAGAGGAGCCATCAATGAACGCGGTACAAGTCGAACAGAAGAGCTATGAGATGCCCCCGCGCGAGGGGATCAGCATCGCGCATTTTCTCACCGTCGCCGACGTCGAGCGATCGGCTCGCTACTACGAAAAGGTCTTCGGCGCTCGCATTCT
>JBAQJS010000029.1:0-58425 GCA_049300435.1 Candidatus Acidiferrales bacterium | reverse complement strand
TGAGAATATCCGACGCCCGCGCTCCTGTCAATTTCGCAGGCCCCGCCTCCTCGCGCCGAAATCCTCTGTAACTTTCCGCTCCGCCGCGCGTAGTCTAGGATGAGAGGAGCCCGGCATGGCCCCCAATAGTTGCTCGCGGAATAACTCGATCGGTGGCGCGCTCATCCTGATTGCCGTCGGCGTCTTTTTCCTGATCCTCAACCTCCACCCGGAGCTGGACGCCTGGTCCATCATCCTGCGCTATTGGCCGGTCCTGCTGATCGCTATCGGATTAGGCCACATGTGGGATGCCTGGATGGACCGCCGCTATTCCGACCCCGCGGCGCCTCGCCGCAACGTCGGCGCGCCCATCGCCATACTCATCATTTTGCTCCTGCTGGGGCTGGCCGCCTGGCACGGGCGCCGCTCGCGCCCTCTGCTGCATGATACGCGCCAGGTCAGCCTGCAGGGCGCCAAGTCCGTCACTGCCGATATTGAGATTCCCGCCGGCACCTTGGACGTCAGCGGCGGCGCCAGCCAATTGCTGGACGCCACTTTCGATTACCACGATGAAGACGGCAAGCCGGACGTGGAATATTCCGTGGCCAACGGGCGCGGAGACCTTTCCATCACCCAGGAGAGCAATCATCACATTCATTTCTCCACCGCGCACAACGAGTGGCGATTGCGCTTCGCCAATGACGTGCCGCTGGATCTGAACGTGCGCATCGGGGCGGGGCAGAGCGACCTCCGCTTGCCCGGACTCAATATCAACAATCTCAGCGTCAACGTCGGCGTCGGCCAGATGACTCTGGACCTCACCGGCCCGCGCAAATCCGATCTGCGTGTGGACGTGCACGGCGGCGTGGGCTCCGCGGACGTTCTCCTGCCCAGGGATGTCGGCGTGCGCGTGCACGCCTCCGGCGGAATCGGCGACGTCGGCGCGCACGGCGGCCTCACCCGCGATGGCGATGATTACGTCAACTCCGTCGTTGGCAAAACTCCCGCCACCATTGACGTCACCATCGAAGGCGGCGTCGGCACCGTCAGCCTCCAGCTCGCGCCGTAGCGCGATGCCCGCAGCTCAGCGAACCCAATTGGTTGAAAACTGAACCGTGTGTCGCGCTTCGACTCCCCGTTTGACTGTTATATAAGTTCTTGTATATAATGAGGAATGGTCAGGCGGCGGGTCCGAGTCGTGTGGCTTGGTGACTCCATGGATGTTCTCTCAACATTTTCCGACGAAGCGAAATTTCAGTTGGGCACGGACCTGGAGCGTATGCAAAACGGCGAACAGCCGTTGGACTTTAGTTCCATGGCTTCGGTCTTGCCAGGCGTCATTGAGTTGAGGGATGAGGACAAGGATTTCTGGTATCGCGTTTTCTGCTTCGACTCGCAAGACTCCGTTTTCGTCCTGCACTGCTTCAGGAAAACGACGAATCAGACTTCGCCGCGAGACATTGCGATGGGCAAGGCCAGACGAAAGCTGGCGCGCGAGATCATCGCTGGCCGAAAAAGGGGAACCGAACGTGCGAAAAACCGTTAAGCCGGCCGTCCACATCTCTTATGGCAGTGTTCTGGATGATCTGAACATCTCGCCTGACAAACTTGCGTCGTTCAAACTGCGTGCGGAATTGCACTCCAAAATTATCAAAATCGCTTCGCGGTATTCCCAAGCCGAATTGCAAGAGTGCTGGAACGAATCGCAACCGCGCGTCAGCGATTTTCTGCGCGGCAAAGTGACCAGGTTCAGCCTTGAAACGCTCGTGGAATACGCGGAACGATTGGGAATGCGCCCCCAAATCAGGACGGAGGCGCCCAGGAAGCCCAGGGAAATGTTCGCGTAGCATTCCGGAACCGGCCGCGACTGCCGGGCCGTAAGACTCTCCCGCCCATTGACACTTTTCGCCTTCGCCTTTAGGCTAGCGCCACTGGCTGAGTGCGCTGCCCTCGCGCGCACCGCCCGCATGGAGCGCGATGCAACGCGACGAAATTCTCAAGCTGCTGGAACAGGTAGGCGCCATCCGCACCGGCCATTTCGAGCTTTCCAGCGGACGCCACAGCGCCACCTACATCCAATGCGCGCTGGTGCTGCAGCACCCGCAGCATGCCGAACAACTCGGCCACGCTCTCGCCGAGCGCTTCAAGGACCACACCGTCGCCTGCGTCGTCTCTCCCGCTCTGGGCGGCGTGATTATCGGCCACGAAGCCGCTCGCGCTCTCGGCGTCCGCGCCATCTTCGTCGAACGCGACCGCTCCGGCCAGATGGCCCTGCGCCGCGGCTTCGAACTCAAGCCCGGCGAGCGCGTCCTGGTCGTCGAAGACGTCTGGACCACCGGCGGTTCGACCCGCGAAACCATCGGCGTCGTCGAGCAGGAGGGCGGCCTGGCGGTCGCCGCCGGCGCCATCATTGATCGCAGCGGCGGCCGCCTGGAGCTCAACGTCACCTCCCGCGCCTTGCTCGAAATGGATGTCGCCAGCTACGAACCCGACGATTGCCCGCAATGCCGCGCCGGCGGCATGCCCACCCGCCCCGGCTCCCGCTTCTCGCGCACCCAGCAGCCGTAACCTCCCCGCGCACATCTGGAAACTGTCTCCCCGCTGCGCGGTTCAATTTGCCGACGCCCCGGCAAAATCAAGGGCCTCCCAGGGGATGGCGTGGCCGTTCTCAATCCGGCTGGTGCAGGCGGGGATATGCCCAGTGCGCTGCTCGACGTCCCCTTGACTCAGGTTCCTGGCTCCGCGCAGTTCACGCAGCTCTTGGCCGATCACCACGCGCGCATTTTATGACGCACCTTCCGCCGCGCAGCGAATCCAGTAGCCCGCGATACGCTGGCAGCGCGTCTAAAAATCGCATCCTCGCTCGGCTCCGTTCTTTCGATCCATGGTCGTCCGCCAGTTACCAAGCTTACTTTGAAAAAGGAGCCGACAACGTCAGCTAATCAGCCGCCCCTAAATTCCTAAAGGCGGTCGCTTGCCTGCGCTCGAAGGGTGGGCCACCCGCCGCTTCGAAGCTCAGAGAGGTACATATCTAGCTTCTTTAGATTTGGTTACAAGATCCTCGATAGGCGGGAGGAATATGCGCTTACTAGCTATCCCTGCAATCATGCCGATAAGAAATAGCACCACAGGTGCCAGGAGTAAGAGAAAAACATTCCGCAGGCCCAACGCCAAGCAAGAGAGCAGAGTTAAGGCGTACATCGTTCCTCTAAGTTTCTTCCTGTAAGTCTCCGACACGATGAGATCGTTCCCGCAACTGGAGCAAACGAATGACCGAACAAGATCAATACGAGCATACTCCAACCTTGAGCCACAATTTGGACACTCCAGCAATCGGAGGCCTGTGGAGGGCTCATTGGTAATCATCGTCGTCATTATAACATCCAGCGCTTAAACATAGACTGGTAGCGCTCGCGACGGCACCCGGAACCCCCGGTGTGAACGCTGCATTGCCAAATCCTGACGCAACGTCTGCGGTATATCCTGCAAGACCGGGAAATGCATTTTCTGTTGCCGTTGCTGCCGTCAGAGACGCATCCGCAATTGCAGGCGCTACCAGAATTCCCAGTCACGAAGATGCAATCGGGCGTTCGCAGCATTTCGCATTCTGGTGATAGAACACATCCCCTTCGCATCGATCAGCTCCGTGTTGCAGCCCAAGCGTGTCATCCGAAGCGAAACGCAGCGCAGGGTGCAATCCGCTCCCGCGCAAGCCGCCCGAACGATCGTCGCCGCCGCATCACTCTGCCGCCATCTGCGTTGATCTGTGCTGCCGTGCCCTCCCGCCCGCATGAGATAATCCCCACAGCCGATGCAAACCATCAAACTCACCATCGCCTACGACGGCGCGGACTTCCACGGCTGGCAGCAGCAGCCCGGCATTCCCACCATTCAAGGCGCGCTGCACGACGCCATCCGCCAGATCGCTCAGGAGCCGATCACCATCCACGGCGCCAGCCGCACCGATGCCGGCGTCCACGCCCTCGGCCAGGTCGCGCATTTCAAGACGCACTCCACGCTCAGCGCCGCCGAAATCCAGCACGGTATGAATGCGCTGCTGCCCCCCAGCGTGCGCATTGTTGCCGCCGCCGAAGTAGGCCAGGACTTTCACGCCCGCTGGCTCGCCCAGGGCAAGACGTATCGCTACCGCATCTGGCGCGGCGAAGTCCTGCCGCCCTTCGATTACCGCCGCGCGCTGCATTATCCCTGGCCGCTCGATGAATCCGCCATGGCCGCCGCCGCCCGCGCCTTCGAAGGCGAGCACGATTTCACCTCCTTTGCCGCCTCCTCCGGCTCCGAAGAAGACGATAAAGACCGCGACACCCAGCGCCTGATTTTTTCCTCCGAAATCGTGCGCGCCCCCGACCGCGACGAAATCGCCTACGTCGTCCGCGGCCGCTCCTTCCTGCGTTACATGGTGCGCAAAATCGTCGGCACGCTCTTCGAAGTCGGCAGGGGCCGCCTCACCCCGTCCGATATCCCGCTCCTGTTCGCAGCCCGCGACCGTTCGCGCTCCGGCCCCACCGTCCCGCCCGAAGGCTTGTACCTGGTCGCACTGGAATATCCCGACCCCACCGATTCCCTCGGCGCGGCAGGCGCCCGCCGCCGTCAACGAGCCACCTAGCCGTCCCGCCCCATTCCGGCCATCCCGCGAATCGCGCGTCCGCCACCCTGCCTTCATCCAAATACTTTCCAAGAATATAGTTTACAAGGAAACTATGTCGGCGTATCCTCCCTCCATGAGCAAGCCCAAGCCAACTCGCGCTGCCGTCAGCCAACTGCAGTCGCACACCGGCTTCTGGCTGCGCGCCGTCTCCAATCACGTCTCCCACGCCTTCGCCCGCAAGCTTCTCGCCAGCCGTGTCACCCCCGCCGAGTGGGTCGTCCTCCGCGAAATGTACGACCGCGAAGATATGTCTCCCAGCCTGCTCGCCGATCTGGCAGGCATGACGCGCGGCGCCGCCTCCAAGCTCATTGACCGCCTGGTGGCCAAGAAACTCGTCTCCCGCCGCGAAAACGCCGGCGACCGCAGATATCAGGACATCGCCCTGACCCCCGCCGGGCGAACCCTGGTCCCCAGCCTCGCCGCCATCGCGGACCGCAACGACCAGGAATTGTTCTCCCGCCTCACGCCTGCGGAGCATCGCGCGCTGCTAACGGTCCTGAAAAAGCTCGTGCAGGTTCACGGCCTGCGCAAAAGTCCCATCGCATAAAAGGAGAGCATCATGAACACCGCAGAAATGCATCAGGTGATGACCGAAACCCAGGCCGGCAAAATGATCTTCCCGGACGTGGTGCGCAGGCTGCTCGCCGCCGGCGTCGAATCCTACTTTTGCGACTTCGCGGCGCGCACCGAAACCTTCTACAGCGCTGACGGCCAGGTCCACGTCGAGAAGTTCATCCTTCCGGTGCCCCCCGTTGCCGCCGAATTCTCGTCGTCCGGCATCGTCGCGGCCATTCGCGGCGCTCAGGCCGATACCATCCGCTATCCCGAATTCGTCCAGCGCTCCACTGCGGCCGGAGTGATTGCCTACTGGGCTTTCCTCACCGGCAAAAGGGTCATCTATTTCGGCCGCAAGGGCGAGATGCACGTCGAGGAGTTTCCGCGTCCCAAGGCCTGAGTCCCGGCGTCGCTGCCCTCGCCGCCAAACTTCCGCCGCGCCGCGGCATTTCAGTTACAATCGCCGAAGCGATGGCCATGCCTTCACAAATCGCTTCACCGCCCGCCCTGGCCGCGGCCACGATTGATTCCATCAATCCCGCGACGCAGGAAATCAACCGGCAATTCGCCGCGGCCCAACCCGCCGCGCTTCCCGCGATTTTCGCGCGCGCGCTCGCCGCGCAGAAAGACTGGGCCGCGCGCCCTCTGCGCGAGCGCTGTGCCATGCTGCGCGGCCTGCGCGACGGCATCTTCGCTCGCCGCGACGAAATCGCGGACGTCATCACCCGCGAAGCAGGGAAACCCCGCGTCGAAGCCATCTTTGCCGAGGTGCTTTTGGCCCTGGACACCGCGGAGTTTCTCGCTCGTCAGATCCCGCGCTGGCTGCGGCCCGAGCGCGTGCCGCATCACAGCCTCGCCATGAAGGCCAAATCCGGCTGGCTCGAATACGAGCCTCTCGGCGTCGTCGCCATCATCTCCCCGTGGAATTATCCGTTTTCGATTCCCATGGCGCAGGTGATTCCCGCTCTCGCCACCGGCAACTCCGTGCTGCTGAAACCCTCGGAACTCACTCCCTGGTGCGGCCAGCTCGTCGCCGAGCTGGTTGAGCAAGCCAAATTTCCCGCGCCCCTGCTGCAAGTCCTGCAGGGCCGCGGCGACCTCGGCGCGGCCATCATCGAAGCCGGCCCGGACAAAGTCTTCTTCACCGGCAGCGTCGCGACCGGCCGGCGCATTGCCGAAGCCTGCGCCCGAAAACTGATCCCTTCGGTCCTCGAGCTGGGCGGCAAAGACGCGATGATCGTCCTCGCCGACGCCGACCTCGACGTCGCCTCCAGCGCCGCCGTCTGGGGCGGCTTCATGAATTGCGGCGAGACCTGCATCTCCGTCGAGCGCATTTACGTCGAGCAGCCCGCCGCCGCGCGCTTCGCAGAGCTCTGCGTCGAGAAAACGAAAAAGCTGCGCCTCGGCCCCGCCTCCGATCCGGACGTCGAGGTCGGCCCCATGATTCGCGTCGGCCAGCTCGAAAAAGTCGAAGACCAGCTCCGCGACGCCTCCGAGCGCGGCGCGCAAATTCTCGCCGGCGGCAATCGTCGCCCTGACCTCGGCCCCAATTTCCTCCAGCCCGCCGTCGTCGCAAACGTGGACCATTCCATGCAACTCATGCGCGAGGAAACCTTCGGCCCGGTCATCGCCATTTGCGCCGTCGCCGACCCCGAGCAAGCCGTCGCCCTCGCCAACGATTCGCCCTTTGCCCTCAGCGCCAGCATTTGGACCGGCAACTCCGCCCGCGGCCGCGCCCTCGCCTCCCGCGTGCGCGCCGGCTCGGTCATGGTCAACGACGTCGCCAGCTACTACGGCATCGCCGAAGCGCCGCACGGCGGCCCCGGCGCCAGCGGCTGGGGCCGCACTCATTCGCGCCTTGGACTGCTCGAAATGGTTCGCGTAAAATATATTGATGTGGACCGCCTGCCGCGCGTCCCCAAGTCCTGGTGGTTCGGCTACACCGCGGACCTGGCCGTCGCCGCAAGCGCGCTCCTCGAATCGCTCTTCGCGCCCGGTTGGCGCCGGCGCATCGCAGCCGTCACGCGGCGGCACGGCGCCCGCGCAATAGTTTTCCGCCGCGATCGAATTTGAGTCAGCGAAGAAATAGTAAGCACCGAAGCACGAAACGCGGCGAAGCAAAGAATGTAGAGGACAGAGAGGAAGCAAAGAGGCAAAAGACGCCGCCGATTTTCTCGGTGCCCTCTCTGCCGACTCGGTGTTCTCTGTGTTGCATCTTGTGAATTTGACTTTAGAAATTGTAAACAACACGGAGCAAATCGAATGAGCGAAGCAACTCCGGAAACTCCAACGCCAGCCGATGCAGGTTCTGCTACCGCGCCTCCGCCTGCGACGAGCGCCTCAGCCGCCGAGCCCACAGCCCCCGCAGGCCCGAAAATCAAGCCCAAGAAGCCCACCATGCGCGCTTGCGACGAAAAAGACGCCAAAGGCAAACTCTGCTGCGGCCACCTCAAACGCTGGTACGATTATCCGAAAGAGGTCGAGGCCCTGGTCGGCACGAAAGCGGAAATTTATCGCTGCGAATTTTGCCAGACAATTTACAAACCCGGCTTCTCGAAGGCTCCGCGCAGCTATACGGTGCGCTACTAGTTTCAGCGAACAGCGTCGCTGTTCGTTGTCATCCGCAGCGCAGCGAAGGTTCTCCTCGCCGACCTCCGCTGCCGGGCGCCGAAAGGGATCAGCCGTCGCGCACATGAAACACGAACTCATCCACGACTGGAACACCTACACCGGCCCGGAAGTTCCCGCCGGCTGCCGCGTCGCGCTCAATGACGAAACTCTCCGCGACGGCCTGCAAAATCCCTCCGTCCGCGACCCCACCATTGCCGAAAAAATCGAAATCCTGCACCTGATGGAAGCGCTCGGCATCGAGACCGTGAATATCGGCCTGCCCGGCGCCGGCCCGCGCGCTTACGCGGACACCGAAGCGCTCGCCCGCGAAATCGTCAGTGCCCGCCTGAAAATCCGCCCCAACTGTGCCGCCCGCACCCACAAGAAAGACATCCAGCCCATCATCGAAATTTCCGAAAAAGTCGGCCGCCCCATCGAAGCCGCCACCTTTCTCGGCTCCAGCCCCATCCGCCGCCTGGTCGAAGATTGGACCGTGGACCATCTCCAGCGCACCACCGCAGAAGCCGTGCAGTTTGCCGCCTCGGCGGGTCTGCCGGTAATGTACGTCACCGAGGACACCATTCGCACCGACCCCTCGACCGTCATCACTCTCTATTCCACCGCGATTCGCAGCGGCGCGCGCGCCGTCGTGCTCTGTGACACCGTCGGCCACGCCACCCCGCGCGGCGCCTACAACGTCGTCAAATTCGTCATCGAGGAAGTCGTCAAGCCTTCCGGCGAAAAAATTCGCGTGGATTGGCACGGCCACAACGATCGCGGTCTGGCCATCGCCAATTCCCTCGCCGCCATCACTGCCGGCGCGGACCAGGTCCACGCCGCTGCCCTCGCGCTCGGCGAACGCGTCGGCAACACCCCCATGGAATTGATGCTTGTCAATCTTCGCCTGCTCGGCCTCATTGACCACGACCTCTCCCGGCTTCAGCAATATTCCGCGGCCGTCTCCAAAGCCACGCGCACGCCCATTCCGCCGAATTATCCGGTCGTCGGTCGCGATGCGTTTCGCACCGCCACCGGCGTCCACGCTGCCGCCATCATCAAAGCGTATAAGAAGGGCGACCGCGAGCTTGCCAACTCCATCTACAGCGGCGTGCCCTCGCATCTCTTCGGCCTCGAGCAAATCATCGAGATCGGCCCGCTCAGCGGCCGGTCCAACGTCATCTATTGGCTGGAAAAGCGCGCCATTCCCGCCGGCGACGAACTCGTCGAACGCATCTTCGCCGCCGCGAAGCAGGCCGAGCGCATCATGACCGAGGAAGAAATTCACGCAATCGTTTCCGCCGCCCCTGCTCCGGCGAAGACCCGGTAAAATTCACTCGTGCGGCGCGCCGGCTCGGGCCACATACGTGCCGCCGCATAGATCCACAGGGGCCGGCGCTAAAATTCGCCGCACGAATCTCGTGAAACTCACGCTGATCTGCTGTATCTTTCTGGTGATGGCCACACTCTATGCGCGGTCTGCCAGCGACTCGGTCGAGAAGATCGCCGAAGATCCCGGCTGCGCGCGCGCCTTGGCCTGGATTGATAAGAACACCGCTTGGGTTACCGCCGAGCAAATCCGCCTCACCGAAATTCCCGCGCCGGAATTTCACGAAGCCGCCCGCGCCGAATACTTGAAATCAATCTTCGCCGCCGCTGGCCTGAAAGTCCGCCTCGACGATACCGGGAACGTAATCGCCGAGCGCCCCGGCACGGACCCGAACAGCGTCATCCTGCTCGCCGCGCATCTCGATACCGTGTTTCCCGCCGGCACGGACGTGCGCGTGAAGCGCAACGCCAGCCGCCTTTCCGCTCCGGGCATTGCCGATAATGGCGCCGGCCTCGCCGCTTTGGCCGGTCTCGCGCGCGCTCTCGCCGAATCCCGTATTCAAACTACTAAGACCATCGTCCTCGCCGGCGACGTCGGCGAAGAGGGCGAGGGAAATCTGCGCGGCATTCGCGCCCTGGTTGAAAGTTACGGCTCGCGTCTCGCCGCGGTCATCGCCTTGGACGGCGCCTCCAGCGAGCACATCACCACGCAGGGCATCGCCTCGCACCGCTTTGAAGTCGCCATCACCGGGCCGGGCGGTCACAGTTGGTCCGATTTCGGCGCGCCTAATCCCATCACCGCCCTTTCGCGCGGCATCGTGAAATTTTCTTCCATCCCGGTTCCCGACGATCCGCGCAGTTCCTACAATTTCGGCGTCATCGAAGGCGGCACTTCCGTCAATTCCATTCCCGCGCGCGCCGCCGTGAAAGTGGATTTGCGCTCCGAGGACGAAGCCCAGGTCGCCAAAATGGAGCGCGCCCTGCGCGATGCCATGCAATCCGGCGCGCGCGAGGAAATGTCCGCCGCGCGCGACAATCAGGACGCGTTGCAGGTCACCGTGCGCTCGCTCGGCTCGCGCCCCGCCGGAAAATTGCCGGACAACTCTCCGCTGCTCGACACTCTGCGCGGCGTGGACCGCTACCTCGGCAATCGCTCGCGCCTCGAGCGCAGCTCTACAGACGCCAACATCCCGCTCTCCCTCGGCATCCCCGCCGTCTCCCTCGGTGGCGGCGGCAGAGGCGGCGGCTCGCATACTCCCGCCGAATGGTACGACGCGACGGGCCGCGAGCTGGGCCTCAAGCGCCTGTTCCTGCTTACGGTCGCCCTCGCCGGAGTTCATCTCTAGAATGTCTCGCCGGTTTCTCCTGGCTTTTTTTCTCGCTGCGGCTTCCGTCGCGCTGCTGACCGCCGCGGGCGTCGCAGTTCCCGCGGCAACACCGCGCATGGCGCTCGCGCAAACTTCCGCGTCGCCTTCTCCCGAGCCCCCTTCTCGTGCTCAAGGCCCCGCGGATCTGGTCCTTACCAACGCGCTGATTGAAACCATGGACCCCGCGCACGAGTGGGCGGGCGCGCTCGCGATTCGCGGCGAATCCATCGTCGCCGTTTCGTACGTCATTCCCGGCGCTCCCGGCCAGCGCAACGCCTCCAGCGCCGAATCCGCCGCCATCAAGCCGTGGATTGGCGCCCGCACGCGCGTCTCGGATTTGCACGGCGCCTTCGTCATGCCCGGATTCAACGATGCGCACGTGCACATCGGCCAATCCGCGCTCGCTAGGCTCGCCATTGATTTCACCGGAGTCAACTCGCTCGCCGAATTTCAGCAGCGTATTCGCGACCATCTCAAAGACCACGCGCCCGGCGAGTGGCTCACCGGCTTCGGATGGGACCAGACCCTCTGGCCCGGCCATCCCGATCCCACGCGCGCCGACCTGGACGCCGTCTCCGCCGCCTATCCCATGTTTTTCACCCGCGTGGATGGCCACGTGGCTGTCGCGAGTTCGCTCGCCTTGAAACTCGCGGGCGTCACCCGGGAAACTCCCGACCCCGCGGCCGGGCATATTCTCCGCGATGCCGTCACCGGCGAACCAACCGGGTTGCTGCAGGAAGACGGCGCCATGAATCTGGTATTTTCCAAAATTCCCGCGCCCACTTTCGCGCAGCGCCGCCGCGGCATCCTGCTGGTTCTCGCGGACGCCGCGCGCAACGGCATCACCTCGCTGCAGGATAATTCCTACCTCGAAATCACCACGGACAAATCCTTCAGCAAGGATAATTTTCTGGTTTATCAGCAGTTGCGCAAGGAAGGGAAGCTGACCGCGCGCATTACCGAGTGGCTGGATTTCACCCTGCCGCTTGCCAGGCTCGAAGCGCTCCGCGCCGGCTGGGGTTCCGCCGATCCGTGGCTCAAGACCGGCGCGCTGAAAGCTTTTCTCGATGGCTCGCTCGGTTCGCACACCGCCGCGCTGCTCGCGCCCTACTCGGACGTCCCTTCCACGTCCGGAATCCTGCGCGTGGACCCGGCCCAGCTAACCTCCCTGGCCATCGAACGCGACCGCGCCGGATTCCAGCTCGCCTTTCACGCCATCGGGGACCGCGCCAACCAGGTCGCGCTGGATACCTACGCGGCTGTCCTCGCCGCCAATGGGCCGCGCGACCGCCGCGACCGGGTCGAGCACGCTCAGGTGGTCGCGCCCGCTGATTTTGCGCGCTTCGGCCAATTGAATTTGGTCGCTTCGATGCAGCCGTCGCATCTACTCGATGACGAGCGCTGGGCCTCCGCTCGCCTCGGCCCCGAGCGGTCGCGCGGCGCCTATGCCTGGCGCACCTTGCAGCAATCCGGCGCGCACCTGGCCTTCGGCACGGACCATCCCGTCGAGCCGCTCAATCCGCTGCGCGGAATCTACGCGTGTGTCACGCGCGAACTGCCGCAGGGAAGCGATAGTTGGCAGCCGCAAGAGCGCTTGCCGATTCAAGATTGTTTGCGGGATTACACGGCAGGTTCGGCCTACGCCGAATTCGAGGAAAATCGTAAAGGCACGATCGCTGCGGGAATGTTCGCGGACCTGGTGGTCTATCCCGTGAACCTGAATCAAATCCCTGCAGGCGACCTGCTGACCACGCAACCGCAATTAACCATCGCCGGCGGCCACATCGTGTACCAAACGCCGTCGCGTCCGGCTTCGCCCGCTCGCTGATTCGCTTCGTTCCCGCGGCGTCGCCGCTTACTTCAGCACTTCCACCTGCTGAATTTCTCCGTCGTAGCTTTTCCCGCTCACCATCGCGAAGGTAATCTTCGCTTGGTGCCCCTGCAGCTGCGTGCACGCCTGAAAATTCCCGCTGTCGAACGCCACGTCCTGCTCGTAGGGCACCCGCGTCGCATCCCGCGCATGCAGGATGAAAGTGTGCTCGCCCAGTTCCAGATGCAGGGTGAGCTCGTTCCCGTTGCAGCTTACCTGCGTCACCGTTCCCTCGGACGACACGATGATGTGATCAGTCCCGTTGGGGCCGATCTTCAGGCGCGGCGCCCCCTCGGGATTTTCCGCGCCGCTGGAATCACCGCTCGCCGCCGAGAGCACCGTCACCAATTCCAGCGTGCCAGTCTTTCCGTCCGCGTTAGGAGAATACCGAGCGGTTACGCGCTCCCCTTGCAACATCTTGCACGGGACGAAAGCGCCCGGCGGCCGCGTCGTCATGCGAATCTGCACGCGCCCGCCTGGCGCCACTTGCAGCGTCAATGGTCCCGCGTCCGTCGTCATCTCGAACTTGAAGCCGTCCATGCAACTCACCTTGGTGATCGTGCCCGTAGCCTCGTGTACATTCGCCGCGTCGGCGCTGGTATGGGTGGCGTCCGTCGCGCTGGGCGCTGCGCCTCCACTGGATCCGGCAGCCGGAGGCTGCTCTTTCGTCGCCGCGTCCGGCGCAGCGGAATGGCCGGGCGACCAGTTCTTCTCCTGCTGCATCAGCGCCAGAAATTGCTCCGCTCGCTGCCGCTGGCCCGGTGCGATGGCATTGGCGCGCGCGCGCAGCGCCGCCAGGCGCGCTTCATCGTAGCGCAGCATGCGCGCGAGCACTTGCGCCAGGTCCAGCTGGTACGTCGAGTTGCCCGGTTCGAACGCCACCGCTTTTTGTGCCATCGTCAGCGCCTCGGGCAAATTGTCTCCCTGGACCGACAGATACACGGCCAGCACTCCGTAGGGCGGCGCAAAATCCGGACTGTCCGCGATGGCCTCGCGCAAATCCGCTTCCATCTGTTGGTCGCTGCCGATCTTGCCCGCTTGCTGCGACGTCAGATACGCGCGCAGGTAGCGCGTCAACGCGTTTTTCGGATTCAGTTCGATGGCGCGCGTGAAATCCGCCAGCGCTTCGGCCCGCTCGTGATCCTGATATTCCGCGAAGCCCAGATACTGATAAGCCAGCGCCGATTTCGGATCCAGCTTCACCGCTTCTTCCAGGAGGATCTTGGCGTCCTGCGTCCGGCCGCGCACCGCGGCGAATCCTCCCTTGTAAGCGTCCACTTCGGCGTCGGAGAGTTCGCGCACCTGCAGATCGCCGGTGGGAATCTCCGGCGGAGGCGGCGCCTTCGCATAGTAGAAACCATTCCGCTCGATGTAGCTGAGCAAGGCGTCTTGCAGATGTTTCAGGTCGCCGAAACCCTTCGCCGCCGCTTGCTCTGAATTTTCGCCCTGCGAGAGCGCGCCGAGGTACGCGTTCAGCATGGCCCGGTGCGAGCCCTTGTCGCCCAGCATCAGGTAGTGCGTCAAAGCCCAGGACTCCGCATAGAAGATCGAAGTCTGATTCTCTTCGTTGTAGTAGGGCGAGCTGTGATCCACCTGAAACAGCACTTGCAGGGGAATGAAGGCGCCCTGGCGCAGTTCCGCGATCAGGTCCGGGTCGGCGCGCCCCATGCCCACTTCGGAATCGCTGATCTGCGTGTTGCCGTAGAATTCCGCCAGGCCCTCGGTGAGCCACAGCGGCAGGTTCGGGAAATACGGCAAGGTCAGCGAGTGGTAATACTCGTGGTAAATCGTGTTGTAGGGATTCGTTCCCGGCGCGTCGAGCTGCACCAGCGCCATATATTGATTCATGCTCTCCAGGAACAGTCCGGCGGGATGCGCGTGGCCCTTGACCCAATCTTCCGGCAGGAGCGCCCGCATCGAATTCTCGTCCTTGACGGCGAGGATGGTGATCGTGGGGCTGGCGTGCGCGCTGGCGTAGGGCAGCGAGCGCCGGAAGACCGCGCGAATCTGCTCGAAGCGAATCGCCGTCTTGCGCGCCTCTTTTTCGCCCGCGTTGCTGACCACGATGAAATTCGGGCTGCGCACCTCGAACCAGGTTTCGTGCTTGGCGCCGGAAAGCGGAACAGCCAATAGAACCGCGGGGCCGAGGAAGGTAAGTAAGATCGTGGTTAATCGCCGCAGCATGTATGACCTTCTCTGTACCAGAGGTTTGCGCGCGCGTCAACCCACCACTTGCTAGCTCTTTCATCGTTTACTACGGTCGTGTTGCGGTGCGTGTCACGCCGCGCGCCTCGCGTCTTGTCAGTCCGCCGCGCCCCGCATACACTCTTTCGTTCATGGTCAGCAAACACCTGCGCGCCGATTTTGCCCTGGGATTCACCGCGCTCATCTGGGGCGCCACATTCGTGGTGGTGAAGGACGCGCTGGCCGACGTTTCGGTGTTCACCTACATCGCCGTGCGCTTCGCCCTGGCGGCGGTGGTGATGGCGATGTTCTTCCGGCACTCGCTGCGTGGCCTCACGCGCCGCGCGGTCTGGGCCGGAGCGCAGATTGGCTTCTGCATGTTCGCCGCATACGGATTGCAGACCACCGGGTTGCGATTCACCTCGCCGTCGAAAGCCGCATTCATCACCGGGTCGAGCGTGGTGATCGTTCCGTTGCTGCTCGCGCTTTTCGGCAAGCGCCACATCAACCGCTGGATCTGGGCGGGCGCGCTGGCCGCGCTGGCCGGCTTGTATTTTCTCACCGTGCCGCCGGAAGGCCTGGGCGCGCTGAATCGCGGCGACCCGCTGGTGTTCGGCTGCGCGGTGATGTTCGCGGTGCACATGATCCTCATCAGCCGCTACGTGGAGCGGCATTCGGTGGGCGCGCTCGCGGTGATTCAAGTGGTCACCACCGCGCTTCTCGCCGCGGTCGCGGTGCCGCTGTTGTCGCTGACTGGCGTCGAGCAGCCGCGCTGGGTCTGGAGCGGCACGCTGGTCTTCGCCGTCCTGATCACCGCGCTCGGTTCCACGGCGTTCGGCTTTTCCGCGCAAACCTGGGCGCAGCAATACGCCTCGCCCACACACACCGCGATCCTGATCAGCCTGGAGCCGGTTTTTGCCGCGCTCACTTCCTGGCTGGTCGCGCGCGAGCATCTTGGCGGACGGATTCTGCTGGGCGCGGCGATGATCTTCGCGGGAATTCTGCTGGCGGAGTTGAAAGCTCCCGCGCCGATTGCGCCGGAATCTCCGGAGCCGGAGATCCGCGCGCGGGAGTGAAGCGCGAGCAGGCGCGAGAAAGCCCTGTGCTGCGCAAACAGGCGGAGCGTGCGGCGAAAATTTCAGAGGAAGGGAATCGTCAGTTGTGATGGGCGTGGCGCGGCGTATCGCTGTGATGCTTTACGTCCACGGGTTTGTGCATCATCGGATGCTTCAGGTTTTTTTCTTCGAACGCGGAAATGCGCGGCTCGTGCACCAGCGTCAGGCCGATATCGTCCAGGCCCTTCAGCAGGCAATCGCGGCGGAACGGATCAATCTCGAAGGAATAGCGCAAGCCTGCGTCGTCGGTGACGGCCTGTGATTCCAGGTCCACGGTGACGCGATAGCCTTCTTTTTTCTGGGTGCGGGCGAAAAGCTCGTCAATCTGCTCGTTCGAGAGGGTTACGGGCAGAATGCCGTTCTTGAAGCAGTTGTTGTAAAAAATGTCGGCGTAACTCGGCGCCAGAATCGCGTGAAATCCGTAATCGAGAATCGCCCACGGGGCGTGCTCGCGGCTGGAACCGCAGCCAAAATTCGCGCGCGCCAGTATCACCGAAGCGCCTTTGTAGCGCGGCCAATTCAGGATGAATTCCGGATTGGGTTTCTCGCCCGGCAGGTAGCGCCAGTCGTAGAAAAGCACGCGGCCGTAGCCCGCGCGGGTCTGCAATTTCAGAAACTGCTTGGGCACCATCTGGTCGGTGTCCACGTTGACGCGGTCAAGCGGCGCCACCAATCCGGTATGCTTGACGAAGGGTTCCATGGTTACTCCGCGTCCACATTCTGCCACTTGCGGATGTCCACGAAGTGGCCTTCGATTGCCGCTGCTGCCGCCATCATCGGGCTGACGAGGTGGGTGCGGCTGCCCTTGCCCTGGCGCCCTTCGAAATTGCGATTGGAAGTGCTGGCGGAGCGCTCGCCGCTGAGCAGCACGTCGTCGTTCATGCCGATGCACATGCTGCATCCCGCATCGCGCCACTCGAAGCCGGCATCGCGGAAGATCTTATCGAGACCTTCGGCCTCGGCTTCCGATTTCACCACGCGCGAACCGGGGACCACCAGCGCCTGCTTGAGGGATTTGGAGACGTGCTTGCCCGCGACGACTCTCGCCGCGGCGCGCAAATCCTCGAGGCGGGAATTGGTGCAGGAGCCGATGAACACACGGTCCAGCGGGATGTCTTCGATGGCGGTGCCCGGTTTCAGGTCCATGTAAACCAGGGCGCGCGTGGCGGCTTCGCGGTCCACGGGATCGGTGAAGGACGTTGGGTCCGGCACGCGGTCGGTGACCTGCGTCACCATGCCCGGATTCGTTCCCCAGGTGACCATGGGCGCAAGGTCATGCGAATGCAGGGTGACGGTCTGGTCGTAGGGCGCGTGAGCATCGGACGGCAGGCTCCGCCAGTAATCCACCGCTTCCTGAAATTCTTTGCCAGCCGGGGCGAAGGGGCGCCCTTCGAGATACGCAAACGTGGTTTCGTCCGGCGCGACCATGCCGGCGCGCGCGCCCGCCTCGATGGACATATTGCACATGGTCATGCGGCCTTCCATGGAAAGCCCGCGCACTGCCTCGCCAGTGTATTCCACCACGCAGCCATTGCCGCCGGCGATGCCGATTTTTCCGATGACCGCGAGGATGATGTCCTTCGCGGTGACACCATGTGGGCGCTTGCCGTGAATTTCGACCTTCATGGTCTTCGATTTGAATTGGGTGAGGCACTGCGTCGCCAGCACGTGCTCGATTTCGCTGGTGCCGATGCCGAACGCCAGAGCGCCAAAGGCGCCGTGCGTGGAAGTGTGGCTGTCGCCGCATACGATGGTCAGGCCCGGCTGGGTGATGCCCAGTTCCGGCCCGATGACGTGCACGATGCCCTGGTTCTTGCTGTGCATGTCGAACAGGTGGACGCCGGCCTCGGCGCAATTGCGCTCGAGGGCCTCGAACTGGCCGCGCGCGTCCGCGTCCAGCACGGGGAGCAGGCGATCCTTGGTGGAGACGGAATGGTCCATTACGGCGAAGGTCAGTTCCGGGCGACGCACCTTGCGGCCGGCGGCCTTCAGCCCGGCAAACGCCTGGGGGGAAGTGCCTTCGTGGATTAAATGGCGGTCAATGTAAATCAGGGTGGGCTGCCCAGGCTGTTCGCGAACCACATGGGAGTCCCAGATTTTCTCGTACAGCGTGCGTGCGGCCATTCGTTTGGTTTCCTGCCTGGGGAGCTTTGTCCCGGTCGTCGGATGAGAGCCGGGGAGAAGATCCGGCCAAGGGCTATTGTAACAATTCTGAGAAGTTCCGCCAATCCCTTGCGGGGGACGGGGTGCGAGCGGGGATCCGTGATTCGTGTCGCGCGGCGCGGGGGCGGGGAGGCTTGGTGGGCGGCCGGTAGTGCGCGGCTGGGGTTGGAGGGAGATTGAGAGCGTTGTTGCGACGAAAATTAGCGATTGACGACGATTGTTTTGTTGATATGGAAGGAGTTGAGTTGGTTTCCGATTTCCGGACAGTAGCGATTGACGGGGGTGGGAGGACGGGCGAGGCGTGCGCGGCGGCTTGGGCCGGTTCGGAGGCGGTGGTGAGGAGGGGCGAGTGGAAGCGGGTGCGGGCATGCGCCCTCCTTGGGCGGGCGAAATATCGCCCCGAGCAATGATAACACAGTCGGCAATGGAACGAAAGGGAAATTGTACGCGTCGGGTTGGATTACGGCTGAGGATAGCGCAGAGGCGCAGAGAGCGCAGAGAAAACCTTCGGCAACGGCGAGGGCAACAGCAGGAGCAACGGCAGCGGCGACAGCAACAGCAAAGGCTGCCCGGTTCGGTGAACCTGAACCGGGCGCTACAAAGTCAACAACAACATCAACAACGGCAACTGCAACTGCGGGCGGGCGCCACAGGGGCGTCAGCGGGCTACGGCGAAGCGCTGGCCTATGAACTTGGGATTTTCGATTTCGTCGAGGATGGCCAGGGCGAAATCCTCGGCGGAGATGTAGCTTTTGCCTTGCGCGTCCGCTAGCAATTGATCGGTGCTGGTGCGGTAGTGCCCCGTGCGCTGGCCGGGCTCGATGAGCGCGGCGGGGGTGATGATCGTCCAGTCGAATTCCGCGAAACCAGCCTGGCGATAGATGTTCAGAGCTTCGCGATGGGCGAGCGCGATGGCTTTAAACGCAGGAGGGAAGTCCGGGGCGTCCACGAGCTGCAGGCCCGGTTTTACGTCCAGGCTGCCGGCACCGCCCACGGCGATCAAGCGGATGGGCTCGATGCGGGTGAGCGCTTCGATGAGCGAATGGGTGGCCTTGATTAGTAGGTTCGGGTCGCCGGAGGGCGGACCGTAGGCGCTGACCACCACGTCGTGATCCACGGCGGCGGCCGCGACGGTTTCGGGCTTGAAGATGTCGCCGGTGCGGTAATCGAGGTTGGCGCGGTGTTCGCCGGTGCGGGAGGTGTCGCGCACCAGGGCGGTGATGTGGTGGCCGCGGGAGAGCGCTTCGTGCAGGATGCGCTGGCCAATCATTCCGCCGGAGCCGATGAGCACTATCTTCTTCATGAGTTGTCCCCTTGTGCGTTGCCGGCCCGATTCCGGCGGATGGAACTCCCGGGAAGTGTACCAACCGAATCCATAAGCGAGCAGTAAAAACCCGCGGCCCGGCGGTCACGGAAGACACGCCCGAGAGCGGAAGAGCGGCGCGAGAGCGCGCTGCGCGCTAAGCCAAGCCCGCCTCAGCCTCGCCGATGGTGGCATAGGTGTCGAAAAGCGGGGCGATGCCGGTGAGCTGCAGGACGTTGTGCACGCGATGATTCAAGCCCACCAGGGCCATCTTCCGCCCGGACTTGTGGCAGGAAACAAAGGCGCGAACGAGCGCGCCGATGGCCATGGAATCGAGCATGGGAACTTCGGACATGTCGAGAATCAAGCGCGGCGCATCGGCGGCCGCGACGGCGTCAATGAAAATCGCGGACGAGGCGGAGCTGAACGGACCTTTCAGGAGCAGAATCTGCTGGCCGGCGCGGCTGCTCGACTGCGATACGACGCGGAACGTTTCCAGGGGCATGGCGCGCATTCTATTCCAGATGCGCCGCGCGAAGCAATGCGGGGTGGCGCGGCGGATCTGGCGGCGGAGGTTGCGGCCGGTCTGTGTTCGGGCGGACCGATTGCGATGCTGAGAGAGCGGATGGACGCCGGGTGCGGCTAGGCTTTTTGCAGCATCACTTCGGTGGACTGGATGACCGCGGCGACGGTATCGCCCACCTGCAAATTCATTTCTTCGACGCTGCTGCGCGCAATGACGCTTTCGATTACGTGTTCACCGACGCGCATAACGACCTGGGCCATGACGTCGCCGACGTGCAATTCTTCGATTTTGCCGACGAGGCGGTTGCGTGGCGAAATTCTCATGCCGGGATAATACCTTGGGTCGGGGCGGGTGTCGAGCGGGACGTGTGGCGGCAGCGGGAAGCGGGCGGGCCTTTAGCGAAGTTGCGCGGAACGCGGCGCGGAGGTCAGGTGGGGGTGCGAAGATTGGCGCGTCCACCGGCCGCACACAGCGCGCCATGGCACTTCTCGTTACAATGGAATTGGAAATCGGCAACAGACTTGCTACCTTGTCAGCGTGACGATGACCCCTCCTGACCTGCCGCCGCAGAATCGCCGCCGCAGCAAACGCGTGAAGGCTCGAGTCCCCGTGGTCGTGCGGCTTCTGGACGCCAAGAAGAATTCGATCACGGAGAAGACGCACACCATCATTGTGAATTCGCACGGGGCGCTGGTTCTGCTGGCGAACCCGGTGGGGCTGCAGCAGATTATTCGCGTCGAGAACTGCAACACCAAGGAAGAATTGCTGTGCCGGGTGGTTTCGCTGGGTTCCAGCTTCATGGGCAAGACGCAGGTGGCGGTGGAGTTCATCATGCCGGCGCCGAAATTCTGGCGGGACAGCGAGAGTGCGCCGAAGGCGTAGAAGGGGCGGGGAGCGCCGCGACAATTTTCGCGAACGATGGTACAATAGCGATTCCGCTCTTCGAGAATTGCGGTCTATTCGTGCCTCCCTGAGCGTGTTTGGCATCCCGGCACCGCGCAAACCATTTTCATTTTGTTGCAAGAATGCAGGCGCTGATGGGAGCTTGCGCGGCGTTGTGGCACGGGCGAACGTGGCTGGCTCAGGGGAGAATCACCATGAAGAACTTGTTCGTCGGTAACATGAGCTTTCAGACCACGGCGGAAGATCTGCGGGCGCTGTTCGAGCCTTTCGGGCAACTGGCGCGGGTGCACGTGGCGACGGACCGGGAAACGGGCCGGGCGCGGGGATTCGGCTTCGTGGAGATGAGCAACGACGCGGAAGCAGCGAAGGCCATCGCGGCGCTGGACGGCAAGGACGTCGGCGGGCGGAATCTGAAAGTGAACGAAGCGCGGCCGAAAGCGGAGTCGGGCGGCCCGCGCGGTCCGCGCGGTGGCGGCGATCGCGGAGGGAGCGGCGGTCCGCGTGGCGGGAGCGGGGGAAGCGGCGGACGCAAGGAAAGATTCTCGAACGAGGATTATCGCGAAGTCGCGCGGCAGCCGCGCGAGCCTCGCTGGTAGCATACGCATCCGCAGCATTTCGCGGGATGCGCACTCGGGGGTAGGATCTACCTCTTCCAGGAGATTTCGATGACGACAACCTTCAAGAAACGCCAGAAGGAAATGAAGCGGCAGGACAAAGCGCGCGCCAAAGCGGAGCGCCGCGCGGAGAAGAAAATTGACCCAGCAACGAGCGGCGTCGCTGATGACGGGATCGCCTGGGACGAGGGCGTGGGCACACCCGGCAGCTTGCGCGCGCCGGAGTTTCTGGATGTGCCGGACGAGGCGACGGAACCGGAAACACAGCACTAAATCCACGCGCGGCGACCAACGAGGATTTTGACGGGCCCAGCGGAACGCCACGGCAGACCCCGGCGTGTCCCTGCGGCGCTCTGGAATAACCATCCGCCCTTGCCTGCACGGGTATCGCGCCAGCCCGCTGGCGTTGCCGGGCGCGATCCGGTGATATACTCTTCTTTTGCGGTTATCCGCACGAAGGCTTTCCCGCGCTATCCGGCGTCGAGGACTCGCAGCATAAGGAGCACCGGGATGGGCATCGAATTTCAAGAATTGTACAGCTGGATGCGCCGCCGCAAAGTCTTCGCCACCCTGCTCGTTGTGTTCACGCTCGGCATCGGGATCATGATCGGCACGCTGATTTCCGGACGCGCGCAGGCCACGCACGACCAGACGGCCACGGGCGCGACGCTGCTGGCAGTCCCCGATCCGGTGACGCTTTCCAACGCTTTTACGGCCATTTCCAAGAAGCTCGGTCCTGCGGTGGTGAATATCTCGACGACGCAGGTGATCGAGAAGCCCAAGGGCGAAAAAACGCCCAAGAAATTCGGCGATCCCTTCCAGGATTTCTTCGACCGTTTTTTTGACGCGCCGGATAACAGCCCGGACGCGGAGCGCAGCCTGGGTTCGGGCGTGCTGGTGGACAAGAAGGGATTCATCCTCACGAACGACCACGTGATTGACCAGGCCACCAAGATACAAGTGGCGCTGGACGGCGATGCGACGAAATACAGCGCCCGGGTGATCGGCGTTGACAAGGATACGGACCTGGCGGTCATCAAGATTGACGCGGACCACGATCTGCCGGTGGCAAAGCTGGGCAATTCCGACGGGGTGCAGGTAGGTGATTGGGTTTTGGCAATCGGCAGCCCGTTCGGGCTGAATTCCACGGTGACGGCGGGAATCATCAGCGCGAAGGACCGCTCGAACGTCGGGCACCAGTTCCAGCGCTTCATCCAGACCGATGCCGCGATCAATCCGGGAAATTCCGGCGGACCGCTGGTGAACATGGCCGGGGAAGTGATCGGCATCAACACCGCGATTTACACGGGCAGCCGCGGATTCGAGGGCGTGGGCTTTGCGCTGCCTTCGACGACGGTGATCAGCGTTTACAACCAGCTCATCACCAACGGCAAAGTGACGCGCGGCTCGATTGGCATTACTTTCCAGGAAGACCGCAGCAATAATCCCGTGCTGCTGAAGGAATTGGGCGCGCCCTACGGCATCGTGGTGGAGGCGGTGGAGCCGGGCAGTCCCGCGGACAAGGCCGGATTGCAGCCGGGCGACGTGATTACCGACGTGAACGGCCAGCCCGTGCACACCGGCGCCGATCTGGTGAACCCCATCGCGCAGACGGCGATTGGGCAGTCGGTGCAAGTCCGCTACGTGCGCAACAAGCAGAGCAAGGACGTGGCGCTGGTGGTGGCGGACCGCTCCAAGATTTTCCCGCAGACCGCCGAGGCGGCCGAAGACCAGCCGGATGATTCAGACACCGCCGGGCAGTACGGTCTGCACGTCGAGGAATTGACGCCGGATCTTTCGCGCAAGCTCGGAATGGCGAAGATTACCGGGGTGGTGGTGACCGAAGTGGATCCGGCGAGCTTCGCGGAGGATGTGGACTTCTCGCGCGGCGACGTGATCACCGAAATCAACCATGTGGCGATCAACAGCCTGAGCGATTACAAAACCGAAATGGGTAAGTTGCAGCCGGGGCAAGATGTGCTGTTCAAGGTCGCGCGGCGCGGGGATAGCGATCGCGTGTTGACTTTGTTCCTGGCGGGCGCGGTGCCCAGCACGATGGCGCAGTAGGCGCTGCGCGGGCCTCATTCCGGGCAGCGGCGAGTGCAACCACGCCGCGACAACTGCAAAGGCCGAGAGCCGGCGCTACCTTGGCTGGCCGGCGCTTGGCGCGTTTTCCCTGCGGGCGCAAGTAGTTGACCTGTCTGCATAAGGCGCCGGTCCGTAACACTCCCTAAAGTACGACGCTTGCTTTGCCGATAAGCCACGCGGAGGCAATCCCATGGCAAATCCGGTAGGGGCAGTGTCACAGTCTCAGCAAACCGCAGCTCAGGCCGCGCAGGCGACGGCGAAACAGGCAAGCCAGACCGCCAAGGCAACTCCACAGGACACCGTCAACATCAGCACGGCGGGAAAAGCGGCAAGCCAGGCGAAGCCGGCGGCGCAGCAGGCCAGCGACCTGGACCACAACGGCGACAGCAAGTAAGCATCGCTTCCGCAAACAACTGCAATGCGCGCGCTGCGGAGCCTCGGCGAAAGCCGCACGAGGCTCTGAGCGCAGCTCCTGTATTTGACGACGTATCCTCGGTGTGATCGTTTCGATCGGGGTTAGTGCAAAATCCTGCTGAATTCGCCCGCGGCGATGCGCTGCTCGACGGCCTGGATGTCCGGCGCGAGCGAGCGGTCCGCAGTCACCATGGGCGAAGCCGCGCGCACGATGGTTTGGGCTTTCGCAGCTTCCGTGCCGGTGTGCAGCGGCGCGAGCAAATCAATCCCCTGGCAGGCGGCGAGCAGTTCGATGGCCAGCACGTTGCGCAGATTGGCCAGCATGGGCTGAATTCTACGCGCGGCGCCCATGCCCATGGAGACGTAATCTTCCTGATTCGCCGAGGTCGGAATCGAATCCACGGAATGAGGCGCCGCCTGGGTTTTCATTTCGCTGGCGAGCGCGGCGGCGGCAACCTGCAAGATCATGAAGCCTGAATTCAATCCTGCATCACGCACCAGAAATGCCGGCAGTAGGCTGGTCTGCGGATTGGTCATTTGCTCGACGCGGCGCTCGGAAATCCCGCCCAGGGTGGCGAGCGCGACCGCCAACTGGTCGGCGGCCATGGCCAGCGGCTGGCCGTGAAAATTTCCGCCGCTGATGACTTCGCCGGAATCCACGAAGACCAGCGGATTATCGGTGGCGCTATTCAATTCCACGCGCAAAGTGGCGCGGACCTGGGCGAGCGCGTCGCGCACGGCCCCGTGGACTTGCGGCGTGCAACGCAGGCTGTAGGCATCCTGCACGCGCTTATCTTTATCCGCGGCGCGATGGGATTCGCGGATGGCGCTGCCGGCGTTGAGCTCGCGCAGATTGCGCGCGGTGATGGCGTGGCCGGCGTACGGCCGCGCCGCCGCGATGCGCTCATCGAAGGCCGCAGGGCTGCCGCGCAAGGCGTCCAGCGAGAGCGCGGCGGCGACGTCCGCGGTATCCACGGCAATTTCGGCTTCGCGCAGGCCCAGCGCAAGGAGCGCGAGCATCGCTTGCGTGCCGTTGAGCAAGGCGAGGCCCTCCTTGGCTTCGAGCGCGAGCGGCGCAATCCCGGCGCCGCGCAACGCTTCGCCGCCGGAGACGCGGCGCCCCAGATGAATCGCTTCGCCCTCGCCGATGGCGACTTGCGCCAGGTGCGCGAGCGGCGCGAGGTCGCCGGAGGCGCCGACCGAGCCTTGCGAGGGAATCAGGGGGTGCACGCCGCCATTGAGCATCGCGCACAGGGTTTCCGCGACCACCGGACGCACGCCGGAAAATCCCTTGGCGATGGCATTGGCGCGCAACAGCAGCATGGCGCGCGTTTCGTATTCGTTCAGGGGAGCGCCCACTCCGCAGGCGTGGCTGCGCACCAGGTTGAGCTGCAATTCGCCGATTTGTTCGCGCGAAATGCTCACCGAAGCCATTTTCCCGAAGCCGGTATTCACGCCATAGACGGCCTGCCCGGACGCGATGACGCGCTCGATGACCGCGCGGGAGGCGAGCATGCGCTGGCGCGCCTCGGGAGCCAGTTCCACTTTCGCGCCATCGAATACGATGTGGTAGAGCTGCGCGAAATCGAGATGCTCGCCGTCAATCGGGATGGCGCTCATGAGCGTGCGGCCCTCGGTGCGCCGGCATGGGCGGCGGTCTCCGCGGCGAGAGGGAAGTACTTGCGATATTTCTCCGGCAGGGATTTCGGGCGTCCCTGGCGGTCGCAGAAGACGTGCAAGGTGTCTCCGGTGGCCAGCAATTCTCCCGATTTCTGATGCACGATTTCATAGCCGAACTTCACGGTACGCCGCTGCGAGGCCAGCACCCGGGTGCGGACTACGAGCAGGTCGTCGAAACGCGCGGGGCGCTTGTAGCGGCAGTGCGCGTCGGCCACGACGATGTAGCTGTCGTCCTCAATCTCCATGTTTTTGTAATCAAAGCCGAGCTGGCGGCACAGTTCCACGCGTCCTACCTCAAACCAGGTGAAATAATTGCCGTGATAGACCACTCCCATCTGGTCGGTTTCGGCGTAGCGCACACGAATTGTGGTTTCGGTGAGATTCATGTTCGATTGGAAATTGGTTCTCCCGGCCAAGTCCGGCGTTATCCCTAGCGCGGCGGGAGGGCTGCTTTTTGCCGCAACGCTGGAAGATTGCAGGGGCGCCGGCGTCACGAACTCAATGCCCCGTCCATTTCGGCTGGCGCTTCTCCAGAAACGAAGCCAGGCCTTCGCGAAAATCCTCGGTGCCGCGAATCGCGGCGTTTTCCTGGGTCGCCAGTTCGATTTCCTGCGCGATCTCCTTCTCGTTGTATTGCAGCAGCAAGCGTTTGGTGCGCCGCAGGCTGGTCGGGCTGGCGGCAAGGAACAGGGCGGCAACTTCGTGCGCGCGCTTCAGCAAATCCTCGGACGGCACGATTTCCGTGACCATTCCCAGGCGGAAGGCTTCGGCTGCATCGAAAATCCGCCCGGTGAGCAGCAGCTCGCGCGCGTGCTTTTCGCCAATTTGCCTGCGCAGCAGCACCGAAACCAGCGCGGGAATGAATCCGATGCGCACCTCGGTGTAGCCGAACTTGGCATCGGGCACGGCCAGGGTGACATCGGCGAAGGTGGCGATGCCGCAGCCGCCGGCCAGCGCGACGCCATTCACGGCGGTGATCAGAGGCTTGGGAAAACTGTAGAGGCGGTAAAAAAGCCGCGCCGTTTCCCGCGAATCGCCCAGATTCTGGTCGGCGGTCTGCTGCGCGATGGCTTGCAGCGTTTCCAGGTCCATGCCAGAGCAGAAGGCTTTGCCGGCGCCGGTAAGAATCACCACGCGCACGGCGCGGTCGGCCTCAGCCGCGTTGAGCGCGCCGAGCAAATCGTCCATCATCTCGCTCGAGATGGCGTTGCGCTTTTCCGGACGATTGAGGGTGATGACGGCCACCGCGCCTTCACAGGTGCATTCTAAGGTGCTGTAACTGAGAGCCGTAAATTCGTGAGGCTTGTTCTTCATGGAGATTTTCTCCGCGTGCTCTGCGGTAGATTTCCTTTTCTTGTGATCTCTTAGTTCGGCCGCGCGGCCGGCGCCGAGTCCGCCGGAGGCGCGGCGTCGGCGGTGTTCGCGTATTTCTCGCGCAATTCGCCGGTCATGGCGCAGGCGACGGCGAGGGACTTGGTGTCAATTCCGGTGGCAACGCCGCGCGAGGCGAGGGTCGTCAGCACCGCCTCGGTGGGAATGTTGCCGACCAATTCGTCACCCGCGAAGGGGCAACCGCCCATGCCGGTGAGCGCGCCGTCAAACCTGCGGCAGCCGGCTTCATAGGCCGCCAGAATCTTTTCGGCGGCGCGGTCGGGCCGGCTGTGCAGGTGCACGCCGATTTCGACGCCCGCGACAGAGTTCTTCACCGCCTGATACAGTTGGGCGACTTCTTCCGGCGTGGCCGTGCCGACTGTGTCCGCCAGGGAAACGGTGCGCACGCCCAGGTCCTTCAGCCAAATTAGGGTTTCTTCAACGATCTCGGCGCCCCAAGGTTCGTCGTAGGGATTGCCGAAGGCCATCGAGATGTACACGACCAAATTCTTGCGCGCGGCTTTGGTGTCGCGCAGCAACTGTTCCACCAGGTCGCGCGATTCCGCGCGGGACATATTGGCGTTGGCACGGCGGAAGTACGCGGAGATCGAGTAGGGATAGCCGACGGTGGTGACTCCGGCAGTGGCCAGGGCGCGCTGCAGGCCGTGCGCGTTCACGACGATGCCGATGATATCGAGCGGGCCGCTGGCGAGCGGCTTTACCTGGCTTAATTGCGCCATCACAGCTTCGCTATCCGCCATTTGCGGCACGTGCTTCGGCGAGACGAAGCTGACGGCGTCAATGTGGCGGAAACCCAAGGCGATCAGGCGGCTGAGATACTGGATCTTTTCTTCCGTGGGGATGATCTCGCGCAAACCTTGCCACGCATCGCGCGGGCATTCGACGATCGTTACGCTGTTGGTTACATCATTAGGCATAGATTTTTAAAACCACGGGCTCCGGAAAATGTGCACCGCGTACCACAGCAAGAAAATAGCGGCGCCCACACACAATCCCATCAGGCTGAGGGCGATGCGCGAGATTTTGCCCTCGCTCGCCTTGAACGCCGTCACCGCAGCGGCCACCACGATTCCCAGCACGCTCAGATACTGCGACACCTGGTACATGAACCAGACGCCGGAGGTGCCCACTCCGCCGCGGGACGTGGCCTCCGAGCTGAAGACGGCGAAGGCCGCGGGCAAACAAAGCAACACCGTGATGCCGAATACTCCGTAGCCGCCGGATCGTGAGGCAGTGGTCATGGGCGTTTGCGGCTCCGACGTCGGGAGTTCAAATTTGGCCAGTCAAAACTGGCAATGCAAGGTTGCCAGTTCAAAGGCGCCCGCGCAATGACGAACTACGTTTGCAGCACTCCGGTCTTGAACTCCGCCACTTTGGGATTCAGCGCCGCGGCTTCAAGCGCCTCGATGAGCGCGTCGCGCGTGCGCGCCGGGTCAATGATGGCGTCCACCCAGAGGCGCGCGGCGGCGTAGCGCGGATCGGTTTGCTGTTCATACGTCGCGCGAATGGATTCGTAAAGCCCTTTTTTCTCGGCGTCGCTGAGTTTCTTGCCCTCGCGCTCGAGCTGCTTGATTTTGATTTCCACCAGCGTGCCGGCGGCGGAATCGCCGCTCATCACCGCGTAGCGCGCCGTGGGCCAGGCAAAAACGAAGCGCGGATCGTAGGCCTTGCCGCACATGGCGTAATTTCCGGCGCCGAAGCTGCCGCCGCAAATGACGGCAATTTTGGGAACGACGCTATTGGCCACGGCGTTCACCATTTTCGCGCCGGCGCGGATGATGCCGCTCCATTCCGCTTCCTTGCCCACCATGAAGCCGTTCACATCGTGCAGGAAAACGAGCGGCAGCAGGTTCTGGTTGCAATCGAGGATGAAGCGCGCGGCCTTGTCCGCGGCCTCGTTGTAAATCACGCCGCCGAATTCGATGCGGCGCTCGCCGGTGCCGGGCGCGACCGTGGTTACGTTCTTCTTCTGGTTGGCCACGATGCCCACCGCCCAGCCGCCGATGCGCGCGTAGCCGCACAGCAGCGTCTGGCCGAACTCGGCGCGGTATTCTTCGAACTCGCTGCGGTCCACGACGCGGGCGATAATTTCGCGCATGTCGTACTGCTTGCCGGGAGCGGCGGAGAATACGCCATAGACGCTTTCCGGCGCATAGGCCGGAGGGGCCGCGGTCTTGTGGTCGAACGGCGCGCCGGGGTGGTGGCCCATCTTATCCACCAGAGCGCGCAGGCGCTTGATGCAGGCGGCGTCGTCCGGCTCGCGAAAATCAATGGTGCCGCTGATCTGCGCGTGCATCTGCGCCCCGCCCAATTCTTCCGCGGAATTTTTCTGGCCGATGGCCGCCTGCACCAGCGCCGGGCCGGCGAGAAACAGGCCGCTGCCTTCGGTCATCAGGATTTTGTCGCACATCACCGGGAGATACGCGCCGCCGGCGACGCACATGCCCATGATGGCGGTGATCTGGGGGATGCCCATCGCGCTCATCACCGCGTTGTTGCGGAAGACGCGCCCGAAATCGTCGGCGTCGGGGAAAACGTCCTCCTGCAAGGGCAGAAAAACGCCGGCCGAGTCCACGAGATAGATGGTGGGAATATGATTTTCGATGGCGATGTTCTGCGCGCGGATCACTTTCTTCGCGGTCATCGGGAAGAAGGCGCCGGCTTTCACGGTGGCGTCGTTGGCGATGAGCATCACCTGGCGTCCGGAGACGCGCGCGAGGCCCGTGATGGTGCCGGCCGAGGGAGCGCCACCCCATTCCTGGTACATATCGTGCGCGGCGTAGAGTCCCAGCTCGAAGAACTCGCTTTTCGGGTCAATTAATTTTGCGATGCGCTCGCGGGCGGTGAGGCGATTTTTCTTGTGCTGTGCTTCGATGGCTTTTGCGCCGCCGCCCTGACGGATTTGCAGCTCCTGATTTTTGATTTCTGCCACGCGGTCCACCATGAGGCGGCTGTTCTTTGCAAAGTCGGGCGACTTCTCGTCCACGCGCGTTTCGATCCTGGTTCCGCTCACCCAGCGCTCTCCTGGCACAAAGTCGCCCGGTCGCTCGTCGTGCACGATGTCCGGGGAGTCCCCGATTCTACCACCCCTGAATTGTTTTGACTCGCGCTCGCGCTGCGCTAGAATCACAGCGGCTCGCGGCTGTGCCGCGCGCCCATCTCTCCTCTGGAGGCGCCTATGCGCTGCAGTTCTTACGCGAAGGGTAGGTCTGCCTCCGGCTTGCCCCGCTAGCCGCATCCTTCGGGCGCCAAGGCACGGCGTACCGTGCCTGCCTTTCCGAATGCGAGCGAGCTGCGCGTGCGAGCGTCGTTCTTTCTACCACCGATTGCCGAACCGCGCGCAGATGCGCGCAGAGGAGACTTTGCAATGCAATTCATTGATCTGGATTTGGCGCGCCGCGTGGAAATGGCCGAAGCGCACGCCGGGCGCGAATGCGCCGAGGCCTGCCACCGATTGCACTCGGAGTACTCCGTGGCTGTCGAAGAAATTGCCGGAGGCTTCGCCGTTTTTGCGGGCGTGGATTCACCGGTGACGCAAGCGATTGGAGTGGGACTGCGCGGCGGCGTGAGCGATGCGGAGCTGGACGCGCTCGGTGAATTCTTTCACACGCGCGGAGCCGCGGCGGCGGTCGAATTGTGCCCGCTGGTGGAAATGGGCTTGTACGAGAGATTCGCGGCGCGCAACTACCGGCTGCTGGAGATGTCAAACGTGCTGATTCGCGACGATCTTGGGTCCGCGCGCGTGGCCGAGGCAACACCGCCGGGCGTTACCGTGCGCGCAGTGGCGCCGGACGAATCGAAGCTGTGGACCGAGACCGTCGCGCAGGGCTTCGCCGAACATGTGCCGGTCACGCAGGCGATCCTGGATGTGATGGAGGGGTTCTGCTGGCGCGCCCGTGCGCGCTGCTTCCTCGCGTTCGTGGACGGCAGCGTGGCGGGCGGCGCTGCCGTTTCCGCGGAGCGCGGCGTTTGCGGACTTTTCGGCGCGAGCACGCTGCCGGCGTTTCGGCGGCATGGCGTGCAGTTGGCGCTGCTGGCCGCGCGTCTGGAGTGGGCGCGCGAGAATGGCTGCGATCTGGCCGTCAGCATCGCGCAGCCCGGCAGCATCTCACATCACAACATCGAGCGCTGCGGGTTTCGCGTCGCCTACACGCGCACAAAATTGATTTTGCCGCCCGTGTAGGTGGCGCGTCGTGCCCCGTGGCTTGGGCGGCGGACTCGTGAAGACGCGCGGTAGCGCGCGGCGTCTGTGGTTGACGCTTCGGCGCCATCGGCCAGCAGGGATCGTTCGACTGCAGTAGGATTGACGAGGAACGCAATGACGTCTGCTCCTCCATCCATGCTGGGAACACCGCCTCCTCCGCGCCCGCGCAGCTGGCTCGCGCGGCACTGGGTTGCGCTAGTCATCGTTTGTGTCTTCGTGGTATTCCCCGCGCTCATCGGGTCATTGTTCTATGGCATCGAATCCATGATGCGCGCGTCGTACGCTTATCAATTGGCCGTGAAACGCGCGAGCGAATCACCGGCGGTTGCGGTGGCGTTGGGCGCGCCTTTGCGCATAGGGTGGCTTGTTTCGGGCAACGTGAATTTTAATGGCGCGACAGAAGACGCCAGCCTGAGTATCCCGATCTCGGGGCCGAAGGGGGCAGGTCACATCGTTGTTGTCGGCAAAAAGCGGGGGAACCGCTGGAATTTCGAAACGCTCGAGGTGGATGTGGGCGGGCAGGAAGAACCGATTCCACTGCTCGAGGCGACTCCTGCGACGCCGGACGAGCCCGCTGCCAATTCAACGTAACCGTGTGCGAGCGCGGCCCTACGCTTGAGGCGGAGCGGCGGAAACGCGGTGGCGGATGAAATCAACGATGGATTGCGTGGTGGTGCCGGGGAGAAAAACCTCGGCGATGCCGCCTTGTTTCAGCGCCGGGATATCCGCTTCGGGAATGATGCCGCCGATCAACACGGTCACGTCGTTCATACCTTTGCCGCGCAGCAATTCCATCAAGCGCGGGCAGAGCGTATTGTGCGCGCCGGAGAGAATCGAAAGGCCGATCACGTCCACGTCTTCCTGCACCGCGGCCGAAGCGATCATCTCCGGAGTCTGCCGCAGGCCGGTATAAATCACTTCCATCCCGGCATCGCGCAACGCCCGCGCGATGATTTTCGCGCCGCGATCGTGCCCATCCAGCCCCGGCTTGGCGATCAACACCCGAATCTTCTTCTCGGCCATATGCACGCAAGAATACTCAAATCCTCAGCAAAACGATAGCGGCACGGCGCGGGGGAGTTCGCGGGAGTTAGCGCAAGCCCACGAGGAAGTCTTCCACCAGGGCGTTGAACTTGTCGGGATCGTCCACGAAGAGCGCGTGGCCGTCGCCATCGAATATTTCCAGCTTGGAGCCGGGGATGCTCTTTTGCATCGCCACGATGGTGCTCATGTAGCTGGATTTCGCCGCGCAGACCACCACGGGCTTATCAATCTTGGGCAGCACAGAGCGGTAGTCCGCGACGTAATAGCCCACGAGCAAAGTGACGGCGGTGTTGGTGGGCACTTGCAGCGAGGCTTGCACCAACTTGTTCAGGTAGTCTTCCGGGTGCGGCTTCTTGAAATTCAGATTGCGGATGAAGGCGTTCGCGGATTGCTTGCGATCTTCGAGGATTCCCTTGAGCAGGCCGAAATCCTGGTCGGCGTCGCCGGGCGCGCGGCCGCCGGCACCGTTATCCACCAGAATCAGGCCGGCGAAGTCGTTCGTGCCGAACTGATCCACGTACGCCATGGTCTCGACCACCGCCATGGACCACGCCACGATCACAACCGGGGCAAGGTGCAACTGGTCCACCACGGCCTTGATGTCCCTGGCGCGCACGGCGGGGTACAGGCCGTCGCTGGTTTGCGAGGATTGGCCCTGCGAGCGCGGGTCCATGGCCACCACGCGGTAATCGTGCGCGAAATAATCAATCTGGCTCTGCCAGATCCACGCGGGCATCGTCCAGCCGGGGACGAATAAAATGGAAGGGAACTGGTGCGCGGCGGCAAGACCGATCTCACCTTTCTTGATCACCATTTCGGAGGGCATCGGATTGCCCACCTGCGCGGTCGGAGTCGTCGCCAGGCGGCCGGCTTCGAGGTAATGAATCTTGACGCCATCCGAGGTAGTGATGAATCCGCTCCGCTCCGCGGGCTTCTTGTCCTTCGCAGTGGCAGCGCTCGCGACGAACGCAATGCCGCAAGCGATGGCCAGGGCAGCGCCAAGGAGCGAGCAAAGCGTCTGCTTCAACATTTGTATTCGCATTTGCCTTTCTCTGAGTCCTCTGCGCCTCTGCGGTAGCTTGTCCTTAGCCTTGGTATTGGTGCACCAATCGTCGAATTCCGTCCTTCAACACGACGCTGTGAAAGTTGATCAGCAACCCGATGCTGCATCCCGAGAGCCGCAGGTACGTTAACAGAACCGCGTCATGAATTGGCGCCAGAGCATCCACTGCTTTCAGTTCGCCCACGACCCGACGATCAACGAGAAAATCGATTCGGTACCCACCCTCCAGTTTCACATCCTTGTAAACCAGCGGAACGGGCTTCTGGCGTTCAAACGGGATCGAGCGGCGTGTGAAGTCGTGCGCCAGGCATTCTTCTACGCCGAGTCAAGCAAGCCCGGCCCCAGAACACGATGGACCTCGATAGCCGCTCCGATAATTTCGTGGGTTAGCTCGGCATCGGTCATTATTCACCGCAGAGACGCAGAGCGCGCAGAGAAAACCGCTCGATTGATCGCGCGTCGGCCATAGGCGCGCGGCTAGGTGATGGCCACTTCTTCGTAGATGCCGAAGACTTCGCGCAGGGCGTCGCAGATTTCGCCCAGGGTGGCGTAGGCTTTCACGGCGTCGTAGATGTGGGGCATCAAGTTATCTTTGCCGGCTGCGGCGTGGCGCAGGGCGCCGAGGCGCCGCTCGACTTCCGCGCCAGAGCGTTCGGCGCGCAGCTTGCGGAGCTGGGCTGCCTGGCGCGCGGCCACGGTTTCGTCAATCTGCAGGATCTCGATAGCCTTTTCTTCCGCGACGTAATCGTTCACGCCGACGATAATCTTTTCCTTGCGGTCCACGGCCAGCTGGTACTTGTACGAAGCCTCGGCGATTTCGCGCTGCGGGTAGGCGCGTTCGATGGCCGCCACCATGCCGCCGAGCGCATCAATTTTCCCGATGTAATCCCACGCGCCGCGCTCTTCTTCATTGGTGAGCGCCTCGACGAAATAGGAACCGCCCAGCGGATCGGCGGTGTTGGTCACGCCGCTCTCGTACGCGATAATCTGCTGCGTGCGCAGCGCCAGGGTCGCCGCGAATTCGGTGGGCAGCGCCCAAGCCTCGTCGAGCGAATTGGTGTGCAGGGATTGCGTGCCGCCCATGACCGCCGCGAGCGCCTGCAGCGCCGTGCGCACCACGTTGTTGTAGGGCTGCTGCGCGGTGAGCGAGCATCCCGCCGTCTGGGTGTGGAAGCGCAACGCCCAGGAGCGCGGATTCTGCGCGCCAAAGCGCTCGGTCATGGTCTTGTGCCAGATGCGCCGGGCGGCGCGGTATTTCGCGATCTCTTCGAAGAAATCATTGTGTGCATTAAAGAAGAAAGATAGCCGCGGCGCGAATTCGTCCACGTCCATGCCGCGCCGCACGCCCCATTCGACATATTCAATGCCGTCGCGCAGGGTGAAGGCCAGCTCCTGAATCGCCGTCGAGCCCGCTTCGCGAATGTGGTAGCCGCTCACCGAAATAGGATTGAACTTCGGGGTTTGCTTCGCGCCAAATTCGAGGGTGTCCACCACCAGGCGCATGGAAGGCTCCGGAGGGTAGATGTATTCCTTCTGGGCGATATATTCCTTGAGGATGTCGTTCTGCAGCGTGCCGGAAATTTTCTTCCAGTCCGCGCCCTGCTTTTCCGCCACGGCCAGGTACATGGCCCAGATCACCGCCGCCGGGGAATTGATGGTCATGGAGGTGGTGACGTCCGCGAGGGGGATTTGGTCGAAGAGCACCTCCATATCCGCCAGCGAGCTGATGGCCACGCCGCATTTTCCCACTTCACCTTCGGAGAGAGCATGGTCCGCGTCGTAGCCCATCAACGTGGGCAAATCGAAGGCCACCGAGAGCCCGGTCTGACCCTGCGCCAGCAAATAGCGGAAGCGCGCGTTGGTGTCCTGCGCGGTGCCGAAGCCGGCGAATTGGCGCATGGTCCAAAGCCGCCCGCGATACATGGTGGAATGAATTCCGCGCGTGTAGGGAGGCTCGCCGGGATATCCCAGTTCCGCCTCCGGATTCCAGTCGGGCAAGTCGGCGGGCGTGTACAGCCGGCGAATCGGATAGCTGGAAACGGTGGTGAATTCGTGCCCCCGTTCCGGCGATTTTGCCAGCGTTGGCTGGAGCGTCTTTTCCTCCCACGCGCGTTCGCCGGCGGAGACCTGGCGCTCGGATTCGAGCGTGGCCGTCGCTTGAGATTTCGACCCCTTGCCGGACTTCGGCGTAGTTTTTTGAGACATGAGGGAGGACTCCTTCGCAGCGAAAGCCGCGCCTGGCCGCGCAAGACGGCGGCGCCAGCCAACGACGCGCCGCAGCGCCCACGCTTCATCTTAGGCCAACGGCGGGGAAGCGGCAATAAGCAGAAACGCCGCGCGGTGAATCAGTCAGGCGCAGGCAACGGCGGAGCGTTTCAGAAGCGGAGCCAGCGAGCTGCGCCACGAACGGCAGTCATGGGCACCGGGCGATTCGGTAGCGGCCTCCTCGTCCCGTCTTTTCCGGGACGAAGAAGGCATCCTTCATTTTACTTTGCGCCGATCGCCGTGCCGGGGTCGGGCGAACCAGGGATCAGCGGATCGCGCGAGGTCGTGCCGCGCAACGCGTCTGCCACGGTAATGTGCTGGACTTCCAGCGTGCGGCCCATGGCCTGATTGAAATTGACGAGCGCTTCGGCCAAGTTGGCCTGGGCGCGCAGCGCCGTGCCCTGCGCGGCCGTCAAATCGCGCGAGCGCAGCACCACGTTGTAACTGGTGGAAGAACCCAGCTGATATTTTTTCTGCTCGGCATCCAGGGTTTGCTGGGCCAGGGTGCGGGCCAGGTCTGCAGCCTCCACCTGCGAACGGTCCTGCCGCAAAGCGATGATCGCATTGCGCACGTTGATGACGATGGTGTTTTCCGTCTGGCGGTACTGCACGCGTTGCTGCCGCTCGTCGAATTGCGCGCGGGCATTATCCGCTTGCGCCGAGCGGTTGCGGATCGGCAGCGAGAGGCTCAGCCCCACGGCATACGTCGGGTAGGAATTCTGGAAGACGTTGCTCAGCGCGCTGCTCAGTCCACCGTGCGTCATGGCCGTGCTAGTGGCCGGCACGCTGGCGTAGGCGGGATTGCCGTTGACGTAAACGACATTTCCATTCGCATCCACCAGCGGCGAAGCCGTATCCGCCAGATATTGCCCGGCGATTTCGCTGGTGTTGATTCCCGTTCCGTTCAATCCCTGGGTTGTGTATTGCACGTAGGCATCGAGCGTGGGCAGCAAACCGTTGCGCGTGGCCTTCACTTCAATCTGCGAATTTTTCAGGTTCAGATTTGCCTGGTACAGCTCCGGGCGTTTCTTCCAGGCTTCCTGCACCGCGTCCTGCAGAGGGATATTTTCCACCACTTCCGGAATGGTGATGGGGGTGGTGGGCACGATTTCGATGCCGGCCACATCCTTGGCCAGCAGGTTCTTAGCGATGTCGTTGAGCAGCACCGTTTCCTGCTGCAATTTAGTGGTTTGCGCGACGATCAGGTTTTGCTGGTCGGTGGCGAGCTGCGATTCGGCGGTAAGCACGTCCAGCGGCGCCATGGTTCCGATCTGCAGCTGCTTCTTATTGTCCTCGTACAATTTTCGCGAAACGCCCACGGCGGCTTCCTCGACCTTTACGTTCTCGCGGTCGTACACCAGCTCCCAGTAATCGTTGGAGGTCTGGGTCACCACCGCGATCACCTCCTGCGCGAAAATCGAATTCGCCACCTTCATCGAATTCTTGGCCTCGATGATGTAGCGCGTGTTGGGCAGCAATCCGAAGCCGTTCAGCAGCGGCTGGGTGAGCGTCGCGGTGAGCACCGGGCTGAACGCCGGATTGTAAAATACGTCGGGCTCGTTGGTGGTGGCCCGCGGAGTGTCAAACGTGACGGAAAGATTCGTGCCGGTGTGAAATCCCTCGGTGTAACCGAAATCCACGGTGGAGGAATTTTCAGTTACCACCGGTATGCTGCTCGTCCCCGTTCCGGAAATAAACGGGTTGTTCACCGGAACGTTGGCGTGCACCCAGCCATAGCTGGCGGTGACGACCGGATCGAAGGAGACCGACGGCGAAGAGCCCAGCACCACTTGTTGGGTGCTGTTGGTCTGCGGAATGCCACCGGCTTTGGCTTTGAGCAACTGCGTTTCGGCGATCCAGGGTACGAAGCGCTCCACGTTGATATTCAGGTTATTTTCGAGCGCGAGCGAGATCGCGTCGTCCAGGCTGAGCAGCAACTTGCCGTTTTGAATCAGCTGCTCCAGCCGCGTCGAATTGGTCAGCGCGGGCTCGGGGATGCTTTGCGGAGAGTACGGCGCAAACAGATTGGGGAAAGCCGCCCTGCCGAAGGAGTAATCGGGCCCCGCGGTGGACTTCAAATCGCGCGCTGGGTCCGTGCCAGGCGCTCCGGTCTGAGCGCCCGGCTGGCTAGCAGGCTGCGCTCCGGGCGCAGCCTGGCCCTGCTGCGCCTGACCAAAGGCCGGCGTCACAATCAGGGAAGCAGCCGTCAACAGCGTCACCGCCACATGCCTTAGACTTCCGATCATCGTGTTTTCCCTCTCCCAATGAGCGTTCTGAACTTGCGCAGACCTGTAACCTATTCAAACGCGCGAACAAGCCCATTTGTTTCAGATGCGGCATTACCGATGCAAAACAGCGGCCATGCATATCCGCTTGAAATCAGACGACTAACGACGAAAAACCTAGCTCCTAGCGTTCATTTTCGGACAGTACCGTGCGTACTCGGACACGCGTGCCGCGGAGTTTAGCATCGCGCTCTGCCGCTCGCAATCGCGCTCCGGCGGGGCGAGATGGGCCGCGCCGCGCGCCAGGCCTGCGTTGACACTCGCCGCGACAACGAACTAACATGCGCGGCACTCCATGATCCGCGAGCTAAATCGGCGTTGGTCCCCTGCGGTTGCGCGCGTCAGGGTGGTCCGGACAGGGATTTTGCTGTTGGTGCTTTGCCTCGCCGCGCTTTCGGCAGCGGCGCAGACGACGGTTCCCGCGAAGCCAGCAGGCTACGTCAACGACTACGCCAACGTCCTGAGCGCGAACGCCCGCGCGCAGCTCACCGCGCTTTGCACCGAGGTGGACCAAAAGGCCAAGGCGCAGATTTTCATCGTGACGGTCCCGTCGCTCGATGGCCGCTCGGTCGAAGACTATTCGTTTGACGTCGCGACGAAGTGGGGCATCGGCCCGAAGCAAACCAACAGTGGGATCCTGATTTTCTTCGCGGTGAACGACCGCAAATATTGGACCCAGGTGGGCTATGGCCTGGAACCCATCCTGCCGGACGGCAAAGTGGGCGGCTTTGGGCGCGATGCGGTGCCCTACCTGCGCGACAAGAATTACGACGCGGCGGTGATGTTGATGACCCGGCGCATCGCCGACGTGATCGCCCAGGATCGCGGCATCACCCTGAGCGGCGCGGCGCTGCCGCCTGCCCGGTCGAACGGCTCGGGGCAGGACTCGAGCGGCTTGCTGGGTCTGGTGCTTTTGGGTGTGTTCATCTTTTTCTTGTACGCGATGCTGAAGCGTGGCGGCGGTTCCGGACGGGGTCGCGGTGGCGGCAGCGGTTGGTGGATCGCGCCGTTGATTGCCAGCAGCATGGGCCGCGGCGGCTGGGGTGGCGGCGGTTTCGGCGGCGGCGGAGGATTCGGCGGCGGAGGTTTTGGTGGTGGCGGAGGAGGTTCGTTCGGCGGCGGCGGCGCCGGAGGCAGTTGGTAACGATCGCCGCAGGCCGGCGCTGCGAGCGCTAATTATTCAATCACTCGATCGTTCAAAGGTCGCACAATGGAAGCCAAACTGACAGAACTGGTGAGCCGCCTGCAGTCCGCGGCGGAAGCCAACCTTAAATCCGCGGTTCTCTACGGCTCGGCCGTCACCGCGGAATTTCGCGCGGGGCATTCCGATCTGAACGTGCTGTGCATCGTCGAACGCGCCGGCGCCGCCGATCTGGAACACCTGCACGGCCCGGCGGAGTGGTGGGTGCGCCAGGGCAATCCTCCGCCGCTGATTTTCACGCTCGAGGAATTGCAGCGCTCCGCGGACGTCTTCGCGATCGAGTTGCTGGATATTACCCGCCATCACCGCCTGCTTTTCGGCGCGGATTTTTTCGCCAATTTCGAAGTTCCGCTGCACCTGCACCGTTTGCAGGTGGAGCGCGAGCTGCGCACGGACTGGCTGCGCCTGCGCCAGGCAATATTGGCGGCGCCGCTGAGCTACAAGGCGCACCTTGGCATCATGACGCAATCCGTTTCGGCGTTCTGCGCCCTGTTCCGCCACGCGCTCTTCGCGCTGGGGCAGCCGATGCCCGCGAGCAAGCGCGATGCGGTGGCGCAGGTCGCGGCTCTTACCGGCGCCGACCCCTCCGCGTTTCACGCCCTGCTCGACGTGCGCGAAGGGAAGCGCAAGACGGGCAGCGTGGACGTGGAAGCCTCGCTGCACGCCTATCTGGAATTCGTGGAAGTGGTCACCACCGAAGTAGATCGCCGCCTGGACGCGCTCTGAGCCGCCGCGCCTGGCCTCGGCGCCGCTGCGCGAATCCTGATTCTTGCAGTATGATGGCACCGCGTTACATCTCCATCGGAGGCGGTCATGAAAGTCGTCGTCGGCGTAATCGCAGCGGTCGTCATCCTCGTGCTTCTCGGCGCGCTCATCTTTGGCGGTATGTACGTGAGCAGCCGCAACGAGATGGTGCGCAAGAACGAACAGATCAAGTCCAACTGGGCGCAGGTGGACGTGGTGCTGCAGCGCCGCGCGGACCTGATCCCTAATCTGGTCGCCACCGTGCAGGGTTTCGCCGCGCATGAACAAACCGTGTTCGACGATATCGCCAAGGCCCGCACCCAGTACGTGAACGCGCAGACGCCCGCCGACAAAATCGCCGCCAGCAACCAGATGTATCCGCTGGAAATGAAAATCCTGGCCCTCGCGGAGAATTATCCGCAGCTGAAGTCCAACGAGAATTTCCTGCGCCTGCAGGACGAGCTCGCCGGAACGGAAAACCGCATCGCCGTCGAGCGCAAGCGCTACAACGATTCCATCCAGGACTACAACACCTTCATCGGATTGTTCCCCAACAGCATTTTTGCCGGATGGGCGGGATTCAAGCGCAACAACGATTACTTCCAGGCCGCCGAAGCCTCGCGCGAGGTTCCGAAGGTCGCCTTCCCGGCTGCCAAGCCGTAATCCGCTCGGTGCGATGCGGAGGAGGGAAGTGTCCTGGCGACGCCTGCGAAGCCGCGCTCGTTCCTTACTTCTTTTCAGGGGAAGCTGCCGGAGCGTTGCGGTGCGTCGAAGGCGTGCGCTTGCGCTCCACGGATTCGCTCCAATCGTCCGGCGGAAACCCGATGCGCCAGAACAGCGGCGACGATTCGGTGAATTCCAGCCCCACGTCCGCTTTGCTGCCTTTATTCTCGCTGATGAAAACCACGGTGCACAGCAGCTCTTCCACCGTCTTGGAATTCACCACCGAGACTTGCTGCCCCCGCGCGACGGGCGTCGCCAGGGAAACCAGGCAGCCGTTGGCATTCACCGTGGTGGTCTTGGTCTGCTCTTCGAAGGGCTTGCCCCGGCTGGTACCGCGCACCAGCACCGCCATGTGGATGTGAACGCGCTGCGTGCGCCGCAACTTTGCGTAGGGTTGGCTCGCCGCGCTTGGTGGCGCTTCTTTGCCATTCGTCATGCAACGACTCCCTTCTTGCGCCCCACTCTCTAATAGTGAAGGATATGCGGTCCCGCGCCCGGCCTATTGAAAGCATCGGTGCCCAAAAGCGAAACCTTAGCCCCACTGTGCTCCAGAGGTAACGCCTGGCGCGGGGGAAGCGCGCCGTTCGGGTGCCCGCGCCGGGCTTCGGGCGATTGTTACGGCTTGATGAATCCTGCGCGCCCGTCTTGACCCTCCCGCTTTCCCGCGCTACGCTGATCGCAGCAGGGGTGGTGTTCAGGAGGTATCGCTTCCGCGAGACTTGATGAAACAAACCGTCCGACTGGCAGGTGGCATCAACGAGCTTTTCGGCACCCTCGACGAAAACCTTAGACTCTTCGAGTCCGCTCTTCACGTCACCACGCATTTGCGCGATCACGACCTGGAAATCGAAGGCCCTCAGCCGCAGGTCGAGCGCGCCGCCCAAATCCTGGGTGAATACAACCAGCGCATCCGCGACGGCCGCGTGCCGGACAGCCAGGAAGTGAAATCCCTGCTGCGCATCGCGACGGGCGACCCCGCCGCGCCCACGCGCGGCGCTTTTTCCCTGACCCATTCCCGCTCTCTCGGCAAGAAGACCATCACTCCCAAGAGCGCTAATCAGAAGCGCTACATGGAAGCTCTGGAAGCCTACGACATGGTTTTCGCCATCGGTCCCGGCGGCACCGGCAAGACCTATCTCGCCGTCGCCATGGCCGTCACCGCGCTGCTCTCGAAGCAAGTAAACCGCATCATCCTCGCGCGTCCCGCGGTCGAAGCCGGCGAACGGCTGGGCTTTCTGCCCGGCACGCTGCAGGAAAAAGTGGATCCCTACATGCGCCCGCTCTACGACGCGCTGCACGACCTGCTCGAAGCGGACAAGCTGGAGAACTTCCTGGAAAAAGGCATCATCGAAGTGGCGCCGCTGGCCTTCATGCGCGGCCGCACCCTCAACGATTCCTTCGTCATCCTGGACGAAGCGCAGAACACCACCAGCGAGCAGATGAAAATGTTCCTCACGCGGTTGGGCTTCAATTCCAAGGCGGTCATCACCGGGGACGTCACGCAGATTGACTTGCCCGAATCGCGCCGCTCCGGCCTGATCGAAGCCATCGAAATCGTCGGTAACATCGAAGGCATTTCCTTCACCTATTTTGACGAGCGCGACGTCGTGCGCCACAACCTGGTGCAGCGCATCATCAAAGCTTACGACGAGCACGCCGCGTCCCATCCCGGTCACAACGGCCGCGCTTCGTCCGCCGGACATGCCGGGCATTCCGCACAACCCGGGCAGCAGAATCCCCGGGAGTAATTTCCGAGGCATGATTCTCAATCGCCAGCGCCGCATTCGTGTTTCTATTCCCAGCCTGGAGAAATTCCTCGCCGCCGCGCGCCGCCGTTTGCGCCTGCCGCCCGGTTCGGTCACCGTCGCGCTGGTCTCCGACGCGCAGATCGCCCGCTGGAATCGCGCTTACCGTGGCAAAAATCGCCCGACCGATGTATTGTCCTTCCCAGCAGATGGCTCGCAAGCCGAACCCAAGAACAGGCGCAAGCATCGTCCGCGCGGGGCCGCGCGCAAGGCCCGTCTCTCCGCGTCCGCTACCCCTGCCTATCTGGGCGACATCGCCATCGCGCCCGCCGTGGCCCGCCGCAACGCGCTGCGCTTCGGCCGCGCCTTCAATCTGGAAATGCGCATCCTCATTCTGCACGGCATCCTGCACCTGATGGGCTACGACCACGAAACCGACCACGGCCAAATGGAGCGGCGCGAAAATCTCCTGCGTCGCGAACTAGGACTGCGCTAGTCATGCCGATTTTCCTCTACTCCGCGGGGGTATTGGCTCTTACCGCCGGCCTGGTGGTCTTCTCTTACCTCGATCGCGCCTACCGCGAGCTCGGCCGCGTCCATCCCAGCCGCTTGCACCAGCACCTCAGCACCTTCGAAGCGGACGTCGAGCCGCGCTTTCACATGGAGCGCAGCCGCGCGGCGCTGGCCTTCAGCCTGCTCGCGCGCTTCTGGCTGGTCTTCGTCGCCGCCATCACCGCCCGCGGCGTGCTCTTTTTCGTTCCCGGCAGCTGGGAAGCCGCCGTCGAGATGATATTTTTTCTCGGCGCCGAAGTGGTCGTCGCCATGCAGTTTATTCCGGCGCTGCTGCTGACGCGCGCTCCCGGGACCTGGGTTTTGCCGTTTGTCCCCGTCGCGCGCATCTTCGTGTTCATCATCTGGCCGGTGCAGGCGGTCCTGGAGCTGCTCATCTCCGTGCTGCACTTATCGGAAGACGCCGAAGACGCGCAAACTCCCGCCGCCGAACAGCAGCAGGCCATCGAAGCCCTGGTGGACGCGGCCACCGAAGAGGGCATCATCGAACAGGACGAAGCCCGCCTCATCGAATCGGTGGTGGAATTCGGCGATAAGCGCGTGCGCGACGTGATGACCCCGCGCCCCGACGTGATCGCCATTCGCGCCGACGCCTCGCTCGAGGAATTGCGCGACCTGGTGGTCGAAACGAAATTCTCGCGCTTGCCCGTCTTCGAAAAATCGCTCGACGACATCGCCGGCATCGTCATGGCGCGCGACATGCTCGAGGTTCCCGACCGCGAAGCCGCGCAGCGCACCGTGCGCGAGCTGATGCGCCCCGCGCTGTTCATCCCCGAAACGAAATTCGGCTCCGAGCTGCTGAAAGAAATGCAGCGCAAAAATCAGCAGATGGCCATTGTGATTGACGAATACGGTTTGATGGCGGGGGTGGTCACCATCGAGGATCTGGTCGAGGAAATTGTCGGCGAAATCGGCGAGGAAGATCGTACGCCGGCTCCCGACGTGGTGCGCGAAGCCAGCGGCGCGCTGGTGATTCGCGGCAGCGTACAGCTGGAAAAGGTCGGCGAGCTATTCGGCGTGCAGCTCGATTCCGGCATGCAGCATTCCGCTGCCACCACCATCGCCGGGCTGCTCAATAGCGTCGCCGGACACGTTCCGCGCACCGGCGAGGTCGTGGAAGCCGATGGCCTGCGCTTCGAGGTGATCGAAGCCAACCAGCGCAAAGTCCTGCGCGTGCGCGCCCGGCCCATCGTCAACCCTGCCGCATCCTCCGCCCTCACCGTCTGAGTGCCGCGATTGCGGGCAAGCTCGGTGTGCCCGTGGGCGCGCGCGCGATACGCGCGCGCAAAAAAACGGGCCCGCCAGAGGCAGGCCCGAGGTGAGCATCCGGATTGTCCCGGCGCATGTTGGGAGCTCAGCTGCGTCCCGCGGCCTTGGCAAAGAACGCCGCGGCGCGCTTGCCTATTTCCTCCGGCGCCAAATCCTCCACGTGTGTGGCGATGCCCCACTGGTGCCCGAACGGATCCGTGATCTTGCCGTAGCGATCGCCCCAGAATTGATTCTCGAGCGCCATCTCCACGCGGGCGCCCGCGGCCACCGCATTCGTGAAAGTCTTGTCCGCATTCTCCACGTACAAGAACAGAGACATGCGCGGCGGTCCCTGCGTGCTCGCCGCCGCCGGCCCCATTTCATCGTTCAAAAATATAATGGAATCGCCGATCTTGAGTTCCGCGTGCGAGATCTTGCCGTCGGGTGACGGCATGCGCATCAGCTCCTGGGCTCCGAACGCCGCCTTGTAAAATTCGATCGCGCGGGCCGCGTCCTTGCACGTCAACGCCGGACTTATCGAATGATATCCCTCGGGGATTGCTCTTACGGGGTTTGCCATGGAACGCCTCCTCTCATCTCTCGAACGTGCCGTGCAGTGTGCAGCGCGGAAGGCGAGACCATCCGCAGCCAGTCAGCTCTGGCGCACCGCAAGGGGATTGCAGTTTACCGCGGGGGATGCCGAAGTCAACCATTAGCGTCGCGGCGATCGCCCGCCGCGCGCGCCGCGCCCTATGGGCGCGCATTCGCGGAGCAGCCGCCGAAGCCCACCCGCTGTAGTGGCTAAGTTTCCGATTACGCATTTACCGGACATTTCAAGTTCTAGTAGGCCACATCTACGGTAACGCTTATGGTCCACTGAGACACTCGGAGGAATTGCCCAGGCGAGGATATCGTTGACCCAGACCTAGTGAGCCAATTGGCTTTGGGATTGAGAGCTATCGAGCAGCGCGTGCTTCCAGGCTATCAAGTGCCGCTGAATGTAGTCCGCGGATTGGCCCCAGTGATCCGCGTGTCCCTCCGCATGGAGACGTGCCCATGGCTGACGGCCCGTCAGCGCGCCGTCCACGAGCAGTCGGTGCATTGCTCTGGTGTGGTCAGCAATCAATTGAGGCAGCTCTTCGCGTTGGGATCGATCCAAACCGTAGCCATCAACGAAGGAGCGTAGGCGCGCTGCATCCAATTCCGGTTTTCCGCCCGGCACTAATGGGATGAAGCTCTGCGCCGCATACGCCAAGTCCCATAGGGGTGATCCTGGGCCAGTTCCGTCCCAGTCGATGAAAACCCATCGGTTTCCATCGCGCACAAGATTCCAAGGCGCAAGGTCGTGATGGCATATCAGCGACTCGGAATTTGGTTTGATGACAACATTCCACTTCGCCCGCGCGGGAGCCACAAAACTCTCCGCCGCAGTATGGAATTCCCGTATGAGGCAACTGACCCGAACTAACTCGCACTCGGAAAGCAGCTGTGAGGCGTCAACCGTTGACCCGGGTATGTACTCAAGTATATGGCGGCCAAGTTCGTCGCGCCCAAATGTGCGAGGAGCCCCCGTGAATCCGACTTTGTGAAGGTGTTCAAGGAATGCTTCGATACTGCTGGTCGCCGAAGTCGCCGGTTTGCGAACCGTCATGCCGATTCGGACGACCCGACCGGCGACGTTGCCACCCGACAGTAAATGTTCCCGGTCGCTCATTAATCCGCTCCAATCGCATTAAGAATCACTCCCGTAAACGTCGCTTCCAAGTCGTTCGCGCGTTCAAGGCTCGTAAATGGATGCTCGATCTGGTTAAGGCCTGATTAACCCTGCGGGTTGAATCGGTCGGCGCAACACTCCAGAATCTCCTGATCCGACAGCACTTCTTTTGGAGAACCGGCTACATTCGGTCCAAACCTCGACAGGGCAGTCTTTTGCTTGAATTAAACGATCGTAGCTCTTGGATCCTCTGCGAGTTGGCGTCGAGCTAGTGTTGCAGTGACCTACGGAATTCACCGCATTTACCGGACAGGTTCGGTAGTAGCCAAGAAGGTATGACCGTGCGCCCGGCAGCCGTTTCACTATAGCTCATCGTCGCGGTACCGTAGCCAAATCACAAGCACAGCAACGCCGAGGGCGACGGCTCCCACGGGAATCAAGAGCGTCCTGCCGAGCTTTCTCACGGTCCAGACGATCGCCCAGCAAACGAATAGGAAGAGCCCGATTCGATATTTCCAGCCCGCGAAATCGGTCGGTCGAGCCCACCAAGGACTCGTGTCCGGCACGCGAGAATCATGCAGGACGAGTTGTGGAACGGAAGCGCAGTACGGGCATTTGTCGCCATCGAACGAGCGCGAGCAGTTAGCGCAAGTGGCCATGGTTTGCTGACAACCTGACTTGAATTAAAGCACGAGAGAGACCCCGAAGCTAGCCGCGCATCTGTCTACTTGTAATGCATCATGAATAGGATTTGTGCTGATGTTTTAGAGACATGCACAACCGCTGTGCCGCCCACGCAGTGGGCGTCAGGGCTTTTCCCGCACAGTGGAGAGTTCCCGTGACTGTCCATACATCTCCGTCAAGCGCGGCTTTGAAGGGTCGTTCACTGATTATTTGCTCTTCGCCGTAAACAGGCAGCAACACTGCTTCTGCGACTTTCACGGCAGTTTCAGCGTTGGGCACGAATCCTTCTTTCGGGGCGAATGATTTCGCTTGCTCGTGTTGGGCGAAACTTGGGATTACCAGCACCACAAACAAAATAATCGTCAGGAGAGTGGGCTTCATATGCATGCTCCCTAAATCCTGATTTTTCCTGGTAGCCGTCCAAGTCACCAAGACGGATTGGCTCATTCAATCAGCCGATTGTGGTTTAGTGCCTGGTACACTCACCGCGAAAGTGGATCATGGTGCGGCAGATGTCCGCTTGAGCCTTACCGGGCGCTAACCAAACTTGTGCTATAAACCTGCCTTCCGCGTCCTTTCGATGGAGAGCTTTTTGCGAGACGTGCTTTTCAAGCCGCGCGTCGGAGCTGTTGAAAACGCTTATCGCGACCTGCCTGCAATTTTGGTCCTGTTTCGAGAGGCTTCGCTTCCCGACGTTTGTATCGTCTGCGGCACACCTGCGGGCGGCAACCTCTATCGGGCCGAATTCGAACCGTATCGTTATCCCGCCTGGCACGTGCCGGTTTTTTATGACGTTCCCTACTGGAGCTTCGGTCATCGCTATTTTGTTGATTTCCCCTTCTGCGCGATCTGCAAGCGCGAAGATTTTGATATTCAGGCGGCGCGGATCAGCGAAAAGGTTGGGTTCTTCAGCGGTGTCAGCAACACCTTCCTGAAATTAGTTCCGGCGATTCCGCTGAAGCTAGCAGCGGAATTAGAAGGGAACTGGGCGCAGCGAGCGTTGCGTTTTCTGATGCGTTGAGAGATGGGGAAAGCTCGTCGCTGATATTCCGGGCGACGATCACATGCTTGCCCGAGCTGCCGCCGATCACGACGACCGTCTGTCCGGCGAGTGCCGGAGCGCGGCTCACGCCGCAGTCGTTCACTTCGGCAACTCGGTCCCGGCCTGCTCCGCCACCATGTACGCGGCGTACCAGTTGGGCCAGTTCGGATCGGCCGCACCGATGCGCTTCTCGTGCTCGCCATGGGCGGCCGAGGCGCGCCGCATTGCGCTCGCCAGATCGTTCGCCGAGGCGAAGATCGTCGTCGCCGGGTCAACGCGGCCGGGCAGGCGCGTGGTGATTTCCTGGAACAGCCAGCCGTTGCCGTCCGGATCACGGAACGAGGCGAAGGAACGGTAGCTGCGATGCTCGGCATCCCGGCCGCTGACCCGAACCCGTCCAAACAGGTAAGGCTCGTCGCTGCCCGCGTACACGTCGTCGCTGTGGAACACTTCGCTGACTTGGACGCCGCGGTCGAGCAGGTTTTTGCGAGCGGCCTCGATGTCGGAGACGATCAGATACAGGCCTTGGGCGGAGCCGGGCGCCGCCGGGGTGACGTTCTTGCCCAAGATGACCGAGCAGCCGGACCCGTGCGGCGTGAACTGGATTATGCGGAAGCCTTTACCGTCGTCGTAGTCAGCGTCGAGCCGCCACCCCAGCTTCGCGTAGAACTCTTTCGCGCGGTCCACATCCGAGACGGGAATGACCACGATCTCGAACTTCATGTCAACGGGCGCGACCCTGGTTTCGATACCACGGACTGCGTTCGTGCTCATAGTTGCCTCCTGTGTTGTGTCATTTTCTTGCCTCCACGCAACGTCTGCGCTGTTGCTTTTAACGGCGCGTGTTGGGTGAAGGCCAACTCGCAATCAACGCTGTAATACCGCGTTTGTTACTCGCTGATTAAGGCGCTCACCGGAGAGCGTATGAACCGGTCTTACCTTAACAGGCGAGTGACGGCGAGGTCTCCACCGCCCGTGCTGACGATCACCAGGTTCATTACGATGAGCATCGTGTCGTAGCTCCAACCATTCGTCCCTGATTTGCCCCAGAAGCCCGAGTGCCAAACAAATATTTTCTTCTGGATCGCGCCGAGCATCAGCAGAATCAAACCGATGGCGGCGAGTTGCCCGACAACGCCGGAAATAACTCCGAGTCCGCCCGCTAACTCGGCTGCGCCCAGAAAAACTGTGAAGCTCTTGCTCATCTCGATGTCCTTGCTTCGCGTTTCCGGGTCCTGGAGATGTCTATAGCCACTCGTGACGAACACCACGCCAACCATGAGGCGCAGCAGCAGAAGCGCGACATCAGTAAACCGAGCCAATTGCGGGAAGATCATTCGAGTCACTCCGAACCGCACCGGGTGCGGATTCGACGACAATATAGCCCTTTCAGGGGGATCGCGACTAGTTGTCAGTGCCTGATTCACGCCGTTCTCGACGCTGACTCACCACCTCACCCGTCGCTTGCTTCCTCGCCGCCGCGCAATGGCGTACAATTCTTGCATCCATGCCCTTCAAATCCGGTTTCGTCGCGATTGTCGGCCGCCCCAACGCGGGCAAGTCCACGCTCGTCAATACGCTCGTCGGCCAGAAAGTCGCCATCGTCTCGCCCAAGCCGCAGACCACGCGCAACCGCATCCAGGGCATTCTCAATCGCGAGGATGCGCAAATCGTCCTGGTGGATACGCCAGGCATCCACCAACCAAGAAACGTCCTCAGCCGCATGATGATGGACGAACTCCAGCACGCCCTGGACGGCATAGACATCCTCTGCCTCATCGCCGATGCCTCGGTGGACTTCGGCCCCGGCGACCGCTTCTCCATCCAATGGATCCAGCGCTTTCGCGGTCCCGTATATCTGCTGCTCAATAAAGTGGACCGCATCGCCAAGCATCTGCTGCTCCCGTTGATCGAGCGCTATAACAAGGAATTTGAGTTCGCCGAAATTTTCCCCATCTCCGCGCTCACCGGCGCGGGCTGCCTCGACCTGGTCAACTCCTGGCTCACGCGCCTGCCCGAAGCTCCGCCCCATTTTCCCGCTGACCAGTTCACCGACCAGCCCGAGCGTTTTCTGGCCGCCGAGCTGGTGCGCGAAAAGGCCATCCTCGCCACGCGCGACGAGGTGCCGCACGCCATCGCCGTGCTCATTGATAATTTCGAGGAAACGCCCAAGCTGCTGCGCATTCGCGCCACCATTTACGTCGAGCGCGAAGGGCAGAAGGGAATTCTGATCGGCAAAGCCGGCGAAGCCATCAAGAAAATCGGCACGGCCGCGCGCAAGGAGCTCGAACACATCCTCGGCGCGAAAATTTTCCTCGAGCTTTTCGTCAAGGTGCAGAACAACTGGCGGCAGAACTCGAATGTCGTCCGCCAGCTCGATTGGCACCGCCAACTCGAACAGCTAGCCGCAATTCAGGAAGCCGAAGAAGGCTAGCGCTTCCCAGCCCCCGCGCCTCCCCGCACTGCGGGTCCGCCGCGCGTCGCCGCCCGTGCTGCGCCAAGAACAAATCCTTCCCGCAAAATGTGCGCGCCGCCGCCGTTGAGGTGTATTCTATAGACGATAAAATTGACGCAGCCGCGCCGCCCGAGGTGGACTGACCGTGGCATCCAGCGCGATGAGAGAGCCGGACGAAGACATGAACAACGAGATCGCTGTTCCCCTGCAAGGCCTGGATTCCGCAGAAATCCAGGAGTGGCTGGAATCGCTGGATTCGGTTCTGCAATCCAGCGGACCCGAGGTGGCCTCCTACATTCTGGAGCGTCTGCGGGCGCACGCCAAAGTGATCGGGATCGAGATTCCGTTCACCGCGAACACGCCGTACGTCAACACCATTCCGCACAGCCTGCAGCCGGAATTTCCCGGCGACCAGCAGCTCGAACGCCGCATCAAGAGCCTGGTCCGCTGGAACGCGCTGGCCATGGTGGTGCGCGCCAATCGCGAAGACCACAGCATCGGCGGCCACATTTCCACCTACGCTTCCGCGGCGGCCCTGTATGAAGTGGGCTTCAACCATTTTTTCCGCGCGCGCACGCCGGAGTTTGAAGGCGACACCGTATATTTCCAGGGACACGCGGCGCCGGGCATCTATTCGCGCGCTTTTCTCGAAGGGCGCCTATCGGCCGAAAAGCTGGAAAATTTCCGCCGCGAACTCAAGCCCGGCGGCGGTCTCTCGTCTTATCCCCACCCCTGGCTGATGCCGGACTTCTGGGAGTTTCCCACCGTCTCGATGGGCTTAAGCCCGCTGATGGCCATCTACCAGGCGCGCTTCAGCCGCTATCTGGAGAATCGCGGCCTGAAACCTGTCACCGATGCAAAAATCTGGGCTTTCCTCGGCGACGGCGAAACGGACGAGCCGGAGTCTTTGGGCGCCATCACTTTGGCGTCGCGCGAAAAGCTCGACAACCTGATTTTCGTTATCAATTGCAACCTGCAGCGCCTGGATGGACCGGTGCGCGGCAACGGGCAGATTATTCAGGAGCTGGAATCCGCGTTCCGTGGCGCCGGCTGGAACGTCATCAAGGTTCTCTGGGGCACGGAGTGGGACGCCATCCTCGACCGCGACACCGAAGGCCTGCTGGTGAAGCGCATGGGCGAGTTGGTGGACGGCGAATATCAAAAGCTCGTGGTTTCCTCGGGCGCCTACGTCCGCGAGCACTTCTTTGGCTCGGACCCGCGCCTGCTGAAGCTGGTCGAACCGTTCTCCGACGAAGAGCTGCGCCGTTTGCGCCTGGGCGGGCACGACCCGCGCAAGGTCTATGCCGCCTACAAAGCCGCCTCGGAGAATAAAGGCGCGCCCACGGTGATTTTGGCGCGGACCATCAAGGGCTACGGCCTGGGCGAAGCGGGCGAAGGCAAGAACATCACTCACCAGCAGAAGAAGCTCAATGAAGACGAGCTGCGCGAATTCCGCACGCGCTTCGATATTCCCATGACCGACGCGCAATGCGCCGAAGTTCCGTTCTATCGCCCGCCCGAAGACAGCGAGGAAATCACCTACCTGCGCGCGCGCCGCGAGGAGCTGGGCGGCTACGTCCCGCAGCGCCACGCGCGCTCGGCGCCTCTGGTGGCCGACCACGACGAATTGTTCAAGGAATTTCTCTCCGGCAGCGACGGCCGCGAAGTCTCCACCACCATGGCGTTCGTCGGCATCCTGCGCAAAATGCTGCGCGATCCGGAAATGGGCAAGCTGATAGTGCCCATCGTGCCCGATGAAGCCCGCACCTTCGGCATGGAATCGCTCTTTCGCACCGTGGGAATTTATTCCAGCGTGGGCCAGCGCTACGAGCCGGTGGACGTGAATACGCTGCTCTATTACAACGAAATGAAGGACGGCCAGATTCTCGAGGAAGGCATCACCGAAGCCGGCTCGATGGCTTCGTTCATCGCCGCCGGCACGGCCTACGCCACGCACGGCATCAACACCGTCCCGTTCTTCATTTACTACTCGATGTTCGGCTTCCAGCGCATTGCGGACTTCATCTGGGCCGCGGCGGATATGCGCGTGCGCGGATTCCTCCTGGGCGGCACCGCCGGCCGCACCACGCTCGCCGGCGAAGGCTTGCAGCACCAGGACGGCAATAGCCACGTGCTCGCGCTCCCGGTGCCAAACCTGCGCGCCTACGATCCCGCCTACGCCTACGAGCTTTCCGTGATCATCGAGGACGGCATTCGCCGCATGTACAGGGACGGCGAAAGCATCTTCTATTACATCACCGTGATGAACGAGAACTATCCCATGCCGCCCATGCCCGGCGATGTGCGCGAGGGCATCCTCAAAGGCATGTACAAATTCCGCGCGTCCGAGCTGCAGGATTCGCAATTGCGCGCCCAGCTTTTCGGCAGCGGCGCCATCCTGAACGAAGCCCTCCGCGCCCAGGAAATCCTCGCGGAAAAATACGGCGTGGCCGCGGACGTCTGGAGCGTCACCAGCTACAAGGCGCTCTACACCGACGGCGTCGAAACCGAACGCTGGAACCGCCTGCATCCCGCCGCAAAGCCGCGCGTGCCTTACGTCACCGAGTGTCTAGCAGGCGAGCCCGGCGTGCTCGTCGCGGCGACGGACTACCTGAAAACGCTTCCCAACATGATCAGCCAGTGGGTCCCGCGCCGCATGGCGTCGCTCGGCACCGACGGCTTCGGCCGCAGCGAAGGCCGCGCCGCGCTGCGCGATTTCTTCGAAGTGGACGCCCGCTTCATCGCCCTTGCCACTCTGAACGAGCTGTTCCTGGACGGCAAGATCGAGGGCTGCGTAGTGAAGAAGGCCATCGCCGACCTGGGCATAGACGCCGACAAACCCAATCCCGTAACTTCGTAGCGCGCCGCAGCCTCGCAGCGAACTGTCTCGGGGTCGCGGTCAAACGGCGCTAGCGACTCGGCCCCGAAAGCCCAGGTTTCCTCCGTGCCCTCCGCCTTCCCTCAGTCTCCTTTGTGTTAGTCTTTTGCCTTCTGCCGCTACACCAGCATCCGCCCACCGTCCACCACCAAAACCTGCCCGGTAACAAAATCCGTCGCAGCCAGATACGCCACCGCCCCCGCGATGTCGTCCCCGGTGCCGGTCCGGTGCAGCGGCACACGCCGAATATAATCCTCATCCGGCGCCTCGCCCGGAAATTGAATGGTTCCCGGCGCCACGCTGTTCACCAGAATCTCCGGTCCCAGCGCCCGCGCCAGGCAGCGCGTCAACATGATCGAGCCGGCCTTCGAAACGCAGTAATGCGTGTACCCCGGCCACGCCAGCAGCCCGCCCAGCGACGACAAATTGATGATTCGCCCCCGCCCCTGCCGCTTCATGATCGGCGCCGCGGACTGCGCGCACAAAAATTGCGACTTCAGATTCACATCGAGGATGCGGTCCCACTGCTCTTCGGTAAGCTCCTCGAATTTCGCGGGGAAGAACATCCCGGCGTTATTCACCAGAATATCCAGCCGCCCGAACTCGTTTTCCGTCTTCGCAAATAGTTTCTGCACGTCCGCCCGCTGCGCCACATCGGCCTGCACCGCCAGCGCGCGCCGTCCGGACGCTTTCAGTTCGCTCGCCAGCTCCTCAGCCTCCGCTCGCGAACTCTCGTAGTTCACCACGATGTCCGCGCCCTCCGCCGCCAGCCGCAAAGCGATGCTGCGCCCAATCCGTTTCGCCGCGCCGGTAACCAGCGCCACCTGCCCCTCCAGCGGTTTCGCAATCATGAACAAGCACCTCCGAACCAACGAGCCACACCATAGCATCTTGGCAAGAAGTGGGGAATAACCTGAAGGAATGCCCGAAGGAACGCCCCAAGGAATTCCGCGCGCAAGCCCCGCGGCTCAGATTCCTCCGTGCACTCCAGCGCCGTTCTCAGTGCTCTCCGTGTTTCGCTTCGGAAGTGAACGCAACCGCAACCCAGCCCCAACGAAACCAGCCAAGCCCTTGATGTAGAATGCCAACCGCGCATTCATACCCATCCGTGGAGGAAGCATGAAAGTTGATCTCCTGGCAATCGCTCCGCATCCCGACGACGTCGAGCTCACCAGCGGCGGGACGCTGCTGAAAATGGCCGCCGCCGGCTATCGCACCGGCATCCTGGACCTCACCCGCGGCGAGACCGGGACGCGCGGCACGCCCGAAACCCGCCTGAAGGAAGCCGCCCGCGCTGCAAAAATCATGCACGTCGCCCTGCGCCGCAATCTCGGCCTGCCCGACGCGCATCTCGAATTGCGCGAAGACTACAAAATGGCCATCGCCGAAGTGATCCGCGAATTGCAGCCGCACACCGTGATTCTTCCCTACTGGAAAGGACGCCACCCGGACCATTACACCGCGTCGCAGCTCGGATACGAGGCCTGCTTCGTTGCCGGACTCAAAAATTATCCGCTCGCAGGCGAAGCCTTCCGCCCGTTCAAAATCCTCTACGCCGCCTCCTACGATTACGACCGCCCCACCTTCTGCGTGGACATCACCCGAGAATTCGCCCGCAGAAAGCAGGCCATCCTGGCCTACGCCTCGCAATTCCACCCGCCGCACAAAGACCGCCGCTCGAAAGTCGTCCTGCCGCTCGATGAGCTGGAAGCGCGCATGAATTCCATCGCGCAGTATCACGGCCGCCTGATCGGAGTGCGCTACGCGGAAGGATTTTTCGTGAAGGAAACGGCTGAAGTGGACGACGTCGTCAAGATGCCGGTCCGCTCGATGTAAGGCGCCTGCCGCGCGCCTCTAAAATTCGTCGGATTCCTGCGCGTAGCTGAACCCCGGCAGCGCAAACGAAGGGCCCTTGCGGTCCACCTTCACCTTGGTCGGCCGCTCGCTCTCCGCGCCCGCCTTGCGCAGAATGGCAAAGGTGGTCAAGGCTTCGTTGTAAACCTTAGTAATCAAATAAGATTCTCCGGTATCTTCTTTCTTCCATACCTGGCCGACTTGGATTTTTCTAGCGGGCACATCACAAATGTAGTCACAATCCCCAGGTCCGTCAACACCGCACCGCGCCCCTGATTCCGGGCCGCAACACCCGAAAGCGCCGCGCTCGCCCCTTTCTGCCTTTCGCGCGTTCCCCCAAGCAAACTTAATTCGCATCCCCGACATCCAAGGATTCAGCGTGGGCGGCAGCCCGGAGGGGGTGTATAATCCGGGCGTATCCGCCGGAGGCAGCCATGAAAATCAGTTTGGCGGGGCAGTTAGGGGCCTTGATCATCGCGGCTTCGATGGTGACTTCCACCAGCGTCGCTAGCATCCCGCAGGCGCAGCAACAGGGCAGCTCCACACCCGCGCAGCAGCCCTCCACCACTTCCCCCGGCAGTTCCGCGCCCGGCACCTCCGCGCCCGGCACGCAGGCGCAGCAGCAACAGCAGGGCAGCGTGCAGCAAGCCGACCAGCCCATCGAGCAGCCCGCCGACCCCAACGTCAAGCCCGGCAGCAAGGCGGACGTCAACGCCATCGGCAATCGCAACGTCGGTCACGGCCTGAATTTCTATTCGCTCGAGCACGAAATTGCGCTGGGCAAGCAGCTTTCCGCCGAAGTCGAGCGCCAGGCGAAATTCATCACCGACCCGGTAGTCACTGAGTACGTCAACCGCGTGGGGCAGAACCTGGTGCGCAATTCAGACGCGCAGGTCCCCTTCACCATCAAGGTCATTGACTCCGACGTGGTCAACGCGTTCGCCCTTCCGGGCGGCTTCTTTTATGTCAATAGCGGCCTGATTCTCCACGCGGACGAGGAAGCCGAGCTGGCCGGCGTGATGGCCCATGAAATCGCCCACGTCTGCGCGCGGCACGGCACCAAGCAGGCCACCAAGGGCGAAATCACCCAGCTCGCCATGATTCCCGCCATGATCTTCATCCCGTACACGCTGGCCGGTTACGCGATTTACCAGGGCATGCAGTTCGCCATTCCCATGGCCTTCCTGCAATTCACCCGCACCGACGAAAAGGAAGCGGATTATCTCGGCCTGGAATATATGTACAAGGCCGGCTACGACCCCAACGCCTTCGTGGCCTTCTTCGAAAAAGTCGCGGCGGACGAAAAGAAGCAGCCCGGCACCATCCCCAAGATTTTCTCGACGCACCCGCCTACTCCGGACCGCATCGAAGCTTCGCAGAAGGAAATCGCCACCATTCTGCCGCAGCGCAGCGAGTACATCGTCACCACCTCGGAATTCGATATGGTCAAACGCCGCTTGCAGTTGATTGAAGCGAACGTGAAGGTCAACGACAGGAATCCCAACAAGCCGACGCTGCGCAAGAAGACTTCCACCAACCAGCCGGGTGATACCACCAGCACGGATCCCAATTCCGATCCGGACCGGCCCACCCTGCAGCACCGTCCAGACCCGAACCAGCAACCGTAAACGTTCGTAGGTTCAGGGGTCGCCTCGGTAGCGGCCACCTCTTCATCCGGAGAGCCTGCGAGTGGCAGGCTCGAAGGGCAGGCGGGCGCATTTGCCGTCGAATTGTCTGCGAGACCTGCCGGCGGGATAAAAGAACCGCTACCGCGTCTGCACTTCCGCCACGCCCATGCGCTTCAGCCCTTCAGCGTAATACTTGCGATAGAGGATGTCCCACTCTTCGCTGCCTTCCAGGATTTCCTTCTTCTGCGAAGCGATCTTGGCGCGCACTTCGGTGTCCACCTGCTCCTCCACCTTCAGCAGCGCGGTGATGATGGTCACGATTTCATTGCGGATGGTGTCGCGGTCCTCCACGAAATCCACGTCCGGGGCGGCAACCAAAAAATCAATGATGCGATGAGAGAGGCGTACGGTCTTTTCGCGGGTCAGTCGCATATTAGCGGAGAATTAATTTCCTCTCGCGGGCCAGTTGGCCTTTCACCTTCTTGTACATTTCCTGGTACGAAGCCCCCGAAGTCCGCATTTCCTCCGCGTATTTCGCCAGGATCTCGCGCACCTCCTCGTTCAGCCGGTCCTCGATGGTCACTTCCTCGGCCATCACCTGCCGCACCTGCTGCGTGGTGTTCTCCAGGTTCTTTACTTCGATCATCTTGGCGGCTACCAGGCGCTTCACGATCTCTTTCGCCATGTAGCCCACATAATCGCGCGACAAAAGCATTCGGTTCGTCTCCGCACTCTGCAGCGAGCAGTCCAGTGTACTGAGAGCCTGCGCGGAGTGTCAAGGCAACGGCTTTGCGGGTCGTGGGCGAGTTTCCGGTAACGGCGTTTAGCACGCACCACGCGAGCGACATCTGATCGGGGCCTTCGCAGCGCCTCGAAGCGCTCTGCCTTGATTTAGATGCAAAAATGTTCAGCGCGAATCAGGGTTCAGAACCGGCGCGGAGGCTACGCCGATATATTTGTCGGCGCCTCCATAGTAGTAGAGCCAGAGATTAGTTTCGCGCACGAGACCTTCGACGAATACTACGTTCGGCACTTGGCCGACTTTTTCCCATTCCAGCGTGGGCGCGAAGACTGGGGCATTAGCTCGGGCCAGCACCTTGGTTGGGTCGTTCCTGTCGAAGAGTGCCCAGCCCGTAGCGTACACGCCGTCCTCGCCCGCGCCGTTGTAGGTTAGAAGAATGCCCTCGTTCGTTATGACCGGCGCAGGCCCCGGTTCCACGACGCGGGCGTCGAATTTTCCTTTGCGATTTCCGAGTACGGGATGGTCCAGCGCATCCTTCCAATGCAGCAGGTCGTCTGAGGAGGCGATTCCCATTTGAGGGTTTGGACCTCGTGCGTCGCCAAGATAGTACATCCAATATTTTCCGTGAATTTTGTTCGGCACGATCGCGCCGGATTTTGTCCAATTCGTGTTCCAGGTGCCCTTGTAGGCGGGCAGAATGACTCCCTTGCGGTCCCAATGAATCAGATCTTTCGATGTTGCAAGGCAAAGCTGCGCATCTTTGTGAGCCTCTCCCGTGCCATCCACGTTGTTGTAGCCCGTATAAGTTAGATAGTAGACGTTTCCAAATTTCTGTAGCCGTGGATCTTCCACTCCGCCGCCTTTTTCGTACGGCTCTTGCGCCGTCATCACCGGCGTCGCCTGAGGCTCAAAATGGATGCCGTCCTCGCTGGTCGCATAGCCTAATGACGATGTTCCGTTGCGGTCCTGGGCGCGATAGAGCATCACGAACGAGCCGCCTCGTTTCACCACAGTCGGATTGAATACCCCGGCCGATGCGAAGCCATCGCCCTGTGGCGAGAGAATCGGCGTTTCCGACACGCGGGTCCACGTGCCAAATGGCGCCTGGAGATCCGTGGCAAACACGCTGATGGCGGCTGCCAGACCGCCGAGAATGATCAGCGATCGGAGCCAGAATCGGATGCCGCTGAGATGACATGGCGTAAATAAATTCATAGTCACTCCAGGAATGTTCGGGCCGCTAGCGTGCGGTTGGACCAGAGTAGAAATCGCACGGAGCAAAGGTTTGTTCGATTTCGCCTACGAACCGAGCCATGAACCAGATTCTACGCTGGAGTCGCGGAGCACGACAACTGCCCGCTCTTTCCGCAAAGTGGGGTCGTTCCCGCTCCCCGTCCAGTCCGTCAGCAGCATAATTCACAATCGGCTCAAACTCCTGGTTCGTCGCCTAACCGGACATGCCCCGTACTAGAACTTCACGTCTCCGGTAAACGCGGTGGTCTCAATGGGTCGATGCAACACCATCTAATATAAAGCTTCTGTTCAAAGGTGGTGTGTATGACCCAAGGAAAACGGGTGGCG
>JBAQJS010000028.1:0-16696 GCA_049300435.1 Candidatus Acidiferrales bacterium | reverse complement strand
CCTACTGGACGGCCGACCGCGAAGCGCTGCTCGGTTTCTTCTCCGACCCCAACAAATTCGCCAACGCCGACCCCTTCGTCTTCCTCTTCGCAGCCCTGCTGATCCTGATCTTCGGCCCCGGCAAATTCGCCCTCGACGCTCTGCTGGACCGCGCCGCGCGGAAAACAGTTCACGGTGACGCCAGCTCGCCCTTGGCATAATCCGCGCGCAGCCGCACAATGGAATGGTAGGTGGCTCGATGCGTCTGGTTTGCCACAGCTCGCGATTTTTGAAAACGGCCGGCGCGGCGATCCTCGCATCCGGGATCATCTGGCTGAGCGCGGCAACTGCTTTCCCGGCTGAGGAAATGACTTCCACAATACTGATCGGAAATTCGCGGATTGACGTCCACGTCGAACCGGGGCCGCTGCGCGCCACGAAGGACGATTTGATGCAATGGGTTCACTGGGCCGCCGAATCCGTCAGCGGCTACTACGGCCGCTTCCCTGTCCCTGAAGTTCTGATTCGCATCGTTCCCTCGGACGGAAAAGGCGTGCGCAGCGGCAGGACCTTCGGCCGGGAGGATGGCGGCTTCATCACCATTCATGTCGGACAGGATGCGACCGCGTCCGAGCTGGGCAGCGACTGGATGCTCACGCACGAGATGGTCCACTTGTCCTTCCCTTCCGTCGCCGAAGACCATCATTGGATCGAAGAAGGCATCGCCACTTACGTGGAGCCCATCGCACGCGTGCGCGCGAAACACTTCGACGCGAATGAAATGTGGTTCGAAGTGGTGCGCGACATGCATCAGGGCCTGCCGGCCGCCGGAGATGAAGGCCTGGATCACACGCATACCTGGGGGCGGACGTACTGGGGCGGCGCGCTCTTCTGCCTGCTCGCCGACGTGGAGATTCATCGCGAAACCGGAAATCGCAAAGGTCTGCAAGACGCTCTGCGCGGAATTTTGAACGCGGGCGGCGATATTCGCCAAGATTGGGAACTGGAAAAAGCGCTGCGCATCGGCGATCAGGCAACCGGCGTTCCGGTGCTGGAAAATCTCTACGCCAAAATGAAGGACCAGCCTTACGACGTGGATCTCCCCGCCCTGTGGACCCAAATGGGAATTGAACGCGACGGGAATGCCGTCCACTTCCTGGATTCCGCGCCGCTGGCCAAGACGCGCGAGGCGATTACCTACGGCTCGGCCGTTCCTTCGCTGCAGCCCGCGGCATTCGCCTCGCCCAGCTCCGCAATCTTCGCCGGCCGCACCACGGCGCCCTTCCCGCCCGATAAGTCGCGCAACTGAGCCAACCAATCCGGATCGTTGGACAAAGAGGGCCGATTATTCCGCCGCCACGCGGGCGCCGCGACGGAATCGTTCGAGAGCCTCGAGAATTTCCGGGCCATACAATTCCGTCTTGCGCTCGCCGAATCCGGAAACGGTGCGCAGCTCGCTCAGCGAGCGCGGCTGCACCTGGCAGAGATGGTCCAGCGACGAATCGTGCATGATGATAAACGCCGCGATGTTCAGCTTCCTGGAAGTCACCCGTCGCCATTCGCGCAGATACTCACGCAGCTCGGGATCAACGCCGGGCGAGGCGCTTGGCGGCGTGAGCGCGCCCTGACTCTTGCGCGTTGAGCCCCACCAGCTTCCGCCCGGCGCGCGCGCTTCCGCCGTTGACTCCCGTTCGTTTTTCGCGGGCGGCCGCGGGGCGCGCGTGAAAGTGATGGAGCCGGCCGCCGCTGCCACAGCGGCAGCCTTCACCGCCGAAGGCTTCGCGCGACGCTTGGAGCGCGGCGCGGCGATCGGCGCGGACATCCACGCGATTTCGCAGCCGCACACATCGCAAGCGCCGCACGATTGCCATTTCGGGTGTTCGCCAAAATGCAGGCAGATCTGGCGATGCCGGCAGCCCTGCGATTCCACGAAGTTGCGAATGATGTGGTAGCGCTGCCAGCCGCGCTCGCGCTCCTGCGGATCGCTGAGCTGCTCGATGAAATGCGCCAGCAATCCCGCATCTTTCTTGCGCCACAGCAGCACGCAATCCGCGGACAGCCCATCGCGACCGGCGCGCCCCGCTTCCTGGTAATACTGCTCGATGGATTTCGGCAGGGAGAGATGAATGACAGCGCGGACCGCGGCTTTATTGATGCCCAACCCGAAGGCCACGGTGCCCACCAGCACGCGGACTTCGTCGGACATCCACTGCTCCTGGTTGCGCCGCCGCGTGGCGTTGTCCATTTTTCCGTGATAGCCGATCGCGGCGATTCCCTCCGTTGCAAGAAGCGCCACGGTCTCTTCCACGCGCACGATGGTCGGCGCATAAACAATCACGTTGTGGCCGGCGTAATTGCGCAAGGCCCGCAGCAGGAGCGTGGATTGCGTGTGCCCGTCGCATTCCCTGGCCACATAGCGAAGATTGGGGCGGTGAAAACTGGCGATGTACTTGTGCGGCGCGCGCAAGGCCAACTGCTCGACAATATCGTGCCGCACCTGGCTGGTGGCGCTGGCCGTAAACGCCGCAATCGTGCGATCGGGAAAATGGCGGCGCAGCGAGCTCAACTGCCGGTACTCGGGCCGGAATTCGTGACCCCATTCGGAAATGCAATGCGCTTCGTCAATCGCAAAAAAGGAAACCGGGACGCGCCGCAGCCACTCGATGGTGTCCGCCCGCGCCAGCCGCTCCGGCGAAAGATACAGCAGGCGGTAATGACCGGCGATGGCATCGCGCAGAATCTCAGACTGCTCGCGCGCGCCCAGCGTGCTGTTGAGCAGCGCTGCCGGGATTCCCATGAGAGTCAATTGCGCCACCTGATCCTGCATCAGCGCGATCAACGGAGAGACGACGACCACGGTGCGATCCGCGAGCAGCGCCGCCGGCAACTGGTAACACAGCGATTTGCCGCCGCCCGTCGGCATCACCACGCAGGTATCGTGTCCCGCGAGCAGGCTGCGCACGATGCGCTCCTGCATGGGGCGAAAAGAGCTGTAGCCCCAATAACGTTGCAGAGCGCCGAGCAATTCTGAGTTCGGAAGATCCGCCGCCGGTTCCATGCTCGCGTGCATGCTTGCAGTATAGATTCGCGGCGGGCGGCGGTCCATCCGCATACTTGACGCAGTCGAGGAGCGCTATATGTCCGGGTGCGGCAATTTGTCTTATAATCAACCCACCATGGAACCTCAACTTGAAAGCCCAGGCTCAAGTTCCAGCCGTCAACTCCTGCGCCATATCGTCGCAACCCTCGCCTACCGGGGCGGGAAAGCGCTGCGCGGCGCGCCACCGGGTTTTGCCGAATACCGCGCCAGCGAAACGGCGCGGACCAGCGGGCAGATCCTCGCGCACCTGGGGGATTTGCTCGATTGGGGGCTGAGCCAGATTAACGGAAAGCAGGACTGGCACGACTCCGCGCCGCTGCCGTGGGAGGAAGGGTCGAAGCGTTTCTTCGCGGCACTGCGGGCGCTCGACGATTATCTCGCGTCCGATGCGCCGCTGGCTTGCGCGCCGGAAAAGCTTTTTCAGGGCGCGATCGCGGACTCTCTGACGCATGTCGGCCAGTTGGCGATGATGCGCCGCCTGGCGGGCGCGCCCATTCGCGGCGAGAACTACGCGCAGGCGCAAATCGTCGCCGGCCGAGTGACGGCGCAGCAGTCGCCGCCGCGCCGCGAGTTCGACTGAGTCCGGACGCATCGTCTGGCGCGCGGAGAATTCGGCGCGACGGCCGGCGGCAGGGATCGGGGCGCGCTTGTGCCGGGCTTGCGGGTGCCGCGGCAATCGCCCGTCACTTCGCTGCTTTTCCCTTGCCGTAGAAAATGGCTTTTCCGTTGACCACCGCAGCGACGTGTCGCCCGCCTTCCAGAAATTGCATCACGCGCTTTCCGGAACGCGCCATCGCCGCCCAGCGCGACTTGGTGTTGGGATTTTGCTCGATTCCCCGCAGCCTGCGGCCTGCGAAGGCGAAATCCACCTGCCACAAGCGGTTGGTGGAAGTGCACTGCGTGGGACATTTCACGCCCTCCACTTCCGCAGCAGCGGCGCCCTCCAACAGAATCTGGCGCCACACCGCGACGATGGTTTCTTCGAGCGTCATAATTGCGTGATTGTAAGCCAGGAAGGGGTTTTTCCGCTGCGCGGGAGCGCCAGCGTGCAGGTTCCGGCGGCGCGGGATGCCGCACCCGGGCGATGGCTTCGCGCCATGGCCTTGCGGGAATGTTCGCCACAAAAAATTGGCCGGGAGTCTAGGCTGAGGGACCCAAGCCTCCCGGCCTTCTCACCCAACTCCGCAGGGTCTGGGTAAGAAACTGTTTACGCCGCCGATTCGCTGCTGCGCATGAACTCGTAACGTTCGATCGCCGCCGCCACTCCCACTTCTCCCGAGTTTTCGGGGCTGGTCCGCAAGACGCGTCCCAGACAGCGAACGCGGACCGGTCCTGCTTGAGTGAGCTCGTGCGGCAAGGTCATGACAATTTCGACCGGCGCGCCGCTCCGCAAACCCTTGGGCAAGTGAAAATACAGACCGCGGGAACTGACTTCCCGCGATTCCGTTGCAGCTTCGCCGACGACGCTTTCATCCGTCCAGCGGACGGTCAGCGGAAGTCGCATGAGGAAACGCCGCGTTGCACGCCGCTCTTTTAGAGCCACAGGAGACTACCTCCCTAAGTACGCGACTAGAGTAGGGCCGGGGCTCCGGAGAACCAATAGAGCTAAAGCCACAATTATGGGAGGTCAATTTGGTACAGAGGTACTATACCCATGCTTGCTAAACAGCAGAAAAGTGTGCACTTAGCAGAGAGTCCAATTTTCACTCCTCTTTCGGAGCCTTGCGGAACGCGTGCAGGGTATCGGCGAGCGTGAGTTTCCCTTCGAGCTGCCCCAGGTTCGCGCGGCTAGCCACCGGCAGCAAGGGCCAATCGCCAATCACCTGCAGGGCTTCGGCGAGGCTCTGATCGCGGAACAGATAGGGAACCGGCCCTCTGGCTTTGGCGCGGATCGGGGTGGTGGTGCGGGCCGCGTTCGAGGCCAAGCGCAACACGTCTTCGCGATCCAGCAACCACCACTCTCCGGGACGCATGCGCAGCAGCAAGTCTGCTTCGGGGTTTGCTTCCGCTCGCCGCGCCACTTCCACGATGGGCTCCTCCGGCTCGCACACCAGGAAGCCATCGGTGCGCATGGCGTCCTCCACGTCAATGGACATCATCTCTCGCCGCTCCTCGATGGATGGCAGCACCACGCCGTCTTGCCGCGCCAGTACGTCGAACAGCGGAACCTTCTGGTAGGCGCGCGAGATGACGTAGGCGATCATGGTGGAAATGATCACCGGCAGAATTGCGGTGTAATTTCCGGAGAGCTCGATCACCATGAAGACCGAAGTGATTGGCGTGCGCAGGAACCCGGCGAAGAGCGTCCCGATTCCCACCAGCGCGAAGGTGCCGACCGTCGCTGTCAAGCTGGGGAAAAAATGGTGCTCCATCGAGCCGATGGCTCCTCCCAGCATCGCGCCGATAAAGAGCGCGGGAGCGAACATGCCGCCGGGGGTGCCGCTCAAAAACGAAAATCCGGTAGCCAGCAATTTCAAGGCGGCCAGCAGCAACAGCAATTTCCAACCGAATTGCCCGTGCATGGCCTGGTCCACAACGGCGTAGCCCGCGCCCATCACTTGCGGGAAACGGATGCCGATCAAACCGATCAGCAATCCCGACGCGGCCGGCTGCAGATATTGCGTCCAATGCGGCAGTGCCTTCATTTTGGGGCGCGCGTAGGCGATCCATTTCAGCAGCACCAGCGAAACGCCGCCGCCGGCAACACCCAGCGCGGCGTACGCCAGCATTTCCTCCGGCCCCGCCACGCGGAACGGCGGGACGCGGAAGAGCGATTCCGGCCCCAGAAACGCGCGCATGGTAACCACGCTGGAAACGGCGGCCAGAACGATCGCTCCCAGCACGCCGGAACTCCACGTCCCGATGACTTCTTCGATGACAAACAGCACCGCCGCAATGGGCGCATTGAACGCGGCTGCCAGGCCCGCCGCAGCGCCTACTGGCGCGATCAGCCGCACTTTCTCCTGCGATAAACGCAGGCTGCGGCCGATCAGCGAAGCGATGCCCGCGCCCATCTGCAGAGAAGGATCCTCGGGCCCCAGCGACTGCCCGCTGCCGATGGCCAGCGCGCAGGTGACGAATTTTCCCGCAACCGTGATGAACGGAACGTATCCGTTCGAGATGTACACCGCGGATTTGATCTGGTTCACTCCGCTGCCGCGCACGTGGGGAAACACATGGATGGCCAGCAGGGCCACTGCCAGGCCCGCCAGCACCGGCGCCAGAACGACGCGCGGAAAGGAAGGAGACAAGGACGGACCCAGCAGCATAATCTGCGTCCATTCGATGGCCAGGCGGAAGCACACCACGGAAAGTCCGGAAAAGACGCCGATAATCACCGAGAGCAGCAGGAAAAATCGGTCTTCCCGAAGCGTAAATACGGAGTGCGTCCATGCCTCCCAGCGCGAGCGGGTGCGGCTCCGAGTCGCGGACGCGTCCATGGTGCCCGGTGCGGGGGCAGCCGCGGCCACCGGTGTGGACGGAGTGACGGCGTTCTCGCTCACCGGTTCACCGCTTGCCTGCTGCGCCCCAGCAGCCATAGCGCGCGATCGTCGCCCTGGGGCTCGCCGCAGGCGCTCGCCGCCGCATTTTCCACGTTGAATACGAAGTTCATGGCGTCATCCACACGATCGGGAAAGCGCAGCAAATTTCGCTCGGACCAGTCCCGCTGCATGTTCTTGACCTGGGCGAACTGCTTCTGCAAATCCGTTTGCGGAGGAGTTTGCTCCAGGGGATGTCCAGTCTGCCTCGCGCAGGATTGGGCACGTGATTGCGCGAGCGCCAGCGCGCTCGCCGCGCGCCGCGCCATGGCCTCCATGGAAAGGCCGGGGAGGAACGGATCGGCAGTGACCACGCGACGCGCCATATCGAACTGATTGGAGAGGTCGGGCTGCTCGCGCGTTTCGCGCGGCAAGCGGTCGAAATATCCCAGCGCCGTCTGGTACTGCGCCAACTGGAAGGCCGCTTCGGCTGCGCCGGCCAGCGATTCTTGATCGTTGCGGTCCGCGGCCAGCAACAATCGCTCCAGGTCCTGCACGCGGTTCCACTGCTGCGTGCGCAGCAACATTTGCGCCACGATTTTCAGGCGAGGAAAATCGTCCGCCGGGGTGTTCTCCTGAAGCGCGATCACTTCCGGCGCGGCCTGCTTCAGCGCGCCGCGGCTCAGCAGCACGTCGCAAAGCTCCTTGCGCACCTGCCAGCGCATGGCGATCGGATCGGCGTCCCACTCGCCGTAAATCGCGCTCTGGTAATAGCGCATGGCATCCGCCATCGAGCCGTTGTGCGCGGCAATGCGCGCCAGTTCCAGGTTTACCGCCCCGCTGCCGGGAGATTCCGAGAGCAGGTTCAGCAGGTAAGCACGCGCTTCTTCGCTTCGCCCCGCAGCTTCCAAAGCCCGGGCCAGATTGAATTGAAACCGTGCATTGCCGGGATTGTAGGCCAGCGCGTTGCGGTAATCCGCCAGCGCCGCGGCGACGTTCCCCGCCTGCTCATCCGCTTCACCTTGCGTGAACATCGCATCCGCCATGGTGTGCACTTTCTTGTGATACAGGCGCGAGAGCACCGCGGTGAGCGCCAGCAATATCAGCAGCGCCAAAACGCACAACAGCAGGACCAATTCGCGCGAATGGACGCGCGGGGATTCTTCGCTTACCGTGACCTGGTTTGTGGCGCTCATGTTGGGCGATGCAGTCAAAAGAATACTTTAGACGATTTTCGGGCGGAAAGGGCAGCGAGCCGCAAAATTCAAGGATACTTCGCAGCGGCGAACCGGAAACGCGGACGGACGGAACGGACCACGGAACAGCAGCCGGCAAGGCCCGCCACTACGTTTGATCAATCAGCCGGTGATGAATGGCGTACAGCGCCAGTTCCAGACGGTCGGAAACGCCCAACTTATCGAAAATATTATGCAGATGATTTTTCACCGTCTGTTCGCTGATAAAAAGCTTCTCGCCGATCTCACGATTGCGAAAACCCTGCGCCACAAGCTGCACGATTTCCTTCTCGCGGTCGCTCAGCAGCGGCTTTTCGCGCCGCTGACCCGATTCCGCGGACTTCTTGAACGCGTCAATCACTTCCGCCGTCATCCGGTTATCCAGCCAGATTTCGCCGTCGGAGACTTTGCGGATGCTCTTCACCAGCAAATCGCTGGCGGATTGCTTCAGCACCACGCCGCGGGCGCCGAGGCGCATCGCGCGGACCACGTCGCGGTCGTCTTCCGCCGCCGTCAGCACGATCACGCGCGTCGGCAGCGAATCGAAATTCACCTCTTCCAGCACGCCCAGCCCGTCCTTCTCCGGCATGCGCAGATCCAATAGCAGAATATCGGGCTTCAGCTTGGTGAGCATCTTGATGCATTCCACGCCGTTGGAGGCTTCTCCGACGATCTGGATCTCGTCCGCGGCCTCCAATAGCTTGCGCAGGCCGTCCCGGAAAATGGCATGGTCGTCCGCGACCAGGATGCGAATCACCTGTTTTGCTTTCGTCATTTTAATTCAGTGGGATTTCTACCGTCAGACGCGCCCCGTGCCCCGGATTCGATTCCACCGTTAGCGTCCCCCCCACGCCCCGTGTTCTTTCCTTGATCGAAATTGGCCCGAGTCGCAACCGGTCCAGCTCTTCACTGCTATATTTGCCCGAAAAACTGAATCCCCGACCATTGTCGTCCACAATCAGAGACACTTTCGCCTCATCTTGCCCTAGTTTTACCACGACGTGACTGGCCTTGGCATGCTTTTTTATGTTATTGAGTGACTCACGATATATCTGGAAAAGCTCCCTGCAAATGCGGTCCGGCAGCCGCAAATTCCGGTCCTCGATGAACAAATCCACTGCCAAGGCGGACTCGTTGCGAAACCGTTCCGCAAACCCAAGCATCAGCTCCCGCATATCCGCGCTTTCCACGCGCAGGGGCCGCAGGTCCGTTACCATCCTACGCAATTCTCCGCTTTCCTGCTGCACGGTTTTTTGCAAAGTTTCCAGTTCCTTGCCCGCCTCCTCCGGCGTCCATGGAAATTTGCGGCGCAGCACATCCAGTTGAATATTCAGGCTGAGCAGCGTCTGCAGGATCCCGTCGTGCAGGTCGCGCGAAATGCGGCTGCGTTCGGACTCGACGGCGCGCGAGCGTAGGTGGCGCATCAGGAATACGTTCTCCAGCGGTGGCCCGATGTGCCGGACGATCGCCTCCAGCCAGCGCAGATCGCCTCGCGTGAATCTCCGCCGGGTTTCCTGCGGATTGATCAGCAGCACGCGCCCCGCCGGGCGTCCCCCGGCGTCAATCGTCACCGCCAGCAGGGTGCGCGCCCCGAATTCTTCGCGCGTGGAGTTGGGTGGCGCGGGAAGATTGCGAAACACCTGCCCACTGCGGCGGTCCCAGCCAAACCCGGCACCGGGCCCCTCGTTGAATTCCCAGCAGAAAGAAGCTTCGTAGGCGTCGGTCAGAAACGTGTCCGAACGCGAAAGCGGCAGCGTTTCCGGGCCGCCCAGTTCCCGGTCGCCCGGATGAATCTTCCAGGCGAAAAGCCGCTCCAGTTCCTCATCGCGGATCGCCAGGCAAGCCTGCTCGCATTCGAACGACAGAGCAATTTCGCCCAGCGCCTGACGGACGGATTCCGTCAATCCCCGGTCGAACTGCAAGAGACCTGAAACCTTCTGCAGGAATTGCTGGCGCTCCAGATGCTCGCGTTCCCGGGCGCCCAGAAACCCCATGCCCAGGCCGGAAATTCCCGTCGCCAGGCCGATTGAAAGCCAGTGCCACACGCCCCGCCAGCCGGAAAGATCGGTGGTGGCCACGCGGAAGATGATTCCGATCGCCGCGGCGCACACCAGTCCCAACATCGCCCGCGAATTGCCCTGCGTCGCCAGCGCAAAGACCATGAAGAGAAACAGGAACCACCACGCGGACACCGACGGGGTCAAAAACAGGAACACTGCCATGGCCATGAAGTCGGCCAGCAGCGGAATGGTGATGCTGGTCTCGTTCGCCAGCCGTTCGTAACCCAGCACCGCCAAGGCTAGCAACAAATAGACGGCTAGAAAGATCGCGCCGGCGGTGCGCGCCCCCTCGCCGGACATCTCCAGCAAATCCACCAACGCTAAAGCCACAAAAATGGCTCGAGCCAGGGTCACCTGGCGCTCCAGATATAATCGCTCTGCGGTATCGAGAGGCATCGTGGCGGGGCAACTGCGACTGCCTATCAAAGTCTAACAAGCGGGGCGCGCGGCGCAACCGCCTGTCCTCTTTTGGTTATCGCTCATCACGCACGCAGGTTCGCCGCTCGTGACCCACGCTCGGCCGCAAAATCGCCATGGACGAATGCCGGGCAACACCGAGGTAGTCCTGCCCTTATTTGCTTTTGTCCGTCTTGCTCTGTAGTGCCTTTCCCGAGCGAAGTTATCCACAGGTCAGTACCATGGGCAAGAGTTGACACCAGGTGCATAATCATTCGCGGGAATTCAGGGCGCGCGGGGGAACGGCGGAATTGGCGGAGCGATATACTCGAAACGAAGTGGGTCGCATCCTGGGACTTGAGCCAAGCCGTCTGCGCTACTGGGAACGGTTGCGCCTGGTGCGGCCGCAAGCGCGTTGGGGCGAACGTTTCTACAGCTTCGGCGACCTGGTGGCTGTGCGCTGCATCCAGCGCGTTACCGAAAACCGCGTCCCCGCGAAAAAAGTGCGCCGCGCCGTCGCGCTCGTGGAACAGCAATTTGGCGCCGCTTCCCTGCCCCTTCAGCAGCTTCGCCTGGTCGAGTTCGGCCGCGAAATTCACGTGGTCCCGCCCGGCTCGGAAAGGCCCTTCAACCCGTTTCTGCGCCAGTGGGCGTTCCCTTTCGATCGGCCCGCGCAACCGGCGAAATTGCATGCCATGACCGGCCCCACTCCCGAGGATTTCTTTCAATCCGCGCTCGATTGCGAAGCGCGCACGGAAACGCTGCCGGAGGCGATCGAAAATTATCAACGGGTGGTGGACCTCGCCCCGAACTGGATCGAAGCGCACATCAATCTCGGCGTGGCCTACTACCAGTTGGGCATGCTGTCCGACGCGCGCAACGCTTTCCTCGCCGCCGTGCAGATTGATCCGCTCAACGGCATTTCCCGCTACAACCTCGGCTGCACGCTCGAAGAGCTGGGCGAACTCGACGAAGCCATTGACCACCTGCGCCGGGCCGCGCGCGCCAAGCCTGCCCACGCGGACGCTCATTTCAATCTCGCCCTGGCTTACGAAAAACGCGGCGAGCGCCGCGCGGCTCACGAACAATGGGCGCTCTATTTGCGCTACGCACCCAACGGCCTCTGGGCTGACCAGGCGCGCGAGCGCCTGCGGCAATCTCCCGGCAAGCGCAAACGGAACGCGCCGATTCCCTTCCGCCGCCCGGGCTGAGCGCGCCGCCGCTCTTGAAAGGACTCCCGATGTTTTTGCGACGCTCCATCTCTGCAGGTGTTATTTTGTGGATGCTCATGACCTCGCAGACGTCCCATCCTCAGCGGGCCGCGCAATCCCCCGCCGCGTCTTCCTCCGCGGCGCAGAAGTTCGCTGATCTCAGCGATGAATTCATGAAGGATTCGCTCGCCCTCTCGCCTGCGAGCGCTTCGGCAGCGGGTTATCACACCCACGTGGATCCCCAGACGGGCAAGACCATCGCTCTGGATGCGCAGCTCGACGATCTAAGCCCGGAAGCCATTGCCCGGCAGCGCGCTTTCTACGCCAGTTGGCGCGAACGTTTCCGCGACGAGACGCCGCCTTCCGCCCTTGACCCCGAGGATGCCGCCGATTGGCAATTGATTGACGACCAGATCGGCCTCAACCTCCTCGAGTTCGATCGCATTCAAAGCTACAAGCACAATCCCACGGTGGTCGTGGAACTGATCGGCAGCGCCCTATTCCTGCCACTCACACAAAATTACGCGTCGCACGAAGTCCGCCTCAGTCACGTCCTTTCGCGGATGAGCCAGATTCCGCGCCTCCTGGCGCAAGTGCAGCCATACCTGAGCGACTCCGATCCGGTGTGGATTTCCACCGCGATTGACGAAAACGCCGGCAACATAGACCTCATCGAAGGCACCATCAAGGCGCAAATTCCGGCGGGCTCGCCGCTGAAAGCGGAATTCGACGCCATCGCGCCGCCCGCCCTCAATTCCTTGCTGGCATTCTCGCACTGGCTGCAGGTATCGCTCGCCAAGCAGCACAGCGATGCAACCTGGCGCTTGGGCAAAGAACTGTACGACCAGAAATTCGCGCTGGTGATGGAGACTCCGGTCACGCCCGAAGAAGCCCTCGCCGATGCCGAGCTAGACATGCAATCCGTTCGCGCCGAGATGCTGCAGATCGCGCTGCCCCTGCACGCGCAGATGTATCCGGGCCACAGCGACCACTCCGAGCTAAGCGCGCACGACCGGCAGAACCAGATCATTCAGGAAGTGCTGCAAAAAATATCGGACGAGCATCCCAGCCGCGACCAGTTGCAGCCCACCATCGAAGCCGACCTCGCCGGCATCACCAAGTTCATTCGCGAAAAGCAAATTGTCTCGCTCAGCTCGCGCGAGAATTTGAAAGTGATTCCCACGCCGCCCTTCGAGCGCGGGGTGTACTCCGTCGCCGGATTCCACAGCGCGCCGCCACTCGAGCCCCAGGCCGACGCGGAATACTGGGTCACTCCCATTGATCCGCAAATGCCGGCGGAAAAGGCGGAATCGAAGCTGCGCGAATACAACAATTTCACGCTGCAGTGGCTCAGCATTCACGAAGCGCTTCCCGGGCATTACATCCAGTTCGAGCACCTCAACAATATCCAGCCCGAACGCCGCCGCCTGCTTCGTTCGCTTTACGCCAACGGCGCCTACGTGGAAGGCTGGGCCGAATACATCGCGCAGGTGATGATGGACGAGGGCTTTCTCGACAACGATCCGCGCTTCCGCATCATCATGCGCAAAATTCGCCTGCGCGTCATATCCAACGCGATTCTCGACATCAAAATGCACACCATGGGCATGAGCGATCAGCAAGCCATGGATTTGATGACCCAAGAGTCGTTTCAGACCGAAGCGGAAGCGGAAGGAAAATTGCAGCGCGTGAAGCTAACTTCGACGCAGTTGCCGACCTATTACGTCGGCATTCGCGAATGGTTCGCGCTGCGCCAGAAATATCAGGCCGCGGCCGGCAAGAATTTCAGCCTGCTGCGATTTCACGACCGGGCGCTCGACGAAGGCCCGCTGCCAGTTCCGGTCGTCGAAAAACTGCTGCTGCCGTCCGCGGGAAAATAATTGTCGAGCCGCCGCGCCAGAGCTCAGAACGAAAACCCTGCCTGTAAATAAATCTGCCGGTTGGCTGAGTTCGAAGAGAATGGCCCGCCGGCCAGCGCATTCGGCACTCCAAAATAACGGGTGTTGTACGACGCGTCTCCCATCGCCACCGGCGGCGGATTCAACACCGCGCTCGGATTCGCCAGGTTCACATCGTTGAATACGTTCCGCGCGTTGATGCTGAGTGTAATGCTGTAACGCCGCGACGCTGTGTTGCCGGGGCCTCCGAACCCTCCGCCGAAAGGATTGGAGCCGCCGCCTCTTCCACCGCCGCCGTGCCTGACGCCACCCCCGCCGCCTCCGCTGGCTCCGCTTTTGTTTTCCGGGCCGAAGTTAAACGTCTTCGCCAGCCGCACGTTCAGAGTGAAGCGGCTAGGCCCCGTAAAATCATTCACAGGAATCGGCGTCGCGCCCGGCCCCGGCAGCGTATTGAACGTGCCGAACCCCGGAACCGCGACAATCGGACCTCCCGCCGCAGCCGTCGAAATCGAAGGCCGCTGGTTCAATTGCGAGCTTCCAATCAAATCCTGGCTCAACGTCACATTGTACGGCGAGCCCGAGCTGGCGATCATGAACGGGCTGAAGCGGAATCCCCAGGGCAGGGAGATGGACCCGCCCAGAAAAAAACGATTGCGCACGTCGAACGAAGCGCGGCCGTAGTCCTGCATGAAATTGGACGGGTTCGAGGGGAAGCTGTTCGCCCCGGACGTATCGCTGTTCGCGTAGTTCAGCACGTAATAAGCGAACAACATCAGTTTCTGCCCCGCCAGCACGCGGCTTTGCACGAACAACTGGTTCTGCCTAAAAATCGCCCCCGATTCGTACTGATAGATGTTCTCGTAAGGGGTGTTCCGCACCGCCAGTCCGGGATTCAGGTAATACGGATAAATATCGCCGGAATTCGTAGGCGCATTGATGTTGTTGGTGAGCAATTGATCGTTGCCCACCGAATTGAGGTAGGAAACGTTCAGGTTCATCACCTTGGTGATTTGCCGTTCCAGGCTGACGGCGGTCTGCGCGAGGTACGGCGCATGCAAGTTTGCATCGGGTTGGTACGTCGTCAGGAGCGATGTGGGCCCAGGCGTCAGCAGCGGAGGCGTTCCGGCATTGGGATTGAAAAAATCCGGACTGGGCACGACGTACTCCGCCAAATTCGTGCCGCTCAAGCGCTCCTGCTCCAGCACGTAGGACGGCAGAAACCGGTCGTAGAAGATGCCGAATCCCGCGCGCAGTATCGTCTTCGGCGCGTTCTTTCCTCCGCCGCCGATTCCCCAGGCAAATCCCAGCCGCGGCGCCCAATCCGCGTGGTTGCTGATATTGTTCTGCGATTCAAAGCGCAGCCCGTAGCTGAGGGTGATGTTCGGACGCACGCGCCAGTCGTCTTCCACGTATAGCCCCACGTCCACCTGCGACACGTGCACGAAGGGATTGGCCGCCAGCGTCGTGTTCGTGGGGTTCGCAGTCACCGTATACTGGTTTGCCGAAGGGATGCCTTGCAGCGTGCTCACGTACGCCTGAATGGAAGGAAAAATGTAGGTGCCGTTGAATCCGCCGGTCGAAGAATTTCCGTCGGTCATCCCGCGCAGCCGCACGCCGAATTTCAGGAAATGCTTGGTGTACTGGATCGAAGTGTAGTTCTGAAATTCGTACTGGTTGGTGTTGTCGTTGATCAACCCGCCGCTATTCCCGCCTCCGTTGAATGCCAGCGGAACCACGATGCTCGGCGCGGTGCTATCCGGCGTCTGCGTGCTTTCGTCGCGCAGGTACTGAAAGCGCGTTTCGTTCACTACTTTCGTGCCGAAGATTTGCGTGTCGCCCACTTGCAGGGTCTGCTCGGTGCTGAGCGAATTGAAGCCCTGCGACGGCAGGTTGAATCCGTTTACGCCGTCGTTGGTCTCATCGTTGCGGTAATACTGGTAGCGCACGGTCAAGGTGTTGTTTTTGCTCAGAGCGTAATCCAGGCGCGGCCCGATGTTGTAGCGCTTCTTGGGATTCGCCACCGCCGCGCTGTAGGGCGTAATCGCGAACGTCGTGGGGTCCACGATCTGCGCGTTCACGATCCCCAGGTCGTTAATGTCCCGAATGTCCTCGCTGAAGAAGAAGGACGCTTTTTTGCTCAGCGGCCCGCCGATGTTTCCGCTGTATTGCGTCGAGTAATAGCTGGGATAGGGGGTTCCGGCCGCGGCATTCTCTTCGAAAAACGGGTTCTTGGAGTTCAGCGCCGAATCGTTGGCGTTCACCGAAAAGCCGCCGTGCCACTGGTCCATGCCCGGCTTGGTGAATATCTCGATGCGCCCGTATCCCACCTTGTCGTACTGCGCCGAAAACGGATTCTGGTTGATGCGGATTTCGCGAATCGCGGACTTCGGCGGCAACTGCCCCGCCGTGAATCCATCAATATAGAATTGTCCGCCGTTCGGTCCGGCCGAGGGTCCCGCCAGCGCCGTCAAATCGGTCTGCAATTCGTCCGGATCGTCCGGCAAAGCATCCAGCGCCGCGCCGTTGATCACGATCGCTCCGGCGTTATTCGTGGGGCTCACGTTCACGGTGGCGGATTGATCCGTCACCGTCACCTGCTGCTGTTGCTCTTCGATGCTCAACGACACCGCTAATTCCTGCACCTGCCCCGCGCTGATCAGCACGCCTTCCTTCTTGTACAGCGCGAAACCCTTGGCGATCACTTCGACCGTGTAGCTTCCGGGCGCCAGGCCCTTCAGGTCGAAGGCGCCGTCGCGCCCGGTCGTCGCGGCCTGCGTGCTGCCGTCGGCGGCGGTTACAATCACCGACGCGCCCGCAACCGCCGCTTTCGATGGATCGGTCACCTCCCCGTGCAGCGCTCCAGCGGCCGTCTGCGCCGCGGCGGCGGCCGCGCTCCCGCCCGCAGAAATCAGAACCAGCAGCGCGGCGGCGTAAAAAGAAAACAATAAGGCCCGGGCTTTCATTCCGTCTCCTGAATCGCGCAGAATCGTTCGACTGATTATGAATTATTGAATCCCGGCCGCGGCGTCACCGGCTGGTGCTCCGCCGCCCAGGCTCCACGGAGAGAGGGACATTGCTTGCGCCGCGTTGCCGGCGGGCGCGGCCGCCAGTATCGCTTCGACGCCTCCCAGCAAAGTGATCGCGGTGACGCCGTCCGCGTCAGTGCTTTGCGTGGAGACTACCATCACTGCATCGCCCTTCGCGAAATCGGAGAGCGTCGCGGGAGGCAACCGGTTCACAATCTGCTGGAAGTCGCCGCGCCCGCCAGCGCGCGCGCCGCCCGGCCCCGCCGTTCCTCCCGGCCGCTGCCCGCCTTGCCCGCCATTCGGAGGCCCGGC
>JBAQJS010000027.1:0-15478 GCA_049300435.1 Candidatus Acidiferrales bacterium | reverse complement strand
CCCAAAAGCCTCCGCCCGCCCACCGCTGCCCGCACCCGCCGCCGCTCCACTCGCCCCCACGAGCAAACTGATGCTTCCCGGCGTGTGCCCCGGGGTATGAATCACCCGCGCCGCGTACCCGCCCCAGCGCACGCTGTCGCCTTCCTTCACGAAATCCTCGATCCGCATGCTTTCCGGCGTGCGCACTCCCAGGAATTGCGCCTGCATTTCCAGGTGCCGGTACAATTCCAGGTCCGCCTCATGAATCAGCACCGGCGCCTTGGTCACTGCGTGCAGCCGCGCCAGCCCGCCCACATGATCAATGTGCGTGTGCGTGCTCACGATCGCCCGCACGTTCAACCCGTGCACCCGCAAAATTTCCAGGATGCGCTCCACCTCGTCGCCCGGATCAATCACGATCGCTTCGCGCGTCGCCGGGTCGCCCAGTATCGAGCAGTTGCACTGCAGCAATCCCACCGGAATCACTTCGTGGATCAGTTCGTCGCTCACTCTGGAAGTATAACAATTCTGTCCGCGGCAATGGAGGCGAGGGGGCCCAGAGGAGAAGTCACCAAAACAAAGACACAAAACTTCAAGCACGGCGTCTGTACCGGCGCGCCACTTCCGCGTTCCCCGGCACCGAGGGCGCGGCGTCCCGTCCCGCGCCCTCGGTAATCCAGCGCCAGCTTCTAGCGCCGCCCGGCCGGCTTATGCCTGAGCGCCCGCCGTCGCGTGCGCATGACGCGCGTCATCACGCTTCTCCACACGGTCGCTGTTCTTGCTGGCTTCCTTGCCGAAATCCAGCACCACGCGCCCTTTCACTTTGCCCTTCCGCAAACGCTCCAGCACTTCGTTGATCGCTCCCAGAGGCTGCGTCTCGATCGTCGCCTTCACTTTTCCATCCGCCGCGAACGCCAGCGCCTCTTCCAGGTCATACCGCGTGCCCACGATGGATCCGCGCAAGGTGTAGCCGTTCAGCACCATGTCGAAGATCGAAACCGGGAACTCCCCCGGAGGCAATCCATTCATCACACACGTCCCGCCGCGCCGCAGCATGCCCATCGCCTGCTTGAATGCCGGCAAGGACACCGCCGTCACCAGCACGCCGTGCGCTCCTCCCGTCGCCTCCTGGATTACCCTCACCGGGTCCGTCAGCTTGGCATCCGCCGTCACTTCGGCGCCCAATCTCCGCGCCAAATCCAATTTCTCCGTCCCGATGTCCACCGCCGCCACGTGGAAACCCATCGCCTTGGCGTACTGAATCGCGATGTGCCCCAGTCCTCCGACGCCGGAAATCACCACCCACTCTCCCGGACGCGCCTTCGTCTCTTTCAAGCCCTTGTATGTCGTCACGCCCGCGCAAAGAATCGGCGCCGCATCCGTAAACGAAAGTTTGTTCGGAATTCTTCCCAGGTAATCGGCCTGCCCCAGCACGTATTCACCGAAGCTGCCGTTCACCGTGTACCCGGACATCTGCTGCTTCAGGCACAGCGTCTCCCACCCTTGCAGGCAGTAATCGCAATAACCGCACGCGCTGTGCAGCCACGCCAGTCCCACCCGGTCGCCTTCCTTCAGATGTTTCACGCCCGGCCCTAACGCCACCACAAATCCCGCGCCTTCGTGTCCCGGGATAAACGGCAAGTTTGGCTTGATCGGCCAGTCTCCGTCCACCGCGTGCACGTCCGTATGACACACGCCGCTCGCCACCACTTGCATCAGCACCTGCCCGGGTCCCGGAACCGGAATCGCCAGCTCCTGCACCTGAAGCGGTTGCCCAAACTGCTGTACCACCGCTGCCTTCATCATCTTTGCCATCGTTCTTCTCCTCAATACTTCCCTATTTCTGCACAAGCATTAATTGCCTTGTTTATAGATACAGCCTGAACCTTCCCAAGCCATATATATGTGACGCGCGTCACAAACCAATGTGACCCCCGGGCCGCCCCGATGCCCCAAATGTGGACGCGCCGCTTGCCAGCCTGTTCGATGTTTCCGGCTCTTGTAGGGGCGCGGCGTGCCGTGCCCGCTGCTCCGCATGCGGCGCCAACACTCACTTTGGAGTGCGGCGGCTTGCCTCGACTGCCCTTGCACGTGTATCCTTGCAAGCAGCCCGCCACGTCGCGCGGGCGCCTTCCGGCAGAAAGTTTCCCGTTCGTCGCGTCCCGCCCCCGCGCAACCTCATCTGATACTATGAAACTGTTCCGCGCCGCGCGCGCCGCGTCCGCGCAACCGAAATTATGGACACGCCCCTGCTTCCCGATCACAAGGCTGTCGGCGCCACCCTCGCCTCCTACCAAGGCTGCACCCTGCCCGAAATCTTCACGAATTTCGCTGACGAATATCGCGCCGCCCGCGAATCTGTTGCCATTTTCGACACCAACTGGCACGTCATCGTCGAGCTCACTGGCCCCGACCGCGTCCGCTACCTCAACGCCATCGTCTCGAACGATGTAAAAGCTCTCGGCGAAGGCCGCGGCACTCTCGCGCTGCTCCTCAATCCGCAAGGCCGCATCCTCGCCGAACTGGAAATTTACGCGCTGCAGGAAAAGCTGCTGGTGCTCTCCCACGCCTCCGCGCGCGAGCGCACCGTCGCGACCCTCGATAAATTCATCATCATGGACGACGTCACCCTCGCCGACGTCACTGAGCAATTCGGCACCTTCGCCATCGAGGGCCCGCGTGCCGCAACCGTCATCGCCGAAGCTTGCGGACTCTCGCTCGACGGCTTTTCCGAGCACGCTATCGCCGAAATAAATATCGGCGGAATTGCCTGCCACTTGATTCGCCATTCGCACTTCGGCGCTCCCGGCGCGGAAATCGTCGCCCCGAGCGAACAGCTCGCGCCGCTTTGGCACAATCTCCACGCCAGCGTGCGCACCCAACACGGCGCCTCCATCGGCATGACTACCCTCAATTCCCTGCGTCTCGAAGCCGGCATCCCCTGGTTCCCCGATGATTTCAACGACACGGTCATCCCCCACGAAGCCGCGCTCGAAGCCACCCACATCAGCTTCAGCAAAGGCTGCTACACCGGCCAGGAAATCGTCGAACGCGTCCGCTCCCGCGGCCAGGTCAATCGCCGCCGCGTGCAACTGAAATTTTCCAGCACCGAACCGCCCGCCCCGCTGACGCGCCTCTTCGCGAACGACGCCGAGGCCCCGGCCACCGACGCACAACCCAGCGACGCCAAGGAAGTCGGCATCGTCACCAGCTCCGCATTCTCCCCAGCCGCAAACCAAGCCATCGGCATGGCCTACGTCCGCCGCGAACACAACGCCCCCGGCGCAATCCTCTCTTGCGACAACGTCACCGCCGAAGTGCTGTAAGCGGCGCAGCCGCTCCCGGCGATGCGGTGCCCGCTTCCACTTCACGTTGACAATCCAGTCGCGCACGAGATTCTGCGGGAAGGGTTGCCTCTGCGCTCTCAGCGTCGCTGCGGTAAATCTGTTCCGCTCGCCCCGCAGCCACGTTCCACGTCGCGTGCTTCCCTCGAACCCAACCAAAGGACAGGAAAATCCGCCACCGAGACGAGGAGACGCGCACGGAAGGAAACGCCAATCTAAGATTCAAGCAGGAAAACGCGGTAGGAACTCGGCCCTAAACTTCCAACTTCGCACTGTCAACTCTAAACGCCCGGCGACTCTCTCTCAACTCTTCCCAAAATTCATGGACCGCATGAAACTCCCGCGGTCATTATCAATCTTCTTCTGCAACTGAAAGATCGCGTACAGCAAAGCTTCCGGCCGCGGCGGGCACCCCGGCACGTACACGTCAATCGGGATCACCTGGTTCACGCCCTGCACCACCGCGTAATTATTGAACACGCCGCCCGACGTCGCGCACGCCCCCATCGAAATCGCCCACTTCGGCTCCGGCATTTGCTCGTACAGTTGCTTGATTACTGGCGCCATCTTCACCGACACGCGCCCCGCAACTATCATCAAATCCGATTGCCGCGGCGATCCGCGAAACACTTCCGCGCCAAACCGCGCAATGTCGTACCGCGAAGACGCCATGGACATCATCTCGATCGCGCAGCATGCCAACCCAAACGACATCGGCCAGATCGAGCTCCGCCGCGCCCAGTTCACCACCTTGTCCAGCGACGCGAACAGTATCCCCTCGTCCTTCAGGAAGTTCGCATCCTGTCCCGGCGCTTCCAGCGTCACGCCCTTCGCCAGTTCCACGGCCATCGTAGCTATTGCTCCAGCAAGGCCAAGACAATCCGCGCCCTGCAAACTCATTTTGCCTCTTTGCGCCCGGCATTGCAACGCATCCGACCGGGGGTACTGTGTCAGTTTCCGAGAACCGCTTTGCCAGACGCTTGCAGCCGGTGAACACCTGGCGCAGACGACCAATGTTTGATATAGGAATTGAAATGGGCCTCGCCTCGAAAACCAGATTTGGGCTGATGTTCGTTGTGCATCAAGTTATAGTTTTATGGGTTGTGATCGTATCGCTCCCGATTCTAACTGCTTCGGCTGTTAACCTACTGCGACTGTTCGGTTGGCAGCATGGCAGGAGTGCATATTACTGGGTCCTGAATGGCACACCTTACTTTCCGGGACACATCGCGTTGGCGTTTCTGCTCGGATGGTTGCTTGCTCGGGGCCTTCAGGACCGATCAATGCTCTGGGTTTGGCTGTTGCCATCTCTTGCCATGGGCTAAGCATTGGTCGCTATTCCAACACTCACGCCGCGGCTGGTTCCGTCAGTGTTTCAAGCAGGCGTCGGTCAGTCTCCGTGGTCTCACTACTTTGGTTGGGGCTGCCGATTGGGCAATTACTGCTTAGACCAGACCTCGTTTACTCGTCCATTTTACGCGAGCGCGGCTTATTCCCTCGCCGCTTTAATCTCGCTGAAGATTTTCACGCGGTCGCGTCGAAGCGCGATGGTTCAGCGTTGGATGGTTCTCATAGTTGGAATAATCTTTCTTGTCGCCGCGACATGCGATTCTGTTCGATCGGTACGGCTCGCTGGGTGGCATTGGCAGTATCTGCCCTTTGCGGGAACGCCTGCCACCATGGGAATCTATCTAATTCTCGTGGCTTTCAGCGCCAGAGGCGAGCGCGTAGGCAACGCGGGAGCCGCTAATGAGTCAACTTTGCCTTCGTAACGTCTGCGGCCTACGGACCCGAGCGCTAACTCCCGGTAAGTCGTTCATCGCGACTTAGTGAGAAGGTGCCGACACCACACGCTTAGAGGCTCTTATTGGCGGCGAAGCGCAGGCGGACGTAGTCGGCGGTCCACCCTCCCGCAGCGTCGCAGAGTTCCGGGCGCAAGACTTCTCGGACGTCAGCGATGTAGGAGGGACGTTCGCCGGGCGGCAAGGTTGAAGTGAAACTCTCGGCGAAGGTTTCCAGCCAGCCGGTCACATCACCAGGCAGCGGGGTTGGGCGGGGTATCAGGGCGATATAGCTCACGACGAGTCCGCCCCGCGTCAGTTGCTGTGAATAGTCTTCAACCGTGGGGAAATACCAAGGGCTGGCGGCTTCGCCGTTGATGCCGCGGCGATTGAGGGCTTCGACTAACGCCTTCCTGATCCTGGCCACGCAACCGTGGCCGCCGAATTCGGCGACGAATCGTCCGTGCGGCTTGAGCGCACGACGCACTCCGGCGATGACCTTGGCGGGATTGCTCATCCAATGCAGCGCCGCGTTGCTGAACACCGCGTCGAACTCGCTCTCGAAATCGAGAGCTTCCCCGTTCATCACACGGGCGTCCAGGTCCAGTTTTCGCGCGGCCTCGATTTGCGCCGCGCTGGCGTCAACACCGACGACCTGGCATCCCATCGAGGCGAGCTTCGCGGTAAGCACGCCGTCGCCGCAGCCAAGGTCCAGGATGCGCTCGCCCGCGCGCGGCGCCAGCAGCTCAACGACGGGTGCGCCAAGTTCGGCGACGAAGCGGGCGTTGCGAGCGTAGCGTTCAGGATCCCAGGTTTGCGAGTGTGCCATTTTGCAGTGCCTCCCAGTACCGCAGCAGCTTGTCAGTTTATATTGTTAGCTTGTTTTCGGCGTTTGGTAATTGGGCCTTCTCGAGCGCAACTCCCGACAAGTCGGGTGGATCCAACAGGTCGCTGCAACACGAGCTCAACGCCAACTTGCGGGGATCCAAGAGCTAAGATCGTTTAATTCAAACAAAAGGCTGCCCTGTCCAGGTTTGGACCGACTGTAGCCGGTTCTCCAAAGGAAGTGCTGTCGGATCATTCATTTCGACGGTGTTGCGCCGACCCATTGAACCGGCAGCGCTTATCAGGCAGTGACTCAGCTAGCTGCGTGAACACGTGCCCCAAATCATTCTGGCTTGGCGCACTGCCTGTCACTTATGACAATTCCATTCCCAGTGCCCCGCTTTCAGACTCTGGCACCGCATCCTTCTCGAAAAGCTCGATAGCGGCATACATCATTGCTTTTGTTTCAGGGGAGCCACATAAACATCTCTGACTTGACTCAGTCTTGCGCACCGGGTGGGTTAGCCGTGTTCACACTAGTCGGACAGGACGCGCAAGGAAGGATATCTATGGATCCGGGAATTGTCGCTCCCTGGAGCGCGAATTGGGTGTGGGGCCTGCCACTCATCGTATTGACCGTCGTTCTGCACGCCTACGGCCTCGGACTTCTCAACAAGGAAGTCACCACGAGGCTGGGCCGTAAAGAACGTATCCGGTCTCGATTGCCCCTCTCGACCTTTCTCGTCGGAGGAACCGCGCTTTCCGCCACGGTGCTGCACGGGCTGGAGGGTCTTATCTGGGCCGCTGCTTACCGTTTCCTCGGGGCGCTGCCGGACCAAAAGTCTGCGATGCTTTATTCGTTGAGTGCCATGACAAGTTACGGCCATGCGGATCTATTTCTGGCGCCACACTGGAGAATGATGGGCTCCCTGGAAGCATTGAACGGCTGGATTCTGTTTGGTCTCACTACCGCATTTCTTTTTACAGTAATTCAGAAAGCGTGGCCTCATACTTAACAAAAGCAAAGCTTGGTACGGAACGCAGAAAATACATTCGCCAGACGAGCCAAGTCGTGCCGCCCCAGATAGGCGTTGGTAATTGCCGTTTTCATCGGCCGGCCGCCGCATCCGCCCTCGATAAGTCCTGCTAAGTTATCGGTCAATGAAAACTCGTTTCCGATAAGCGTTTATCGCGAGTTGAGATGGTTTCGTCGTAGGGTGGCTCGATGACATGAATCACGGTCTACCCTGCACAGCGATGGCCGGGCCAAGCAATTGTTTCAATGCTTGGACGTATTCGGTGAGGGCTTGGCGGCCGGTTTCGGTGATGCGATAGAGACTTTGCGGCTTGCGTAGCACGAACTTCTTTTCGACGGCGACGTAGCCGGCTTCTTCGAGCTTCAGCAATTGCGCGCCCAGATTTCCATCCGTGGCCTCAGTCTTGTCGCGGAGCCATGTAAATTCGGCCCCTTCGACGCCGCTGAGCAGGGAAAGCAGAGCCAGGCGCAACCTCCCGTGAACGACGGGATTGAGATCGGGCAAATCAGGCATGGACTAGACCACGGCGTTTGTGCCCCTGCGCCTCGGCGATCGCGCAGTAGATGCCGAACACGATCTGACAGAGAAAGATGGCGACCAGAAACACGATCGAACTCTGCACGTTACTCCCGAAGCACGAAGCCACAGCCGTAGCCCACCAGACGACTGCGCACCCGATCTGAACCTTCCAGCGAAGAATCAAGGCTGAGGCTCCGTTGGCCATGCCAAGTATCGCCGATACTGCGGCCGGGAAGAGATGCGGATCGGTGAGTCGTCCGCTCAGCCCCAGGGCAAGAAAGAGCAGAAACATCGAGATCCCCAAAGCTGTCCAGATAGAACCGATGGCCCGGCCGAGCGTAGTCTCGGGATGTTTTCTTTCCTTAGAGGAAACCACCGCAACGGTGAGAATGACCGCGATCAACATCGTGACCGGCCAAGCCCACGCGCTGTGGCTCCATTCGGACCAAGCGATGGCGAGATAGAAAGCAACGCCCCACAAAACAAAGGTCCAGCCCCAGCTCTCCGTCCTCCGGCGCCCCTCAGCGATCATGCTCTCGATGAGGCTCAGCCGGTCCCTCAGTTCCTGCTCGGTGGTGTGGTTTTGCATCGCGGTTCTCTTTAGGGGAAGCTCGAATTTCCGCAGACTTCGATTTGCTCCCGTGGCGGCGCTGGCGCGCGATGGCCGCATTACGGCTGACGTTGAAGCAACATCTCCACGCTGCGATGCGGAGAATTGCTGCCAACGGTTGTCTCGGTGGCTTCGTCCCACTCGCCTTTGGCGGTAAGGTGCATGGTGTTCACAACGTGTGCCGGCCCGGCCGCGAAGCTCCACGAGAACCCGTTGACGGGCACGGAAAGCTCCGCGTCGAGGTAGCGGCCGTCATGGTAAGCCCGGAAGCGATAGGTATGGGTGGCATCATCATACGCAATCGTGGCTAGCGCGCTGACCTGTACTCTGCTGTCGGTGCTTGTGCTTTCGCCCTCGACGAGCAGGACGAGGCCGTCAAGCTTGTATTCGACATTCTCCGTCTGGGTGAGATGAAGCGGTTCGCCTGGTCCGCTAAAAATGGCGACAGGCCCCGACCAGTGACCGGCCAGAAACGAAAGCTTGTGCATGGCTTCGCGTTGAGTGTCGACGCCGTTCGAACCGGGCTGCTGAGCTGCCAGCCAGGGGCCGAACGAAATCACGAATGCTGTGGCGAGCAGCGTTTTGAAGAGAAACGGCGGAAGAGCGCGGGTGCGAATCGCGGTTTTCATTGGCGAGCTCCTTTGGCGCAGGGACCAAAATGCGAGAAAAGGCATCGGCCCGCACCGCATCTAGAGTACTCTATGTTATAGAGTGTTGTCAAACCATCCCGGATTCCGACCCAAGGCTAGGGAAGATCGGCGATAGGTAAGATGGAATGAAGCGAGGGGATGTTTATCGCGCAACCGACTTGTACGGTAACGGCGTCAACCAGGCACTAAGTTCCGAGTGGAGTGCCTCAACGCTGGTCGGCGCACGATTGGTGAGTCGCGTCACACCGTTGCGTGACTTCCATCACAGAAACGGAGTGAGCAGTCGATTAGGGTCAGCCGTGTCATGGTTAAAGCGACCAAAAAACTCGGCGTGGCTTTCCTGTGTGATGCGCAGTCCGTGCGCCTAGATCAATGCGGAGGAGAGATGCACACATCTAACGGGATTCGATCGAGTGTAGTGAGCGTCCTGTCCGTTGCCATGCTGCTGATTGCGGGTCCCGCATTCGCTGCTGATCATGTGAGCGGTCAGGTTCTTGGCGCTGGAGCGCCGATCGCTGGGTCAACGGTTGTCTTATGGGAAGCGAGTGCGAACGCACCAGTGAAACTGGCGGAAGCAAAAACGAACGACAAGGGTCAATTCGATCTTCGTTCGACCACTGCGCGAGGCCTCGACTCAAGTTTGTATCTCGTGGCAAGTGGGGGAATGCCGCAAGGGCAGAAGAATAGTGCTGCCAATCCGGCTGTGGCTCTGCTTGCGGTGCTCGGGAATAAGGCACCTGCAATAGTGACCATCAACGAATCTACGACGGTGGCCTCGGTATGGACCAACGCGCAGTTCCTCAATGGCACCACGCTGCGAGGTAATGCGCTCGGTCTTCGCATCGCCGCTGGTAACGTGCGTAACTTGGTGGACCTCGAAACGGGCGGGCTAGGCCCAGTGATCCAAGATCCGCTCAACGGTTCGCAAACTTCGACCCTGGCTACGTTCAATACGCTTGCGAATATTCTGGCGGGTTGTATCACACGTGTCCACGGCGACGCGTGCAACGAGCTCTTCGCAGTCGTCACGCCTCCGGGTGGCGCTGTGCCCACCGACACGCTCACTGCCGCGCAGAACATCGCACGCAACCCATCGAATCAAGCCCAAAAACTCTTCGCGCTTTTTGATGCGTTCTATCCCATTCCCGCCGGAGGACATTGGCGCCAGGCACCTTTGATCCCGTACCTTAGCTTCACGCCAAGTGCGTGGACCCTGTCCCTGGTCTATGCCGGTGGCGGATTGAACTCGCCGGGTGGCATGGCCATTGATGGTGACGGGAACCTGTGGGCAGCCGACAACTTCCTCGTCGGTGCGCAGTCCACGATCTTCGACAGCTTTGGCGGCGGCGTTACAAAGCTCACTCCGGATGGCCGTCCGTTTTCGCCGATGACGGTCGGCTATCGCGGCGGAGGCATTGACGGTCCCGGCTTCGGCATCGCCATCGGCGCCGACGACAAGGTGTGGGCCACCAGTCTGGCCGGCAAAACTATCTCCTCCTTCGATCGCAACACCGGCAAGCCGCTTTCCCCCGAAACCGGCTATAACTTCGGCGGACAACTGGGTGAGATGCAGGGCATTATCACCACGCCCAATGGCGACGTGTGGGCGCTCGACAATGAAAAGAGCCAGATCGTCTATTTGCCGAAGGGGGACGCCACGAAGGGGCGCATCCTGGGCCGCACCGTGGACGGGAAGCCGGTGGACGGCACGCTCCAGGTCAAGGGGCCTTTTCACCTTGCGGTGGATCAGCAGGATCGGATCTGGGTCACCAATGGCGGCGGCGACATGGTGACGCGCTTCCCCGCGAGCGATCCTGGCAAAGCCGAGCAAATCAAGGTCGGCTACGGCCCGCGGGCGATCGCGATCGACAGCCTCGGCAACGCTTGGGTCGCCAATACCCTCGGCCACCCCGGCGTGATGGAAAAGTTGGCGTTGGTTTGGGACAAAATCAAATTGTGGTTCGAAGATCTCTTCGCAAGCTCGGAATCTGAGGCCGACAAGTCCGCCAAGCAGTGGATCAGCCTGTATGAAACTGTGCTCAAGTATCCCGGCGGCGACGTTTCCCTGGTGCGGCCCGATGGCATGCTCGTAGGGACTTTCGATGGCGGCAAGAGCATTGATTCCCCATGGGGCATCGCCGTCGACGGCAACGACAACGTGTGGGTGGCCAATGGCGGGGGCCACTCGATCACGCTCCTCTGCGGTGCGCGTCCCCGCAACTGCCCGCCCGGCACAAAGACGGGCGACGCGATTTCACCAGCCGGCGGTTACATCGGCGGATTGCAAGCTGCCATCACCGACGTCGTCATTGATCCCGCCGGGAACGTGTGGGTGGCGAACAACTGGGAAAATCCTGGACAGGGCCTCACGAGAGTGCCCGATCCGACGCAATCCACCCGGTTCGGCGGCAACGGCACTGTCGTCTTTTTCGGCTTGGCCAAGCCGGTCCGCACGCCGCTGATCGGACCGCCGCGCCAGCCGTAGAAAATCACGACCTGCACATGGACGAGTGAGCTAACTCCCGATTAGTCGTGCGGGCTCAACCGGTGGATGCAACACCATCCGGTGCCTTGATTCGGCAATGCTTCGGCGGCAGAACCATCTGTTTGGCTGTACTCGGCCAAAACCTAGCCAGGGCGGCGTTCCTGCCGGTCTAACTCCAGCTAGCGATTTTGGCTTTTGTTTTCAATGCCAGGTGGGTCCAAGCTTAGTGTTGCGTCGACCCATTGAGACCACCCGCGTTACCGGAAACTGGGGTCGAGGTCAAGACAGAGCCAATATTCAACCACGCGAAGGCCAAGCGACCACTGACCGTGAACGCGGCTCGGGGCAGGGTAGATCTTCACGAGGCGGATCCAGGCAGGACGGGTAAATGGATGGCTCCCGCTCGGGCCGATACCTGCCATGCATAATTCGTTAAAGCAGGTCACTTCGTTGCGAAGACCATCGAATTCGGGAGTGGCCGTTCGATGCCAGCGTGCATCAGCGATTCACCCGTCTTCTCAAGGTCAATAAGAGCTCCATCGATCTCCGCCCACAGTTTTTTGCGGATGGGCCCGTTGGAATATGACGCGACGCGAACAATCCAGCGCAAGGTCGCCACTTTTACGACTAGTTCTTCGAGTGTTTGCCGGACAGAGATTTGTTCTACGAGCACAAGGTTAAATGTCGAATCCGCAAAACCTTCGACGAACCTCGTCAATTCCTGTAGCCGAGCCTCGATTTGATCCTCGAATAATGTACTTTCCTCAACCTGCGGGAAATCTAGAACCTCTCGCTTAGTGTTTGATCGCTGCGCCCGAGTCTCGTTCATGGCTGCATTCCCTCCCAAGTGAGTAATGAGAGAACACCTTAGGACTTCCCCTTGGCAGTGCAAACTTGCATTCAAACCATGCTCTCACGCACAGGGAAAGCATGGGTGTTGCCAATTCATGCTCGCATTCGGAAATGATTGTCAAACGGAGGCTTATCGTAATTCCAAGGTCCTTATGGCAACCCGGGTTACGGTACTAGCTCTAGGAAATTATTACTCTAGGTCACGCTGTTCACTACGCGCTACTCGATTCGCCCTTTGGCGGTCGCGGCGCTGCACTCGTCTCTCAGTGGACGTATAGTCGCGTAATCGGAAACTTGAAAATCCCAAATGTGCGATTACCGCGTAATCAGCAGCTGACAATTGAACGTCCAACAATTCATCGTTCATTGATGGAGCTCCGGCTGCCCGGATACTTCGGCAATCCGCAGTGCCGGCAGCGTCGGCCCCACCGGGCGATTCACCCTGAGAACCGGCAGTGCCGGTTCGAACGGTAAGCGGGCATCTTCACGTAATCGTGGCGCCCGCCGCCATAACGAAATTCCACCTTCTGCCGATAATCCCTAAGATTCGCAAGCCGTCGGCATCAGCCTGCGCACTTCGGCTGAGCCTCATATCAATTCACTCCCGGGAGGACACCGTTATGCGCGGCCTAGGACTTAGGACGAAGCTCGCCATGGGCTCTGGCCTGTTGCTGGCCATGCTGGTGCTCCTGGGCGCCGTCGGCTATTACGCCATCGTCAAAATCACCGTCGCCACCGAAGCGGCCAACACTTCCCAGAAGAAAAAAGACCTCGCCGCCCTCAGCGAAATCGCCGTGCGCAAGCAGATTCAAGCCGCGAACGACCACACCTTCAACGGCGACCCACCCTCGCTGCAGCGCTACGCCGACGCCAAAAAAGAAGTCCACCAAAGGCTCGACGATCTGAGCAAAATCCTCGTGGACGCCAAGGAAAAAGAGCTGCTCGCCGCCCTCGTCGCCAGCACCAATCAAATCTCCGTCCTCACCGACCAGCAAATTGATCTCCAGCGCCAGAGCCGCACCTACGAAGCCACCAGCCTGGCCTTCAGCCCCCAGGAAGAAAGCGCCATTAAGAGCGTCGTGGACGATGCCGCCCGCCTCGAAGCCAACGAGGACGCCCTCGCCCAGGACGACCTCGCCGCCGAGCGCACCACCCAGTCGCGCGCCAATATCCGCTCCCTCGCTTTGGTCCTCGGCGGCCTGCTCGTCGGAATCATCACCACCGTGCTCATGGCCCGCTCCATCAATCAAAGCGTCACCCGCATGTCCGCCATGATCCGCGAAATTGCCGGCAAAAACCTAACCGTCGCCGACATCACGGTCACTTCCCAGGACGAACTAGGCGCCGCCGGACAGGCCCTCAACACCATGAAAAACAGTCTGGGCGAGCTGATTCATTCCATCGCCACCAGCGCCAAAGGCGTCGCCAGCGCCAGCGAACGCGTCTCCGGCATCACCCAACAGATCACCGCAGGCGCCCTCGAAACCTCCTCCCAGGCCACCGTGGTTTCCAACGCCACCCATCACGTCAGCGAGAACCTCCAGACCGTCTCCACCGGCGCCCAGGAAATGACCACCACCATTCGCAGCATTTCCGTCAACGCCCATGAGGCCGCTTCCGTCGTCAAGGAAGCCGTGCAAATCGCGCAAACCGCCGACGCCACCATCACCAAGCTCGGCCATTCCAGCGCCGAAATTGGCGCCGTCATCAAAGTCATCACCGCCATCGCCCAACAGACCAACCTGCTCGCCCTCAACGCCACCATCGAAGCCGCTCGCGCCGGCGAGGCCGGCAAGGGCTTCGCCGTCGTCGCCAATGAAGTGAAGGAGCTCGCCAAGCAGACCGCCGCCGCCACCGAAGACATCGGCGGCAAAATCGCCGCCATCCAGCAGGACACCAAAGCCGCCGTGGACGCCATCGCCAACATCCACTCGGTCATTCAGAAAATCAGTGATATTTCCGCCAGCATCGCCACCGCGGTCGAGGAGCAAAGCGCCACCACCAACGAAATGTCCCGCAACGTAACGGAAGCAGCCAGCGGCGCGGGCGATATATCCACTAACATCGGCGGAGTAGCGCAAGCCGCAAACGAATCCGCGGCCAGCGCCCATCAATCGCAGGAGGCAGTGCAGCAACTAGCGGAGATATCCACGGACCTGAATTTCCTGGTCGCGCAGTTCAGAATCAATACGAATAACGATACCGGCAGGGCGCTTCTCTAGCAGCGCTGGCCGTCGCCTGCGTTGTTCGCCGCGGCTGGAAAAACCACTTTACTCCGTCTTCTGGTTGGCAGCCGACTGTTCCGGCTCTTCGGATTTCTTCCAGCTCGAATCGGGGTCGTACTCTTTAATCGCTTTCGCGCGTTCGTCCGTCTGCTTCCCCAAATCCCTCTCGTACACGATTCCGTCCTGATTCACGATGAACGTCATCACCCCGGAATCGCGGTACATCGCAGGAAACGCCACGAACGCAAATCCCTTCGTCATCTTCCCGTCCACCACGTAGTCCATCGCCCCGCCCGGCGCGTGCTTGCCTTGCCGCACCAGAATCCGGAAATAATATCCGCGGAACGGAACCGGCCCGGTCGGCAGGCTCGTATCATGCGCCGCGTCGCCACTCGCGTCCGCCACCAGCGGCCCTACCGGGCTTTCGGACGGCTTCGCGGCATCCGGCCAGTACAGCCCGTTGTGCTTGCCGGGATCGCTCACTAATTTTGCTGCGTACTCGCTGTCATCCTTCGAGAAATAGTCCTTCTCCGCGGCCACCAGCTCCTGGCAAACCCGAATCGCCGAAAGTTCGTTCTGCCCCACCCGCCGGTACAGAATCTCCCGCTTCCCCGCGGCCGTGTCGAAATACCACACGTTGTCCTTTTTGATCAGCGGGATCGGCGTCGGCCAATTCTCCGCGCCGAGGTACAACGTCGTCGTCCCGTCCGGCTCGGTCACCAGCCGGTGCATCTCCTTGAATTTCTGCGCGAAATTCGCCCGGTTCTGCGTGTCCTGCGCGGGATCTCCCGAGGTGATGATGTCTTTCCCCTGCGGTCCCAATACTTGCAGCATCGCGCTTTCGTCGTTCGCCTGCGCCGCGCTGTCCAGCGCTTGGCTCGCGGCTTCTGCCGTCGCGTAGGTCTTCTGGCCCTTCTGTTGCGCCAGAGTGCTCGCGGGGAAGCACGCCGCCAGCAGCGTCGCCGCCACAGCCAGCTTAGGAAGAATGGCCCGATTGATAACATCCCTCTTCAGGTTCGTCCGTCGCATGGATTTTTTCTCCAATTCCAAATTTATGCCCATTCCTGTACGCCCCGCCCTGCAAATAATCTTCGTGCCTCGCGGCCAAGAGGTCCGCGAAAAAAAATGTTCCCCGATCCAGGTTTTAACTCTTTAGCGCCTACCTTTTCAC
>JBAQJS010000026.1:0-2086 GCA_049300435.1 Candidatus Acidiferrales bacterium | reverse complement strand
TATTCGGTGCCCGTATCGTCAATGGTGATGGGCCCGCCTGAAGGCTGCTGCTTCGACTTGTCGTTGCGGGTGAGGTCGCCGCTGATGGCTTGCCAGTGAGCGCCGCCGTCGGAGGTTTTGAAGACGCGTTCGCCGCCGTAGTAGATGGTGTTGGGATCTTGGGGCGAGGTGACGATGGGCGCGGTCCACTGAAAACGGTGTTCGAGCGGAGCGGCACCGCGGGCGTCGGTAAGTTCAGGCCAGACCGAGATGCTTTGCACCTGATTGGTGCGGCGGTCGAAGCGGGTGATGTTGCCCTGATAGTCGCCGGCGTAAACGATGTTGGGATCGGTGGGATCGGGCGCGATGTAGCCCGCTTCTCCTCCGCCGACTTCATACCAATTGTCGCGGCCGATGGCGCCGTTGTCGCTGCGGCTGGCAATGGCGACGGTTGAATTATCCTGCTGCGAGCCGTAGACGTAGTAAGGCGTGCGGTTGTCGGTAATCACGTGATAGAACTGCGCGGTCGGCTGGTTATCTTCGCGCGTCCACGAATTACCACCGTCGACGCTGACGGTGACGCCGCCATCGTTGGAGGCGATCATGCGCCGGGACTTTTTCGGATCGATCCCGAGGCCATGATTGTCGCCGTGCGGAACTTTCACTTTATTGAAATTGCGGCCGCCGTCGGTGGACTTGAAGAATTCGACGTCGGCGACGTAGACGGTGTTGGCATCCTGGGGATCGGCGATGATGTGCATGTAGTACCAGGCGCGCTGAAACAGCGAATGGTCTCCGTTGACGAACTGCCAGGTATCGCCGCCGTCGTCGGAGCGGTAGAGGCCGCCGTCTTGTTTGGCTTCAATGATGGCGTAGACGCGTTCGGAGTTTGCGGCGACCGCGACCCCGATGCGGCCAAACGGTCCTTGCGGAAGTCCGTGCTGCTCGAGCTGTTTCCAGGTGCTACCGCCGTCGGTGGAGCGATAGACTCCGCTGCCGGGACCGCCGCTGTCGAGGGTCCAGGGAGTGCGGCGCGCCTGCCAGAGTGATGCGAACAAGATGTTGGCGTTGTGCGGATCTAAGGCGATGTCGATGCCTCCGGTGTTTTCGTCTTTGTAGAGAACCTTGTTCCAAGTTTTGCCACCATCGGTGGTGCGGAAGATGCCACGCTCGGAGTTGGGTCCGTAGGGATGCCCGAGGGCTGCGACGAAGACGATGTCGGGATTGCGCGGGTTGATGATTACTTTGCCGATGGCGCGCGTATCTTTGAGGCCAACGTTATTCCACGATTTTCCGGCGTCGATGGATTTCCAGACGCCATCCCCTTGGGCGATGTTGCCGCGAATGCAGGCCTCGCCGGTTCCGACGTAGACGACATTCGGATCGGAAACAGAGACAGCGAGGCTGCCGATGGCGGGCGATCCGTCATGATCGAAGATCGGCGTCCAGGTGTTGGCGCCGTCGGTAGACTTCCAAACGCCTCCGCCGGTCGCACCGAAATAGTAGGTGGTGGGGTCGCCGGGAATTCCGGCGGCGGTAAGCGAACGACCTCCGCGAAAAGGCCCGATGGAACGATATTTCATGCCACGGAAGACGGGGTCGCCTTCGTTCTTGTCGTCGTCGTCATCTTTATTCTTGTCGTCGCTTTTCGCAGCGGGCGCGGCGGATGATTTTTGCGCGGTATCCAGTTTGCGGTTGCGCTCTTTTTGCTGGGAGAAAGTCTGAGTTGTAGGCAACAGGACGAATAACGCCAGGATGGCGATGGACACACGCAGTGTTTGGATCATGAAGTTCAGTGGCCCCGAGAAATGGATTTGCTTCGGCTAATGGTAATGCCCGCAAGACAAAACGTACAAATCGGCGAACTGGCGATTGTGACCGCAGAATACGTTTACGCCGCGCGACGATGGTTCGCGAACGAGGGTTGGTGAAGGACGTACCCGCCTGGTCAACAGATTCCATCACGAAACTTACGTCATTTGGGGCTGCGCCGCCTAGAATGTTCGAAACATTTTCCGGCATTCTTGTTTGAAACAGAACGGGCTCAGGATGCAACGAGAGTACAGATCGCGAGAGTTTCCATCGAACGACGTGATCGCGCTGACGG
>JBAQJS010000025.1:0-1773 GCA_049300435.1 Candidatus Acidiferrales bacterium | reverse complement strand
CCTGGCGGGTACAGTCGGCGTCGCTGGCCTTGTTTTCGGATGCACCACAATGATGCGGGAGACGCGCCTGGCTATCAAGAATCTTGAAGAAGAAGCCCAGGGTCCGCTATAACGGCGGATGTTGCACAATGCCCCTTCTCGTGACAAGCGCGTCCGGTGCCAGTGGAAACGGATTTGGGGCGCTACTCGCGTTTGAATCGGACGGCAGCCTTCGCGGAATGTTTATCGACGATGATCGCATTGCTGATCCGCGTGGCCTTGCCGTCGACCCAAAGGAGAACTTGCTGTTTCTAAACAGTGGGGCCGATCGGGTGTTAGCGATCTCCGTGGATGGGCGAGTTGTTCGTGACACTGGCCGGATTGAAGGCCTGAATCCTGGCGGTGGAAATTTCGGCCCGGATGGGCGTTATTTCGTCGGGTTGCGAAGCAAACGCACCATCGTCGCGTTCTCGACCAGCCTTGATGCTCCAGGAGAGCATCTGTTACCGCCGGGGGTCGTACCTTTCCCTCGAGGATTTGCCTTCGGTCATGATGGGCGGCTGTTCCTCGCTTCAGGAATCGGCCCTAATGGGCGAGGCGATAACGCCATAATGGCCTTTACTCCAGGCGCACCTATGCAGCCTCATCGGCTGGTCACTGATCACGAATTGAGTCCGCTCGATCTCGCAATCGCGCCCAACGGCAATATTGTCGTTTCCAGCGAGCATCCATTCGGCGCCGTGGATGCAGTGACGAGCGTTCGGGAATACGATACGAGGGACGGACACCTCGTCCGAGTTTTCTCTCCTAATGAAAAGGTTGAGTTCCGCAAACCGCGCGGCTTGCGCTTTGCGAACAGTCGAGTCCTGTACTGCGTCGCACGCGACGAGGTTGTCGGCTTCGATTTCACGAGTGGCGAATGCCTGGGGGTTATTGTGCGATTGCCGCGGTTAAATGGACAAGCCTTGGTGCTATTCCCATAATGCACCGAGTACCTAAAATCTGGAATGGAGATCCAGACTCGATTGCGCACGCACGCAATTAGCACAGAATCGAAGTATGGAAAACGTCATTGCTTCGCGGGAAACACGCCCCCGGGCCTTCCCAACACTAACCGCAGAACAGATCGACCGTATTCGCCCCTTGGGACGCGTACGCCAGATGCAGAGCGGCGACATCTTGTTCAAGCCCGGCGACACCGCGGTTCCGTTCTATGTGCTGCTTTCGGGCCGGATGGAGATCGTGCATGCTCGACGTCACATCGCCCCGTTACCGAGAAGTGTTCGGGCGCTTCCAAGAACAATGCGACGTTGTGATTGCCGAGTTGCTGGCTGCAGACGAGGTCGCCAGCCCTACGCGAATCGCGCAGGAGCTCGGTGTTTCGGTACCGAAATATGTCACGCTCTTGAGAATGGTCGCGGCAGCGGAGCCGATCTCGATTCACGAGTCGACAATCGCCTGGGAGCTGACCGGCTGATGCCGGTCAACATCGGCCAAAGGTCGAGCCCATGGATTCTTGTGCCGGCGCTATCACTCGCCCGGCTCGCTTCTAGTCAGGGTGCGACTACAGTTGGCAGTTGAGCTCGTAACGCGCGCGGAGCGAAAGCAACTCAACGTCCGTCAGAACTTCGATACCGTGTTCCCGACAAAGTCGGAGAACCACGCGGTGATGGACGTGGCGCTCCAAAGTGCACAGAACCTGCGCGCGCCCAGCCAACACTGTCTCCAGTACTGGATCATCTTCGTCGTCAGGAACGACTCTTCGTTGAACCGGAGGGTTAACCAATTCCGCGA
>JBAQJS010000024.1:0-9625 GCA_049300435.1 Candidatus Acidiferrales bacterium | reverse complement strand
CCATCGAGCTCACCGCCGACTTTTACCTGCAATTGGAGAACTTTTCCCCCGCGCAAGTGTTTGAAAACCGTATCGAGGCATCGCTCGCCGGCAGCGCGCCGGCGGAGGGCCTCGGAAAGCTGGCTGCGCTCGCGCAGCCTTTTCTGGACGCCGTCGCTGAACCCACGGCCACGCCCGGCGGAGGTTCGGTCGCGGCCCTCGCGGGCGCGCTCGGCGCCAGTCTCGGCCAGATGGTCGCCGGCCTCTCGCGCAAGAAAAAATCACAGGCCGCCTACGTGGATCAGCTCAGTGATGCGCTCGCCGAATTTCAGACCGGCTCGCGCGCGCTCGCCGAAGCGATTGACCGCGACGCCGCCTCCTTCAGCCGCGTAATGGCTGCTTACAAGTTGCCCAAGGATACGTCTGAACTAGAGCGCCAGCGCGATGCCGCAATCCAGCAGGCCCTGCACGGCGCGGCCAGCGTGCCACTCGAAGTCGCGCGCCAGGCCGCCGAGGTATTTGACCGGCTCGGGCAACTGGAAGCCATCTCCAGCCCGTCTATGTATTCAGACATCCGCGTGGGGCGATTGCTGGCCGCGGCGGCCGTTCGCGGCGCCCTGGAAAACGTAGTCATAAATCTCGAATCCATCACCGATAGCGCATTTGCCTCACGGTTGCGTGCGGAGTCCGCAGCGCTTGCTGCGCGCGTCTCCGAAACTCCCGTGAGCGCGGGCCGCTGACGATTTTCAAAATAGGAAGAACGAACTTAGGGGACATTCAGATGAAGATGAAACAGTCAATCATTCGCATCGCAATATCAGCTCTGCTGGCCGTTGCTCTGGTCGTTGGCGCCGTCACTTTCGCTCCCACGCGCACTTCGGCCGGCTCGCTCAGCACCGCCATCATCGCCATGTTCCCGAAGAACGTCGGCGAGTTCTCCTACGCCGACCTGAAAGCCGCGCGCAAATTTTCCTGGTTCTCTCAATTGTACGGCCAGGTGCTTCCGCCGCGCTTCCGCCAGTTCGAGCAGTTCCTCGGCTCCTCCGGCGTGGATCCCAATTCTCAGGTCGAGGAAATCGCCTGGGCCAATATCACCAGCGGCAAGGGCGACGATGTAGTCGGCATCGCCCTCGGCCAGTTCGATCCTTCCACCGTCGAATCCAAGCTCAAGGCACAAAAGGTTCCTACCGTGGAAGTCCAGGGATACCATCTCTACGCGTTTGGCAGCGGCGCCGGAGCGGGCGACATTCTATTCGTCTTCTTCGACTCGAATACCGCCGCGTTCGGCAACCGCTCCGTTCTCGAGCATCTCATCAACGTCCGCATGGGCGGCGAAGAGACCCTGCTCACCGGCAAGCTTTTTCCGCTGATCGCGGAAGCCAATGGCAACGGCATCATCTGGGCCGTGCTGGACCAGGACCACACCCACCTCGCCATGCAACAATTGATTCCCCAGGCGGGCCAGTTCCCGCAGGCGGCCGATATCATCAGCCGCTTGCACGCCATGATCATCAATATTGACGCCGATAGCGGCGTGGACGCCCACTTTCAGGCCGTCTGCAATTCCGTGGACGACGCCAATTTGCTCAGCGCGGCTTTGCAGGCGGGTCTGATGGTCCGCAGATACCAGGAAGCGCAGGGCAATCCCTCGCTCGCCAAAGCGCTCGATCAAGTGCGCGTCACGCCCACAGGCGACCGCCTGAAAATAGACGCGCCCGTAAGCCAGGAAGAATTGCTCTCCCTGATCCAGACCAAAGCCTTCGCCTCACCCATGTAGTCGCACGAATGCCGCGCGGACCACGTCTCCATAGCAGCGTTCGTACACAGCAGCGCTCGGCGCGACCACGCTCGCAAGCTCAGCTTTTGACTCCGTAGCGGCCGCCTTTTCATCGTGAGAGCCTGCCGGTGGCAGGTTCGAAGGATAGGTCGGCGCCGTTGACTTTGACTTAGCCACTGCTGCCGCGCAGCGCAGTGCGCCGTTCGTGGCGGAGCCACCCCGCTACGAACGCCAACCACCGTTCTTCCGCGAACTGTTCGGCTCCCGAATGCCCCGATTTTCGGTTCGGCCAAAGCGCTTATTGAAAAGCTTCCAGTCGCAAGGCTTGGGGTCAAAAGGCTGCTTGGGAAATAAGGGAGGGGATCCGAAGTCTGCAGTCACAGCCATAGCAACTTCTACGCCTGTGCCTTGCGCCCGCCGTCGCAATACTTGATGAGCGTCATGCGCGAGACGCCGCCGCTCGTCGCGTACTGCACCCGGTCCACTTTCGTCATCTGCAGCGCCTTGCTCAATCCCGCCCCGGGATCGTCCGACGCATCCCCAATAAACGTATCCAGCCCCGCGGTAGGCAGCGCTTCTCCGGTGTGTTCGATGGCCGCTTCCACCCGGTCCGGAAAATCCGAAATGATCACCTTCACCGTTGGATCGCCGTTCGCCTGCCCTTCCATCAGCGGGAACGTCTCCCGGCACGCTTCCTGCACCGCCGCCGCCAGTCCCTGCTGTCCCGCCTCGGAAAGGCCGCAACGCTGCGAAGCATGCTGCACCACCGCGGGGATGGCGGCGAGCAGCCGGGCATCGTCATGCAGTATTAATTCCGTGCGCGCCGCCTCGGTGCTCATGGGTGCTCACTCACGGTTCAGTGTTCTTCGGTGTCGGCCAGCCGCACGTCGCACGCTTCGCGGCAGTCCGGGCAATAGTACATTCCGTCCACGGCCAGCCGGATATTGTATTGCGACTGGCAGAAACAGCAGAATTTCTCGCAGGTGCACTGCGATTCCGGCTTGTCACATTGCGAACAGAGAGTTACCACCGTCGCCGCCTCTAGGTCCTGGGTGCTTCTCGCTCGAATCATAGTAGGACATGCGTGACGCGGCCACAAGCGCCTTGCGCCCCGTCATTCCCTGCCCCGCACCCGCGCGCTTCTCCACGCAGCGGCGCGCCGAAAATGACCCTGGGCCACTTTCCTTGACACCTAAAAACTCGCATGCTAGCGTGATTGTTTCGCCGTAATAATGAGAAAACCTCTTTGAACACCTCAGCCACACTGGAACTGCGCAAGACGGCTCTGAATTCCATCCATCGCGGCCTGGGCGCGAAGATGGTCAATTTCGGCGGCTGGGATATGCCTCTGGAGTACTCCGGCATCCTCGCCGAGCACCTGGCCGTGCGCACCCGCGCTGGCCTGTTCGACGTCAGCCACATGGGCGAGCTCGAGATCACCGGCCCCGGGGCCCTGCAGCTCGTCCAGTGGGTCAGTTGCAATAATGCCGCGAAACTCAAGGTCGGCCAGGCCCACTATTCCGGCCTGATGACTTCCCGTGGCACCTTTGTGGACGATCTGCTGGTCCACAAATTCTCGGACACTCACTATTTGCTCTGCGTCAACGCTGCCAATCAGGACGCCGATTTCGACCACGTCGTCGCGCACAACCGTTTCGATGCCGCCGTCGCAAACGCCGGGCCGCACTATTCCCAGCTCGCGATTCAGGGCCCGCGCGCAACAGAAATTCTGCAAAAGCTCACGCCCGTCCCGCTCGATTCCATCCGCTATTATCATTTCGCATTCGGCCAGGTCAGTGGGGTGGATTGCCTGATCGCCCGCACCGGCTACACCGGCGAGGACGGCTTTGAAATCTACTTTGCTCCATCGCATTCCGCGCATCTTTGGACCGCTCTGATGAAAGCCGGAGAATCCGCTGGTATGGTTCCCTGCGGCCTCGGCGCGCGCAATACTCTTCGCCTGGAAGCCGGCATGTGCCTTTACGGCCATGAAATTGACGACACCACCACCCCCCGGGAAGCCGGACTCGCGTGGATTTGCAAAATGGAGAAGGCTCCGTTCCTCGGCAGCGACGCGCTCGCCCAACAAAAACAATCCGGCCTGCCGCGCAAGCTCGTCGGTTTCGAAATGCTCGATAAGCGCATCGGCCGCGACGGCTACCCCGTGCTGCTCGCGGGCCACGAAGCCGGACGGGTCACCAGTGGCTGCCCCGCTCCGTTCCTGAAGAAGAATATCGGCATGGCTTATGTTCCGCCGGACGCCGCCGCCGTCGGCTCGCAGCTCGAAATTGGAATTCGCGGCCAGGCGGCTGCCGCGCGCATCGTGCCGCTGCCGTTTTACAAACGGCCGCACTAGCTCCAACACATCCAATCAGGGGGAAATATGTACCCGACCGACTACCGCTACACGAAACAACACGAGTGGATCAAAGTCCAGGGAGACATCGGCACCATCGGAATCACCGATTACGCCCAGCAGGAACTCGGCGACGTCGTCTTCGTCGAAATGCCCAAACCGGGCGCCAAGGTTGCCTCCGGCGCCTCCTTTGGCACCGTCGAGTCCGTCAAAGCCGTCAGCGAAATCTACAGTCCGGTCGCCGGCGAAGTCACCGAAACCAATCCTCTGCTGGTGGACGCGCCCGAAAAGATCAATACCGACCCGCACAACACCGCCTGGCTCCTCAAGCTCAAGCTCGCTGATCCCAAGGAAGTCGCGGGCCTCATGGACGCCGCCGCTTACCAGGCTTATATCGCCGAGCAAGCCAAGGAACATTCCGCCTGATGCGCTATCTCCCTAAAAGTCCCTCCGAACGCCAGGAAATGCTCGCCGCCATCGGCATGCGCTCGGTCGAGGAGCTTTTCACCTCCATCCCGGAAAAATTCCGCCTGCGCGCGCCCCTCGATTTGCCCGGCCCGCTCTCCGAGCCGGAAATCATCCGGTATTTTCAGGCCCGCGCTGCGGAAAATTCCCGCGGCTATGTTTCCTTTCTCGGCGCCGGAGTCTATCAGCATCTTCGTTCCGTCGCCGCGGACGCGCTCATCCAGCGCGGCGAATTCCTCACTTCCTACACTCCGTACCAGGCCGAATTCGCCCAGGGCACCCTCACCGCCATCTTCGAATTTCAAACCTTGATGTGCCAGATCACCGGCCAGGAAGTCGCCAACGCCTCCATGTACGACGGTTCCACCGCCCTCACCGAAGCCGTCCTGATGGCTGAGCGCCTTACCAGCCGCCGCCATGTTCTGCTGGCGCGCTCCGTGCATCCCGAATATCGCCAGGTTCTCGCCACCTATGCGAAGAATCTCGGCCTGGAAATCGAAGAGATTGCCTACACCGCCTCCGGCCAGCTTGATCGCGCAGCGCTCAAGCCCGAAGTGCTGGCCAAGTCGGCCGCCGTGGTCGTGCAATCCCCGAACTTTTTCGGCGTCCTCGAGGACCTGCCCGCGCTCGCCGAGGAGGCCCATTCCTCCGGCGCCCTGCTCGTCACCACCATCACCGAAGCGGTGTCGCTCGGCATCGTTCGTCCGCCCGCCGAAGCCGATATCGTCGCTATGGAGGGCCAGGCTTTCGGCATTCCTCCCAGTTACGGCGGCCCCTACGTCGGCGTCATCGCCACGCGCGATAAATTCGTGCGCCAGATGCCCGGCCGCCTCGCTGGACAAACTACCGACGCGGCCGGCAATCGCGGCTTCGTCCTCACCCTCGCCACCCGCGAACAGCACATTCGCCGCGAGAAGGCCACCTCCAACATCTGCACTAACGAAGCTCTTTACGCCCTCGCTGCCACGATTCATCTTTGCCTGATCGGCAAGGAAGGGTTGCGCGAGCAGGCCCTGCAGAATCTCGCCAAGGCCCGTTTCGCCCAGGTCGAACTCGAAAAAATTCCCGGCGTGCGCCGCGCTTTCACCGGCCCAACGTTCAACGAGTTCACTCTGGAATTTCCGCGCTCGGTGAAAATGATCAACGCCGGGCTGCTGAAGGAAAAAATCATCGGCCCGTTCGCGCTCGGCACGCCCTACCCGGAGCTCACCAAGCGCGCCGTGGTCTGCGTCACCGAGACCACTCCGCGCGCGGAAATTGAACGCTATGCCGCCGCCGTGCGCCGCGTTCTGGAGAAGCCGGTATAGATAGACAACCGGAAAGTTCGCAAGAGCCGGTTTTCCAGGGCGGTCTTCGCGCCGCCATCTTTCTTACTCAGTTGCCCTAAGGAGCAGCAAGAACTTGAATCCGAACACCACCGACCTCGAAGCGCCCGTTAAGAACGTGGGCAAAGCGCGCGCGCACGTCAGCCAGAACGAAAGCCTGATCTTCGAACAATCCGCCCCCGGCAAGCGCGGCATGGAATTGCCGCCGCTCGACGTTCCCGCCGTGGACCCCGTCGCGGTTCTCGGCCCCGAATTCACGCGCACAAGCATCGAGGGCTTCCCGGAAGTCAGCGAGATCGAAGTCATCCGCCACTTCACGCGCCTTTCCACCTGGAATTACGCGATTGACCTGGGCATGTATCCGCTCGGCTCCTGCACCATGAAATACAATCCGCGCGTCAACGAGTTTGTCGCCCGTCTCGAAGGCCTCGCCTCCGAGCATCCCGAGCAGCCCGCCGAAGTCTCCCAGGGCTGTCTGCGCATTCTGCACGACCTGCAGAAGTGCTTGCTTTCCATCACCGGAATGGACGCGGCCACATTGCAGCCCGCCGCTGGCGCCCAGGGCGAGCTCACCGGCCTGCTCATGATTCGCGCCTATCTCGCGAGCCGGGGCAATCCGCGTCACAAGGTGCTGATCCCCGATTCTGCGCACGGCACGAATCCCGCTTCGGTCGTCATTGCCGGGTACGAAGTGCAGAACATCAAATCCAATAGCCGCGGACAGATTGACACCGACCACCTGCGCGAATTTTGCACCGATGACGTCGCCGCGCTCATGCTCACCAATCCCAGCACCCTCGGCGTCTTCGAAGAACGCATCGCCGAAATTGCCGCCATCCTGCACGAACGCGGTGCGCTCCTCTACATGGACGGCGCCAATATGAACGCCCTCGCCGGCGTCACTCGCCCCGGCGATTTTGGCGTGGACGTCATGCACCTGAACTTGCACAAGACCTTCTCGACGCCGCACGGCGGCGGAGGTCCCGGCGCCGGCCCGGTCATGGTCAAAAAAATCCTCGAGCCGTTCCTGCCGGTTCCGGTCGTCCTGCAAAAACCAGACGGCAGCTATGCCCTCGACCACAATCGCCCGAAGTCCGTCGGGCGCGTGCGCGCCTTCGCCGGAAATTTCGGCGTCCTCCTGCGCGCCTTGGCTTACACCCTCGCCTACGGCCCCGGCATTCGCCAGGCCACCGAGGATGCGGTCCTCAACGCCAATTACATTCGCAAGAATCTCGAGCCTTATTTCGATTTGCCCTACAATCTGCCCTCGATGCACGAAGTCGTGTTCAGCGACGCGCGCCAGAAAATCAAGGGCGTCAACACCATGGACATCGCCAAACGCCTCATTGATTACGGCTTCCATCCCTACACCACCGCCTTCCCGCTCATCGTTCCCGGTGCCATGATGATCGAACCCACGGAATCGGAATCCAAGCAGGAATGCGATCTGTTCATAGACGCCATGCGCTCCATCGCCGCCGAAGCCGATGCCACTCCCGAGCTGGTCAAGACCGCTCCGCACTCCACTCGTGTAGGCCGCCTCGACGAAACCACCGCCGCCCGCAAACCCATCCTCCGCTGGAAGCCTTAGAGTCCGGAGTGGCGTCGAACCACCGTCGGTGCCTCGCTCGTTCCACTTTTGGTAATATCCTTGGAATACTTCGGGAGGCCAATTGTCATTACTGAACGGCACAGACTTGGTCCTCCTTTTGCAGCAGCCAGAGTCCGAGCGCTTTGAACGTAAGAGCGAGCTCGATCCGACGGACCAAGAAAAAGTCCTCACCCTGATACAAATCATCGCTTCGATGGTGAACACGCTGGGCGGATTAATTCTGATCGGCACCCAAGGGCGACGAATACCGCAAACACACTTCGCCCATTTCGACAGCGCCCGACTCGACGATAAAGTAAACGCATTCGTCGAGCCTCGTGTTTCAGGAATCACGTCGTCGATCATTGGCGAAGACTTTGTTCTGGTTGAGGTAATGAAAGGTCAAGGCCCTCCGTACGTATTCAAGAAAGATGGGAACTACCAGGATCAGAATGGTCGGCCCCGCCTCGCGTTTCGACGTGGCGAGGTGCGAGTTCGGCATTCATCGAAGTCTGAGGCGGCCACTAGGGAAGACTTCGACAGGATGTTCGAGGAACGCCAGCGTCGACTCTATGAGAAGGTGAGGATGGTATTCGACGCGCCTCCAGACGCGCAGATCAAGATCACAAGCGGTGCCGACATGGCCGTGCGAATCGATCCAGACGCGCCCGGAGCGCAACCTGTGTACGATTTGCTGACACCCGATCCTTTCAGAGATGTCCAACAGGAGTTGACTGGCGGACTAAAGGCGTGGAAGACGAGCCGACAGGTGCTCAATGAACGGCAGATACTGAAGGCATACGAAGAAGAATCCGTGATCAACGACCCGGATACCCAAGTGCTAATTCTTAGGAGCTGTTGGGAAAGGCATTTGCCAGGCTTCATGTGGGCATCAAAGGTGGAGGCAAACACACTGATCGAAATATTGCGATCGACGATCTCGACTGATGCATATCCAGCCGCCAACGTCGCCTTGAAAGTCGCCAGTTTGCTTCCGCGCCAGAGCGCTCGTGAACTCGTCAGACTCGGCTACGAGAGTAAGAAGAAGAGTATTCCCGCTGAGTGTAGGAGATTGGAGGCTGTGATTAGAGCACGGACGCAGAAGCCTCTCGTTCTCGCCTCGACGATGGGCGGGAGCAAGAAAATCTCGTATATATCAGGTGCAGGCGTAAAAGAGGTCTCCGTTTCTAACATCGATGGCACAGTCTTTAGAGAAATTCTCCGCACCCTCATCGACCGGGAACGCGAGAATCGGACTGCGTTCAAGATTGCAGAACTGATTTACTACGGACCGACCCTCTCGGAGATACGCTTGCCATCTTTGCCTAGTAGTGACGTCGGAGACGTAGATCCATCCGATTAGCTTGAGTCCCGTTCAAAAGCCTCCGATACTATACTGGTCTAGGATGGAGAAAATTCATGACGCCCGAGCAAGCCGCATTTCTCGCTGATATTTTGTTGTCCCAAGTTCAGAAGGAATACCTCACCACACGCCGCGTCCTGAAGGCCATCCCGGTCGCCCAGGAAAGTTATCGTCCCCACCCGGATTCCCGCAGCGCCCTCGAACTCGCCTGGCATATCGCCTCGTCCGATATTTGGTTCCTCGATGGATTCCTTTCCGCCAGGTTCGAAATGGACGACGATTCGATGCCCGAAGACCTCAGCAATTCCGAAGATGTCCTGGCCCTGTACGAAGACAGCGTCGAATCGAAATTGCCCGAAGTGCGCAAACTGTCCGGCGAATTTTGGGCAACCCCGCTGCACTTCTTCGGCATTTACAACTACCCCGCCGTCCTCTACGTCCAGTTCATGCTTCACCACGCCATTCACCATCGCGGTCAGCTCTGCGCCTACCTCCGCCCCATGGGCGCAAAGGTCCCCAATATCTACGGTGGCAGCTTCGACGAGCCCAATTCTGAACCACCCAACGCGTAACCCTCGCTCCGATTCCATCCAGCGGCGTCTTTATCGTTGGTGGCTCAACAGCTCGCGGAAAAATGCCCCAGGCTCAGAGGAAACCCATGCAGTAACCCGCAGCCGGATCGGCCCCGGGCGCACAAAAAAATCGCGGCGAGCGCCCGGAAATCTTCCGGACCCTCGCCGCGAATCACACTTATCGAGCCGCCCTACTT
>JBAQJS010000023.1:0-44151 GCA_049300435.1 Candidatus Acidiferrales bacterium | reverse complement strand
CGGGAGTGGAGATGGTGATGCCGGGAGACAATATCTCGTGCGAGATCACGCTGATCACGCCGGTAGCCTTGGAGAAGGGCTTGCGCTTCGCGATCCGCGAAGGCGGGCACACCGTGGGCGCCGGAGCAGTTGCCGAGATCATCGAGTAATTATGCCAAACGGAGAAAAAATTCGGATTCGCTTGAAAGCGTACGATCACCGCATTCTCGATCAATCCACGAAGGAAATTGTGGACACCGCGAAGCGCACCGGAGCGGACGTGGCCGGGCCGATTCCTCTGCCTACGGTCATCAACCGCTGGACGGTATTGCGCTCGCCGCACGTGGACAAGAAATCGCGCGAGCAGTTCGAAATGCGCACGCACAAGAGGCTGATTGACATCCTGGAACCCACGCCGGACACGGTGGACGCGCTGATGAAGCTGGATCTGCCGCCGGGCGTGGACGTGGAGATCAAGGCGTTCGGGCGCGAGCATACTGGCAAGTAGGGCAGCGTCTGGTGGAAAAAGGCAGTCGCTAGTGATTAGTGGCTAGTGGCTAGAATGACCTGGCCAGCGAACTTGAGCCGCCATCGCATTTTGGCGGAAGGAACGAGAGAACGAAATGGCCGTCAACGGCATATTGGGAATCAAGCTGGGGATGACGCAGATTTTCGCGGACGACGGCAGCGCCGTGCCGTGCACGGTGTTGCAGGCCGGGCCGTGCGTGGTGGTGCAGCGCCGCACCAAGGCGGCGGACGGCTACGAAGCGGTGCAGCTGGGCCTGGTGGAATTCATCAAGCCGCAGCGCGTGAACAAGGCGCGCACCGGACATTTCAAGAAGGCCAACGTGGCGCCGCTGCGTTATCTGAAAGAGATTCGCATTGACGATTCCAAGGACGAAAGCAAGTCCGGGGACCGCGTGCTGGTGGAGAATTTCAAGGTGGGCGAGCTGGTGGACGTCACCGGGGTGAGCAAGGGCAAGGGCTTTCAGGGCGGAGTGAAGCGCTGGCATTTCCGCGGCGGCGACGCGAGCCACGGGTCCATGTTCCACCGTGCTCCGGGCGGCATCGGAGCAAGCTCTTTCCCATCGCGGGTGTGGAAGGGACAGCATTTTCCCGGACACATGGGCAACGAACGCAAGACATCGAAGAATTTGCGCGTGATCAAAGTGGATTCCGAAGAGAACCTGTTGCTAGTGCGCGGCGCGGTGGCCGGCCCGCAAGGCAGCTACATATTCATTCGCAAGGCCAAGGCGCACCTGTAAGCGAAATTCGCAGCCGAGAGAGACGACAACAATGCCTGTTGTGGACGTAATGAACCTGGAAGGCAAGAAAGTCGGGCAGATTGAACTGGCCGACGACGTGTTCGCCGCGAAGGTGAACCCGCACCTGCTGCACGAAGCCGTGCGGCATCATCTGGCGGGCGAGCGCGCGGGAACGCACAAGACCAAGGACAAGAGCGAAGTTTCCGGCTCGGGCAGGAAGCTGTGGAAGCAGAAGGGCACGGGGCGCGCGCGCGTCGGGTCGGTGCGGTCTCCTTTGTGGCGGCACGGCGGCACGGTGCACGGCCCGGTGCCGCGCAGCTACGATTACGCGCTGCCGAAGAAGATGATTCTGGGCGCGCTGCGCTCGGCGCTTTCGGCCAAAGTAGCGGAGCAGAAGCTGACCGTGGTGGATGGTTGGAAGCTGGACTCGCACAAGACCAAGCCGTTCCGCCAGGCGCTGGGGAAATTGAACGACCAGACCGAGACGTATCTGCTGGTTGAAAGCGGCGCGAACCTGAACCTGGAACGCGCCAGCCGCAACATCGCCGGCGTCACACTGGTGCCGCCGACCGGACTCGAGCCTTACGACCTGCTGCGGCACGATCACGTGCTGCTGTCGCGCGAGGCGGTGGCGAAACTGAGCCGCGCGCTCTCGGCGACGCGGGCGGAAGTGCCGGTGCAGATTGAGCCGGCTCCTGTGCCGGCCAAGAAGGCATCCGCGGAAAAGAGCGCAGAAGCGAAGAAGCCGGTAAAGGCGGAAGCAAGAGCGGAAAGAACGGCGAAGAAGCCGGCGGCGAAAAAAGAAGCCAAGGCCAAAGCCAAGCCCAAGGCGAAGAAGGAATAAGCGATGGAGAACCGCGTTTACCAAATTATTCGCCGTCCGATCATCACCGAGAAGGGTCTGGGCGTGAAGGAAACGCAGCACACGGTGGTGTTCGAGGTTGCGAAGGATGCGACCAAGACGGAAATCAAGGAAGCGGTGCAGCGCGTTTTCAAGGTGAAAGTGGACCACGTGCGCACGGCGATTTTTCACGGCAAGTTTCGCCGCCGCGGGCGCGCCGAAGGCTTCCGCAGCGACTGGAAGAAGGCTTACGTAAGGCTCGCCGAAGGCGAGAAGATGATCGAGTACGCCGAGAACATCTAGTTCCGGAAGCAGCAGCGGCAAGCAAGAGCAGTGGAGCACGATGCGACCAAGTTCGAGGCGGACAGGTAAGAGGCAACAATGGCAATAAAAACATTTAAACCGTACACGCCGTCACGACGCTTTCTGACCATGCTCGACAAGAGCGAGATCACCAAGCAGACGCCGGAAAAATCGCTGGTGGAAGTGCAGAAGCGCACCGGCGGACGCAATTCACACGGGGAAGTGACCGCGTGGCATCGCGGGGGCGGGCACGCGCAGAAATACCGCACCGTGGATTTCCGCCGCGAGAAAACCGGAATCCCGGCGAAGGTTGCGGCCATCGAATACGACCCCAACCGCTCGGCGCGCATAGCGCTGCTGCATTACGCGGACGGCGAGAAGCGCTACATCCTGCAGCCGGTGGGCCTGGAAGTGGGTATGACCGTGCAGAACGGCGCGGGCGCGGAAATTCTGCCGGGCAACGCGCTGCAACTGCGCAACATTCCTCCCGGCACGATGATTCACAACCTGGAGCTGTATCCGGGCAAGGGCGGGCAAGTGGTGCGTTCGGCGGGCGGCGCGGCGCAACTGATGAGCAAGGAAGGCGATTTCGGGCTGGTGAAGCTGCCTTCGGGCGAAGTGCGCAAGTTCAGTGTGGACTGCATGGCGACCGTCGGGCAGCTGGGCAACCTGGATCACGAGAACGTGACCTACGGCAAGGCGGGGCGGACGCGCTGGCACGGCAAGCGTCCTACGGTGCGCGGCGTGGCGATGAACCCGGTGGACCACCCGCACGGCGGCGGCGAGGGACGCGTGAAGGGCAATCACCCGCAAACGCCGTGGGGCTTTCCAACTCTGGGAGCGAAGACGCGCAAGAAGCGTCCGAGCGACCGGATGATCGTCGAGCGGCGCAAGCCGTAGTTCAACAGAGAGTCTTGAGGAGCAGTAGAACAGCAATGAACCCGGCGCGGGGGACAATTGGGAGTCATCAGATGACAGCCACTCGATCATCCAGGCGTGCGGCACGGCGCGCGCCCCGGCGCGCAACGCGTGCGCGGAAAGCAGCTCCGCGGCGCGCCGCCAAGGCGGCGGTGAAGATCGCTTCGAAGCTGGTGCCGGCGCCGCAGATTCAGTACCGGCTGTGCCGGTCGGGCTGGGCGGTAATTGTGGAAAAGATTCCGAACGCGCAGGGGACCCGGTTCGTGTGTCCTTTCTGCCCGTTGTCGCACCGCGTTTCCGGACCGGTGCGTGGATTCAAGAGAGTTCGCCGCGCGCAGTGGGTGAAGCTGCGCCGCGTGGAGGAGTAGGACAACCGATGCCGCGCTCGCTGAAGAAGGGACCATTCATTGACGGACACCTGCGCAAGAAGGTGGAAGGCCTGAATGCCCGGAACGAAAAGAAGGTTTTGAAGACCTGGTCGCGCCGTTCGACGATTTTGCCGGAGATGATCGGGCATACGCTGGCGGTGCATAACGGCAAGAAGTTTATTCCGGTGTACATCACCGAGCAGATGATCGGACACAAGCTGGGCGAGTTCGCTCCCACGCGGACGTTCAAAGGACACGCGGTGAAAGCGGCGCTCGAAAGGGCCGCCGCATCGGCAGGCGCGCCAGCGGCACCGGCGGCCGGCGCGGCGCCGGCAGCGAAGTCTTAAAGGGCATATACGATGGCAACGGCAATTCAGGGTACGGAAGACAAAGCAGCGCAGATCGAAGGAATCGCCCAGGCGCGCTACACGCGGGTATCGCCGCAGAAGGCGCGCCTGGTGATTGACCTGATTCGGGGGCAGCGCGCGGAAGATGCGCTGCACACGCTGCAATTCACGAAGAAGCGCGTAGCCAAGGACATTGAAAAGACCTTGCGCAGCGCCATCGCCAACGCCGAACGCAAAGCGGAAGATTCCGGCGAGACGCTGGACGTGGACGAGCTGTTCGTGACGCGCTGCTTCGTGAACGAAGGCCCGCGCTGGAAGCGGATGCGTCCGGCGCCGATGGGCCGTGGTTTTCGCTATCAGAAGCGCACCAGCCACATCGTGGTGGAGGTTTCCGAACATCACCGCGCGGTGGCGGACCGCGTGGCGGCAGCGGCGGCGGAAGCGCAGGCGTCGAAAGGCGTGAAGGGCGCGGTGCGCAAGGCGCGCAAAGCTTTGGAACAGCGCAACAAGCAGGCGCAGAAAAAGCACAAGTAGCGGGGAGGACAGTTTGGGGCAGAAAACACATCCGTACGGTTTTCGGCTGGGCTACAACAAGGTTTGGAAGTCCCGCTGGTTCGCCAAGCGCGATTACGCCGACCTGCTGCACGAAGACGTGGTGTTGCGCAAGCAACTGAAGGAAAAGCTGAAGTCCGCGGGCATCAGCGGGATTGACGTGGAGCGCGCCGCCAACAAGCTGGTGGTGCGGATCTACACCGCGCGCCCCGGAATCATCATCGGCCGCAAAGGCTCGGAGATTGACAAGCTGAAGGCCGACGTGCAGAAGCGCACCAAGCGGGAAGTGCACATTGACATTCAGGAAGTACACCGCCCGGAGCTGGATGCACACCTGGTGGCGGAGTCCATCGCGCTGCAACTGGAAAAGCGCGTGGCCTTCCGGCGGGCGATGCGCAAAGCGGTGGATTCGGCGCTGCGCTTCGGGTGCAAGGGCATCAAGGTACGCGTCGCCGGACGATTGAACGGCGCGGAAATCGCGCGCAAGGAATGGTACCTGCAGGGCCGGCTGCCTTTGCAGACGCTGCGCGCGGACATTGATTTCGGCACGGCCGAAGCGCACACCACGTACGGGGTAATCGGAGTGAAGTGCTGGATCTACCAGGGTGAAAAAATCCCGCAGCGCGTCAACAAGAATGCGCCGGCAGCAGCGGCAAAAGCTTAAGGACACGGGCGAATAATTTATGTTGATGCCGAAAAAAGTAAAGTACCGCAAGCAGCAGCGCGGGCGGCGCACCGGAAAAGCGTGGCGCGGCGGAGCGCTGGCGTTCGGCGAGTACGGATTGAAGGCACTGGAACCGGCCTGGATCACCGACCGGCAGATTGAGGCGGCGCGCGTCGCGATTACCCGCTTCATCAAGCGCGGCGGAAAATTGTGGATCCGGATTTTTCCGGACAAGCCCTACACCAAGAAGCCGGCCGAGACTCGTATGGGCAAAGGCAAAGGTCCACCGGAGAAGTGGGTGGCGGTGGTGAAGCCGGGGCGGGTGATGTTTGAGATGGCGGGCGTGGACTTGGCGTCCGCGAGCGAGGCCATGAAGCTGGCGTCGCACAAGCTGCCCATCCGGACGAAATTCGTCAGCCGGGCGGAGGAACTGTAATGGCAGATCGTAACGCGAGTCGCGTGGCGAAGTACCGCGAACTCAGCAAGGACGAACTGGAAACCCAGCAAGGCGAGCTGGCCGAACAGATTTTTCGCCTGCGTTTTCAACTTTCGACCGGACAGTCCGAAGGCTTGAGGAAGCTGCGGGAAGCAAAACGCGATTTCGCGCGGATCAAGACAGTGCTGCGCGAAGCCGAATTGAGGAAGGCGTAATGGCAAACGAAACAGCAGCGGCGCCGCAGGCGGCGCCCGAGCGCGGAGTCCGGCAGCAACTGACCGGCATCGTGACCTCCACCAAGATGCAGAAAACCATCGTGGTGAAGGTGACGCGCGCGGTGCAGCACCCGCTGTATCACCGGGTGGTGCGCCACGCGAAGAAATACTACGCGCACGATGAAAGCGGAGAAGCGCACGTGGGCGATACGGTGCAGATTGTTTCCACCCGGCCGCTTTCGAAGCTGAAGCGCTGGCGGTTGAAGGAAGTAGTGCAACGCTCGACGCGCGTGGCCTAGCCCGGTCGTTTGCGGCGGGCTCGCAGCAGGGCGGTGGTTACACAGGGAGCACGATCATGGTACAGATGCGAACATGGCTTACGGTGGCGGATAATTCCGGCGCTCGCCAGCTCACCTGCATCCTTCCGTTGGGAGGAGACGCGGGTTTGACGGCCGGATTGGGCGACGTGGTGACGGCCGCGGTAAAAGAAGCGCAGCCGGAAAGCCAGGTGAAGAAGGGTTCGGTGGTGAAGTGCGTGATTGTGCGCACGCGGAAAGAACAGCGGCGCAAGGACGGCACCTACATCCGTTTTGACGACAACGCGGCGGTGCTGATCAACGATGCGAACGAGCCGATCGGAACGCGCGTTTTCGGGCCGGTCGCCCGCGAATTGCGCGACAAGAAGTTCACCAAGATCATCTCGCTCGCTCCGGAAGTGTGGTAGCCATGAGAAAAACACTGGAAAAGCCGGCAGCCATCGGGATCCGCCACGGGGATACGGTGCAGGTCATGTCCGGGCGGTCGAAGGGGAAGACCGGAAAAGTGCTTGCGGTGAATCCCTGGAAGCTGACGGTAACGGTCGAACACGCCAACATGATCAAGAAGCACACCCGGCCGAACCCGTCGAAGAACATCAAGGGCGGGATCCTGGAGAAGGAAGGCCCGGTGCATGTTTCGAACGTGATGCTGGTCTGCCCGGGATGCGGCAAGCACACCCGCGCGGGACACACGGAACTGCCGGACGGAACCAAGGTGCGGTCGTGCCGGCGCTGCAATACGACATTCGAGAGCTAGAGATTTCTTCGAGGTAAGGACCAGAAATGATTACGCGTTTGCATGAAAAGTATCGCAAGGATGCAGTACCGGCGCTTTCCAAGCGTTTCGGATTCAGCAATACGATGGCCGTGCCGCGGGTGAAGAAGGTGACGGTAAACATCGGCATGGGCGAGGCGAGCGCGAACGTGAAGCTGCTGGACACCGCTGCGGCGGAGCTGGGCCAGATTACCGGGCAGAAGCCGGTGATCACGCGCGCGAAGAAGTCCATCGCGAATTTCAAGATTCGCAAAGGCATGCCCATCGGCTGCATGGTGACGCTGCGCGGCGAGCGGATGTACGAATTCCTGGACCGCCTGGCCAGCATCGTGCTACCGCGGGTGCGCGACTTCAAAGGATTGCCGCCAAACTCGTTCGACGGGCGCGGCAATTACACGCTGGGGCTGAAGGACCAGCTGGTGTTTCCGGAGATTGATTACACCCGCGTGGACAAGATCAAGGGCATGAACATTACGATTACCACGACCGCCCGCAACGACGAAGAAGGGCGTGAGCTGCTGAAGTTGCTGGGCGTGCCGTTTCGCGCCTAAGGGCCGCGCGTAAAGGAGAAAGAGCGAGCATGGGACGCACCGCACAATTCGCGAAGCAAAGAAAGAAGCTGAAGTTCAAGGTTCGCCGGCGGAACCGCTGCCGGGTTTGCGGGCGTCCGCGCGCTTTCCTGCGCAAGTTCGAGATGTGCCGCATCTGTTTCCGCGGCTTCGCGCTCAAGGGAGAAATTCCCGGCGTGACCAAGGCGAGCTGGTAGTTTTTCGAGGAAGAATAAGGACGAGGAAGAATGACGACTGATCCGATTGCCGATTTGTTGACGCGAATTCGCAACGCCGCGCGCGCCAAGCACTCCCGCGTGGACTTGCCCTCTTCGAAATTGAAAGTGGAGGTGGCGCGCATTCTGAAGGAAGAAGGCTACCTGGCGAATTTCAAGGTGGTGGAGGAGCAGAAGCCCAAGAAAACGCTGCGCCTCTTCCTGCGCTACACGCCGGACCGCCGCAGCGTGATCACGGATCTGAAGCGCGTCTCGCGCCCCGGTTCGCGGCGCTATGTAGGCAAGAAGGAGATTCGCCAGGTGGTGGGCGGGATGGGCATCTCGATCGTGTCCACGCCGAAGGGCTTGATGACCGGGCAGGCGGCGCGCAAGGCCGGCATCGGCGGCGAAATCATGTGCGAGGTCTGGTAAGAGTTTCGCAGGGAATTCTGTAAACAGAGGATTCAAGAGAGCCATGTCGCGAATTGGAAATAAGATTATTGCGGTGCCGTCCGGCGTGAAAATTCAGATCAAGGACGATGCCGTGGAAGTGCAGGGACCCAAGGGCAAGATGCGCGTGGCGGTGCCGCAGGGAATTCGCTTCGAACAGAAGGACGGCACGCTGACGGCGAAGCGCGAGTCCGAAGACAAGCGCGCGCTGCACGGCTTGGCGCGTGCGCTGGTGGCGAACGCGGTGACCGGCGTGACCACCGGCTTCAAGAAGGATCTGGACATCGTAGGTGTCGGCTACCGCGCCGAGGTCAAGGGCAAGAACGTGGTTCTGGCGCTGGGATACTCGCATCCGATTGAGTTTCCGATCCCCGAAGGAATCGCCATCTCCATCGAGAAGCAGACGCACATGGTGGTTTCCGGCGCGGACAAGAATCAGGTGGGCCAGGTGGCCGCGAACCTGCGCGCGCTGCGCCCGCCCGACCCGTACAAGCAGAAGGGTGTGCGCATTACCGGCGAGCGGTTGAAGAAGAAGGCCGGCAAGGCTGGCGCGAAGACGGCGGCGGCCTAGGCCAGGAGGAGAGCGAACGTGGCAGCACCAGTACACAAGTTATCACGAGAGGCGCACCGCCGCCGCATTCACGTGCGCACGCGCAAGACGCTGGTAGGAACGGCAGAGCGCCCGCGGCTTTGCGTGCATCGGTCGTCGAAACATATACGCGCGCAAGTGGTGGACGACCACACCAATCGCACCATCGTTTCCGCCAGCTCGCTGGATGCGGAAGTGCGCAAGACCATCAAGGGCGGCGGGAACATCGCGGCGGCGAAGGTAGTGGGCAAGGCCATCGCCGAGCGCGCGCAGGCCAAAGGCGTGGACAAAGTAGTTTACGATCGCGGGGGATATCAATATCACGGGCGCGTGAAGGCGCTCGCGGAAGCGGCCCGGGAGGCGGGCTTGAAGTTCTGAACCTTATGTCGAAACAAGAGCTCAAAGATTCGTTATCCGTTCGCCGGCCGGTGGAAACGAACCAGGCGAACCTGAAAGACCAGGTGGTTTCGATCAACCGCTGCACTAAGGTTGTGAAGGGCGGAAAAAACCTGAGCTTCTCCGCGCTGGTGGTGGTGGGGGATCAGGGCGGTCATGCCGGATTCGGCATGGGCAAGGCTCGCGAAGTTCCCATGGCCATCCGCAAGGCCATCGAGGCCGCCAAGAAGAACATGGTGAAGCTGAACATGAAAGGTTCGACGATCCCGCACCAGGTGCTCGGCCGTTACGGCTCGGGCCAGGTGCTGCTGAAGCCCGCGCCGGAAGGGACCGGGATCATCGCTGGAGGGGCGGTGCGCGCGGTGATGGAGGTTGCCGGAATCCAGAACGTGCTGACGAAGTCGCTGGGCACTTCGAACCCGCACAACGTGATCAAGGCGACGTTCGACGCGCTGATGCATTTGAAGGATGCGGCCAAGGTGGCGGAAGGGCGCGGGAAAATTGCGGAGGAGGCGGCGGCATCGTAAGTTCCTTCGCGCGACGACTATGACAACCAAGACAGCGGCAACAAACCGGGAGAAAGCGGGAACCATCCGCATCAAATGGGTGGTCAGCTTCATCGGCTGCCCCCGCGATATGCGCCAGACCGTGCGCGGGCTGGGGTTCCGGCGCATGCAGCAGGTGTTGGAAGTGGAGGACACTCCATCCATTCGCGGCATGATCGCGCGCGTGCACCATCTTGTAGTGATTGAGGGCTGAGCATGGCACAGAAACCGACTCTTTCGAATTTGAAGCCGCCGCGCGGCTCGCGTCACCGCAAGGTGCGCGTGGGACGAGGCATGGGCTCGAAAATGGGCAAGACCGCGGGTGCGGGGAACAAGGGACAGCAATCCCGACGCGGCTACTCGCGGCGCCCGGGATTTGAGGGCGGCCAGATGCCGCTGCACCGGCGTCTGCCGAAGCGCGGGTTTTCGGCGCCGGACTCGACGACCTATGCGGTGATCAACGTGGAAAGCCTGAACGTCTTCGAGGCGGGCGAAACGATTTCACCCGAAATTCTGTATGCGTTGGGCGTGCTGCGGGTGAAGCGCGAGGGGCTGAAGATTCTCGGCAGCGGTGAATTGAAAGTGGCGCTGACCGTGCAGGCGCATGCATTCAGCAAGTCGGCGGAGCAGAAGATCACGGCCGCCGGAGGAAAGGTCGCAGTCCTGCAATGAACAAGCTGGTTCTGGCCATTCGGAATATTTTCAGCACGCCAGACTTGCGGACCCGTGTTCTGTTCACGCTGGGTCTGCTGGCGGTGTACCGCCTCGGCGGGCACATTCCGACGCCTGGAATCAATACCCAGTTACTGCAGCAGCTTTTTCAGCAGGGGCAAGGGTCGGTGCTGGGACTGATTGACCTGTTCAGCGGCGGCAACCTGCGGCGGCTGACGATTTTCGCGCTGGGCATTATGCCGTACATCACGGCGTCCATTATTTTGCAGTTGATGGTGGTGGTGTGGCCTTACCTGGAGCGTTTGCAGAAGGAAGGCGAACTGGGACGGCGCAAGATCACGCAATACACGCGCTACCTGACGATTATTCTGAGCGTGTTTCAGTCGTTCACGATTGCGAAGACGCTGACGCTGCAGAACATGTCCGGACAGGCGCTGGTGTATCACCCGGGATGGCGGTTCATGCTGATGACCATCCTGACGCTGACGACCGGGTCCGCGTTCATCATGTGGCTGGGCGAGCAGATCAGCGAGCGCGGCATCGGCAACGGGATGTCGCTGATTATTTTCGCGGGCATCGTGGTCGGTCTGCCGAACGCGGTGCGTGATCTGTATCTGAAGACCACCAGCGGAGAATGGGGTTCGCTGGCGGGCCTGGTGCTAGTAGGGCTGATCGCAATGATGCTGGCTGTGGTGGCATTCATCGTGTTCGTCGAGGGCGGGCAGCGACGGATTCCGGTGCAGTACGCGAAGCGGGTGATGGGCCGAAAGGTGATGGGCGGGCAGATGACGTATCTTCCGCTGCGCGTGAACTCCGGCGGCGTGATTCCGCCGATTTTCGCGAGTTCGTTGCTCACTTTTCCGCAAACGCTGGCGCTGTTCTTTCAGAACAAGTCCACGTTTTTCGGCAAGTTCGCGAACATGATCAAGTGGGGCGAGCCGCTGTACACCGTGATTTACGTGACGCTGATCATATTTTTCGCGTTTTTCTACGTGGGCATCATTTTCAATCCCACGGAACTTGCGGACAACATGCGCAAGTACGGCGGCTTCGTGCCGGGGATTCGTCCGGGGCGGAACACCTCCGAGTACATCAACCGCATCCTGACGCGCTTGACGTTCGTGGGCGGCGTGTATCTGGCGGTGGTCTGCTTGCTGCCGGAGTGGATGATCTCGGGGATTCACCTGCAGCATTTGTGGCTGGTGGGCGATTGGTTTGACCGGCACATGTGGCGCTTCGTGCTGGACGGCTTGAACGTGCAATTCTATTTCGGGGGCACGTCGCTTTTGATCGTAGTGGGCGTGGCCATGGACACCGTGCAGCAGTTGGAAGCGCAACTCGTGATGCGAAATTACGACGGTTTTGTGCGCAAGGGCCGGGTTCGTGGTCGTCGCAGTTAATGAAAATTCTTCGGCGGTGAGGATGGCGCTCAAACGGGCGTTAATTTTCTTAGGGCCGCCGGGAGCTGGCAAGGGCACCCAGGCGAAGCGCATGGCCAAGCAGCTGGGAGTGCCGCATCTTTCTACCGGGGACATGCTGCGGGACGCGGTGGCGCGCGGCACCGAGGCGGGCCGCATCGCGGAACCGTTAATGGAACGTGGGGACCTGGTGCCGGACGAAGTGGTGCTGGAAATGGTCGAAGAGCGGCTGGCGTACACGGATTGCGACAACGGGTTCATCTTCGACGGGTTCCCGCGCACGGTGCGGCAGGCGGAACAGCTGGACCGGATACTGCAGCGCAGGGGACTGGGCCAGCCGCTGGTGATTGAGTTTCACGTAAGCCCGGAAACGCTGGTGCGACGGGTGGCAGGTCGCTGGACGTGCAGCGTAGGCGGCGAGACGTACAACGTGTTCGAGCGGCCGCCGAAGAAGCCGGGCATTTGCGATAACGATGGCGGCAAGCTCATTCAGCGCCTGGATGACCAGCCGGAAATCGTGAAGGAACGGTTCGCGGCGTACGAACGGCAGACCAAGCCGCTGGCGGATTATTACCGGACGCACGGAGTGCTGGAAGTGGTGGACGGCGAAGCCGATGTGGAGCAGGTAACCCGCGCACTGAACGAGATTCTGAAGCGTGCGGAAGGGCGTGATGGTCATCTGTAAATCGCCGGCGGAGCTGGAGAAGATGTACCGCGCTGGACAGATCGTCTGGGGCGCGCTGGCGGAAATGCGCACTTTGGTACGGCCGGGCATCTCGACGAAGGATCTGGATCAGTTCGCCGAGGGCTACACGAAGGAACACGGGGCGCGGCCCGCGTTTAAGGGCTACCGAGGGTATCCGGGCTCGGTGTGCACTTCCATCAATCAGGAAGTGGTGCACGGGATCCCGTCGCCGGTGCGGAAATTGCGCGAGGGCGACATTCTTTCGATGGATTTCGGGGTCGAGTTGGATGGCTACTACGGCGACGCGGCGTTGACGGTGCCGGTGGGAACGATCACGCCGGAGCGGGAGAAGCTGCTGCGCGTGACGCGCGAATCGCTGGAGCAGGGTATCGCCAAGATTCGGGCGGGCAACCGGCTCGGAGATGTTTCGGCCGCGGTGCAGCAGTGGGTGGAAAAGAACGGCTACTCGGTGGTGCGCGAGTTCGTCGGCCACGGAATCGGGACGAAGATGCACGAGGACCCGCAACTGCCGAATTACGGTTCTCCGGGCCAAGGGCCGAGGCTGCAAGAGGGCATGGTGCTGGCCATCGAGCCAATGGTCAATACGGGCGGTCCCGGTGTGCGGGTGCTCGACGATGAGTGGACGGCGGTGACGGCGGATGGCAGCGATTCGGCTCATTTCGAGCACACCGTCGCGGTCACCAAGAACGGCCCGTGGATTCTGACGCGCCCGAAAGAGGCGGCGGGGCCGGTCTGGTAGAGACGAACAGCAAGTATTGGCTGGAGCAGTGAACAGGAGCGCATGAAACCAAGGCCAGAGCAGGAAAAAAAGAAGCCGGGCGAAAGCGGGAAGGAAGACGCCATCGAAGTGATGGCCACGGTGATCGAGCCGCTCCCGAACGCCATGTTTCGCGTCGAGCTGGAAAATAAGCACCAGGTGCTGGCCCATATTTCGGGGAAGATGCGCAAGAATTTTATTCGTATTTTGTCGGGGGATCGCGTGGCGGTGGAGCTTTCGCCCTACGATCTGACGCGCGGCCGAATCGTGTACCGCTACAAGTAGGGCCGGGAAGTCCGGCGCTGCGGGACGGCCCCCGAGAGGGACGGAGTCAAAATGAAGGTTCGAGCATCGGTAAAGAAAATCTGTATGAAGTGCAAGATCGTGCATCGGCGCGGCGTGGTGCGGGTGATTTGCACGAACGCCAAGCACCGCCAGCGCCAGGGATAGCCCAGAGGCCGGAGGATACAGAATGGCTCGCATCGCAGGTGTGGATTTGCCGCCGAACAAGCGGCTTTGGATTGGGCTCACGTCCATTTATGGCATCGGGCAGGCGCGCGCGAAGTCGCTGGCCGCAAAAGCGAACGTGGACCACACCAAGAAGATAAAGGATTTGACCGAAGACGAAGCAACGCGCCTGCGCGCGGCCATCGAAGCCGAAGGCGGCATCGAGGGCGATCTCCGCAAGGAGACGCAGATGAACATCCGGCGCCTGATCGAAATTCAGGCGTACCGGGGGCTGCGGCATCGCCGGAATCTTCCGGTGCGCGGCCAGCGGACGCACACGAATGCGCGGACGCGCAAGGGACCGCGCAAGGGCGCGGTAGCGGCGAAGAAAATCGCGGCTCGGAAGTAAGAAGGCCGGCGGGGCAAGCCTCGCCGGGGAGAAAGCGGCAGCTTGCCGCCGCACTCCATATCGGCCGGGAAGTTGGGATTGCGGGATTTGAAGTTGCGGGAACGATAGGAGAGATACGAGCGTGGCAAAAGAACCGAAGGACGCAGCGGCAGCACCGGGAGGAGCACCCGCAGCAGCGGCGAAGACCTCCAAGCGCAAGAAGGAATTTCGCAAGAAGAAGGAAAAGCGCGTGGTGCCGCACGGCGTGGTATGCATCCAGGCGACGTTCAACAACACCATCGTGACCTTGACCGATCCTGACGGCCGCGCGGTGAGCTGGTCGTCGGCAGGCTCCGTGGGCTTCAAGGGCTCGCGCAAGGGCACGCCGTACGCTGCGCAGCAGGCAGCCGCGACCGCGGCGGGCGTGGCGCGCGACCAGTACGGCATGAAATCGGTGGAAGTGCGCGTGAAAGGGCCTGGCGCGGGACGTGAATCGGCAGTGCGCGCGCTGGCTTCCTCGGGCTTGCACATTAATGCGATCAAGGACGTGACGCCCGTGCCGCACAACGGCTGCCGGCCGCCCAAGCGCCGCCGCGTGTAGGCTGCGCCAAAGATTCAGAAGAGTTTCGCGGTTGAAATAAAGGAGAGAAGGACTTGGCAAGACATCGTGAAGCGGTTTGCCGACTGTGCCGACGGGAAGGGCAGAAGCTCTTCTTGAAAGGCCTGCGGTGTTTTACAGAGAAGTGCGCCATCGAAAAGCGCAATTTCGTTCCCGGGCAGCACGGGCAGGCCCGGCGGGCAAAGATGGTGGGCTACGGCGTGCAGCTGCGCGAGAAGCAGAAGGTAAAGCGCACCTATGGCCTGCTGGAGCGGCAGTTCCGCACCTACTTCGAGAAGGCGGAACGCACCAAGGGGCCTACCGGCGCTAACCTGATGGTGATGCTGGAGCGGCGGCTGGACAACGTGATCTACCGCATGGGACTGGGCGGTTCGCGTTCGCAGGCGCGGCAACTGGTGCTGCACGGGCACATCCGCGTGAAGGGCCAGAAGGTGAACATCCCCAGCTACCTGGTGAACGTGGGCGATGAAATCGCGCTCAAGGAAAAAATGCACGAGAACGCCATGATCCTGGAAGCGCGCAATCTGGCGAAGAGCCAGGGCGTGGCTCCGTGGCTGGATATTGACGCAGCGAATTTCAAGGCGCGCGTGGTGGCGTTGCCGCGTCGCGAAGACGTGCAGACGCCGCCGATGAACGAACAGCTCATCGTCGAACTGTATTCGAAGTAGCGCCAAGGATTATCAACGTTTATAAGCAGGTCGGTTCGCCGCGGGCGAGCCAGGAGGAATATCCAAGATGTGGAAGGGCTTCCAGAAACCAAAGCGGTTGGCAGCAGAACCGGAAACACTGACCGATAAGTACGGGAAATTCTCAGCGCAGCCTTTTGAGCGCGGCTGGGGAACCACGGTCGGAAACGCGTTGCGGCGGGCATTGCTCAGCTCGATTGAGGGCGCGGCGATCACCGCGGTGAAAATTGAAGGCGTCTTGCACGAGTTTTCACCGATTCCCGGTGTCGTCGAGGATGCCACGGACATCATTCTGAATCTGAAGCAGGTTCCGCTGAAGTTGAATACGGACCAGCCCAAGACTATTACCCTGATCGTGGACACGCCCGGACCGGTGACTTCGGCGAAAATCGAAGAGGATGCCGATATTGCCGTGCTGGATAAGAACGTGTATATCGCCACCGTCAGCGAAGGCGGCAAGTTCGAGCTGGAGTTGCGGGTGAAGAACGGCCGCGGTTACGTGGCCGCCGACCGCAACTTCGACGAAGATTTGCCGATCGGCTACATCCCGATTGACTCGGTGCATTCGCCGGTGCGCAAGGTGAATTACGCGGTGGAAGCGGCTCGTTTGGGACAGATGACCGACTACGAAAAGCTCACGCTGGAGGTCTGGACCAACGCGGCGATCACCCCGCAGGATGCGATCGGCCTGGCGTCGAAACTGGTGAAGGACCACATGAGCATCTTCATCAATTTCGAAGAGACGCCGGATCTGCCGGAAGAAGTGGTGGAGAACTACAGCGATCCGCGCCTGGAATTCCTGGACCGCTCGGTGGAAGAATTGGAACTTTCGGTGCGCTCCTACAATTGCCTGAAGAACGCGAACATTCAGAACCTGCGCGAATTGGTGCAGAAGACCGAATCCGAAATGCTGAAGACCAAGAATTTCGGGCGCAAGTCGCTGAATGAGATCAAGGACATCCTGCACAAGATGGGCTTGAGCCTGGGCATGAAGTTTGACGAGCACGGCCGCATCATCTGGCCGCCGCTGCCAAGCCAGACCGCACCACCGCCTTCCGAGGGGGATGCCACGGCTATCTAATCGCGCGGGAGACCACGCGAGCCACGGTAAGCGACTATGAGACACCTTAAGTCAGGGTCAAAACTCGGGAAGCAGCCCGCCCATCGCCGGGCGGTGCTGCGTAACCTGGTGACCAACCTCATCGAGAAGGAACGCATTCACACCACCATCCTCCGCGCGAAGGCGACGCGGCGGCTGGCGGAGAAAATGATCACGCTGGGCAAGCGCGATTCGCTGCATGCGCGACGCCAGGCGGCGGCTTTCCTGATGACCCCGGTGGCCACGGAGAAGCTTTTCAGCGATCTCGCGCCGCGTTTTGCGGATCGCCCGGGAGGCTACACCCGCATCATTCGCGCCGGCTGGCGCCTGGGGGACGGGGCGGACCTGGCGATTCTGGAGTTCATCGGTTCGGAGCTCAAGAAGAAGGACAAGAAGCCGCGCCGGAAGCAGGACGTGGAGACGCCGGAACTAGAGAAGGAAGCAGCAGCGGCGAAATAGGTTCCCGCGTCACTTCCCGGAAGTCCGCATCAACCGAAAAGGCCCGCCCCGATTCATCGGAGCGGGCCTTTTGCTTTTTCAGGGAACAGTCGCGGCGCGATTCTACTGCTTGATTCCCAGCCACGAATCGTAGATGGCTTTCTGTAGATCCGTGGGGTGGTCCATAGGCTTCAGGGTGAACGTGGGGTTCGGGTTCGTCGTAAGCGCCAGCGGGATTTCCTTGAATTCACCGAATCGCAGGACGGTCAAGCGGACGGTGTCGCCGGGTTTGCGCGAGGCCAGCTCCTTGGGGAATGCATCGGAATCAACGGCGCGGCTGTCCACGGCGTAAATCACGTCGTCGCGGTCGAATCCCGCCACGTCGGCCGGGCTGTTCGGAATGATGTTGCGAATCTTGGCGCGACCGTCGTCGGTCTTTTCCGTTTCAATTCCGGTCCAGGCCTTGTCGGGGTCGAGCTTCCGCTCAACTGTAATGCCAGCGTACCCGAAATATTGCTCGTAAGGGATCGCATCCTTGCCGGAAATATACCGCCGAAAAATATCGCTTAGGTCCGCGTTCGCCACTTCGGACGCGGCTTTGACCGCATCTTCCGGTTCGAATCCCGGCATGGGGAGCGCGTAGCGCGAATAAAGCAGGCGCATCCAGTCGTCCAGCGATTTCTGATTCGCCGTGTTCTGTCGGATCGCAAATTCCAAAATGTGGCCCATGATCTGACCGCCGTCGTAGTAGGAATACCAGGTGTTGGCAAGGTTGTTGTCCTGATGAACCACGCTGCCGCGCGGAAACCAGGTGTCCCAACTGGTGTCTTCGATGCTGCGCTCGCTGCGGCCCGGCTGCGCTTCGAACTTGGTGATGAGCTGGCCGATCTGGTCGAGATACTGCGCGGGGGTGATGAGCCCGGCATGGACGAGCGCCAGGCAGCCGTAGTAGCTCGTCAGACCCTCGGAGATCCACAACGAAGGCGTGTGGACCATCTGTGAGTAGTCGAACGGCCCAAGGGGGCGCGGACGCAGCCGTTTGACGTTCCAGTTGTGGAAGAACTCGTGCGCAGCGACAAAAAGCTTCAGATCGTATTGCGTGCCGTAGCCGGGAACGGGGTCCTTGGAGTCCCAATCGGTGGAAAAATCAATTTGCGTGGAATTCAGATGCTCGAGGCCGCCGCCGGTCTTCGGCCAGACGTGGAAAATAAAGTAATAGTCCTTGAAAGGCGCTGCTTGGGCTTCGCCGACGACGGGCTGGAATATCGGCACCAGCGCGGCGACAGCCTTTTGCAAATCATTTGTGAACTGGGTGAAATCTTTCTTGCCTTCCACGTCGTGAACGATCACGTGATAGGTGCTTCCCAAGACCACGAAGTCCTTTTCGGCAAAGTCTGAGATCTCCAGCGGGCAATCGGCAAATGTGTCGTAGTTGGGCGCCTCGAAGCTGCTAGCGGAAGTGTGGGCCATGCCGGTGGCGACGCGCCAACCCGCCGGGACTGCGATGGAAAGAACCGCGGGGCGGTCCTTGGCGCCGACCACGTACATCCACACGGAAGGACCGCCGATGAACGCGTGGCGCTCGTTGTATTGCGCGATATTGTTTTGCAGGGTGTTGGCGTAAACCTGGTACTCGACGGTGACGGCGGTCGCACCCGCCAGCTCGATGCGCCAGGTTTGGCTGTCCGTCTTGCGCCAGGAGAGTTGCTGGCCGGACGAGGAGTGAGCGCGGAAACGCTGCACATTCGCGGCATAATTCTCGATGTAGTAAGAGCCCGGCGCCCAGTCCGGGATGGCAAAGTCCACGGACGGCCCCGAGAGGGAATCCAAGTGCATGGTGACGTCGAGCAAATGTGAATTCGCGCGTTCAAATTTCAATTCGTAGCTGACCGGATTCGCGGCAGAAGCTGCAACGGAAAAGGAGGCAAAGCAAACAACGAGAAGAATTACGCGCCGCAAAAGGCGACTGGGCATGGGGTCTCCATTCGTATGAGTGTGGTTTCTAATCCTTGTTCGCGGGGGTAGCTCCCGCTGCGTTCTGCTCAACCTGCCGCCGCTTCTCGCGAGACGCTCCGAGAAGGACGACGAGCGAAGCGACGATCTGCGCGGCGGCGCCGCCGGTCGTGTCAATGAACACGTCGCGGACCGCCGGTGTGCGTCCTGGAACGAAGGACTGATGATACTCGTCGAGCGAGGCGTACCCCGCAACGATCAGTATCGTAACCAAAGCCCATCGCAGGTGCATGCCTTTTTCGCCGGCGCGAATGCCGCGCAGGATCAGCATGCCCAGGATGAAATACTCGGTGAAATGGCCGCACTTGCGGATGATGTGATGCAGGAACTGGAGAGTCTCCATGGACGCATGAGGGAGGAAAAAGTGCAGGACGGGAATGATGATGTGACTGGTTTTTTCCGAGGTGAACGCGCCCGTGGAAAATCCTGAAATCACCGCTGCCCAAACAAGTGCCGGCCACCAACGTTTGAGCCAGCCCATCCTAGCGGCCCGGCCCGGCGCGGCGCAAGCGCGCCGCGATTTAGGTGAAATCTTCAAAGAGAGCTCTATTCGCGCCGGTAATTGGGAGCTTCGCGAGTGATGATGACGTCGTGGACGTGACTCTCGCGCCAGCCCGCGGCCGAGATGCGGATGAACTTGGAATGCTCTTGAAGCTCGGTGAGGTTGGCCGTGCCGCAATAACCCATGCCGCTGCGCAGGCCGCCAACGAGCTGGTCCACCAGGCCCGCCAGAGGACCTTTGTACGCCACTTGCCCTTCGATGCCCTCGGGGACCGATTTCCCGCGCTCCACGCCTTCCTGCGCGTAACGATCGGCCGAGCCCGCTTCCATAGCGCCCAGGGAGCCCATGCCGCGATAGGACTTGAAGGTGCGGCCCTGATACAAAATCGTTTCGCCCGGCGATTCCTCGGTGCCGGCGAAGAGGCCGCCGATCATGACGGAGTTGGCGCCGGCGGCGATCGCCTTGGTGATGTCGCCGGAGAACTTGATGCCGCCATCGGCGATCACCGGGACGCCGGTGCCCTTCGCGGCGCGCGAGGCTTCGATAATCGCCGTAATCTGAGGGACGCCCGCCCCGGTCACTACCCGCGTGGTGCAGATGGAGCCCGGGCCGATTCCGACTTTCAGGCCGTCCACGCCGAGGGAAATCAAATCGCGCGCACCTTCGGCCGTTGCCACGTTGCCCGCCACCACTTGCATCTCCGGGAATTTCTGCTTCACGGCGCGAATGGCCTCCATCACGCGGGTGCTGTGCCCGTGCGCGGTGTCAATGGCGAGCACGTCCACTTTTTCGCGCGACAGCTCCGCGGCGCGCTCCAGAAAATCGCCGGTCGCGCCGATCGCCGCGCCCACGCGCAGGCGGCCGTGCTCGTCCTTGGTGGCGTCTGGAAACTCGATCTTCTTCTGGATGTCTTTGACGGTGATCAAGCCCTTGAGGTTGAAATCGCCGTCCACGACCAGCAGCTTTTCGATGCGGTGGCGCTGCAGGATGCGTTCGGCTTCTTCCAGAGTGGTGCCCACGGGGACGGTGACGAGATTTTCCTTAGTCATGACCGAGCTGACCGGCTGATCCAGGTTGCGCTCGAAGCGCAAATCGCGGTTGGTCAAGATGCCCACGAGGCGCGTGCCGCGCGTCACGGGCAGGCCGGACACCTTGTATTTGTTCATGATGTCCAGCGCCTGGCGAACGGACAGCTCGGGCGCGATGGTGACCGGGTCAACGATCATGCCGCTTTCCGAACGCTTTACGCGATCCACTTCCTCGGCTTGGCGGTCAACCGTCATATTGCGGTGAATGAATCCGATTCCGCCCTGGCGGGCGATGGCAATCGCCAAGCGCGAGTCCGTGACCGTATCCATCGCCGCAGCCACGATGGGAATGTTCAGGGATATTTTGCGCGACAGGCAGGTGCGCGTGTCCGCTTGCGCCGGCAAAATGGAAGACTTGCCGGGCAACAGCAGCACGTCGTCGAACGTCAGCGCCTCGGGGATAGGTCCTTCAATCATCTATTCTCCTATGAGTCCGAAGGCCCCCAAATGCAGCAAAGCCCAGCGGGATGAGCTGGGCTCGCGGATGATTCAATGGTAGCGGCAGACCTTCATTATGGAAGCATTCATTTTATGTGCATCGCCGAGCGAAATCAAGCCGCGATGGCGGCAGAAAATTCGCCCCATCCGCGTGGCACGTTTGGGCTGCGACTATTGCGACGAGGTTCATATGGCGAAAGGCCTTACGGCGGATTCAGATCGAAATATTAGATATTCAGGATGGTTGCGCGAAGCTTGCAGACTCCCTACCATAGTAGCGGTGAAAGAGTTCGAGCCACATCCCCTGCTGCGTAATCCCCATGCGATGACCATCGCGGCGAATTTCTGGCCGCGGTCGGTACCGCGGCTGGGGAGGGGCGCGGCGCGCCTATTTGAGACGGAGCCCGGCACGCAAGTTCTAGGCCAATGTCACTGGCAGGAATGCCCTGGCGAGCATCCGACGCTCGTCGTGCTGCACGGCCTGGAGGGGTCTTGCGATTCAGGTTACATGCGCGGAACGGCGGAAAAGGCCTGGATCGCGGGATTCAACGTGGTGCGCCTGAACCAGCGGAATTGCGGCGGCACCGAGAAGCTCAGTTCGACGCTCTATCATTCGGGATTGAGCGGCGACATCCGCGCCGTGCTGCTGGAGCTGGCGGAGCGGGACGGCCTGCCGGAATTATTTGCCGCGGGCTTTTCGATGGGCGGGAACCTGGTGCTGAAGATGGCGGGAGAGATGAATGGCTCGCCGCCAGCGGCACTGCGAGGCGTTGTGGCTGTCGCGCCGGCGCTCGATCTGGCCTCCTGCGCGGACGCTCTGAGCCAGCCGCGAAACTTGATTTACGAGCATCATTTCGTCACCCGCCTGAAGCGGCATATGCAGCACAAGGCCAGTCTGTTTCCCGATCTTTATCCGCTGCGCGAGCTGCTCGATTTCCCCAGGATTCGGACGGTGCGGCGCTTCGATGACGTGGTTACGGCGCGCTATTGCGGCTTCGCGGATGCCCGCGACTATTACGCCCGCAGCAGTGCTTCCCGCGTACTGTCTGACATTCGCACGCCCACGCTGATCGTTACGGCGAAAGATGATCCATTCGTTCCATTCGCGCCATTCCAGAACCCCGCGATCGAAGGAAATTCTTGGATCACGCTGGTGGCGCCGGAACACGGCGGCCACTGCGCGTTCATCTCCCGGGAAGACGGACTGGAGCGGTTTTGGGCCGAGGCGAGAATCGTGGAATTTTGCAAAGGCAGATCGGACCTGGCGGGTGCAGCGCTCACGACGCAGGAGGCCCCGAAAATGCAGCCCACGGCGTAGCTGCAATCGCAAAATCGAATTGGGTGGCAGGACGCGGGGCTATAGAGGCTACGCGACCGGATTTTCGAGTGACGGCTGAAACGCAGGCGTGAGCAACTGGGCCTCTCCCGACGCGGCAATTACCATATCGTCCTCGCAGCGCATTCCGTAGTCGCCCGGAACGTAAATTCCCGGCTCGTTGGAAAACGTCATCCCCGGCTTCAGGATGGTGGGGTTTCCGCGCACCAAATAGGGCGATTCGTGCTCGTCCATGCCGATGCCATGGCCCAGACGATGCTCGAAATATTTGTATCCGGGGCCAAATCCGGCGTCGGTGATGACCTTGCGGGCCGCGTCGTCCACGGAGCCGCATGTGTGACCGGCGACCGCGGCGGCCAGTGCGGCGTTCTGGGCGTTGCGCACAATTTCAAACGCGTGCTGGAGTTTTTCGGGAGGCTTGCCGAGAACGCCCATGCGCGTGACGTCCGACTGATACCCTTCGACAACCGTTCCGTCGTCAATCATCACGCCAACGCCCTCGCGCAGCACCTGCTCTTCGCGCGAACCGTGCGGCAGAGCGGAAGACGCGCCGAAAAAGACGGAGGCTTCGCCCTGGAGGCCCATGCGGGCATAACCCAAGGTGACCAGATTGGAGACGCCGCGCTGGGTCATGCCCTCGCGTAAGGACGCAAAGGTAGCCTTGTACACGTCGCAAGTGGCCGCGCAGGCCAGCCGCATCAATTCCAGTTCGTGCGCACTTTTCTGCGCGCGGCAGCCGACGGTAATGGGATTGCCGTTCGCATAGTCCAAAGAGGGCGCGGCCTGGCGCAGCCCGTCGAAAAATACGTAGCGCGTGGTTTCCTCGACGGCGACTTGTCCGGTGCGGATGCCGCGCTCGACAAGCCATTGGGAGACGATCGGGTACGGATTTTCGTCTTCCTGCCACACGCGAATTTCGATTGGCCAGCGCAACTGCTCGCGCAAGCGGCCCTCCTCGAAAGCGGGACAAACGAGAACAGGATCTCCTTGCCGGGGGACCAGGAACGCCAGAATGCGTTCACTGGGCCACCAGCGGATGCCAGCGTAATAAGCCAGAGTGGTTCCTGGAGTAACGTAAAGCGCTGCAAAACGCGGCGTGGCGTCCGTCATCAGTTGCTGTGCGTGCACGACGCGGGCCTGAAACTCTTCGCTGCGGATCGGTTTGACGCGGTCGCCCAGGGGCTTCAAAGCATCGAACGCGGGAGGCAGAGATTGCCCGCCGGTTTGCGCCACCGGACGCTGCGCCGCCACGCCGGGGCCCAAGATGGCCTCCGCAGCCGCGCCGCCAAGCGCGAGGGAAGCACCCCTGAACACAGCACGCCGCGATATCGTCACGAAGGTCTCCGATGAAAAGTTAGTGAAAGTGCGAAATCAGGACGGCGTCCGTTACTTGACGGCCGTGGGCATAGACGATTTGTTTCCCGTCCGGAGACAGGGCGTAGGCGCCCCACTGAAAATCCGCTCCAAGATTCATCACTCGTTTGGCGGCAGCGGGCGTGGCTCCTTGCGACGTGACCGGCTGAGCCCACAGGCTGAGCTCTCCATCTTTATTGACGGGATACAGAATGGCACGGCCGTCACCAGTCCAGGCGAGTTTCTGGCCGCCATCACCACTGAGGGCCTCCTGGGCGTCCACGGGCAGGTCATATACGCTGCGAATCTCGCCGCCGTTCAGGCCGACGACAGCCAGGCTGGGGCGTTTAGCGGGATCCGGATGGTACAGCACGGCCAGAGAAGTCCCGTCCGGGGAAATCGCCGGGGAGAAAAGATCGGCCTTGGAGATTTCAGTGGGAGCACCGCCGTCAATACCGACTTTCATCAGCCGCGTTGGTTCGTGCAAGACGTCCACGTAAACCACGAACTTTCCGTCCGGCGAACAGTCGGGATGGACGGCCGTTTCGTCTCCGCTGAGCTTGGTAAGGTTGGATCCGTCCATATCCGCGCGCCAGATGGCGCTGCTTTCGCCCCCGCTGCCCATGCTGAAGACGAAATGCTGCCCGTCGCCGCAACTGGAAAGCCAGTCGGGCGTTCCGGCACCGGGCGCGATGTCGTGCACGCCGCTGCCGTCCGGGGCGGCGCTCGCGAGCCGGATCGCGCCGGAGGTGTAGTAGGTGTAAATGAGCGTGTTTGCGGGAGTCCAAGTGATGCCTGAAATACCATCGGCGCGACTGATGCCGCTGCTGATTTGGCGCGCGGGCGAGAGCGAGGCGGAACTGCCGAAGCTCGCAACCCACAAATTGCCGGTGAGGCTCACCTGTACCGTAGCGAGGGCCGAGCCGTCGGCGGTGATAGTCGTTCCGCTGTAGAAGTTCAAATCGTCGGTAATCCGGCGAACGTCAGCACCCGGATAACTTAACTCGTAGAGTTGAGCGTTGAGGGAGCTCTTGGAGACTCGCGCATTGAAGAGGATCGCGGAGCCATCGGGAAGCCATGCCATTTGATCCGGAGCAATCCAATCGGCGGAGCCCACGCGCGTCTTCGTTTTGGAAGCGACTTCGACCGTCTCGATAGCGGACTTGTCGAACTCACCGGTGGGATTGTCGGCTACGGCGATGCGTTTGCCATCTGGCGACCACGCCGGCCCGTTATCCGAAAATTGGACCGGATTCGTCAAGACCATCAGGATCTGCTCGCCCGTGCCGTCGGAATTCGCGACGATCAAATCGGATGTTTTAGGCTTGTTGACCTGCCGCACGAAGACCAAGCGTTTGCCGTCCGGGGAAAAGCTAACGGGACTATCCACATTCGCGACGAGCTGGCGCGGCGTGCCGCCGATGGAGGGCGTCTGAAAAAGCGTTCCCAAACCAAGGGCATCGTCGTGCTTGACGAAGTAGAGATAGTTGCTGTCAGGCGAGAACGTAAGCCCTACAATCTCGCCCGGCGAACCCAGCTCAACTTGCGCGGTACTTCCCGTCGCCAGCTGGCGAATCCAGATACCGTGGGTGCCCTTTTCGTCCGCCACGTAAGCCACCCATTTGCCGTCCGGAGAGATCGTCGCCGAATGAATGTTGCCCGTGGAAGTGAGCGGCGAAATCGTCATCTGCGAAAAAAGCGCTGCTTCCTCACGATGATGACCGTAGCGATCGTGCAAGGCGATCGCGAGAATCGCCCCGACGGCCAGCAGCACGACGGCGCCGCCTGCAATCCAGAGACCGGTGCGTTTGCCGATCTGCGCCGGAGCGGCCGTAGGCGCGGTTCCCGACGACGCACCAGGAGCCGCCTGCGAAGCGGGGACTTGCGCCGCCACGTTGCCTGACGGCGGCTTCGCCGCCCCATCCGCAGCGGCCCAGGAGCCCGTCGAGCCGCTGGGCGTACGCGAAGAATCGGTGTCACGTTTCAGGCGTTTCAAATCTCCGCGCAGCTCGGCGGCGGTCTGGTAGCGCAGGTCGCGATCCTTCTCCAGGGACTTTCCGATGATGTCTTCCAGCTTTGGCGAGACCAGCGGGTTCAGGGAACTGGGCGAGGCGGGCGTCCGGTTGAGTATGGCGTCAAAGATAACGGCGGACGTGGGCCCGGGAAACGCCCCGTGTCCTGTGGCCATTTCGTAGAGCACCGCGCCGAGACTGAAAAGATCGGTGCGCGGGTCGAGATCCTCCCCGCGGGCTTGTTCGGGGGACATATATGCAATCGTGCCGATCGCTGAGCCGGGGCTGGTGAGCAGCAGATTATCGGTAGTGAGCTCGGTGGCGCTATTGCCGGCGCCGACGCGCTCGCCAACGCGTTCACCGACGCGCCGGGAGGCACCCTGCTTGGCCAAACCAAAATCAAGAATTTTCGCCTGGCCCCGGGAAGTAATGAAGATATTCGCCGGCTTGATATCGCGATGGATGATGCCCCGAGCATGAGCGGCATCGAGAGCATCGGCAATCTCCGCGCCGAACTGCAGCAGAGCGTCGGCAGCCATGGGCCGGCCTGCGATCCGCTCGCGCAGCGTCTGGCCCTCCAGCACCTCCATTACGAGATACGGGCGGCCGTTGTGTTCCCCCACGTCGTAGATCGTACAGATTCCGGGATGGTTGAGCGAGGACGCGGAGCGCGCTTCGCGCTGGAATCGTTCGAGAGCGGATGGGTCGCGCGCGAGATCCTCGGAGAGGAATTTCAGCGCGACCTGCCGCCCGAGCCTGGTGTCTTCGGCGCGAAATACCTGGCCCATGCCGCCGCTGCCGAGCGGCTCCAGAATTCGGTAGTGTGAGATTGTCTCGCCAATCATCGAGTTTCGCGCATATTCCCGTTCGCACGCCATCGTAAACAACTGTGCGCGACGGCGCAAGGACGGAAAGGCGCTCAGGTTTCCAAAGTTCCGGACTTTCCAGATGTCCCGAGAAGCGCGGAACACCCGGCGCGACGGGATATCGCACAGCGCGAGCCGGCGACCAATATTTTACTCCGCCGACGCGGAAGCGCGAGGCATCACTGTGACGGTGACCGGTTGCGAGAGCTGAAAATCCAGCTTCGTTTCGGGTGGGACCTTCACTTGCTGGCCTTCCGTCGCGCCCTGATATACGGCGCCGCCGCCCGCACCCACTCCCGCTCCGATGGCTGCACCTCTTCCGCCGCCGAGCAGGCCGCCCAGAAGCGCGCCGACGACTGCGCCGCCGCCGACCTTCTTAGCCGTGTTAGCCCCTCTGGAGTTGCCGGTTTGCGAGTATGTGTCGCTTGCGAGCTCGTAGGAGCGGCCTTGAAAGTCCATCTTCACCAGCTCCAGGTGCAATTCGCTCTTGCCTTTCATATGTCCGGCTGAAGCGGCGGCCGAAAGCCGAATGTAAACATCGGTGCCGCGGGGAACGATCACGCTATCGCCCACGACCAACGGGGCATCGAGCGAGGCGTGGAAGATTTCGCCGGCGTGGTTGACGGAAGAATCCACGCCATCAATCATGCGCACCGTCACGGTGGAATTTTCCGGAATCACTACGTCGCGCGGCTGAGGCGCGGGCGGAGTAGGAAGCTCAACCGCCGGCGGCGCAGCGGGAATCACGTCTGGCGGCGCCGGCGGCGGGGTTGCGTCGGCGTCCAGCGCGGGCGAAGGGTTGTTACTGGCGTCGCTGTCAGGTTCCTGCGGAGCTTTCTCAGGCGGAGGCCGGCTGTCCTTGCGGGATGGCTGCGACTTGATCCTCGGCACTACGGAGGAAACGCGTACACCGTTGTCTTGCGGCCGTAGGGTCCCGGCAGATGCGTCTGCGACATTGGGGGACGGCGCAGGCTGCACGGTCATTTGGTCATTCACTTTGGTTACGTTGGCGGTCTGTGCGGCGAGTTTGTAGGCGTCCAGACGGGCCGCATCGCTGGGAACGCTTCCGCCGAGCGTCACTTCGCCATGGGAAGACGTGACGCGCAGGTCCGCGCCCTTGAGCTGGGGATCGGAAAACATCTGCGACTGCAGATTCATCACAATGGCTGCATCGTCGGCTTTCTTCGCACAGCCTAAGGCGAAGAAAATGCAAAGTCCCGCGACCGCCACCACGGCCCTGTAACGCATGGACTTCATCCTCCCGGTTCGGATCCTCGATCATCCGGCGCACACTCCCGGCGACGCAGGGCAATGCCGGGGTGAGCTACCACACGCTATTACGATGCACGACTCGCGCTATGTGCTGTCTGGGCAGCGATCTGAGATTGAGATCATACCGCCCCTCGAAATCGAACTTTAATTGACGGCTGGATCACCGCCTTTTGTCCGCAACTTTTCGACAGGCTTCGGGTTTCAGAGCCAGCAGCAAGAAGGGGCTCTGGCCGTCGATTATCAGCAATACTTGACTTGAGGAGAAAATCAATGGGGAATCCTAAAGCTACGGGTGTGTTTCTGGCTTTTTTTGCCGCTGTGGCCCTTTGCAGTTGCGGCGGAGGTAGCGGCTCGACGGGCCTCACTGGGCAGAATGAAGCATCGGTTTACATCATCGGAACCGACGCTCCTTTGCCCAGCGTGGTTTCCTGTGAAATCACGGTAAGCGGAATCGCGCTCAATGATGGAACGACCAGCGTAAGCGTTCTGTCGCAGCCGCAGATTGTGGATTTCGCGCAGCTCAGCGGCCTGCACCAACTGCTCGATCTTTCCGCTGTCCCGGTTGGCACTTACACATCGGCGACGATCACGATTGCTTCACCGCAAATCGGATTTATTGACACATCCATGAATCCGCCGACCGTCAACACCATTAATGGAACGCTGAGCCAGTCCACGGTAACGGTAAACTTCGCACAACCGGTGATGGTCACCGATGCGGATCTCTTCGGCCTGCGCATGGAGTTCGATCTGCGCCAGTCGCTGCAAACAGATGGGAATGGCCAGGTCACCGGCGCGGTCAATCCGGTATTCGAGGTCGCACTGCTCAATTCGGCCGATTCGCAGGTCGCCATTGATGATTTTCACGGCGGCGTGGTGGCCGTCACTGGCAACAATACGTTCATGATCCAGGGTCCGCACGGCCGCCAGTGGAACGTAACGACCGGGGATAGCACGGTCTTCGATGACCCGAGCACCCCTGTCGGTTCGTTTACCACCAGCACGATCGTGGAAGTGTCGGGCGTGCTGGATCCGGTAACCCACAGCATTGATGCGTCCGAACTGGAAGTGGTCTCTAACGACTATTTCTTCATGAGCGGCGTGCTGACCAGCGTGCGGCCGCCCACGGGCCCCGCGACACAGGCGGACTTGTACGTACGTGAGTTGCTGCCTGCGGTCAATGGAATCTCCGACGGACAGATTGAAACACTCGATTTGGACGGTTCTGAGAAATACATGATCGAGCACATCAACCTTCCGCTGACGACACTGCTCTTCAATAATTCGGAATTGGCGGCGGGCCAGCGGGTCGCGATCGGCGGAGAACTCACGACGACCAATGGCGCCAACACATTGACAGTCCACCGCGTGGTGCTGCGGCGCCAGGGTCAGGCGGGTACGTGGGTTCCGGGCAGCACCGTCGTGCAGAACGGCAACGCCGGCACGTTCCAGTTGAATGATAACTGGACGGCGGGCGTGCTGCTCCCGAACCCTCTCACCATCCTGACGACCAACGATACCAACTTCATCAACTTGAGCGGCCTATCGGCCCTCCAAGGGACGGCGCCAATTTCCATTCGCGTCGTTGGCTTCATACTCGTCAATCAGGCTACGGGCCAGCCGGTGATGGTGGCGCGTTCGGTGGAGGAACTCGCTTCATAACACTCATAAAGTCGTACCCAGTCATAACCGTTGCGGAGATTCGCGGCGACGGCGCCACTGTCCTGCTCGTAGCTGGGTGGGACAGTGGCATTTTTCTTTTTCTCTTGCGTCGGTGTATGCCAAGGCTAGAATCGCGTGCATGGACACGCCGCAAGATCCTGTTCGGGCCTGGGCTCAATTTTGGAACTTCTACGTTCTGGCCCACCGCGCGCCCCTGACGAGAATTTTCCACACGACCGGCACGCTGGCAGGATGGTCGCTGTTGCTTCTGGCAATCGTGTTGCGACGGCCGTGGTTCGTGTTGGCGGCGCTGGTGGTGCCGTACGCGCTAGCGTGGTTTTCGCACTTCTTCGTCGAGCATAATCGTCCGGCGACGTTCGGGCATCCGTTATGGTCCTGGCTCGCGGATCAAAAAATGGTGGCAATGGTGTTGCGGGGGAAAATGAGCGCCGAAGTGCAGCGTTGCGCTTCGATCGAAAACGAGCGAGAACGCGCCTAATGCCGTTCGATCCAATGGCTGCCGGCGTTCGCGCCGCCGGCGCACGTATCGCTAATGTTCCATTTGCGTAGCGATGACCTCCTTACCGCGCACTTTAATTTCGATGGCGAGCGGAGGGCGCACTCCCTGCCCCTTGATCATCGCTCCGCGAACTACTCCGTTTGGTCCTGCTCCATATCTCGTGAGGTCGTAAACCGCAAAATTGCACGGGTCGCCAACCATGGGATGATCCGCGTGGAGGCGATAATCGCTGGCCAGTTTTCGCAGGTCGGTCACATACTCCAATTCGCACGTCCCGAACGGTTCGCGCATTGCTATGCCCCAATAGACATCGCCCGGAAGGTGGACAACCATTGCCGGGACGTCTTCGGCGGTTTGTGGTGCTCGGAACAGAAACCGTTTCGATGACCACGTCTTGGCGAGTTCGGACGTGGTGGCCACCGGCCCGGGACCTATCGGTAGGGGAGCAGCGGGCGGAGGACCTGCCACCGGCGGAAGATCAACCGTAGGCGGCACGGTGGATACCGTCTGCGGTGTGCCGGATGCGCTTGCATGCCGCCACCAAAACACGCCCAGCAACAGGAGGCCGATTACGATCGCCGCGATCGCCAGAAATTTCTGCGCGGGTGATCCGGCAGACGCGGGTGTGGGGCTTCGGAACTGCCGCGACGGACGCGGAGCTTCAGGCGTCGGCTTGAGGCGTGCCGGATTGCCGGTCACTCCAGGGATGTTTGGTTCGGCTGGCTTGAACGGATCGAGTTCTTTTGGTTTGTCAGGCATGCTGGATCGCTCTGCGGTAACCTCCAGCTTGATTTGGATCGGAAGATTTTGCAAGCAGGCGATGCCTTAGGCGTTAACACTTTCGCAGAATCCGGCCGATGGAAGCGCAAAAATGTGCGCATGCCAGCGGCGCCGGTGCCGGGCACGGCGCGGTTCAGGCCGGGTGTTCGACGCGCACGGAGTGGTGCGCGACATATTCGTGCAGATTCGCCAGAATCAGCAGCAGCTCCAGCATGCGGTCCCGCTGTTCTGGCTGCGGCTCGTCAGCGCTTTCTTCCAGATTCTTGACCGTAGCAAGCGCATCGGAGAGCAGCCATTCCAGATTTTCTTTGGTCAGCGAGCCGCCTTCGCGGCAACGCGCCAGGGCCTGATCGGTGCGTAGGAATGCCTCGTCGAGAAAATGGTCGAGACAAACCTGTGCGCGCATTAGCGCTGAAGGGGCCGGCCTTGCGCACCCCGGGCGGGTGCAATGGACAGAAACGGCGGCGTTCATCCCACACCCCTGATTCCCGAGTGGCTACTACCTCGAGTTGGGGAGAGAGTAGCACATCTTTTTTACGCGCAAGTTAAGCTGAGTTGTAAAGGACAACACAGCCGCGGCGCCCGTGCGAGGCTCGAGCGGCGATGGTGCCGGCCACAAAAAGGGGAAAGGCGGGGCGGGGCGCAACTCGGTGCGCCGTCGCGGCCTTTCGCGTTTCCCCGCGGGAACGAGCCTAACGGATTTGAATGTTTCCGGAACTGGTGCTGAGATCCAAAGTCGGACCGCCGCCGCCCACTTTTCCCTGCAGTTCCCGCGGACTGGCTTTGCCCTGAATCGTGATTTCCCGGCTACTGTCAATATTGCCGGAGCTGGTGCGCGCGACCAGATTGAACGCCGCCTGCTGCGGAACTTCCACGCTGACGTCGCCCGAGCCGGTATGCAAGCGCCAGTCGCCCGTTGGGTCGCCCTGTGCCGTGATGCTGCCGCTTCCTGTTTGCACCTTCACCGCGCCCTGCGCCACTTTGATCTCCACGTCGCCTGAACCGGTTCCGATCTCCACGTCGCCGGCCGCCGTCTGCTCGAGCTTTACGCTGCCGCTGCCGCTCGAAGCCGTCAAGCCTCCCGCGATGCCGGTGGCACGAATGCCGCCGCTGCCGGCGGTAGCCCGCGCCGCTCCGTGAATGGCGGTAAGCTCGATATCTCCCGAGCCCGTCCGGACGTGCGTTTCGCCAGCGATGTTCATCAACCGCACTCCGCCAGAGCCGCTATTGGCGTCCACCGGGCCGACGATGCCGTCCACGACCTGGTCACCGGATCCGGATTCGCAATGCAGTTTTGTCTGAACCGGAACCACGAGTTCGTAACTGATCGAAATACCATTTCTCCAACCGGGGTTCTCGATATGGCCTATGCGAATGGTGTTGCCGCTCTGCTCGATGGGCGGATTGGCTTCAATCTCGCGAATGCGCTGTTCAGCGTCGGCCGTCAACCACCCATGATTCGCGTCAATTCGGCCGTGGATTTCGACTTTGCCGGAATCTCCTGCGCGCACGGTAATTTCGCCGGCGCCCGTTTGTACATCCAGATCAACGGCGCCTGTCACCGCGAGCGTACGGTCAAAATGGCCATTGTCGCCGGCCATCGCCGGCCGAGAAGCTAGCGTCGCGGCCATTGACAAGATGAGCGCCAGCAATGCGGGGAGCGTGCGCGTACGAATTTTCATATTCACACCTCTCGAGCGAATTAGGGCCTACCCAGAGCCCGGACTGCAGAAAGATACGCAGGCGTGGTAGGAAAAGTTCAGAGGGGGATGGGAAATCTCAGGCCGCTTGGCCGTGGCACTTCTTGTATTTCTTGCCGGAGCCGCAGGGGCACGGGTCGTTGCGGCCTACTTTTGCGCCCGCGCGGACAGGCTTAGGAGGTTCCACCGGGGTAGCGCCGGCCTGCAAGCGCATTTGTTGCTCCTGGCGACGCTGCTTGCGCGCGATCTCTTCGGGTGAAAATTGCGAGAGGCCGCGCGGCACCAGTGGTTTCGCCGCGGACTGCGCGGGAGCCGCGGCGGGCGGTTCGGCGGGCCGCACCAGGAAAAGGAATCGCACCGCCTCGGTGTCTATGCGATTCATCAGGTCGTCGAACAGGACGAACGCTTCCTTCTTGAATTCCACCAGCGGGTCCATCTGCCCGTAGCCGCGCAGGCCGATGCCTTCCTTCAAATGATCCAAGGTGAGCAGGTGGTCCTTCCATTGCCCGTCCACCACGTCCAGCAGGATATGGCGCTCCAGCCAGCGCAAGGTCTGCGCGCCAAAAAGCGCCTCCTTCTCTTCGTAGCGCGCGCGGACTTTTTCGGTCAGCGTTTCGGCCACGGTTTCGTGATTCAGCGTCGCGAAATCCATCCCCACGGCCTTGGGGTCAAAACCGAACTGGTTCAGCACTTCATTCGAGAATTGCGTGACGTTCCACTGGTCGGGGTGCTGATCGCGCGGGCAATACGTTTCCACCAATTCATTGGCGATCGCGTCCGCGCGCTCCAACACGAATTCTTTCTGGTCGCGGCCTTCCAGGAACGAGCGGCGCAGGTTGTAAATCGTCTCGCGCTGCTTGTTCATCACGTCGTCATATTCCAGCAGGTGTTTGCGCGCTTCGAAGTTTTGCGCTTCTACCGCTTTTTGCGCGTTTTCGATCTTCTTGCTGATCATCCGCGATTCAATGGGCACGCCTTCGGTCATGCCCAGTCGGAACATCAAATTCTTTACACGCTCGCCGCCGAAAATGCGCAGCAGGTCGTCTTCGAGAGAGAGGAAGAATCGCGACGAGCCGGGATCACCCTGCCGGCCGGCGCGGCCGCGCAATTGGTTGTCAATACGGCGCGCCTCATGACGTTCGGTGCCCAGAATATGTAGGCCGCCCAAGGCCACCACTTCATCGTGCTCCACCTTGCATTCCGCGGCGAACTGATCGTAAATGGGCTTCCACTGCTCCAGAGGCACCTGAAAAATCCTCCCCTCGATTTGAAACAGCACCATCGCCGGGCTGCTGCCGCCGTTCGAAGGAGCCTGGGAGCTTGCTCCCGCGGCGGTTGTAGCGTCGGCTTGCGCGGCCGTTTCCGTGCCGGGCGCGGCGCCAATTACGGAGCTGGCCGGAGCGTAGGGCAGCGCGAGCTTATTCTTCAGGCAGTAATCGCGGGTCATCGCCTCCGGATTCCCGCCGAGCAGAATATCCGTGCCGCGGCCGGCCATATTGGTCGAAACCGTAACGGTGCCCTTGCGCCCCGCCTGGGAAATAATAATGGCCTCGCGCTCGTGTTGCTTGGCGTTCAGCACCTGGTGTGGAATGCCCGCCTTCTTCAAGTGCGCCGCGATCTTCTCCGATTTTTCGATCGAGATGCTGCCCACCAGCACCGGCTGGCCGCTTTCGTAGTACTGGCGCACGCCGCCTGCGTGCGAACCGTCCTCTTGCAGAATGCCATTCACCGCCGCTTCGAATTTTTCCGCTTCGGTGCGATACACCACGTCGGCGTTTTCAATGCGGATTAGCTGCCTATTCGTGGGAATCGCCACCACTTCCAGCTTGTAGATTTTGTCGAATTCGGGAGCTTCGGTTTCCGCGGTTCCGGTCATGCCCGCAAGCTTTTTGTACATGCGGAAATAATTCTGGAACGTGATGGTCGCGAGCGTCTGGTTTTCGCGCTCGATTTTCACGCCCTCCTTGGCTTCCACCGCCTGGTGCAAGCCATCCGACCAGCGGCGTCCGGGCATCTGCCGTCCGGTGAATTCGTCCACGATCACGACTTCGCCGTCTTTCACCACGTAATCCACGTCCTTCTGAAATAGCGCATGGGCGCGCAGCGCCTGATACACGTGATGAATGATCTCCATGTGCGCCGGGTCGTAGAGGTTGCCGAGATTCAGAAGCTGTTCGCACTTCGAGACGCCTTCTTCGGTCAATGTCGCGGTGCGATGCTTTTCGTCCAGGGTGTAGTCAATATCCAGAATCAGCTTGGGAATAATCTTGTCAATGCGGTAGTACTTATCCGTGGATTCTTCCGCGGGGCCTGAAATAATAAGGGGAGTGCGCGCTTCGTCAATCAGGATCGAGTCCACCTCGTCCACAATCGCGAAGTGATGCCCGCGCTGCACGCACTGCGTCAAATCGTACTTCATGTTGTCGCGCAGATAATCGAAGCCGAATTCGTTGTTGGTGCCGAAGGTGATGTCCGCAGCATAGGCGGCGCGGCGCTGCACGTCGTCCAGGTCATGCACGATCACGCCCACCGAGAGGCCCAGCATTTTGTAGATCGGCCCCATCCATTCCGCGTCGCGGCGCGCCAGGTAATCGTTCACCGTGACGATGTGCACGCCCTTGCCGGTCAAAGCGTTCAGGTACGCCGGTAGCGTCGCCACGAGAGTCTTGCCCTCGCCCGTCTTCATCTCGGAGATTTTGCCCTGGTGCAGCACGGCGCCGCCGATGAGCTGCACGTCGAAATGCCGCATGCCCAGAGTGCGCCGGCCCGCTTCGCGCACCAGAGCAAACGCCGGGACCATCGTGGGCTCGAGCGCCTCCTGCAGACGCTGCTTGTAATCCGGGTCGTCGCGCTCCAGGCCTTCCATGCGCGCTTGCACTTCGGCCTTCAATTCGGCGGTCTTCGCCGTGATATCCGCGTCCGAGAGCTGGCGCATTTCCGGTTCGAGCGCGTTGATTTCCTCCACCAGCGGCTGCAGCAATTTCACATCGCGCTCGTGCTTCGTTCCGATGAAACGCGCTACTACGCCATTTATGAGTTTTTCGACATCCATATTTTCAGATTAGACGTATGCGAGCCCGCAAAAGGGGCGAAATCGTTGTCTTAGCTCCCGTGCATTGGGGAACCCGACCTGCAGGTGCGGCGGCTGCGAGGATCGCGCGTCTCCCTGGCTAGTATTGTAGCCGCTCGCGCGGTTTCCTGCAAAGCGCCCGTCCGGTGCCCTTGCAACGCGACTTCTGCCGGCCTTGCCGCTGCTGCCGCGGCAGTCTATCATTGCGAGTTGACCTGATGACGCGGCAAGCCGCCATTACGCGGTTTCGTCGAAAGGATTTATATGCCTCCTGGACCTGGACCTGCCCCTAGCGGGCCCGCACTCGATAAGAAAGCGCCCATTCCGGGCGTCAAGAACCTGGTGGCCGTCGCCAGCGGCAAAGGCGGCGTGGGCAAGACGACCGTTGCTGTGAATCTGGCCATCGCGCTGAAGACTCTCGGTGCTACGGTCGGCCTGCTAGATGCCGACGTGTACGGGCCGAACGTTCCCGTAATGCTGGGGACGAACGAACAGCCGCGTGCCATCAACGAGAAGACCATAATCCCCGTGGAAGCCTACGGCGTGAAAATGATCTCCATGGGCCTGCTGAATCCGGGCGATAAGCCGCTGGTCTGGCGCGGGCCGATGCTGCATAGCGTGATGCAGCAGTTCCTGCGCAGCGTGCAGTGGGGCATTCTCGATTACTTGGTCGTGGACCTGCCGCCCGGCACGGGCGACGTGCAGCTTTCGCTGATCCAAAGCGTCTCGGTGACGGGCGCGGTGGTCGTCACCACTCCGTCCATCGTGGCGCTGGCCGACGTGCGCAAGGCCGTCGAAATGTTCCGCCAGGTGAATGTGGAAATCCTTGGCGTCGTCGAAAACATGAGCTATTTCAATTGCCCCCATTGCAACGGGCGCATAGACGTCTTCGGCCACGGCGAAGGGCAGCACATGGCCAAAAATTTCGGCGTGCCGTTCCTCGGCGAAATCGAGATTGATCCGCAGATACGCATCGGTGGCGACACCGGCAAGCCGGTCGCGTCGCTCGGCGAAGACGCGCCGGGGGGCAAGAGCATGTACGCGGTGGCGCGTAATGTGGTCGCGCGGCTGGAAGTCGTCAACGCCTCGGCAGGCGCGCCGGTCGTGCAAATTCTGTGAGGGAAGCCCTCGCCTTGTCAGCCTTTCCAGCGTGTGTTAGTTTCGCTGCTTGTTGCACCTGTTGCACAAATTTCTGTTCGCAGGGAGCGCCATTTTGCTGCGTAGTTACAAAGGACGTATGCCGCAAATTGCGGCCAGCGCCTATATTGACCCGCAAGCCGTCGTGATCGGTGACGTCGTGATTGGCGAGGATTCCAGCGTTTGGCCATGCGTTGTGGTTCGCGGTGACGTGCACTACATCCGCGTCGGAGCGCGCACCAACATTCAAGATGGTTCGGTGTTGCACGTGATGCGCGACACGAACCCGCTGGTGCTGGGCGACGACGTTACCGTGGGCCACAGCGTCACGCTGCACGGCTGCACGATCGAATCGCGCTGCTTGATCGGCATGGGCAGCATTATCCTGAATGGCGCGGTGATCGGCACGGGTTCGATCATCGCGGCGGGCACTTTGGTGCCGGAGCGCACAGTGGTTCCGCCGCACAGCCTGATGATGGGGCAGCCGGCCAAACTGCGTCGCACGCTGGTCGCTGAAGATCTGGACTCGATTGACGCGTACGCCCGCCGCTACGTCGAGTACAAAGAGACGTACCGCGCCGAAGCCGGTTGATGAAAAAAGCAGTGGCTAGAAACGAGGACGCGTGGCTGAGCCTGAAACCATCAAGCCGCGACATTTCAAGGAACTGCTCGTTTGGCAAAAAGGCATGGAACTGGCCAAGCTGGTGTACCACTTGACTGCGGCATTTCCAGCCGAAGAGAAATATGGATCGGCGGCGCAGATGCGCCGCGCGGCCGTCTCCATTCCATCGAATATCGCGGAAGGCCAAGCGCGCTACGGTACGCGTGAGTTTGTGAATTTTCTATCCCGCGCCAGCGGTTCGCTCGCGGAATTAGAGACACAAGTGCTTCTAAGTGTTGACCTGGGCTATTGCAACGCAACTCAAATCAAACCAATTGCCGGAGAAATCGGAGAACTGCAAAGAATGCTGGCGGCGATAAGGCGCAAATTACCGGTTGTCTAGCCACTAGCCACTAATCACTAGCCACTGCCTTTATGAGCGAGCGCAAACAATTCAGAGCCATCAAAGGCACCCGCGACATCCTACCGCCCGATTCGAAGTTGTGGAATTGGTTCGAGCAGACCGCCGGTAACGTTTTCTCCACCTACGGTTTCACCGACCTTCGCACCCCGATATTCGAAGATACCCAGCTTTTCGCTCGCTCGATCGGCACGGAGACCGACGTAGTATCCAAAGAAATGTTCACATTCCAGGATCCCCTGGCGCCCGAAGAGCTTGTGCGCAAAGTAATTGAACGAGGCTTTGACCCAACGAAAATGCATGTGGGCAGCGAGTCCGGCGCCAAGGCCATCTGGGGTGCGCTTTCGGATTTCGAGTGGCTGACATTACGCCCGGAAGCAACCGCATCGGTGTGCCGTGCGTATATCGAGCACGGCATGCACGTACTGCCAGGAAACGTGAAGTTGTATTACATGGGACCGATGTTCCGGCGCGAGCGGCCGCAGAAGGGCCGCTACCGGCAGTTCTACCAGATTGGCGCCGAAGTGCTGGGACCATCGGACGCGCCTGCGATTGACGCGGAAGTTCTGGAAATGCTGCTGGTGTTCTTCAAGCGCGTGGGGCTGACGCGCACCACGCTGTACGTCAATTCCATCGGCGACAAAAACTGCCGTCCGCAGTATGTCGAGCTATTGCGCGAGGAACTGAAAAAGGTAAAGGAGCAACTCGGGCCGGATTCCCAGCGCCGCATCGAGACCAACCCCCTGCGCGTCCTGGATTCGAAATTGCCGCACGAGCAGGAGATTATCGCAAAGTTGCCGCGTATCTCCGAACATCTCTGCGCCGCATGCCGCGACCACTTTGCGAAGCTGAAGGACGAGCTGAAGCTCCGCGGAATCCAATACGAAGAGAACTGGCGCCTCGTGCGTGGCCTGGACTATTACACGCGGACTACCTTCGAAGTCATCGCCGAAGGACTCGGCTCGCAAAATGCCGTGTGCGGCGGCGGCCGTTACGATGGCCTGGTGGAACTTCTGGGGGGCCCGCCCACCAAGGGAATTGGCTTCGCCATAGGCAGCGACCGCGCAATTCTTTCGATTCAGGAGTCCGGCAAACTGCCGGAGCTTCCCGGACTGGACGTATTCGTCGCGTGGATGGGCCAGCCCGCGTATCCCGCTGCGGTGAGTCTAACGAGGAAACTGCGCGCGGCTGGAGTCTCGGTGGAACTGCCTGGAGAAGAGATGAAATTCAAGAAGTCGCTCAATCTGGCGGACAAACTCAGTGCGCGCTACGCGCTGATCATTGGAGGTGACGAAATAGCCTCCGGCACGTTTACATTGAAGCGCTTGGCTGACGCCGATCAGAGGAAGCTTTCCGAATACGAACTGTTAGAATATCTGGAATCCGAAAAACGCGGCACCCGGGGCTGAGCGGAAGCTGATAGCAGGCCGCAACGCGCAGTCCGCGCCGACGGAAGGGAAATCAACCTTGCTTGATGCTCTCGGAAGCCTGAAACGGACCAACTACTGCGGCGACCTGCGCGTGTCGGACGCCGATAAAGAAGTCGTCCTGATGGGTTGGGTTCATCGCCGCCGCGACCTCGGCCAATTGATTTTCATTGATCTGCGCGACCGCGCCGGCCTGGCGCAGATCGTCTTCAATAAAGAGCTGCATCCGGAAGCGCACAGGAAGGCGGAGGAGCTGCGCTCGGAGTTTGTGGTGGCCGTCGAAGGCCAGGTGATTCGCCGCCAGAAATCCAATCCCGAAATTCCGTCCGGTGAAGTGGAAGTGATGGCCATTCGCCTGCATATCCTAAACAATTCCAAGACGCCGCCCTTTCAGATCGAAGACGAAGTCACGGCTAGCGAGGAAACGCGCCTGCGCCACCGCTACCTGGATTTGCGCCGGCCCCGGCCGCACCGCAATATCGAGCTGCGGCACCGGATTCTCTTCGAGATGCGCAAGACTCTGGACAGCCTCGGGTTTTTCGAAATTGAAACGCCCATGCTGACGCGTTCGACTCCCGAAGGCGCGCGCGATTACCTGGTGCCCAGCCGCGTCCATCACGGCCATTTCTACGCGCTGCCGCAATCGCCGCAAATCTTCAAACAGATCCTGATGATTTCGGGGATGGACCGCTATTTCCAGATCGTGCGCTGCTTTCGTGACGAAGACTTGCGCGCCGACCGTCAGCCGGAGTTCACGCAGCTCGACCTGGAAATGTCCTTCCCGCGCCAGCAGGATATTTTTGAGGTGATTGAGCGTGTGATGATTCGCGCCCTGGAAGTCGTCGGCGTGAAGGCCCAGGGCCCATTTCGCCATCTCGATTACAAAGAAGCGCTGCGGCGCTATGGCTCGGACAAGCCCGACCTGCGTTTCGGCATGGAGCTGCAAGACGTCACGCAGCATTTCGAGCCGGCTCGCGCGACCATACATTTCGAAGGAAACGTGCAGGCATTGGTCGCTCCGGGCGCGGCCACTTGGTCGCGCAAGCAGCTCGATGAATTGGGCGAAGCTGCAAAGTCCGCCGGCGCGCGCGGCGTTTACACGGTGAAGGTGACGGCGGAGGGCTTCAGTTCGCCGCTCGAAAAAGCGCTCGGTGCGGACGGGCTCAAGAAACTGGCCGAAGCCACCGGGGCGAAAGCAGGTGACTTGATTGTCGCCGTCGCCGCCAAAGAGCAAATCGCGCACGCCGATACCTCGCTCCACGTTGCGGGACAGGTGCGGCTCTATCTCGGCGACAAGCTCAATCTGATTGATCGCTCCAAATGGGAGTTTGCGTGGATAACCGGCTTCGCGCTATTTGAATGGAGCGGGAGCGACAAGCGCTGGGTCAGCGCGCAACATCCCTTCACGGGAATCGTCGAGGAAGATCTCGACAAGCTCGAAACCGCTCCGTGGGAGTGCCGCTCCAAGGGGTACGATCTGGTCCTCAATGGAGTCGAGCTGGGCTCCGGCAGCATACGAATTCATCGCCAGGACGTGCAGGCGCGGATGTTCAAGGCGCTCGGCTTGAGCGAAGAGACCGCGCGGCAGCGCTTTGGCTTCTTTTTGGATGCCCTCACCTTCGGCACGCCTCCGCATGGCGGCATCGCGTTGGGACTCGATCGCGTGGTGATGCTGCTGGCGGGCGAAAAGTCCATTCGCGAGGTCATCGCTTTCCCGAAGACGACGGCGGCGCAGGACCTGATGGCTGAATCGCCCTCAGCGGTGGGCACGGACCAGCTCGACGATTTGGGCATAGCTATTAAGACTTCGGAATCCCGAGTGGCGCTGAAGAAGGACGCATGATTTCGTATCGCTTGTTGATTGGCATCTCGATTGCATCGCTCCTGGGAGTGTTCCTGTTGGTGCGTGGCATGCACAGGCTGAGCCTGCGCGTTCAGTTCATGGTGCTGCTGGGTTTAGGGGTGTCCATTGGGTTCATTTTGCTGGTCATGGTGCAGATACCCGCGTTTCCGGAGTGGTTCGGCGTATCGCTGATCATCGTCGTCTTCGTGGCGAGTCAGTTCGGCACACGCATTTTCTTGCGCAGCTTATCTCAGGAAGACAGGAAGACGGAAGACGAAGCTCGCCGCGAAAATCGGGGCGATTCTTCGGGCCCCGGGTTGGCGAACTCGCCTCCGGCGAGACATGCTCCATGAGCCGCATCCGCATACTGCCGGAGAATGTCGCCAATAAGATTGCAGCGGGCGAGGTGGTCGAACGCCCGGCCTCGGTGGTGAAGGAACTACTCGAGAACGCGCTGGATGCGGGCGCGCGCTCGATTCGCATCGAAACCGAATCGGGCGGCAAGCGCCTCATTCGCGTGATTGACGACGGTTGCGGCATGAATCACGACGACGCGCTGCTGGCCTTCGAGCGCCACGCCACTTCCAAGCTGCGCAGCGCGGACGACCTCCTATCCATCGCCACGCTCGGCTTCCGCGGCGAGGCGCTGCCCAGCATTGCCGCCATTTCGCGGCTGCTGCTCGAAACCCGCGACGCAGAAGAGGCGGAAGGAACGCGCGTCGAGTTCGCGGGCGGGAAACTGCTCAGCGTGAAGCCCGCGGGAGTGCCCGTAGGCACATCCATCAGTGTGGCGGATATTTTCTATGCCGTCCCCGCGCGGCGCAAATTCCTGAAATCCGAAACCACCGAGCTGGGCCACATCGCTTCGCTGGTGACGCATTACGCGCTGGCGCATCCCGATCGCCATTTCCTGCTGAAGACCCCCACGCAGGAGATCCTGAATTGTCCTCCCGTGGAAAAACTGGCGGACCGCGTCTATCAGATTTTCGGGCGCCAGTCGCTGGATGAACTAACCGAGGTTCCTCCGACGGAAGCGCCGGTGCGCAGCGCCATCACCGAGCCGCCGCTCGAAGCCGAAGAGCGCTCTGCCATCCTGCGCGTCAGCGGGTTCACGTCGCGTCCCGAAGTGCAGCGCAGCAACCGCAATGGCATCTACATCTTCGTGAATCGCCGGCTGGTGCGCGACCGCCTGCTGCTGCACGCCATCAGCGAAGCCTACCGCAACATCGTGCCACCGGGAGTTTTCCCGGTGGTCCTTCTTTTTCTCGACATGCCCTACGAGGAAGTGGATGTAAACGTTCACCCGGCGAAGATTGAAGTGCGTTTTCGCCACCCGCAATTCGTGCACGATTTCACGCGCGACGCCCTGCGGCAGGCGCTTTCCGCCGCGCGGCCCATTCCCGGTTTTCCCGCGGCCCGCGCGGCAGCGGCTGCCTCGGGCCCCGCGGCAAATGGCGGCTCGACGGCGTTTTCTGCCGGAGGGGCGGCGATTGATCCCGCTTTCCTCTCCGCCGCAAGCGCCGGCGCGGCGCCAGGCGCGCCTCCCGGCCCGCCGCGCGCGGTGATTCCCACCTCGTTTGGCGATGTGCCCGGCTCCGCCGGGGGATTTGAATTAACCGGCGCACCGGACCGCCCCCTTCCGCAGCGCCTGCAATTCGACGCCGCCAGCGCGAGCGACTTTTCCGTGGGACTAGAGGAGCCCCCGGCACAATTAGCGGGCGCGAGTGCCGCTACCGTCGAATCGCCCGGTGCATTGCCCAGCGTGGAAGACATCGCGGACCTGAAGCCTCTCGGCCAGGTGAACAGCAGCTTCATCGTCGCGGTGAATGGCGAGGGCCTGTGGATCATTGACCAGCACGTGGCCCACGAGCGCGTGCTTTTCGAGCAGCACCTGCGCGCGCGCCGCGCGGGCGAACTCGGCGGGCAGCGCCTGCTGGTCCCGCTGATCGTCGAGCTGAATCCGCGCCAGCTCGCGATTTTCGAGCAGATTGGCGAAGAACTGCGCGCGAACGGTTTTGAAGCCGAACTGATGGGCGCGCGCAGCGTGGCGATTCAGGCGGCGCCCGCCGGTATCACCAGCGGAGACGCCGAACGGCTGCTGTACGAAATACTCGACGGAATCGCGCGCGAGAATCAGGCCATCTCCATTGACTCGCTGCAGGCCAAGATCGCCGCGTCCACCTCCTGCCACGCGGCCATCAAGGTGAATACGCCGCTGGACGCCACCAAAATGGAATGGCTGCTCGGCGAGCTTGCCAAGACCGAATATCCGATGAGCTGCCCGCACGGCCGCCCCGTGGTGCTGCGCTATTCGGTGCGCGAAATTGAGCGCGCCTTCAAGCGGATATGATCGTGCTCAGTCGAATTTTGTTTTTTCTCGAGGCTGCGACCGTCGTGGCCTGGTTGGGCGATCTAGGGCTGTCGCTTGCAATCGTTCACCGGCTCAGGCGCGGCGCGCCTGCCGAGGGACGCTACCAGCCGTCCTTTTCCGAATGGGTTCCCGTGCCGCGCGGCAAACCTGCTGAGCAATACGCTCGGCAATTCCCGGGGCGCCGAACCTTAAGAACGGCGGAAGTCTTGTACGAGTCAGTAATGCTTGGCTTTTTCGCTTGGGCGTTCGTGGATTTATTCAGCCGGATATTCCGCTACGTATGAAGCCGCTGATCATCGCGATTGATGGCCCGGTGGGCTCGGGCAAGAGCACGCTGGCACGACGCGTCGCGCAAATACTGGGCTACGTGTACGTGGATACCGGCGCGATGTATCGCGCGCTGGCCTTCAAAGCGCTCAGGCGCGGGATTTCGCTCGACGGGCACGACGAAGACCTCGTCGCCCTCGCGCGCGCCACGCGCATTGACCTGCGCGCGGAGGACGGCACGCAGCGCGTCTTGCTCGACCAGGAAGACGTGACCACCGCGATTCGCACGCCCGAGGTCTCCCAGGCCGCTTCCAAGATTGCCGTGAATCCCGGCGTGCGCCAGGTCCTGGTGGCCGAGCAACGCCGCGCGGGCGAGCAGGGCGGCGTGGTGATGGAGGGGCGCGACATCGGCAGCGTGGTCTTTCCCGACGCCCAGTTGAAAATCTTCCTCACCGCTTCGCCGGAAATTCGCGCCGAACGCCGCTGGCGCGAGCACCAGCAGAAGGGCGAGCCCATCAA
>JBAQJS010000022.1:0-25160 GCA_049300435.1 Candidatus Acidiferrales bacterium | reverse complement strand
CAGCCAGACCGGGCACCGCCACCGCAGCAAAAATCCAGCCGCAGCAAGCGAACCTAACATCAAGAAACCGCGAGACCCACAATCCGCTCAACCCAAACCCTAAAACCCAGGCGCCCCAGTAGAAGCCGGCCGCACCTCACCCGATTCCACTCCAAACCGCAACCGCTCCAGATACGTCTGCGCCAACGACATCAACCCGGTGTACAAATACCCCCAGACGAACAGCAACAAAAACGGCACGGTTGCATAATTCTCATTCTGCAGCGCGTACACCACCGCCCCCGCAAAATACAATCCCAGCAAAACTTCCGCAAACGGCATCCACCCCGCGCTCTTGTGGTATTTCTTCCGGGCCCACGCGCCATCCCCCTGCGCGCCTGCTTCCACCCGGTACTTCGGGGTGCGTACGAATTCCGATTTCACGCCCACCATCGCTTCGATCACCGCCATCGCGTTGCGCACCGAAAGCCCGATGCCCACCGCCATCACGAACGGCAAAAATAAAAATGTCCGCTTCCACGTTTTCGGATACAAAGCCCGCTCCGCCGCCAGGTAAAACGACGAAATCGAGCACGTGGACGCCAAAAACAGCGGCAAATCAATCACCAGCACCTGAAACCATCCCTGGTAGAACCGCACGATCATCGCCGGCAGCAGAATGATGGACATGAACACCATCAACGGATAGCTGATATTCGCCGTCAAATGAAAAAACGCCTCGGCCTTCACGCTGGCCGGCACGTCCGCGCGCATCACCTGCGGCAAAATCTTCTTCGCCGTCTGCATCAGGCCCTTGGCCCAGCGTGCCTGCTGCGATTTGAACGCGTTCATCTCCACCGGCAGCTCCGACGGGCATTCGATCTCCGGCAGATACACGAAATGCCAGCCGCGCAGTTGCGCCCGGTAGGAAAGGTCGGTGTCTTCCGTCAGCGTGTCGTGCTGCCACCCGCCTGCGTCCGCGATAGCTGCGCGCCGCCAGATCCCCGCGGTGCCGTTGAAGTTGAAAAAGAGCCCGCTGCGGAACCGCGAGGAATGCTCCACCACGAAATGCCCGTCCAGCAGGATCGCTTCCACTTCCGTCAGCGCCGAATAATTCCGGTTGATGTAGCTCCAGCGCGTCTGCACCATAGCCAGCTTCGCGTCGCGGAAATACGGCACCGTGCGCCGCAGAAAATCCGCCGGCGGAATGAAATCCGCGTCGAATATCGTCACGAATTCTCCCAGCGCGGTTTTCAGTCCTTCCTGCAGCGCGCCCGCCTTGAATCCTTCGCGGTTGTCGCGGTGAATGTAGTAAATCGGCAGGCCCAGGCCCTGGTAACGCTCCACGCAGTTCCGCGCCACTTCCTGCGTTTCGTCCGTGGAATCGTCCAGCACCTGTATATCCAGCAGCTCGCGCGGGTAATCGAACGCCGCAATCGCCTCCACCAGCCGCTCGATCACGTAGCGCTCGTTGTAAATCGGCAGTTGCACCGTCACCCGCGGCCATTCCGTCACTTCCGGCGGCGGCCCGGCTGCCCGCTTGCGGTTCTTGTAGTAGTTGTAAACGAGTGTGTAGCGGTGAATCCCGTACATCGCCAGGATCGTCATCACGAAGAAATACGGCAGCATGATCGCGAAATCGAAGAAGTTCAGTTGGTACAGCCCGCGAAAAGGATTGAGCTGCGCGTCCGTATTCCGCCGCCAGTAATCCGTCAGCGGATTCTCCGCCGTCGGCACCCAGGTCAGCGCCCACCACGCCGCCTGCACCGCCGCGTTATAAATCCCCATCGCCACCTGCATCCCTCCGGAGCGAAACCGCCATAGCGGAAGCCAAAGCGTAAACCTGACGGAAAAGCCTGGCATGGCTGGGAAAATCGCCAAGCTAAGCTCTCGATTATACGGCGGCAACCCCCCGTGTCAATCGGCTCAAAACCCGGGCAGTGGGTCTCCGATTACCAGGAGTTGAGACAAACAGACTGCTCAATCTTTTTCGGGGACAAGGTTTCTTGCAGATTCGATGCAGGCAGGCTGCATACGCTCCTCTTTTTCTGGGGCCAAAGGGCACACTTCAAAATCGCCGAAGACAGACACTTTTGTGAAGTCCTGCTTCATGAGATTGGCGGGCAATTCCAGGTCCTCCGCGTCAGCCAGTCCGGCATCGAACGGACCTGCTCCGGGGCCACTGTATATGCCCAAAAGACGATGAGTTCCTATCTTCCAAAGTCGAAAAGTCGGACTTCCGTTATAGATACTGAGCCTTCCATGGGTCCAATAGCATGTCTTCGCGTTCTCCACTGTTTTGCATGCGACCTTACGCTTCTTGGCATCGTGCGGAGAGCCTGCTATCGCCGAGGCGACGAAAACCAAAGCGAACACGACTAGAACGCGTTTCATGACCGGAATCTAACAAGCGGTGCAGGCGAACGCAAGACGTGCCTGACTAGCGCCGTAATCGGACACTTGAAATCACCCCGGGCCACCCCGCAAAAACACATCGCCCTCGAATATTTCCAAAATCTTTGCAAAAATCCCGGATCAGTTTTCCTTCTTCAGCTCCACCACAACAACCTCAATCGGCTTATCACCGGCGTTGACGTCTGCGTGCATCGTGTTGGGCGGGTTGGCGGGCAGCCAGTAAGCTTTGCCGCCTTCCCAGACGTGAGACTCAGTAGGGCCGTTCTGTTCGACGATCTTCATGGTCCCGCCCGTCATCGCTACGATTACGCGCGGATGTTCATGGCGGTGCATCGCGAGGGGTGCGTCTGGAATAATCACGGACTTCCATACCCTCACGGCGTCGTTTTCGAATAGCGGGATTCGCTGCGTCTGCGTGGACTGTTGGGCATGAACGGCGAAACAAACCGACGACGCGAAAAGCGCGCCAAGAAGAAACATCTTCATGAAGGCCTCCCGGCCGGGAATCGTAGCGTAACGACGCGCCAAAGACGGACCCTCATGACCTCTGGCAACCTGTTTGGGGTTTTCGCGTGGCTTGGACGCAGTGCCCTGCAGATTGCCCTTTTCTTCCATTGCTGGCTGTGTTATCATTAGTCGGACGCTTATTTCGCACGCACAAGGAGGACGCATGCCCGGCGCTGCTCGCGCTTCCACCTCTCCACGCACCCGCGCATTTCTAATCCCGGATTCCGGGATTAGAAAATGACGCAACCTGTTGAAAACAAACGACCGCGACCCGTCCTAATCGCCAATTAAACGTGGCTTTTCGGCCCCTCCCAAGTCTCCAGCGATCGCGCAATACCGTCGCCGTATCGCGAATCACCCCCAGCCAATCGCCGCGCTGTCAATCGCTACTGAAAAAAGAACGGAAATCGCCCCAACGCCTTCAAAACAAAGCAGAACACTTTTTTCAATCGCTACTTTTCCACCGCAACATCGCTTCCGAACCCTCGCTTGGGCCTCCTCCGCGCGTTGACATCCGCACACCCAGCCTCTTACCATCCCTACGGTCGCGCCGCGTCCCTACGCGGTCGCGCCGGGGAGATGCCCTCCGATGAATGATTCGCGAAGCCGCCTGCTGCTTGCGTCGCTTGCCTTTGTGCTGGCGATTATCCTCACCGTCGCGCTGACCATCGTCCCGCTCGCAACGGGCTTGGCCGCGTCCTCTGCTGCGGGGCGCGTGACGATCGCGCGCGTGGCATCGGTGCATCTGGCGACGTCACGTGCGGCGTTTCCCATGGCGCCGTCTCTCGTAGCGCCGTCGCTCGCAGCGCAACGTGGCGCGGATGACCCTCGTTTGGCCAAGGCTTACCGCTTCGAGCGTGGCGGATGGATTTACGTCCACCTCGAAGGCTCCCCGCACGACATCGGCTATCAGCACGGCTACCTGCTCGCGCCGGAAATTTCCGACGCGTTCGCGGCGGTGAGCCTGGAGATGACCCACAACTCCAATCGCGACTGGGAATTTTTCCGCCGCGCCTCGCGCGAGATGCTCTGGCCGAAAATTGATCCGGAATACCAGCAGGAGCTGCAGGGCATCGTGGACGGCCTGCAAGACCGCCGGGTGAAGCTTGATCTCTACGACATAGTGGCGCTGAACGCCTTCATGGAGCTTCCCGATTACTACGTGCCGTGGCTCAACGACCAGACCAAGGAAGCCGCGCCGCCGAGTTCGGACGGCGATCATTGCAGCGCCTTCGTCGCCACCGGCAGCTACACCAAGAATCACCAGATCGTCATGGCCCACAATAATTGGACCAGCTACCTCGAAGGCGAGCGCTGGAAAATCATTTTCGACATCGTGCCGCAATCCGGTTACAGCATGCTGATGGATGGTTTTCCCGGCGTGATCGTCAGCGACGACGATTTCGGCGTGAATTCGAGCGGGCTGATGGTCACCGAAACCACCATCACCGATTTTCACGGCTGGGACCCCAACGGCAAGCCCGAATTCGTGCGCGCTCGCAAGGCCATGCAATATGCAGGCTCGATTGACGAGTACGTGAAAATCATGCTGGACGGCAACAACGGCGGCTACGCCAACGATTGGCTCCTGGCCGACCGCAAGACCAACGAGATTGCCCGCTTCGAGCTGGGTCTGAAGCATTACAAAGTCTGGCGCACCAGGGACGGCTATTTTGTCGGCTCCAATTTCGCCAGCGATCCCCAGGTGTTGAAAGACGAAACCACGTTCGATCCAACGAACCCCGCGGCTTCCGCCAACGCGCGCCACACCCGCTGGGACGAATTGATGGCCGCGAACATGGGCAAAATTGATGCCACCATGGCCGAAGGCTTTCTCGCGGATCACTACGACACTTACACCAAAAAAATCGGCGCGAACCGCCGCACCCTGTGCGGCCACGGCGACGTGGCCACCGAAGGCGATCCCGGCTTCGCGCACATGCCCTACAATCCGATGGGCGCCGTCGAGGGCAAGGTGATGGACAGCCAAATGGCGCAGTCCATGAGCTTCATCGCGCGCATCGGGCATCCCTGCGGCCAGGATTTCAAGGCGACGCCGTTTCTCGATCAGCACCCGGAATACCGCTGGCAGGCGCCGGTGCTCGAGGATATGAACGCCGGTCCATGGACCGCGTATCACGCCGGAGAGCGCGCTCCGGATGATGCCAGCGCGCCTGCCGCGCCATCCGCCACTCCGTAGCTTGCAGGGAAGTGCGGATGCCGCGCGAAATTTGGCTCAACGCACCGGAGCGTTGAGCGCCGCGACCAGCTCGACGAAGGTTTCGGCTTGCAGCGCTTGCTCGATCGCTTCTTTGCGGCTGAACAATTCCCCGGCGTCCAGCAGCAGATCGTGCTGCGACTGATTGTCGCCGGTGAGAATCAGGAAAATCAGCTTCGCCGGTTTTCCGTCGCGCGCGTCGAAATCAATGCCGTTCGCGACCCTGCCGACCACCACCACGGGCTTCGGCAACCCTTCCACGCGCGCGTGCGGCACCGCCAAACCGTTTTCCCAGCCGCCCGGTACCACGCGCTCGCGTTCCAGTAACAGGCGCAGAAATCTCTCCGGCGAATTGGCGACTTCGTCGGCCGCGGCGATGGACATTTCCTGCAGCACTTGCTGCTTGGTGTGCGACTTCAGCGCCGGAAAGAACAGCTTGGGAGTTACCGTGTCCTTTAAAGTGATCGCGCGCCGCCTGCTGATCAGGAATTTGATCGCGGGCGCGGAAACCAGCGACGTAAATAGAGCCATCACCACCAGCGCCACGAACATCGTTTCGCGAATCAGTCCCAGCTGCAGCGCCAGCAAACCCAGAATCATTTCCATCGCGCCGCGCGCGTTCATCGCCAGCCCCACGCCCCACGACGTGCGGCGGTCCATGCCGCCCAGGCGCGCGCCCATCCCGGCTCCCAGCAGCTTGCCGACGCAAGCCACGCCGATCACCGTCGCGGTAATCGGCAGGTTGAAATTCGTGACGAAGTTGGTGCGCAGCCCGATACTCACGAAGAAGAACGGCGCGAAGACGTTGGTCACGATTCCGTGGATCAGCTCGGAGGTGCGCTTGCGCAGGTGCGTGGATTCGCCCACCGCGATGCCGATGATGAACGCGCCGAAAACCGCGTGAATTCCGGCATATTCCGCGAACGCGGCCGAAGCCAGCGTCAGCGTGAAGATGAATCCGAGCACGCCCCCGGGCCAACTGGTGTGCGCCTGGATGCGCGGCAGGATCTTGTCAATCAGCCAGCGCACCACGGTAAGCGCCAGCACCACGAAAGAGAGCACCAGAATGATGGTGCGGCGCACTCCGGCCAGCGACGCTCCGCCCGTGGTCATCATGCCCAGAATCATGGAGAAGAGAATCCATCCCACCAGGTCGTCGAACATCGCCGAGGACATCACCACGGTGCCCATCTCGCTGCGCAGCAGGTTCAGGTCCATCAGGATTTTGGCGATCACCGGCAAGGCGGAAATGGAGAGCGCGGTGCCGACGAAGAGCGCGAAAATCAACCGGTCCGCGCTTTCCGTGGCGCCCAGGAAGCGCGGGAATAATCCTGCCGCGCCGAGGCCGAACGCGAAGGGAACGATCACGCCGAAGAAGCTCACCAGCAGCGCGCTTTTGCCTTGGCGGAAAATGCTGCGCAGGTCAATTTCCAGTCCCGCCGTGAGAAGAAAGAACACCACGCCCAGAGTGGTGACGGTGTCCAGCACGATCGGCAGGTTGCCGGTGGCGGGAAAAATGAAGGTGTAGAGCTGCGGCTTGAAATGGCCGAGCACCGTGGGACCCAGCAGAATTCCGGCCATGATTTCGCCGAGGACCGACGGTTGGCCAAGCTTCTGCATCAGCTCGCCCGCGAGCTTGGCCGCGCCCAGCAGGACGGCCAAGGCGATGAACATGATCATGACGTCGTGCGGAGCGAGATGGGGCATTTCGTCGGCGCTGGCCGGATGAAACGCCAGCGCCGCTCGTGTGTAACACGGGCTTATGGTTATCGCAATACGTTGTGGCAGCGGAATGTGGGCAACGGCGGCGGGCTGCGGCCGCCAATCGGTCACAGGCGACACGAAACCCGCGAGTCCTGGTGTGCTTTCGAGCGCGCCACTTCCACTACGCGCGCCCGTCGCGGGGTGCCTGCTATCTAATTGAGCGCACCTTGCTTAGGCGGGCTGGAATTCGCGTTCTGAAGATGCTACAAAACGAGAGGAAGCGAACAGGTGTGTCCGTGGCCGAGAATTGCAGCGCCAAAGGGTGTAAGGTCAACGTTCCGGCGGGTTTAGCCGCGGAGCATCTGTGCGTGATGCATTACACTTTGTTCATTGAAAGTGAGTGCGCTGAAATGCGCCGCGAAACCGCGCTGGGTAACTCCAACCACGAACGGCAAATGGAATTCATCAGCAAGATTTCCGGGCGCGGCGAAGCGCTGGTGCACGTTGCGACCAGCGGTTTTCCGATGTCCGACGAACTGAAGGCGCGGGTGCTGAGCACTTTGCTGACGCTGATGAACACGCGGGAGAATATTGATCGCGCGGCGATGCGCCAGTCGGCCTTGCGACGATTTGTCGGGTAAGAGTTTTCGGGCGCGCGCGGAAAGCGCAGCGTGCTTGCCGCTGCATCAAACCAAACTCGGAACGCGGTGCGCCAGCTATCCTTCCTCCACGGCGCGCGGCCAAAGCTGACCGATACCAAGTCCAAAACTTCGCGGCGGGAATCTCCGGGGGGCGCGCTCCTATGCGCCCACGTAGCGTGCGTAGAGCGAGCGGGCCACCGCGGGATCCTTCGTGCCTTTGACGATGGCGCGACCGTCGGCGAAGACGGTCATCTCGTAGGGCGCGACGCGAAAGCGCAGCAAAAAATCGTTGTGCAGCACGCCGCCCGCGGAAGTCTGTTCGATGCGGCGGCCCAGCTCGTCCAAGTTGAGCCTGCGGCCGCGCTCGTGAATCTGCACGGAATCGCGGCCGCACATGGTGATGTGCGGCTGGACGTCTCCCAGCAGGTACAGAAAATCGCGGCGGGCGCAGGCGCGGCAATCGGGCCGGCGGGCGACGCGGAGGGATTGAAAGCGCCCGTTCCAAACGTCCGCGGAAAGCAAGCGCCCGTGCAGGTCCGCGGTCTTTCCGGCAAGTATCTTGGTGGCTTCGGCGGCTTCGAGCGCCGCGATCACGCCGGCGGCGGCGTTGAGCACGCCGTGCGTATCGCAGGTGGCGTCCGCGCGGATGGCAGCGGAATTTTCCGGACCTTCGAGGAGACAAGCCAGGCAAGCCGTGTCGCCGGGACGAATGGCCATGGTGACGCCGTAGCTGCCGACGGCGGCGGCATAAATCCAAGGAACGTTCAGGGAGATTGCGGCATCATTCAGGAGCAAACGCGTCTCGAAGTTGTCGGTTCCATCGAGGATGAGCTGAAATCCGCCGAGAAGCCCGGCGCAGTTTTCCGCGGTGAGGTCGGCGACCACGCCTTCGACGCGGACATCGGAATTGGCCGCGCGCAAGCGGCGCTCGGCGGCGACGGCCTTGGGCAGCGCCTCGCGCGCGTCGGCTTCCTCGAAAAGAGTCTGGCGCTGGAGGTTGGAAGGCTCGACGAAATCACGATCAATGATCCGCAGTTTTCCCACTCCGGCGCGGACCAGCAGGCTGGCGACGACGGTGCCAAGCGCTCCACATCCGGCGAGCACCGCGCTCGAGGCCAGCAGGCGTTCCTGGCCCTGCTCGCCGAGCCCTGCGAAGAGCGTCTGCCGGGAGTATTTTTCGCGCTGCTCGCTATTCATTTGGGCGGTTTTCAGGGGGTCTTTGGCCTGTTGTCATTCAATATCATAGCGCCATTTCGCATCCGGCAGGCAACGCGGCTGTGCTAACCTTTGCTCTTACCTCAAGGCGAATGAGACTCCCTCGGAAATGGCTACGCCCGCAAGCCTCTTCCTCTCACCGGGCTGGGATGGGGGCGACAATTTTTGGCCTCGGAGCGCTGCTCTGCTGCGCCCTTGCATGTCCATTGGTGCGCGCGCAGGAAGAGCAGGTGGAAGGGCGGAACGTGGCGGAAATTCGCATCGTGGACGCCTCCGGCGCGCTGCTCCCGGGCTCGACGGTCGAGTTGCCGCTGGAAATCGGCAAGCCCTTCGATTATGCGACGGAGCGGGAAAGCCTGCGCACGCTGTACCGCACCGGCGATTTCGCGGACATCCGGGTGACGGCGACGCCGATGGCGGAGGGATTGCGCGTAGATTTCATCGTGCAGCGGAATTATTACAACAACGTGGTGCGCGTCGAGGGCCTGAAGGAACCGCCCAGCGAAGCGGCGGCGTTGGCGGCGATGCGGCTTTCGCTCGGCGAGCCGTTTCGCGAGAGCTCGCTGGGCGAGGCCATTGACCGGCTGAAGCAAACGCTGCGCGGCGAAGGACTTTTTCAAGCCGAGGTGAAATGGGCGCTCACGCCGCACCAGCAGACGCGGCAGATGGACGTGCTGGTAACCGTGCTGCCGGGCCCGCGCGCGGTGGTCGGCAGCGTCAACGTGAAGAACCAGACGCCGTACCCGGACGCGCAGCTGATGCAGCGCTCGAAGGTCAAGCTGAACAAGCCGTTCACTTCTGCGCTCGTCACGCGGGCCTCGCAACGGCTGAAAAAATATCTGGTGAACCAGGGTTATCTGGGCGCGGGGATATTGATCACTCCGGGAAAGTACGATGCGCCGTCGAACTCCGTGGCGCTGAATTACGAAGTGACCACCGGCCCGCGCGTGAGCGTGGCGGTGAGCGGGGCGCACATCGGCGAAGGCAAGCTGCGGCAATTGCTGCCGATCTATGCCGAGGGCGCCGTGGACGACGACCTGCTGCAGGAAGGGCGCCGCAACATCCGCGATTATTTTCAACGCCAGGGATATTTCGGCGCCGACGTGCAGGTGAGTTCGCACGACGATGCCAAGACCGGGCAGCGAGTGATCACCTACGAAATCTCGCGCGGCGACCGGGCGCGCCTGGCCGGCGTGAGTTTTCGCGGCAACCAATACTTCAGCAAGGACCTGCTGGCGGGGCGGCTGGCGCTGCAGCCCGCGTCATTTGCATCCAGCGGCCGGTTCAGCCAGGCGCTGGTGCGCGACGACGGCGAATCCATTCGCGGTCTTTATCTTTCGAACGGTTTTCTGGACGCGAAGGTGACCTCGACGGTGGACGACGCCTATCAAGGAAAGAAAGGAAACCTTTTCGTCACTTTTCAGATCGTGGAAGGCCCGCAGACGCTGGTGGACGCACTGCAGATCAAGGGCGTTCACGCCGTGAGCGAGGACGCAGTGCGCAACGTGGTGGGATCGTCGCCGGGCCAGCCGTATTCGGCGGCGGGGGTGGCGAGCGACCGCAACAATATCCTGGCGATGTATTACAACGACGGATTTCCGGAGGCGCGATTCGACGATACGGCCACGCCGGGGAGCGCAGCGAACCGGGTGGGGCTGGTTTACACCATCACCGAAGGACAACGCATCGAGGTCGCGAAGGTGCTGCTGACCGGCTACCAATTTACGCGGCCGGGCATTATCGCGCGGCAGGTGGTGATCCAGCCGAACGGGCCGCTGCGCGAGGGCGACGTGGTGGAAACGCAGCGGCGGCTTTACAACCTGGGAGTTTTTACGCGAGTGCAGATCGCGCCGCAGAACCCGCTGGGCAGCGATCCGGACAAAGTGATGGTGGTGGACGTGCAGGAAGGCGGCCGCTACACCATCGGCTACGGAATAGGCTTCGAAGTGCTGCAGATCGCGAACCCTTGCGCGAGCAACCCGCCCGCGAATGCGCCGCCTTGCAATCCCAACAACAGGCGAATCGCGGCCAGCCCGCGGGGAATTTTCGAGATTTCGCGCGCGAACATGTTCGGGCGGGCGCAGACGCTCACTTTCAAGGCGCGAGCCAGCACGCTGCAGTACCGGGCGCTGGCGTCGTACTCCGCGGACAATTTTCTTGCGAAGAAATCGCTGAGCGCGGCGCTGACGGTGTTCGCGGACAAGACGCTGGACGTGGCGACGTTCACCTCGATCCGCTACGAAGCGCAATTGCAGCTCTCGGAGAAGCTTTCGCCGTCCAGCTCGCTGTTGTACCGCTATTTTTTCCGCCGGGTGGTGGCTACGAACCTGAATGGGACAATTTCCGAGGACCAGATTCCGCTGTACAGCCAGCCGACGCTGGTATCCGGATTCGGAATTACCTACGCGCGCGACCGGCGGGACAATCCGGGCGACCCGAAGTCGGGAACCTTCAATACCGCGGACCTGAGCTACGCTGCGGAATCGCTGGGCTCGAGCGCAAGTTTCTTCCGCGCGTTCGTGCAGAATTCCTCCTACCATCCGTTCGGCCGCGATTTCGTATTCGCGCGCTCGACGCGCTTCGGAATCGAAGTGCCCACCGGGACCACCACGGGGAACGCGCCCACGAATTGCGCCGACGTCACCACGATGGGGCAGATCATACCGCTGCCGGAGCGCTTCTTTGCCGGCGGCGCGCAGTCGTTGCGCGGATTCAGCCTGAACGAAGCGGGCCCGCGCGATCCTTGCACGGGGTTTCCCATCGGCGGCCTGGCGCTGCTGATCTTCAACCAGGAACTGCGCTTTCCGATGAAGCTTCCGTTCATCGGCAACCGGCTGGGGGGAACGATCTTTTACGACGGCGGCAACGTGTACAGCGACGTGGATCACATCAGTTTCGCGTGGAAGTCCGCTTCGCCGTCGGAACTGAACTATTTTTCACACACGATTGGATTCGGAGTGCGCTATGCGACGCCCATCGGGCCGGTGCGAGTGGACTTCGGGTACCTGCTGAATCCCGCGGAATACACGGTGACGCCTACGCCGCCCACGGTGCCGCCGACGGAAATGTACCGCGTTTCACATTTTGGATTTTCATTCAACATCGGGCCGGTGTTTTGATGCGACGCGCGCTGGTCATTTTCGCTGCGCTTGCGTGGCTGCTGGGATGCGGGGCGATGCGCGCCGCGGCGCAGTCGCGCACCTACGACGAACTGCCCGCGCCGGACAGTGCGAATTCGGCGGGCGGCTCGGGCGAACAACAGGTGGACGGCGTCGCGGCGCGCATCGAGGACGACATCATCACCGAGAGCGAGGTGCGTGAGCTGGCTGATTTTCAGGTGCTGGTGGACGGCAAAGCGAAACCGCGGATGGAGCTAATCCGCGAACTCACCGATCAATGGATGGTACGCAACGAGGCCACGGCGACGAAGTACGCGCCGCTGGCGGCCGCCGACGTGGACCGAGCGTACGCGGAATTCATGAAGCAGTTTCCCTCGCCGGAGGATTTCGAGAGACGGCGGGCCGCCGCGGGATTGACGGAGGCGGCGGTGCGCCGCATGGTGGCGCAGCAACTGTATCTTTCGCGGTTCATTGATTACCGCTTTCGCCCCGAGGCGCAGGTGAGCGACGAGCAGGTGGAAGCGTATTACCACGATGAATTTGCGCCGCAGCTCAAGGCGGCCAAGAAGGCGGTGCCTCCGCTGGAGGATGTGGAGGATACGATCCGCGAAGTACTGATCCAGCGGGCCATCAGCGATCGCGCGGCGAAATGGATGGACGATACGCGCGAACGACTGAAAATAGATATCGTCGCGCCCGGGAGCGGATCGTGAAGCTGCGCTGGCCACACGGAGTGGCAGCGATAGTGCTGCTGATTGGCGCGAGCGCCGCGGCGGTATTTGGCCTGTTCGAATTCGGAATCGCGCAGCGCTGGGTGCGCGACGCGCTGGTCCACCAGTTGCAGGCGAGGACCGGAGCGCGCGTCGAGCTGGGCGGATTTCATCTGCACCCGCTGCGGCTGAGCGCGGAGCTGGACAACCTGACGCTGCACGGCCAGGAAACTCCCGCGGAGGCTCCGCTGTTCCATGCCGAGCGCGTGCAGGTGGGATTCACGGTGCTTTCCTGGTTTGGCCGGCGATTCAAGATGGATGAGCTCATCGTGGAGCGCCCGGAAGTGAGCGTGCAGCTGGAAAAAAACGGCCGCAGCAATTTGCCCACACCGAAAATCCCTGCGAGCGGCACTCCCTGGCAGCAGACGCTTTTCAATTTGCGCATTGGGCGGGTGGAATTGCGGGACGGCAGCGCGAGCATTCACGATCAGCGCGTGCCGCTGTCGCTGAAGGGTCAGAACCTGGAGTTCCTTTTGAAGTATGCCGCGCCGGGGGGCGGCGACGAAGCGTACGTCGGGAACCTGAGCTGGAACCAGGTGGAGTTGGACTTGAAGCGGGACGTGCCGTTGCGTTTCGACATGAGCGCGAAATTCGAGCTACATCCGGATTCTTTCGAGCTGAACGAGCTGGTGTGGAGGAGCTTGCACTCCGAGCTGAATTTGCGCGCAGAGCTGCCCAGTTTCGCGCGCGCGGACTGGAATTTGCACTATCGCGGGCGCGTGTCGCTGGAGGATTTGCGCAAGATATTCCGCGAGCCGCTGACGCCGGATGTGATCGCCGATTTTACCGGCGAGGCGCGCTACGCCGCGGGGAACTGGAGCGGGAGCGGGCACTTCGACGGGCACGACGTGAAATTGCCGTACGACTGGTTTCACGCGACGAACATGGAGACCAGCGGGAATTATTCCGTCGCCAAGGACCGGTTGGTGGTGGAAAACCTGGCGATTCGCGCGCTGGAAGGTTCACTCGATGGCCGGCTGGAAATGGATTTGAAGACGCTGGCTTTTCGCACGCAGACGCATTTTCATCACGCCAGCCTGGCGGCAGCCATGGACGCGGTGAACAACAGCGATTTTCCCATTGATACGCTGCACTGGGACGGCGCAATGGACGTGGATTCGACGAATACGTGGACCGCGAATTTCAGGCATTTCCGTTCGCAGGGGACGGCGCGATGGTCTCCGCCGGTGGCGCCCACGCCCGGGACGATTCCCGTGGAAGCGCGGATCGTGTACGACTATTCGGAAGACACCCAGATTTGCACGCTCACGCAAAGCGAAATCAACACGCCCGACACGCAGATTCATATGGACGGCATGATCGGCGGGCGCGACAGCGCTCTGGAATTGCAGTTGAAGGCCGGCAACCTGGTGGAGTGGGACGATTTCATCAACCGGCTGCGGGGCGTGGATGCAGTGCCCACGCGCGTCGCGGGGAGCGTGACGTTCCGCGGGCGCATTCTGGGGCCGATTGCGGGCCCTACGTTTTCAGGACACGTGCACGTGGCAGACGCGCGGTACGACAGCTACCAGGCGGATGAAATTGACGGCGATCTGGATTATTCGTTGGATGATTTCCGGCTGATGAAGACGGTGATCAAGCGCGGGGCGGCAACAGTGCACCTGGATCTTGCGATGCAGCTCGACGGGAGCTGGGGTTTTGCGCCGGGGAGCACGTGGTCGCTGGAGGCGGAGACTCGAGGCGCGCCGAGTCAGGACGTGCAGGCGATTTTCGGCGGGAACTATCCGGTGACGGCGACGGTCACCGCCACGCTGCATGGCAGCGGCACGGACGCCGCGCCGGTGCTGGACTCGCATTTCGCGCTGGAGGACATCGAGACGAAAGGTTTTCGCTTCGACCAACTCAGCGGCGATGTGCATACGGCGCACGATGAAATCAGCCTGACGCACGCGATTCTGCGGCGGGATGCCGGGCGGATTTCCGGAGACATTCTGTACCGGCCGCAGGAGAAGAGCACGGAATTCAATCTGGCCGGCACGGGGATCCTGCTGGAGAAAATACGGGCGCTGCAGAATTGGTCGCTGCCCGTTACCGGGAGGCTCGATTTCGCAGTGTGCGGCAGCGGGCCGGTACGGGCGCCGGTGGGCGAGGGAGAATTTCACCTGGCGAATTTGCAAGTGGGCACGGACGAGCAGGGGAATTTCCATGGGAAGCTGGAATCCGACGGACAGAATGTGCATCTGGCCTTGAATTCGGAAGGGTCGAACGGGCAACTGGGCGGCGAACTGACCGTGGGACTAGCAGGCGACCAGGAAATTTCGGGGCGGCTCACGGTGGCGAAGTTCGATCTGGATCCGCTATTTTCCGCGGGGCTGCATTTGAAGAATCTGACGGGCCACAGCGTGGTGGACGGGAATTTCACGCTGGACGGCGCGCTGCGCAAGCCGGACTTGATCGAGGTGAATGCGGAGATCTCGCGCATCTCGTTGAACTACCTTTTCATTTCGCTGCAGAACGACGGGCCGGTGCGCTTCACGTATCACCGCAACGAGATTCGCATCGCCCAGGCGCATCTGCACGGCCCCGATTCGGATTTTCAGATCAGCGGCGCGGCGCGATTTGACCGGGAACGGCCGGTGCACGTGAACGTGACCGGAGGCGTGAACCTCGGCTTACTGAAGGGGATACTGCCGGACATCCACGCGCAGGGCGAGGCTAACGTGAACATGGCGATCGAAGGGACCATGTCCAAGCCGCGCATCACCGGGCGGGCGATGGTGCGGGATGCGTCCGCGAATTATTCGGATTTTCCGGTGGGGCTGAGCCACTTGAACGGCGATCTGGTATTCGACCGCAGCCGGCTGCTTTTCGAGAACGTCACCGCGGATTCCGGCGGCGGCCAGCTGGTTTTGAACGGCAGCGTGACCTACGGGGAAGAAGGGCCGCTGCGTTACGAGGTGAACGCCAGGACCACGCAGGTGCGCATCCGCTATCCCGCGGGCATGAGCTGGCTGATGGGCGGGACGCTGCGCCTGGCTGGGACGAGCGATCGCGCGGTGCTGAGCGGAAACCTGGAATTGAAGCGATTGCTATTTGCGCCCGGCGCGGACATCACTTCGTTCTTTTCGGCGTCTTCGGATTCTTCCGCGGGCGCCCCGCCTTCTTCTCCGTTCATGAGAAATCTCACGTTCGACGTGGCCGCGCATACCAGCCCCGGCGCGCGCATCGAATGGACCGGCGCGCAGGTGGAAATTGACAGCGACTTGCATTTGCGCGGGACGTGGGACCGGCCGATTCTGCTCGGGCACATTCATCTGCTGGGCGGCGAAATGTCGTTCCGGGGGAACACGTTCACGCTGACCCGCGGAGATGTGAATTTTGCGAATCCTTTTCAACTGGACCCGGAATTGAACATCGAAGCGACTTCCACGATCAGCCAGTACCAGGTGACCATCAACTTTTCCGGCCGCGCCAGCAAGCTTTCGCTGAGCTACCGCTCCGATCCGCCGCTGCCGGATTCGGACATCATCGCGCTGCTGGCCGTGGGCAGCACCGGGCAGGAAAGCGCGCTGCGTTCCTCCGCGGGGTCGAACTACGGCGCCACGGCCTTGCTCTCGGAAGCGGTTTCCAGCGGCATCGGCGGGCGCATCGAACATCTTTTCGGCATCAGCCATTTTCGGATTGATCCGTTCTTGGCGGGCACGGCCACGGAATCGAACGCTTCGGCGCGGGTGACGATCGAGCAGCAGATCACGCGCGATTTCACCGTGACATATTCCTCGAACGCAGCGTCCGACCAGGAGCAGCTGATTCAAGTGGAATACCACCTGAAGCGCGACGTTTCCATCGTGTTCCTGCGCGACATCAACGGCACCTACGGCCTGGACGTGAAATTCGTGAAGCACTTCCACTGAGGATCAATTCAGGCGGGCATCAGGAACAAGGATTCAGGCGCGAGGCGCACGCGCCAGGGAAGCGGGCGGCTACGGAAACGTTCCCATTTTTCCTTGAGCACTTCGGCTTGCAGGTGCGGCTGCGCGGATTCGGCATGCAGAGGATCGAGGCTCAGGAACAGGGTCATGCGGAAGGGAGTCTCGGAAGTACGCACGATCCAGCAGGGAAAGACATTTTCCTCTCCGGCGGGTTCGCTGCCGGGCTCCAGAAAATCAATGTGATGCGCGCGGATTCCCACGTATTCCGGCGATGAAGCGCCGGGTGCCGGAGCGACCCGCAGGCGGCAATCCCAATCGAGAGCTTCGACGGTGCCGTCCAGATTGGCGCGCGCGCGGGAAATATTCTTGCATCCGGTGAGGCGCGCGACTTCCGAACTGGGGGGGCGGCGGAAGATCGCTTCCCGGGCGCCGAACGCCGCGACGCGCCCGCGGGCCAAAACCAGCAACTGCTCGCCGAGGCGGTAGGCTTCTTCCATGTTGTGGGTCACGAGCAGCGTGGGCCGGCGGAATGCGGCGAAGGATTCCTGCAGTTGCGCTTCGACCTGCGCGCGGAGGTGGGTATCGAGCGCGGAGAGCGGTTCATCGAGCAGCAGCGCCTCGGGCTGAATCGCCAGGGCGCGCGCGAGCGCAGCGCGCTGCTGTTCGCCGCCGGATAATTCGCGCGGGTAACGCCCCTCGAGGCCGGCGAGGTGGGTGCTGGCCACGAGCGCTGCGGTTCGCGCGGCCTGCTCGGAGTCCGGCAAATCGCGCAGGCCGAAGGCGATGTTGGCGGCGACGGTGCGATGCGGAAACAGCGCGTAATTCTGGAAGAGCATGCCGATGCGCCGCGCGCGCGCCGGGATTGCGATGCGTTGCGCCGAATCGAAAAGAATCCGGTCGTTGAGCGTGATGCGGCCGCGGCCGGGGCGTTCCAGGCCCGCGATGCAGCGCAGGAGCATCGTCTTGCCCGCGCCGGAGGCGCCCAGAATGCTCAGCGGGGCTTCGCCCGCGCGGAAGGAGACGTTGAGAGTAAAATCCGCCAGTTTTTTTTCGATTTGGATTTCCAGAGCCACGTCAGTGATGTCCCCAGCGCGCACGGCGCAGGCGCTGCGCGTGCGTCCAATAGTAAAGTCCGGCAAGCAGGACGAGCGAGATGCCCACGTCCACCGCGCACCAAGCCATGGCGCGGCGAATTTCGTCCGACTCGACAGCGAAATAAATCGCGATGGGGATGGTCTCCGTCTTTCCGGGAATATCGCCGGCGAGCATCAGAGTGGCGCCGAATTCTCCGAGAGCGCGGGCGAAGGAAAGAATGGTGCCCGCGAGCACGCCCGGCCACGCCAGAGGCAGCGCTATTTCGCGGAAGATGCGCCGCTCGGAGGCGCCCAGGGTGCGTGCCGCTTGCAGCAGATGCGGGTCCACCTGTTCGAGGGCCGCACGCGCGGTGATATACATCAGAGGAAAGGCCACGACCGCGGCGGCGATTACCGTAGCGGGCCAGGAAAAGACAACGGTCGCGCCGAATTGCAGCAGCAGCTTCCCCAGCGGTCCATTGCGGCCAAAAAGCAGCAGCAGGAAAAATCCAACCACGGTCGGCGGCAGGACGAGCGGAAGCAGAAACAATCCGTCAACGAGCGCGGAGCCGGCGCCCGCGCGATCCTGGCGCCAAGCGGCCGCGGCGAGTCCCGCGACGAGCGTGATGGCCGTCGCCGTGAGGCTGGTTGCCAGCGATAGGAAGAGAGGAGACCAATCCATCGGGAGAGGATTGTAGCTGGATCAGTTATTTCCGGCTGATTTTTCCGCGGCGGTGAAGCCATACTTGGCAAAGACGGCGCGCGCCTGCGGGCCTTGCAGAAATTCCAGGAAGGCGCGCGCGGCCTGCGGATTCCTGGAATTCTGCAACACTGCAGCGGGATAGAGAACGGGATCGTGGGAATCCGCGGGAGCCCGGGCAGCTACGCGCACCTGCCGCGATATCATGGCGTCGGTCTGGTACACCAACCCGGCATCGGCGTTGCCTGTCGCGACGTAGGTCAGCACGGCGCGAACATCCTTGGCGTACACGATTTTGCTTTCGAGGGCGCTGAAGAGTTTCAAATACTTGAGAGTCTGGCGCCCGTACATTCCGGCGGGAACTGTGGCGGGCCGGCCGAGAGCGAGCGTCTTCACTTCGGGGCGCGTGAGATCCTGGAAGCTTTGCACCATCGTCGCTTGCGCGGGCGTAATCAAGACCAGTGCGTTTCCTACGACATCGCGGCGCGTTTCCGGCAGGATCAATTCGCGCGCGGCCAGCTCGTCCATCTCCTTTTCGGCCGCCGAGAAAAACACGTCCACCGGGGCGCCCTGCTCGATCTGGCGCGCGAGCGTGCCGGAGCCGCCGTAATTGAAGGTGACGGCGCCGTAAGTGCGGCCGAGTTCATCCAGCGCGTCTTTCAAGCTGATGGCGGCGGAAACCGTGATGGGGGCGGGCGGCGCGGCGGCGCGCAGCAAGGCGCAACTCGCCGCCATTCCCAGCGTAAGCAGGATGAGGAGGCCGGAGAGGAAAAGCCTCCTCACGAACCATGGAGAGTTTTCTCGCGACGCCACGGTCAATCCCCCGCGCGGACTGTGTTATGCGAACTTTAGCGCTCCGGGTCCGCAGGCTTCAGAGTGGAAGGCGGCAGTTTGGGAGCTGCTGCTCCCGCACCCGGAGCGGGCGCACTGGACGGCGCCGGATTCTCGGGCGCCAGCATCTGCTTCAGTTGCGGATAGTCATCGGCCATGCTGCGCAGGCTCTCCCGCGCGGCGGCGCCTTCGAGCTGCTGCCCGACAGTCCGCATCTGTTGGTTGACCTCCGGCATTTCCTTCACCACGCGCTGGCCAAGGGGCGATTCGTAGAATTTGACGAGACCTTGAATGTCCTCGAGTGAAAAGTGCCGGGCGTAGATGGCGACGATGGCGTCGTTGACGGCGTTGGGAGGAAGATTCGCTGCAAATTTTTCCGAGAAAGAAGACATGAACTTGGGCAACTGATCCGCCGGCAGCGCGCGGCTCACCCCCTGCTGCACTTGCGCGGTGATGTAGGCGGTAATGTTCTCGCCGATTTTAGAGCTGTCCGTCACGTCCAATAAATGCCGAATCGCGGCATCCTTGGCGGGATCTATCTTTTCCGCCGGCGGCGCGTCCGGCCGGGCGTGACCGGGCTGCACGGGTGTTGCAGGCGCGTGCGGTGCCGGTGCTGCGGGGGTGGTGGCCCCGGGCGTTTGCGCCAGCGCCGGACCTGCAGTGGTTAGCAGGACGGCGATCAAGGCCGTTGATAGCTTCATGGAATTCTCCTGTGGTTCGCCGCGGGCATGTTCGAATTGCCGGCCCGCAGGCGAATGTAAGAATCGTATCGAACGTGGGCGGCAGATGCAATTCGGGCGGCCCGGAAAGCGGCGAAGGAAGACGCCGCGAAAGAGCGGGACGCCCCAGGAGCGGTAGCAGCGGCGCTTGCGGCTGTGATAGCTTTTGAAGCGTGAAGCCCTCGTGTACTTTCGCCGCGCAGGGGCGCAGCAGCACATCTGCAAATGCTTCCGTGAGGCGGGTGGTATGAGCGCGAACGGATTCTCTTCGTCCGGCTCCGCGCCGGATTTCGCGTCGGAGCGGAATGAGATGGTGGCGCGGCAGATTCGCGCCCGGGGTATCGCGTCGCCGCCGGTGCTGGAGGCGATGGCTGCGGTGCCGCGGCACGAATTCGTGCCCGGGAGCGCGCTGGCGTCGGCCTATTCCGACGGGCCGCTCCCGATTGGCGGTGGCCAGACGATTTCGCAGCCGTTCATGGTGGCGGCGATGACGGACGCGCTGCTGCTTTCCGGCGCGGAGCACGTGCTGGAAATCGGCGGCGGCTCGGGATACCAGGCGGCGGTGCTGTCCTTGCTGGCGCGCGATGTGCTGGTGGTGGAATTGCAGCCCGAGCTGGCACGCGCTTGCCGCGAGCGCCTGGCGCGTCTGGGATTTGCCAACGTGCGCGTGGAAGAAGGCGACGGTTCGCTGGGCTGGCCCGTTGGCGCGCCCTTCGATGCGATCCTGGTTTCCGCCGCGGCCCCGGCGATTCCTCCGCCGCTCACCGAGCAGCTCGCGGAGGGCGGCCGGCTGGTGATTCCGGTGGGCGGCGCCGACCAGCAGGTTTTATCGCGGATCACAAAACGCGACGGCCAGAGCGTGCGCGAATCGCTCTTCGCTTGCCGCTTCGTGCCGTTGCTGGGCCGCTACGGCTGGACCAGCGGGCAGCAGGAGGCAGTCCGGGGATCCGAACCGAGATGAGCGGCGCCGCGCCCGAGCTCTCCATCGTCATCCCCGCTTACAATGAAGAAGCGCGGCTGACGCGCACGCTCGCGCGCATACGCGAATACTACTCCTGCCGGCGGACGACGTCGGAATATCCCGCAAATGCCGCGCCCGTTATCACCCTGGACCAGCTTGAAATCCTGATCGTGGATGACGGATCGAAGGACGGCACCGCGGCAATCGCGGAGCGATGGGCGCGGGAACTGCCCGCGGTGCGGCTGATTTCGAACGGCGATAACCGCGGCAAAGGTTATAGTGTCCGGCACGGAATGCTGGAGGCGCGCGGACGGCTGACTTTGTTTACGGATGCCGACTTGTCCTCGCCCATCGAGGAAAGCGAAAAGCTGCTGGCCGCTTTGGCAGCGGGGAACGATGTGGCGATCGGCTCTCGCGCCCTGGACCGCTCGCTGATCGCGGTGCACCAATCGCGGCTGCGCGAGCTGGCGGGGATTATCTTCAACGGATTCGTGCGCGTTTTTACCGGCTTGCCGTTTCACGATACGCAGTGCGGATTCAAGATCTTCCGGCGCGAGGCGGCGCGGGTGGTCTTCGAGCAACAGCGGATCGAGCGGTTTGGATTTGATCCCGAGGTTCTCTTTCTCGCGAAGCGCCATGGCCTGCGGACCGCGGAGGTGCCGGTGCGCTGGGCGCACGATCCGGCGACGAAGGTTCAGGTGATCCGCGACAGCCTGCTGATGTTTGGCGATTTGGTTTACATCCGTTGGAACTGGGCGCTGGGGCGCTATCCGAAAAGGCGCGCCAGCAGCTAGGGGCGCAAGGTCAGCGCGATCGGCCCAGCGCCCGCCCGCTCGCAGTGCGGCGACTACTTGTGCTGTGGCTGCGCCGTCGGAGGCAGCAGGCCATTGAGCCGAAGATACATGGCCGCGGCGCTGTAGTGGTCCGAGAAATCGTTGGTCAGGGCGATCATGGCGCCGGCGCGCGTGAAGGTGAAGGGGCCACGGCTGAAGACGATGTCGCCCAGCTTCGAATCGTCCACCTTGGCCAGCGACTCGGTGCAGAAATCGAAGGAAGACTTCAGCGCCGCGGTGAGCTTGTCCTTCGGGTCCGTTTCCTTTAACTCTTCCATTTTGGGCATTTCCACGCCGGAGATGACCGAACAAAGACGGAAATTGGAACCAGCCATGTGCACCACCAGATGGCCGAAAGTGATTTGCGCGGGCGTGGGCCGGTAATCGTACTTGTCGGCGGGCATTTCTTCCGCCGCGGCGTAGATGTTCTTTGAGTCACGTTCCAGAATGCCGCGCACCGCGGTGGCCACGGGATTGGCGACGGGCGCCGCCGGCGCGGCGGCGGGTTGCTGCGCCGTGATCGCCAGGGGCGAAATGGCTAGGAATACAAGAGCAAGCAGAGTGCGATTCATTTGCTAATTCCTCCAAAGAAATGCAGGCGGCACCAGCATAGTCGCGGCAGAGAGGGACAACAAGGCGGCATTTCACTTTGCGACACAGAGTACTTGACAGCAACTGGCATTCTGCTACCCTCCTCGCATGCCGCTTCCCCAACGTTTTGGTTCCCGTGCTCCCACTCCTGTGGGAATCGCCGACCATGCGCGCGACAACCTGCGCTTCATCCGCGAAACCATGGAGCGCGCGGGATCTTTTACGGCGGTTCCCGGATGGGGCGGCGTGGCCATGGGCATCACGGCGCTAGGCGCCGCGGCGATTGCTTCGCGGCAGGCTTCTTCTTTTCCATGGCTGCTCACCTGGATTGCGGAGGCTTTCATCGCCATCGCGATTGCCAGTTGGACAACGTATTCGAAAGCGCGCCAGGCCGGCACGCCGCTGCTGTCCGGACCGGGGCGGCGTTTTGTGTACGGTTTCGCGCCGCCGCTTTTCGTGGGTGCGCTGCTGACCGTGTTGCATCTGCGCTCGGGTGAAGTGGGCCCGATTCCCGGGCAGTGGCTGCTGCTGTACGGGACGGGCGTTGTGACGGGCGGGGCGTTTTCTATTCGCATCGTTCCGTTGATGGGGCTGTGCTTCATGGTGCTGGGCGCGGTGGCGCTCTTTTGTCCCTGGACGTGGCAGAACGCGCTGCTGGCGGCCGGCTTCGGCGGCTTGCACATTATTTACGGAGCCGTCATTGCGAGGAAATATGGCGGCTAAATCCGGAGTGTATCGTCGGGAGCGTGCCGAGGGAGAGGAACGCGGCAAACGGACCGCCGCTGTGCTGCGGGCGCCGGAAAATACGGCCGCGAATCTGGACCGGCTGATTCACGAACGCACGCGCCTGGCGATCGTCAGCGCGCTGGCCGTGAACGAATTGCTCACCTTCAACGAATTGAAACAGCTGCTGCGCGCGACCGACGGCAACCTGAGCGTGCATGCGCGCAAGTTGGAAGACGCAGGGTATCTGGCTTGTGCGAAGTCTTTCGACGGACGCATGCCCAAGACGGAATATCGGCTGACAGCGGCGGGGCGGCGGGCGTTGGAAAAATATCTGGACCACATGGAAGCGCTGATCCGAGTGACGCGCGAGGGCTAGGCGCGGTTCGAAAATTTTTTTGCCCGGACACTCTATGAACAAAAGTACTTTGAAGTTCGTTCCGCAGAGCAATCTGCACGTGGCCATTTTGCTGGACGGCAACGGGCGCTGGGCTTCGGCGCGCGGTCTGGCGCGTTCTGAAGGACATCGGGTGGGCGTAGAAGCGGTCCGCAGGGTGGTTCGCGCCGCTCCCGGACTGGGCATCGGCACGCTGACGCTGTACGCATTTTCCTCCGACAATTGGGAACGGCCGATGAGCGAGGTGGTGGCGTTGCTGGGTCTGCTCGAGGAATATTTCCGGACGGAAGCCGCCGCGTGCGCAGCCGCGGGCGTCCGGTTGCGCGTAATTGGGCGGCGCGACCGCATTCCGCCTGCGCTGGCGCAAGCCATCGAATCCGCCGAAAGGCTCACGGCGGCGGGGCGCATCTTGGAATTGCGCATTGCGGTGGATTACTCCGCGCGCGATGCCATCCTGCGAGCCGCCTGCTGGATGCTTTCCAGTCTGGAAGTTTCGCAGCGCGAATTCGCCAAGCGCTTGGGCGAAGTGACCCACTCGAGCGGCCCGGCGCTGGACGTGGATTTGCTGATTCGCACCGGGGGCGACCGCCGCCTGAGCGACTTCATGCTGTGGGAATGCGCCTACGCGGAATTGTTCTTCACGCCGCGCATGTGGCCGGAATTCGATGGCGGCGATCTGGCTGCCGCGGTGGAGGATTTTCGCGGGCGCGAGCGCCGCTACGGGCGCCTGCCGGAAGCCGCCGCGAGCTAGTGGCCGCTACTTCCGGGGCGGCCTAGCACGGGCGAGCGCGAATGCTTTGGCGATCACGCGCGTGGCCGTCGGGGTAAGCGCGTAGGTTGCCAAGCCTTCTTCGCGCACCCAGGCAACGTCCGTCACGTCGCTTGCCGCGCGCGCTTCGCCGCTTACTACTCCGCACAGATAATCCAGAATCACGAAGTGATACTTCGTTTTCCCCTCCGGATCCGGGAAAATGCGCTCGAACACTTCGATGAAATCGAGCACAAGCACTTCGAGGCCCGTCTCTTCAGCCAATTCGCGGCGCACGCCTTCCTCGAAGGTTTCGCCCAGTTCCAGCATGCCCCCAGGAATGGACCATTCCCCTTGCAGGGGCGGACCGCCGCGCCGGATCAGTAGCGCGCGTTCGTCGTGAATCACTACGCCGCCCACGCCTACCAGCGGATGCTCCGGATATTCGCGCTGCACCGTCACCTTTACACATCCCCTCTCGCGTTCGCTTGACAGCTGCGGTATATAATAGCCCGCCAGTAGGCGTACACCCAGGAAGGAGAGAAATCTCGTGACCCGATGTCCGGAATGCGACACCGAAATTGATTTGGACGAAGACGAAGTGGAAGAAGGCGAAATTCTCAGCTGTCCGGAGTGCGACGTCGAGCTGGAAGTGACGCAGACGCATCCCGTGCACTTGATCGTCATCTCCGAAGACGAGGACGACGAAGAAGACGAAGAAGAGGAAAAGTCCAGCGTCAAGGAAGAGGGCGAAGAAGACGAGGAAGACGACGACGCGGACGAATAGCTAGCGCCTCTGGCCTTCGGCTCGCATCTTTTCCGCTATGCGCGTCATCTTAGGATCGTAAGCCGGAATTTAGGCCGGTTCGCACGCCAGCCGGCGCACCATCCGGCCATTCGTTTTGCCCTTCCAGCAGCAGGCGCTGGAAATAAAAAAGGATGCCTTGAAAAAACAGCGATTCTTTCAGACCATTGTCATTTTGTTCCTGGGATTTCTAGTAGCTGTGCCGGCCCGCACGCAAGAAGAAACCAAAGCCCAGAAAAAAGCGGAAGCACAATTGAAAGTGCTGCACGGCAGCGTGATTGACAAGAGCGAAAATCCCGTGCCTACCAGCGTGGTGTA
>JBAQJS010000021.1:0-3333 GCA_049300435.1 Candidatus Acidiferrales bacterium | reverse complement strand
CGGCCTAAGGCGGCCGAGGAGTATGGACTCAAGGCACTGAACTCTGCGCTCGACGGTGTGGCGGGCACGACCGCTGTTCACATCTGCTTCGGCTATGCTGCCGTGATTCATGAGCGACCGAGCGGCTACTCGTTCCTCGGTCAATTAAGCCAATGTTCGTGCGATCAGGTCTCGTTTGAGACCGCTCAATCAAGGCTTGACTGCAATGTCGTGACGCAACTGAAGGGTAAGAAGCTTATTCTGGGCGTGATTGATCTTTCGGATATGAAAATAGAAACACCAGAAATTGTTGCTGACCGCATTCGCCGCGCTCTACTCTTTGCCGCGCCCACAGATTTTATCATCGCACCTGACTGCGGCATGAAGTACCTCCCGCGTGATGTCGCATCCGGCAAATTAAAGGCGATGGTCGCGGGCGCTGCTATCGTCAGAAGCGAGCGTAGTTGATCATTATCCGCTCGAATATTGGGGGGCGCGTTCGATTTTGGATATAATAAGTTTCTCGATGCACAGAGTCCGTGCGGCTCCAATTTTCGAAGCCCACCTATCCCGACCAAGTAGACTCGCTGACCACCCAATACGGTGCCAACTGCTCGTAGATCGGCTATTGTACGAGCAGTCAGTAGCGAGGGGAGGGGATAAATGGCAACAAAATCAAACTTGCGGTTAGTGAAGCCAACCACCGAAAAACGAGCAGTTACCCCGAGGCGGCAGCCAAATCGAGAGCTTCGTACCCGAGAGCACCTGACCGAGACGGAGGTTGAGAAGTTGATCGAGGCCGCAAAGAACAATCGCTACGGTCACCGAGACGCCGCCATGATCCTGGTGACTTACCGGCATGGATTGCGGGCTTCAGAAGTCTGCGACATGCGATGGGAGCAGATCGATTTCAACTCGGCCACGCTGCATGTCCGTAGGGTGAAAAATGGCAAGCCGAACACGCATCCTGTTCGCGGCGACGAACTGCGCGCGCTGCGCAAGCTACAGCGGGAAGCGCCAAAGTCACCGTTCTTATTTGTAAGCGAACGTGGCGGCCCGTTCACAACGGATAGCTTCAATTGGATGGTCAAGCGGGCGGGGCGGAAAGCCGGTTTTCCGTTTCAGGTGCATGCTCACATGTTGCGACACGCTGCCGGTTACAAGCTCGCAGTTGATGGTCACGATACGCGATCAATTCAGGACTATCTCGGTCACAAGAATATCCAGCACACCGTACGCCACACCGAGCTCTCGCCAACGCGCTTCAAAGATTTCTGGCGCGATTAACTTTCGAGAATAGGCATTCTCGGATCCAATATCCGAGCATTTGACATCTTGGCCGAATCGATATTGGCTCCATGTTGCCTTGATGGGCCAAGAAGCAAGAACGCCCTCAATAACGGGTAATAAGCAATAAGAAGAAAGCGGGGCTCCGCTCCCGCCTCCCATCGGCGAACCCAGAACCACTATGCTCACGACAGCCAATAACGCTGCCGCTGTGCGCGAGCCCTTGGAGTTTGCACGATGAAAGGCAATCCGACGTCTGACAACAAGCCCAGCATGGTCGAAGAGGTTACCGGTCGCATCAAGCCGATGCTGAGCGGTCTCGGTCTGGACGTGCAGGGCGCCGTGCTCGCCGACCTGGTCTCAATATGGCTGGGCGATCATGTTCACATCGGCGATGCCGACGTCACCAACATGGTACGCGGTGAGGTCCTGCGAATATGGCTGAATATGGTGCACGATCTTGTGAGGATGAACGACGATGATAGCAGCGCCCCCGCCGGGAAGCCAGCATAGTGCGTCGAGGGAACCGCCAATCTCGCGAGGCGCAAGGTGCGGGAGCGGACGCCGACGATCAGCTGATTAAGCCGATCGATTTTCTGGCGCTCCGCGACAAGATCAACGTGAGGGTTGAGCGAGCGGCCTGAGATCGCAGCCCCGTTTAGCCCGCATTTTGCTGCAGCTGGTCTTCTTCCTGGCACGTCGGCGACGTGACGTCGATGTCCGAGTTAGGTCCGAACCGGGGGCCATAACGGACTTACCTCCGATAATGGCTGTTATCGGAAGTCAGTCGCGGTTTCGAAAACGACGATGCGACTAGTAAGGAGGACGAAAAGCTGCGTGGCGGCTCATTAAGAATCGAACTGCTCGATCAGATTGAAAGCGCCCGAACTGGCTTAGGATTTTGCCGGGTTTGCCCACGGTCTTCGTAGTCGGTCGGAGATTCGATAGGTAGATATTTGGGTGCGAAAACTTTCGGTTAGGTCGACGTCGTCCCGGCCGTTGAGGAGCTGATTGCGACTGACCAGATCGATAGAGAAGCTATAGACTCGGTTGCCACATTGAATTGTCCTTTGCTCAACATCGACAATAACGTCGTGCCCGGGATCAGCAGCGACTGCAGCCGCAAGTTCCGCGGCATCGCCTTCCGAAACAACCGCTGTGAGCAGTCCGTTCTTGACCGCGTTCTGCGCGAATATGTCGCCGAACGACGGCGCGACCACGCAGCGAATGCCGTAATCGTAGATCGCGTAGACGGCGGCTTCACGCGACGAGCCGCCGCCGAAGTTGCGCCCGCCGACGAGGATTTTGGCGTCGCGCCAGACCGGCAGGTTGAGCGGAAAATCCGTCCGCTTCTTGCCTTCGGCGTCGAAGCGCAGGTCCTGAAACAGCACCGTGCCAAGCCCCTTGGTGCGCGGCCATTTCAGATAGCGTGCCGGCAGGATCTGGTCGGTGTTTAGATTGGGTCGCGGCAGCGGGCAGGCTTTGGCGGTGAGTGAGACGAATTTTTCCACGCAGTGGTTTCCTAGACTTTCCGCCCGGCCAGCAAGGGCCGCACGTCGGCGAGATGCCCGGTGACCGCCGCGGCGGCGACCATGGCCGGTGACATTATGTGTGTCCGCGCACCGCGCCCTTGGCGGCCGCGGAAATTGCGATTGGTGGTAGAGGCGCAGCGTTCGCCGGCCGCAACGATATCGCCATTGATGCCGACGCACATCGAGCATCCGGAGTCCGCCCATTCGAGGCCGGCATCGCGAAAAATACGATCGAGCCCTTCTTCCTCGGCCTGCCGTTTCACCTGCGAGGAGCCCGGCGAGACCAGTCCCGGGACCTTGCTGACGCGGCCGGCGAGTACGGCGGCGGCCGCGCGTAGATCCTCAATGCGCGCATTGGTGCAGGAGCCGATGAAAATGCGGTCGATGGTGATGTCAGTCAGCTTGGTGCCGGCCGCAATGCCCATATAGGCCAGCGCATCCTTAATGTAGTTTTTTCGCACCTCGTCGGGTTCGCGTACCGGATCGGGCACGTGCGCGTCGATCGGCAAACCATCGTCTGGCGTCGTGCCCCAGG
>JBAQJS010000020.1:0-52809 GCA_049300435.1 Candidatus Acidiferrales bacterium | reverse complement strand
GATATCGTGCGGATTCACCTGCAGCAGCTTTTTGGCTTGCGCGCGGGCCTGATTATTCGCGATGACGAACCCCGCATTGCGATTCTGTTCGGCGCTTCCCGGCACTCCGCCCAGGAAGGTCTGATCGTTAACGAAAAACTCGGAAGTGAGCACGCCGCGCTGGTGGAACTGTTCGAACAGGTAACTGGCGGCTTCGGAAGCCTTGCCGAGGGGATCCTCCGGGCGCGCTTTCTGGTAGGCCTGGAAATCCGCGCGGGCGCCCACGAAATTCAGTTCGTAAAGATGCTGGTATCCGCTCTCGAGCAGATGAGCGGACGGATCGGCCTCCATCACCGGAACTTGTTCCGCAGGCGCGGCGGCCGGAGGCGCTTCGGGGGTTTGCGCGCAGACCACAAATGGCGAGAGGGCGCCGGCGAGCAGCAGGCCCACGGCCATCCGGGCCGGGCCGGCGAAAATCTCGCGCCCGTGGCGCAACGTGCTGCGAACGATCCCACACTGATATCCGATCCGCATTATTCTCTCACCCAGCAGTCTGGCAACTCGAAAAACAGCGGCGGGTGCCGCGCGTCTTCCTATTCTATCAGAAACGCGCCGCAAGTCTTCGCCGCTTTCCGCCCGTTCGTCTAAAGATTCCCCAAAATAAACTCCATGCTGCGCCTGATCTCCACCAGGCGAGCGCGTGCGTCGCTGATGCCGTGCCCGCGTCCGGGGAAGACCATGAGCTGATCGGGATAGTTGCCGCTGTCAATCAGGGCGTTGAGCAGCTCGACGGAATTGGCGAAGTGGACATTGTCGTCGCCGGTGCCGTGCACCAGCATCAGTTTGCCCTTGATGTCCTCGGCCTGATTGACCGGCGAAGAGTCTTTGTAGCCCTGCGGATTGTCTTGCGGGCGGCCCATGTAACGCTCGGTGTAAATGGTGTCGTAGAGCTTCCAATCGGTCACGGGCGCGTCGGCCACGCCCAGCTTGAAGACGTCTGGCGCGTTGCAGAGCGCTTCCAGAGTCATGTAGCCGCCGTAGCTGCCGCCGGTGATACCGATCCGGGCGGGATCCACGTAGCCGAGGGATTTCAAATATTTTACGCCGGCCAGTTGATCCTGCAGCTCGATCTTGCCCATGTGATGGTAGATCGGGGTTTCAAAGGCGTGGCCGCGGCCCCAGGAACCGCGGTTATCGAGCGAAAAAAGGATGTAGCCCTTTTCGGCGTAGAGCTCGTCCAGCAGGTAGCGCAGCCCGCCCCAGTAATTGCGCACCAGCTGAACGTGCGGGCCGCCGTACACGTAGATCAGCACGGGATATTTCTTCGCGGGATCGAAGTCCGGCGGCTTGATGATCGAAGCGTTGAGCTGCGTGCCGTCGTCCGCCGGCACCTGCACGAACTCAACGGGCGTCAGGCGATAGTCGGCCAGCTCCGGGATCTTGTCTTCGTTGAGCACCGCGACGCGCGTGCCGTCCATGCGATACAGATCCTGACGGGTGGGAGTGGCCGCGTTCGAGAAGGAGTCCACAAAGGTGGAAGTGTCCGGCGAGATTTGCACGGAGTTGGTTCCGGATTCCTTGGTGATGCGGGTAAGAGATTCGTCGCGCAGCGAGACGCGGTACAGCTGTGTGTCGCGCGCATCATCTTTATTGGAGATGAAATAAACGTAACCGCGCGCCTCGTCCACCGCCGGATGATTTACTGCGCCCGGGCCGAAACCGCCCAGGTCGGAAATCGCCCAGGCGCCGCTGGTGAGTTGCGCGAGCTGCTTGCCGGAATCATCGTAGAGATAGAGATGGCGGAAGCCGCTGCGTTCGCTGGACCACAGGAAGCGCTTATCGTCGGAGAAGAAGTAGAGATCGTCGCTGATGTTGATCCAATATGTGTCGGATTCGGTGAGGATGGTTTTGGAAGCGCCGCTGGCGGCGTCGCAAAACAACAAATCGAGCTGATTTTGCGCGCGATTGAGGCGCTGGATCGCCACGCGGCGGCTGTCCGGCAGCCAGTTCACGCGGGCGAGATAGACGTCGGTATCGGCGCCGGTATCGAGCCATTTGGTTTCGCCGCCGCTGACGGCCACCACGCCGACGCGCACGATGGGATTGGCTTCTCCCGCTTGCGGGTAACGCGTGTATTCCATCGCGCCGGTGGGCGAACTCATGTCCATGATGGGATAGCGCGTCACTGGGCGCTCGTCCATTTGGTAATACGCGATCTTCGAGGAATCGGGCGACCACCAGTAAGCCGTGCGCGCGTCCAGTTCCTCGGGATATACCCAGTCGAGCTTGCCCTTCAGGACTTCCTCGCTGCCGCCGGTGGTGAGCGCGGTGATGGCGCCGCTCGCGAGGTTCACGACGAAGAGGTTCGCGTCGCGTGAAAAACTGATCCAGCGGCCGTCGGGCGAAAACCGGGGATCTTCGATCTCGTGTTCGCTGCTCAGCACCGGCTTGGGCGTCATGGTCTGAAGATCGAGCAGCACCAGGCTGTTGCTGCCGATGAAGAGCAGCGAATTTCCGTCCGGCGACCACAGGTAATTTTCCGGCTGGACGCGGCCCAGGCCGGTCGCCTGCGTGGCTTTGGCTTTCTCGGGCTGCGTCAGCGATTTCAGCGTGTCGGCATTGACCAGAACTTTGCGCTCGCCAGTGGCGGCGTCCATGGTCCAGAGCTCGAGGACGGCCGTTTTCCCCGCGCCCTGCCGGTCGAGATAGGAAAAGCGCCTCGAGTCCGGCGCCCATTCGATGCCCTGGGTGGTGCGCCCGCCGAGGAAGGGAGGGCTGATGAGGCGTTCCAGGGTAAGGTCTTTCTTGGCCTGCGAGGCGGCGGAAGTTTGCGCGAAAACCTGGGGCGCGACGAAGGCGATGAATAGTGCTACGGGCAGAATAAACGCGGCGAAGCGCGAAACTCGAAGCATTCATTTCCTCCTGGCCAAACGCAACATTCTATATCGCGCGGGATGATTGCGGAATGGCGGCAGGCGAGAATCTTGCAGGAAGAAGCTTCGCGCGGCAATGGCTTGCGAGCTCTAATCCGCTCCCTGAGGAGTGCCAGGCGCCGCGCTCGCCAGCGCCGCTGGCTCACGGCGTTTGTAGGCCAGCAGGAACGCGCCGATGGTCACCGCTAGCGCGAGCGCCAGGAACGAGCCGTCGTGCAGCAGCGTCTTGGGACCCAGGCGCTCGCCCGGGCCGAAGCATCCGCAATTGATTTCCAGGCCTGCGCGGTAGGTGCGCACCTGGGTGGCGAAAAAGCCGCTCAGGAGCAGCGTGGTTACCAGCGCCGAGTACCGCAGCAGCACGCCGCTCAGCAGCCACAGGCCCAGAAAAAGTTCGAACGGCGGCAGCAGATGCGCAACGGGACTGACCAGCGGCGGAGGCAGCAACTGGTAGGAGTCCACCTGCATCGCGAACATCGAAAGGGAAATTCTCACGGAAGCGCCCGACCATGGCCCCGCCGCCTGCGGCTTCAGCTTGGCGTAGGACGCTACGAGGAAGATAGCGGCTAGAACCAGCCGCCCCAAAATCAGCAGGATTTTTGCAAGGTGTCTGCGCGTGGTGGTGGCAGTCATGGGTGTGGCAATGGCTCCGGCCCGCCGTTATTGGCTCAAAAGCGTATCGAAAAACTGCTTCAGAATCGGCCAGGTGATAATTCCGGATGACGCAGGGTAGGTCTGGCCCTTGTAGTGAATCACGAACGTGGGCGTGGCTTGCACCGGAATCTGGTAGCCCAGGACGATGTCCTGAATGATGTAACTGTCCACTGGGCAGCCGGGATCGGCGGCCGGCACGGAGCGATCCACTTTGGACGTGGGCGCAGGCCCGGTGCAGGGCCGCAGAATCGCTTCCACGCGCTTCAGATTAGCTGGGCTTAGCGCCCCGGCCACGTACTTCTCGATGTCGCCGTCAATGGACCAGCGGGCTTGATTGTCAAACAGGGCGGCATCCACGTCCTGAAATTCGCCGATTTTCGCGGCGGCATTGGCCCAGCGGGCGGCCTGGCCGGAGTAGGTGTGCATTTGCAGCGGGAAATCGTGATGCACCAGGTACACCTTCCCGCTCGCGACGTACTCCTGGATCATGGGGCGCAGCGTAACTTCAAAAAAATTGCCGCAGGATGGGCACTGATAATCACTGAAAACTTCCATGGTGATGGGCGCGTTGCGGTTGCCGACGGTCTTCACTGGCGCGGCAGCGGCCGCTGGATCGGAGGCGGACGATGAGTGGTGCGAATGCGTTGTGGTCTTAGCGGGGGTTTGGGCGACGGCCGCGGGCGAGATGAATGCAGCTGCTAGCAGTACGGCGGCCCATGGTGCTCTCGAGGCCTTGCCGCTGATGAAAATGCGGGCGGTAACTGATGTCAACTCTTCCTCCTGAGCATCGAATGAGAACGAAAAGCATTGTAACTCGAAAAGTCGGGCGGAACGCGCTGGGTTGTGCGGCGGTGTGCTGTTTTGGGCTGCCCCAGGGCAGGGCGATGCGGAAGGATGGGAGCTGGGGCGCCTGGGAGGAGCGGGATGGCGATGGAGTGGAGCAAGCGAGGCTAGGGAGGGGGGTGGAGCGAAACGGCGAAAGCTGACTATAAGGGCAGCATTTACAGCAGAATACAGGCACACAAGAAACTTGACAACGTTACACTCAACGTGTATTATCGTGAGGCTTTCGAGCCGCGCTTGCCCCTATGAGGCCGGCCGAAGGAAATAGGAGCGCGATCCATGAGCAAGATTATAGGAATTGACCTGGGCACGACGAATTCGGTGGTGGCCGTGATGCAGGGCGGTGAGCCGACCGTGATTCCGAACCAGGAAGGTGCGCGCACGACCCCTTCGGTGGTCGGCATCACCAAGAGCGGGGAGCGTCTGGTGGGGCAGGTGGCAAAGCGCCAGGCCATCACCAACCCGGAAAACACGATTTATTCGATCAAGCGGTTTATGGGCCGCCGATTTGACGAAGTCACCGAAGAAATGAAGATGGTGCCCTACAAGGTGGTGCGTCAGGGCGAAGGCGTCGCGGTTCTGGCGTACGACAAGAAATACACGCCGCCTGAAATCTCGGCGATGATCCTGCAGAAGCTGAAGCTGGCCGCGGAGGACTTCCTCGGCGAGAAGGTCACGGAAGCGGTGATCACCGTGCCCGCGTATTTCAACGACGCGCAACGCACCGCGACCAAAGACGCCGGCAAGATCGCCGGGCTCGACGTGAAGCGCATCATTAACGAGCCGACCGCGGCGGCGCTGGCCTACGGGCTGGACAAGAAGAAGGACGAAACCATCGCCGTGTACGACTTCGGCGGCGGCACGTTCGACATCTCCATTCTGGAAGTAGGCGAAGGCGTGATCGAAGTGAAGGCCACCAACGGCGATACGCACTTGGGCGGCGACAACATTGATCAACGCATCGTGGACTGGCTGGTCGAGGAGTTCAAGAAGGACGAAGGTCTGGACCTGCACAGCAAGGGGAACGAGATGGCGCTGCAACGTCTGCGCGATGCGGCGGAGCGCGCCAAGATCGAACTCTCGACCACGCAGGAGACCGAAATCAATCTGCCTTTCATCACGGCGGATGCCAGCGGCCCGAAGCACCTGGTGAAGAAGCTGGGCCGGCCCAAGCTGGAATCCATGGTGGAGGACATCGTCAAGCGTTCCGTCGAGCCTTGCAAGCAGTGCATGAAGGACGCGGGCGTGGACGCCAGCAAGATCAACGAGGTGGTGTTGGTCGGCGGGCAGACCCGCATGCCGATGATTCAGCAACTAGTGAAAGACTTGTTCGGGAGAGAAGGCCACAAGGGCGTAAATCCCGACGAAGTGGTGGCGGTGGGCGCGGCCATTCAGGGCGGTGTGCTGGCCGGCGAAGTGAAGGACATTCTGCTGCTGGACGTGACGCCGCTTTCGCTGGGCGTGGAAACGCTCGGCGGCGTGATGACCGTGCTGATTCCGCGCAACACCACGATTCCGACGCGCAAGTCGGAGACGTTCTCGACTGCGGCGGACAATCAGACCTCAGTTGAAATTCACGTGCTGCAGGGCGAGCGGCCCGTCGCCAGTGGAAACCGTTCACTCGGCAAATTCCATCTGGTCGGATTGCCGCCGGCGCCGCGCGGTATGCCGCAAGTGGAAGTGACGTTCGATATTGACGCGAACGGCATCTTGAATGTCTCCGCGAAGGACAACGCCACCGGCAAGGAGCAGAAGATCACCATTACCGCTTCGACCGGGCTGACCAAGGAAGAAGCCGAACGCATGAAGAAGGAGGCGGATTCCCATGCGGCGGAGGACAAGGCGCGGCTTTCCGAAGTGGAAGCGCGCAACCGGCTGGATAACCTGGTGTACCAGACGGAGAAAGTCGTCAAGGACAACCGCGAGAAACTGGCCGAGTCCGACGTGAAGACTGCCGAAGACGCCATCGAGGAAGCGCGCAAAGCGCTGGCCGAGGGCGGGCTGGAGCGTTTGACCGCGGCCGCGGAAAGCCTCACCAAGGCTTCGCATCACATCGCCGAGACGATGTACAAGGCGCAGCAGGCGGCGGGCGCGGCAGCGGGAGCGCAAGGCGGCACGGATGGCGCGAGCGGCGGTGCGGCTCCGGGCGGCAACACTTCCGGGCAAGGCGACGTGGTAGATGCCGAGTTCGTGGATGTGGACGACTCGAAGAAGCCGAATTGAAATCACGCAACGCGTGGTTTCAGCCCGCGGAACCGGCAGCGCCGGTCCGCGAGAGCAGAGCGAAGTGACTTGTGAACGCGGGGGCGGGTCCATGGATACGAACATGGGACCCGCCCCTCTATTTGTGTGCATGATGCAAGCGGCTCAGAGGCCGAGCGGATATGGCGACCACCACTAAACAAGATTATTACGAGCTCCTGGGCGTCCCGCGCAAGGCGGCGCTGAAGGAGATTCGCGCGGCCTATCGGAAGCTGGCGCGCAAATATCATCCCGACCTGAATCCCGGCGACAAATCCGCCGAAGAAAAGTTCAAGGAGATTCAGGAAGCCTACGAAGTTCTTTCAGACACCAAGAAGCGCCAGGTGTACGACCAGTTCGGTTTCAACACGCCGGGCCAGGGCGGAGTTCCGCCGCCGGGCGCGGGATATAGCTACGGCGGCAACGCGCCGGAAGACGTGCACTTCGATTTCGGCGGATTTGATTTTGGGGGAGGCAGCGCGGGAGGCGGGGGGACCAGCTTCCGCGATCTTTTCAGCCAGGTCTTCCGCGGGCAGAACGCGGCGCACGCAGCCACCGAGCGTGAGCCCGGCAGCGATCTGGAGTTTCAGATCGACATTACTTTTGCGGAAGCGATGCGCGGCGCGGTGAAGAAGCTGAGCATTACGCGTCTGGATGTGTGCAACGTCTGCCACGGAGCGGGCGTGCAGCCGGGCGATGAAAAAGTCTGCCCCACCTGCGGCGGCAGCGGGCAGGTGACGCAGGTAAGCGGCAAGATGCGTTTTCAGATTGCGTGCTCGCGCTGCGGCGGCAGCGGGCGGCTGCACACCATGTGCCGCAATTGCGGCGGCGAGGGGCGCGTGCCGCGCGTGGAATCGCTGGATGTGCGCATCCCGCCCGGCGCGCAGACCGGTTCGCGCGTGCGCGTTGCGGGGCGCGGCAACGCCGGATTGCACGGCGGCCCTCCCGGCGATCTGTACATCGTGATGAAGGTCGAGCCGCATCCGTTTTTTGAGCGCCGCGGCGACGACCTCTATACTGTGGTTCCGGTCACCGTGACGGAGGCCTCACTGGGCGCGAAGGTGGAGGTGCCGACGATTGACGGCCGCTCCCAGGTGCGCATTCCTCCCGCAACCAACAGCGGCAAGAAACTGCGCCTGCGCGAGAAGGGCGCGCCTTCGATCCGCCAGCCGGGAAAGCGCGGCGACCAGATCGTCGAAGTGCAGATCGTGGTCCCGAAACCGGAAGACGAGCGCGTGCGCAATCTTCTGAAGGAACTCAGCAAACTCGATCCGGAAGATCCGCGGACCGAGATATTTTCCCGCGCGACAGTGTGAGGAGAGGGTTCATGGCAGCGCGTCCCAGGAAACGAGCGAAAGCCGGTTACATGATCAGCGCGGTGGCGGAGCTGTACAAGCTGCATCCGCAGACGCTGCGGCTGTACGAGCGCGTGGGCCTGCTCACGCCTTCACGCTCGCAGGGCAATACCCGGCTGTACACCGACCAGGACCTGGAACGGCTGGAAGTGATTTTGAATCTCACGCGCGAACTGGGCGTGAACCTCGCCGGCATCGAAATCATCCTCAACATGCGCGATAAGATGGCGGAAATGCAGTCGCAGATGGAGGCCTTCACCCATTTCGTGCGCAGCGAAATGGCGCGCGGCTTCAATGCCGGCGACGACCGCAAATATCGCAACGCCATCGTGCGCACTACCCCGCGCCAAGCCATCCGCGTCCATAAGTAACTGGCCCGTACTTCGTTCCCGCTAGCGCAGAGCCGTGCCATAGCCGCCATTTGTCGCGCCCCACAAACGATATGCAGTGCGGCGGCTCGCCGCCGCTATGCTCGCCGCAGCGCAATCGCAAGACGCAAAGGGCGAGGCGAGCCTCGCCCAAGAGAAAGCGGGAGCAAGCTCCCGCACTCCATAACGAGGTCCTTTGTAGCGGCTAGCTTTCGCTGGGCGCCTTTCGTTTGACCGTTGTCCGTCGCCTTGTCGGGCGATTCGCCGTGAGATTCGCTCATCGTTCGCGACAGATCTTTCCACAGGAGACGATATCTTCCACAGCCTCGGGTGTCCTTGCACGCAACGACCGCCGCGCTTATCCTTGCAACATGGCGCGAGCGGATTGTCCTCATTGCGAAGGCAGCGGCTGGAAAGTGGTCGAGCGGACTGCGGAAGGCGCGCAGGCGCTGGCCGCGGACCGGCCGGGCGCCGGAGCCGGCGAACCGAAGATGGTCTGGGCCGTGCCGTGCGATTGCACCACAGGCGACCGCAGCGAGCGCGCAATGCAACGCGCGCGGGTGCCGGAACGCTACCGCCATTGCGATTTTGAGAACTACGAGACAGACAACGATATCGAAAACGTCACGCGCGAGCAGCTTGCGGCCTGGAACCGCAGCCTCGCGCAGGCCAAGCTGATGGTGCAGCGCTTTGCCGAGGAGTTTACTCCGGTGGCCGACGCGCGCACCGAGCACGGACTGCTTCTGATGGGTCCGTGCGGGGTGGGCAAGACCCACCTGGCGGTTTCCGCCATGAAGGCCGTGGTGCTCCGCGGATTCAGCGGGCTCTTTTACGATTATCGCGAGCTGCTAAAAGCGATTCAGGATAGCTACAACCCCGAGAGCCAGGCCACGGAAATGAGCGTGCTCGAGCCGGTACTGAAGACGGAAATTCTGGTCCTCGACGACGTGGGCTCAAGCAAGCCGTCGGCTTGGGCTCTCGAGACGGTCGGCCACGTGCTCAACACGCGTTACAACGAAAAGCGGGTAACGCTGCTCACCACCAATTTTCTGGATTCCGATGGCGGGGCAGGTAATTCTGCACCGGGGGCGCCGCCGTCGCGCGTCGCGGGCATGCGCTCCCCCACGATCGAGGATTCGCTCACCGAGCGCGTCGGCAGGCGCATCCGTTCGCGCCTCTACGAGATGTGCCGCACCGTCGAGATATCCGCCCCCGATTACCGCAAGGAGATTCGCCACGCCGGCCGCTTCCGTTCATAGCGATTGCCCCGAATCGGGTCGAATGCACGTCCGGCAGAATCCGTTGCGCCGCTTGCTCCTGAAACAAAATCTTCCGGTCATCACCGCGCAACATTTGTTTTGTCTTGCACGACTGCGGGCGGGGCGGCCCTGGCGCGATGGTTTGTTGACAATGCGCGAAGCGGGCGGTTATCATCCTCGTGACAAGAACGTCTAGCGTGGGCGTTCGGTCCCCTTCATTGCTCCAAACCCCCGTGGGTGGAGTAGCCGAGTCCGAATCCTCGGTAGTAGGGCACGAATCCGTACGGAGGCCGCTCCCCATGTCACCCGAACACGACCCGAATGTTCCAACTGCCACCGCGGAATCAGCCAGTGCGGAACCGCCGCTAGACACACCTCCCGGGAACGTCTCCGAATCGGTATCCGAGCCTCCTGCTAGTTCCATGGGCGCTGCCAGCGCCACGGCCTCCTCCGGAGCGGCAACGGCCGTGGCGCGCGCGCCGGAACCTCCGGCCGTGGAAAGCGCGCAAGCGGAACCATCCACTGTTGCGCCGGAAGCAACCGAGGCAGGGGAGGCTGCGAGCGCCGTTGAATCTGGCGCGGCAGCCCCGATTGCGGACTCGTCCGCACCAGCCGCCGATCCCGAATTGACAGCGGCAATCGAATCACCATTTGCCGCAAAGGCTGCCGCTGCCAAAGCGGCCGCCGAAGCCGGCGAATCCTCCGATTCCGGCGATTCCACGCAGACGATGGACCAGCTTATGGAACAGTTTGCGGTGCCCGAGCCGGCCGCCGCCGAGGGCGAGATTTTCGACGGGCACGTGCTGGCGGTAACGGACGCCGGAGTCATCGTGGACGTGGGCGGAAAGTTCGAAGGGCTGGTACCCGCGCAGGAATTCCTCGATTCCGGCAGCCCCATCGAATTCGGAGCGGGCCAGACAATCGAGGTGGAGCGTTTGCACGCGCAGAAGGACGGCTACGTGCTGCTGTCGCACGTGCGCGCGCACCGTCGCCGCGTGTGGGAACGCATCGAGAAGTCCTATCGCGAGCACGCCACCGTCAAGGGCAAGGTAACCGAGCGGATTAAGGGCGGCCTGGTAGTTGATATCGGCGTGCGCTCGTTCCTGCCGGCCTCGCAGATTGAACTGCGGCCGGTGCACGATCTGGATTCCTGGAAGGACAAAGAGATCGAAGTCCGCGTACTGAAGTTGAACCGCAAACGCGGCAACGTGGTGGTGAGCCGCCGCGCCATCCTGGAAGAAGACCAGAAATCGAAGCGCGAGAGCCTGATGGGTTCGCTCTCGGAGGGCGCGGTCGTTACCGGCAAAGTAAAAAACGTCACGGATTACGGCGTGTTCGTGGACCTGGGCGGCATGGACGGCCTGCTGCACGTGAGCGATTTGGTTTGGGGCCGCGTGCCGCATCCTTCATCCATCGTGAAAGCGGGCGACGAGTTGCAGGTCCAAATCCTGAAATTCGATAAAGACAAGCAGCGCATTTCCCTGGGCCGCAAGCAATTGCTGCCGGACCCCTGGGCCACAGTGCCGGAACGCTTTCCGGTGGGCACGCGCGTGCACGGGAAAGTGGTGGGCGTCACGGACTATGGCGCGTTCGTGCAGATCGAGCCGGGCGTCGAGGGGCTGGTGCACGTCAGCGAAATGAGCTGGTCGAAGCGCACCAAACATCCGGGCAAGATCGTGAAGGAAGGCGACGAACTGGAGGTGGTGGTGCTGGAAGTGAAGACCGACCAGCGCCGGATTTCGCTGGGATTGAAGCAAACTTTGCCCGACCCCTGGGAAGCCGCCGCGGAAAAATATCCGGTGGGCGCGGTCATCACCGGACGCATCCGCAACCTCGCGGATTTCGGCGCATTCGTCGAAATCGAAGAGGGCATGGAAGGCCTCATCCACATCAGCGACGTCAGTTGGACGGAGCGCATCAAGCACCCCAGCGAGAAATTCAAGAAGGGCGAAACGGTGGAAGCCAAGGTCCTGAAGGTGGATTCGCAGAACCGGCGCCTTTCGCTGGGCATCAAGCAATTAAAGGATATCTGGGCGAATTGGTTCGCCGAGCACAAAATCGGCGATGTGCTGAAGGGCAAGGTGGCGCGCACCACCGATTTTGGCGCCTTCGTCGAACTGGCGGAGGGTATCGAGGCGCTTTGTCACGTTTCCGAAATCGAGGAGCGCCGGCCCAAAGGCGACCGCGACAAGGAAAAGGCCGCGCGCGGAGCTCGCGTCACGGCTGTACTGGCCGCGGGCAACGAGTATGAATTCAAAATCCTGCGGCTGGAACCCGAACAGCACAAGATCAGCTTGAGTTACCGCGCGGCGCAGAAGCAGGTGGAGCGGCAGGAGATCGAAACGTTCCGGGCGAGCACGACCCGGACGCCGAAGTCGTCGCCGACGGCTACGATCGGCGATGCGATCATGGCCAAGCGGCAATCCTCGTAGATTGCGGCTCCGGTGAGGGGCGCGGGGGCGGCCCGGCCGGAGCGATTTCTCGCAGGAAAATCATTTACCTTGCGGTAGATTGGTGATATGCAAGGACATGCGTTGCCCCTCCCTAACGCACAAGAGGCCCAGTTCAAACCGAAATCTTAACGAGGAGGCTCTCACCTATGGCAGAAGCTGCCGGAGAGCATGGAAACAAAGAGCATACGATGACGAAGGCGGAGCTCGTCGAAGAGGTCACCCGCGTCACCGAACTGCCACGCAAGGAATCTGAGGCCGTGGTGGAGACCATTTTCGAAAGCATCATCGCCGCGTTGCAGGCCGACGACAAGATCGAGATACGCGGCTTCGGTAGCTTTCGCACCCGCCAGCGGCGCGGCCGCACCGGCCGGAATCCCAAGACCGGGGCCAAGGTGGAAGTCCCGGCCAAGAAGATTCCCTTCTTCAAGCCCAGCAAGGAACTGAAGGATTATGTGAATAATCCGCGCCCCTCCGGCGGCGGCGGTGGTGGCGCGCCCGAGCACGGCAGCTAAAGTTGAGCGGGGACTGAACCGGGATGGATTATCTGTGGACGCCCTGGCGGTATCGCTACATCGCGGATGCCAAGAAGGACGAAGGCTGCGTTTTCTGCGACGCAATGGCGGCCAACGATGACGCCCGGACGCTGATCGTTTTCCGCGGACGCAAGAATTTCATCATCCTCAATCGCTTTCCTTACACTTCTGGGCACGTGATGATCGTTCCCTACGTGCACTCCGCGGACCTGCCCGCCAGCGACCCGGACACTCTTGCGGAGATCATGACTCTCGCGCAGCGCGCGCAGTCGGCGCTGGAGAAAACTTATCATCCCCAGGGCTACAACCTCGGCATGAACCTGGGCCGAGCTGCGGGCGCGGGAGTCACCAGCCACCTGCACATGCACGTGCTGCCGCGCTGGTCCGGCGATTCCAACTTCATGACCGTGGTTGGCGAAACCCGCGTCGAGCCCGAAGATCTAGCTACCACCTACGAAAAGCTGCGCAGCGCTCTGGCCGGCTAGAACTCGAAGACCTGCTCTTCGGCAATCAGGAAAGTCGGCGCCCCGCCGGATGATATCTTTACGGCGTGCTCGGCTGTCTTCTTCGCGCCGGGCGACGCCAGGCTGGCCTGCAACGCCTCCATTGAAGGGTAGTGAACCTCCACGTAACGGTAGATCGCGGGCTTGCCCAGCACCGATTCCACCGGCTTGCTCGCCACGATCTTCGATTTGCCCTTCAGATTCTCCACCGCCATCGGCACGTGCTCTTCCAGATAGACTTTTTCGAATGCCGCCACGTCCTTCGGCATCGGATACAGAACCACGAATTTCGCTCCAGCCATTGAAGCCTCCCAAGTGCGAATGAAATCAGCTCCTGCCAGTTCATTTTCGCTCAGCCGCGCGCTGACTGCAAATCGCGTGTGATCCGACCGGTTGCCGTTGTGACAGGCGCGCCGCGCCAAGGTACAATTGCGTCTTATTTCTGGCGCTCGGGCGTGCGTTCGGAGACGTGAAGTGAACCTGGAACTCACCGAAGAACAGCAGTTGCTGCAAAAAAGCGTGCGCGAATTCGCCGAGGCGGAAGTAAAGCCGCTGGCGAAGGAAAACGACGAGACCGGGAAATATCCGCGCGGGCTGTTTCAGAAGGCCGCGGAGCTGGGATTGACCGGCGTGGCCATCCCTGAAAACGAAGGCGGCGCGGGGATGGATCACATCAGCTACGCGATCGTGATCGAGGAAATCTCGCGCGTCTGTGCTTCGACGGGCGTGATCTTGTCGGTGCAGAATTCGCTCTACTGCGACCCCATTCACCGCTTTGGAACCGACGCCCAGAAACAGAAATTTCTGCTGCCGTTTGCGCGCGGCGAAAAGATCGGATGTTATGCTCTCACCGAGCCGCAGGCCGGCTCGAACGCCGCGGCGCTCGCGACTAAAGCGGTGCGCAAGGGCGACCGCTACGTGATCAACGGCACGAAGGCCTGGATCACCAATGGCGGAGCGGCGGATGCGGCTATCGTCTATGTGAATACCCAGCCGGAAAAAGGCGAGAAGGGCATCACCGCGCTGGTCGTTGAGAAGGGCACGCCGGGATTTTCCGTCGGCAAGGAAGAAAAGAAGCTGGGCATCCATGCGACGGCTTGCACCGAGCTTTCCTTCAGCGATTGCGAAGTGCCTGCCGAGAATCGCATCGGCGCGGAAGGCGAAGGATACAAGGTGGCGCTTTCGACCCTCGACGGTGGGCGCATCGGCATCGCGGCGCAGGCCACCGGCATCGCCCAGAGCGCGTTCGAAGCGGCGCTGAGCTACGCGCAGCAACGCCAGGCGTTCGGCCACCCCATCGCGGATTTTCAGGCGATTCAATTCATGCTGGCGGACATGGCCACGGAAATTGACGCGGCGCGGCTGCTGCTGCGGCGCGCGGCCTGGAAGCAGGATTCCGGCACGCGCTTTTCGATGGAAGCGGCCATCGCCAAACTTTTTGCCAGCGAGATGTCCACGCGCGTCGCCCACAAGGCCATGCAAATTCACGGCGGCTACGGCTACAGCAGCGAGTATCCCGTCGAGCGCGCCTACCGCGACGCGCGCATCACCGAAATCTACGAAGGCACCAGCGAAATCCAGCGATTGGTGATCGCCGCGTGGGTGTTGAAGAGCTATTAACGTTCGTCCGGCTGTGCGGATGCCCGGCGACAAGGGATTGTCGGGTCCGGCACGCCACGTCCGAGCGCAATTACTCCACCATTGCAACGTTTGCTGCCGGTTTCCGTGCCACCCGGCGCGAGTGTTTGCCTGCCTTTCCCGCCGTTGTATGCTAGCAACGTGCTCGACCTCGATTGCGCCCTGGAATTCTTCGCGGACTTCTCTCCGGATTTCTTCGCGGCCATGCCCGCGCGGCCCGGAATCTTTCTGCTGGAGATGCGCGCGGCCGGCGCGCAGCCGTATCTGGCGCGCACCGCGGACATACGCCGCGCCGCGGAACGACTGCTGAGCGCGCCGGAGGCTGCCTCCAAACAATTGAATCTGCGCGAAGTCACGGCGTGCATCCGCTATCGCGTCACCGGCTCAAAATTCGAGCAGAACCTGGCTTTCTACCAGAACGCCCGACTGTATTTCCCCGGCCGCTACCGCGAGCTGATGCGTTTGCGTCCGCCCGCCATGTTGAAAGTGAACCTGCGCAACTCCTACCCGCGCTGCTACGTCACGCGGCGCATTCGCGGCGACGAAGGATTCTACTTCGGACCGTTCGGCTCGCGGCGCTCCGCCGAGGATTTCAGCGAAAGCTTTCTGGATCTCTTCAAGACGCGCCGCTGCCAGATTAAAATCCGGCGCGACCCGGCTTTTCCCGGCTGCATGTATTCGGAGATGAAAATGTGCCTCGCGCCATGCTTCGCGGGATGCACGCAGGAGGAATACGACGTCGAACTGGGGCGCCTGCTGGAAACGCTGGAATCCACGGGCAGCGCGTTGACCGAGCGCCTGGCGCAGGAACGCGAAGGCGCCAGCGAGGCGCTGGATTTCGAGCGGGCTGCGGGGCTGCACAAGCGCTTGGAAAAGGTGACGGCCGTTTTGCGCGGGATGCCGGACCTCGCGCGGCGCATCGAAGAGTTGGATCTGGTGATTCTGCAGCGGGCGGCCGAGCCGCAGACCGTCGCGGTGTATCCAGTGCGCTCCGGGATGCTCGAGGAGCCTTTGTTCCTGCGTTTTGCGGAAATTTCCAGCGAGCCGCGTTCGGTGGAAGCAATCTTGAAGGATGCGTTGGAACCGGGCTGGAACGAAGAGGGAAGCGAAGCCGGTTCCAAACCTCGCTCCCAAAAACACGAGAGCGAAATTCAAGCGGAACCGCAAAGCGATGTTGCCGGCGCGCCGCAGCGCGAAAAGAATTTCCGGGAGCGTTACGGCTTGCGTGCGGCGGCGCCGGAATTGCCCGACCATCTTTCGCTGCTCGCGCGCTGGTTCTACTCGAAACCACGCGAGGGCGAAATTCTCTTTCGCGACCGGGTCTGGCCGTATCGCCGCATGCTGCGCGCTTGCAGCCGTTTGCTGGCGGGTCCGCAAGAAACGCCCAGCGCACCCCATCCCCAACAGTAGGCGACCGCCGGCGCATGCGGTGCGCAGTCCGCCGCCCAAAAAACTAACGTTCGGACACGCGCGCACAGAATCGAAACCGGCGTGCGCGGCATTGCATCGTACAATTAATGTAATGGCAACCGCGGACACAGCAACGCCTTCCTCGCCGGCCGGGCCACAAATTCGTTCGCGTTTTCAGGACATGGTGCGTTCTCTGCGCCACCGCAATTTTCAGCTCTTCTTCGGTGGGCAGATGATTTCTCTGATCGGCACGTGGATGCAGAACATCGCGGAAGCGTGGCTGGTTTACCGGCTCACCGGATCGTCCCTGTTGCTGGGCGTAGTGGGCTTCGCGGGACAAATTCCCATTTTTCTGCTGGCGCCGCTGGGAGGCCTCGCGGCCGACCGCTGGAATCGCCACCACGTGGTGGTTGGCACGCAGGTATGTTCGATGATTCTGGCGGCGACGCTGGCGACTCTGACGCTGTTGAACGTAATCAAAGTGTGGGAAGTGGTGGCGCTCGCCGCGCTGCTGGGCGCGGTGAACGCCTTCGACGTTCCGGCCAGGCAATCCTTGTTAATTGACATGGTGGTGCGCGACGACCTGATGAATGCCATCGCGCTGAATTCTTCCATGTTCAATGGCGCACGCATCATCGGCCCGGCGATCGCCGGGATTCTGGTGGCGCGCATCGGAGAAGGCTGGTGCTTTTTCGCCAACGCCACCAGCTACATCGCCGTCATCGTCGGCCTGTTGCTGATGAAATTTGAAGCGCTGCGCACGGCCTCGCGCGATTCATCTCCCTACGAGCACATCGCGGAGGGATTCCGCTACGTGCGGCGCACCGCGCCGATTCTGGCGCTGATCCTGCTGATCGGGCTGGTGAGCCTGGTGGCCGTGCCGTATGCGGTGCTGATGCCGATTTTCGCGGACCGGGTGCTGCACCGCGGCGCGCACGGGCTGGGGATTCTGATGGGCGCGACGGGCGTGGGCGCTCTCTTGGGCGCGCTGACTCTGGCGATCCGGCGCCGCGTGCAAGGACTGGGGCGGGTGGTGGGATATTCGGCTATCGGATTCGGCGTTTCGCTGATCCTTTTTTCGTTTTCGAAATATTTCTGGCTTTCGGTGGCGCTGCTGATTCCCGTGGGCTACTCGGTGATGCTGGAAATGTCCGGCTCGAACACGCTGATTCAAGCGATGGTGCCGGACGAACTGCGCGGCCGGGCCATGGCGATGTACACGATGATGTTCATGGGCATGGCGCCGATCGGATCGCTGCTGTCTGGAGCGCTTGCGGACACCATCGGCGCACCGTGGACAGTGGCGCTGGGCGGCCTGGGCGCGATTGCCGGCGCCATCGTGTTCCTGCGCCGTTTGCCGAGTCTGCGTTTTGAAGCGCGCGAACTGCTGGTGGCGCAGGGAGCGATGAGAGACGAGCCCGCCGGCGAAATTCCGGTCCGCTGAGTCTTTCCTGGCGCCGCACTAAACGATGCCGGAAGCGTTCTGTTATACTGCGCGACGATACGTCCCCCGGCGAAGAGAGGCCTGATGTCGTCACCCGCACCATTCAATCACGAGCGCAAGGCGGGCTCCGCCACGGCGGAGGGAACGCTGCGTTACGCGGCGCGATTTCAAGGGCGCGCGGCCGCCGGCCATTTCCGCGAGATTCGCGGCGGCCTGGTGCTTTCCTCGATCGGCATCGGCACGTATCTGGGCGAAGCCGACGACGCGACGGATGGCGCGTACACGGACGCGGTGGTGGCAGCAGTCGAAGGCGGAGTGAACCTGGTGGATTCCGCGATCAATTACCGCTTCCAGCGCAGCGAACGCGCGGTGGGCGCGGCGTTGCGGGAACTTTTCGGCATGGGCTTTGGGCGCGACGAAATCATGGTTTGCACCAAGGCGGGATTCCTGACACCGGACGGAGAGATGCCCGCCGATCCGAACACGTACTTTGCGCGGGAATTTCTGGAGCGCGGCATCTTCCGCGTGGAAGATATCGCCGCCGGCTGCCACTGCCTCGCGCCCGATTACCTGGCCGACCAACTGGAGCGCAGCAGGCAAAATCTGGGACTCGACACGATTGACGTCTTCTACCTGCACAATCCGGAAACCCAGCTCAGCGAAGTGCCGGGCGATGAATTCCGGCGGCGCATCCGCGAAGCGTTCTTGTTCCTGGAATCGGCCGTCGCCACCAAGAAAATCCGCGCGTACGGCATGGCCACGTGGAATTCGTTCCGCGAAGATCCCAAGACCGAGGGTTTTCTTTCGTTGCAAGAGATGGTGAAAATCGCGAAGGATGTGGCCGGCGACGATCACCACTTCCGCTTCGTGCAATTGCCCTTCAACCTGGCGATGCCGGAGGCGCTGACCCGCCCCAATCAGCCCGTGGGTGGGCGTTCCGTGCCGATGGTGCAAGCGGCGCGCGACGCGGGCATCGCGCTGGTCACCAGCGCCGCGCTGTTGCAGGGGCAATTGACGAAAAACCTGCCATCGTTCATTAATTCCGCGCTGGGATTGAAAGATAACGCCACGCTTGCATTGCAATTCGCGCGCTCCGTCCCGGGCCTGACCACGGCGCTGGTGGGAATGAGCCAGGTGCCGCACGTGAAGGCCAATCTGGAGCTGGTGGGCATCGAGCCTGCGTCGCGCGAGCAATTCCTGAAACTGTTTGAGACAAAGAATTAGGAATTCCGCCGCGTTTCGCTCGCACGCGGATGGCGTTCGTCGAGCCACGCGTCAATCGCGCCGCTGGCTTTTTCAAGATGGCCCGTGAAGAAATGATCGGCGCCCTCGACGATGACCAGGCGCTTCGGTTCGGGCAGGGTGGCGAAGAGCGTTTCCACATTTTCGCGCGAGCCGAATTGATCGTTGCCGCCCTGCACGATGAGCTTGGGCTTCACGCAATCGCGCAGAAACGCAAAATCGCCGTGGTCCACGGGAATTCCCAGGCCGATCAGCTCCGCCACGCGTGCGTCCGCGCCGCCCACGCGCAATCCCACCAGCGAACCGAAGCTGAATCCCGCCAGCAGAATCGGGCGGCGCGGAAATTCCGTCGCAAGATAATCGAGCGCCGTGCGCACGTCGCCCTGCTCGCCCAGTCCGCGGTCGTGCACTCCCTCGCTCAGCCCGGCTCCGCGAAAATTGAAGCGCAGCACCGGAATCCCGCGCAAGTGGATCACCTTCGCGGCCTGATACACAACCTTGTTGTGCATGGTGCCGCCGAAGAGCGGGTGCGGGTGGCACACCAGCGCCACCAGCGGCGGCGCGGCGACGGGCGAGGTCCAGAGCAGCGCCTCCAGGCGCCCAGCGGGGCCTTCGAGAAAAAAATTGCGATGAAATATATCGCCCATGAAAGAGACACCGCCAAACGAGTGTAACCAAGAGTTCTCGGGTGCGCAAAGAGGCGGCGCGCCTTGACTGGCGGCTCAGACTTTCGCCGGGGAATTCCAGCGGAAGGCGACGCTCGACAGAATCGCGCTCATGCTGACCGCCGGATTGGCAAGAGGCGCGGGACCTGCGAGGCTGCTGCAACTTTCCACGCGGACGATGCGCGCGGGAATTTCTCCGGCGCGTTCCCATTCGCCCCAGGGGATTTTCGCTAGGATGGGATCGCCCGCAGAGTAAATATGTGCCGATTCGAAGCGCGCGCCCGCGCGCGAAATATTCTGGGTCATGGATTCTTCCGGCCAGGGAAAGCCCAGGGCGCGCACGAAGATGGGCAGCGCGAAAGAGATGCGGGCACAGGTGCGGCGTTCGCGATCCGCGGGCCGCGCACCATCGCGCGGAGGCAACTCGAGCTGCAGCGCCACCTGATATCCTCCGCCGCGCACCGCTGCGACGCGCACCACCCGAGCGGGAGTCTCGGGCGGAACGCCCTCGGCGGAAACGGCATTAAAAGGAAACACCACCCAGGCGCGCGAGCCCGGCTCGCAAGCGTCGAGGCGCTGCACGCGGATGCCGTCGCGCGCGACGTCCAGCGTGCTCGCGATTTCAAAGCGCATTCCCAGCGGCCCGCGCCAGCGGATGCGCGCCGGCAGCCGCAGCCGCGCACGCGGGTGCCTGCGCAGCTCCAGGGAGGTGGCGGCCAGATTCATGAGCGCCTATCCTAGTCGCAGGGGCGAGGCAGGTCAAACTCCGCAGCGGCATTCTTAGCGCCGCAGTCGACCGGCGCGAAGGTTTTGCAAAGCTTCGCCCGGGGGCGATTCGCGCGCGCGTAAAACCCATTGCGCGCAGGCTGGAAGCGATGATAGCTTGACGAAATCGAAGGGGCTCGCGGGAGGGTTGATGGATAGCGCCAAAGAACGCCGCGCCGCACGCCGTTTTTCGATGATGCTGCCGCTGAAGGTGCGCTTTTCCGAGGAAGACAACGTGCTGGAAAGGCAGGGGGAGACGCGCGACGTCAGCTTCCGCGGCCTGTATTTTCTGATCGAGGCGCGCGTGGAAGCAGGCAGCCCGATCGAGTTTGTCCTCACCTTGCCGCAGCAGATTACGCTGGCCGGCGACGTGCACATCCGCTGCTACGCGCGGGTGCTGCGCGTCGAGCCGCACAACGGCCGCCGCGGCGTGGCGGCGCGCATAGACCGCTACGAATTTCTTCCCGCCTCCGCCTGACGCTTTCCGCAAAACAGAGTAGAATTGTTTTTTGCCCGGCGATGCGGGGAGGGCGCATGTATCACTACGATCCGAAGGTGGCGCTGGATGAATTGCGCGACGATGCGGTGCTGCCGCATCCGGTGCATTTGCGCGATATGATTCTGCGCACGAAGCTGGAAGCGACGGAAGCGCTCGATTTGAACCGCGAGTTTCAGGATTACCTGGTGCGCTTCGGCGAGGCGCAGAAAATCGCGCGCGAGATTCTGGACCGCCTGGCGGTGGGCGCGCGTAAGCTTTCCGCTTCCTGAAAAATTCGCGGGGGAGCTGCGACGCCTTCATGGCCGCCGCAAAGACGGGAGCGCGGAATTCCGCATGGCACGACACACCTTACTGATTGACGCGGACGACACCCTCTGGGAAAACAACATCTTCTTCGAGAAGACCATCGAGCATTTCGTCACCCAGCTCGAGCACCTGGGCTACACCCGCGAATATATCCGCCACATCCTCAACGAAACCGAGAAGCGCAACATCCGCCAGCACGGCTACGGAGTGCGCAGCTTCCGGCGTTCGCTGGAGGAAACCTACATGAAGCTGGCGGGCAACGCCGCGCGCCGCGAGCTGATGCAGGAAATCGCGCGGCTGGCTTCGGAACTGGAGGCTACTCCGCCGCACATTCTGGATGGCGTGCCGGAAACTCTGGCGTACCTCGCAAAGCACCACCGGCTGATCCTGCTCACCAAGGGCGAGCCGGCCGAACAAGCGGCCAAAGTGGAACGCTCCGGCTTGCAGCCCTATTTCGACGCGATTGAAATCGTGCTGGAAAAGGATGCCAGCGTGTACGAGCGCATGGTGGAACAATTCAAAATCGTGAAGACGCACGGCTGGATGGTGGGCAATAGCCCGCGCAGCGACATCAATCCCGCGCTGCAAATGGGGCTGAACGCGGTTTTCATCCCGCACACGAACACCTGGCATCTGGAACATGCGGAGCTGGAAAGCGGCGCGGGAAAATTGTTGATCCTTACCAGCTTCCGCGATCTGCGCGAGCACTTTTAATCCTGCGACCAGGCGAAGCCGCCGCGCATCTCACGGTACGGGCGCCGCGTTCATGCGAAGCGAACGGCGCTGCCAACGACGCAACTGGGGAGGATCCTTTGCGGACACCTGCACCATCCGACGCAGCACATGCAGCGCAGGGGACGAAACGCGTGGCGGTGATGGGCGCGGGCGCGGTGGGTTCGTATTTCGGCGGGATGCTGGCGCGCGCCGGCGTTCCGGTGACCATGATCGGCCGGCCTGCGTTTGTGGAAGCGGTCCGCCGCGACAAGCTCTTCCTGGACGCCATCCCGTTTCACGAACACGTAGCAGTGGAAGCATCCACCGATGTATCGGCGGTGCGCGATGCGAACGTGGTGCTCTTTTGCGTGAAGATGACGGACAGGGAAGAAGTTGCGCGCGCCATGGCGCCGCACCTGGCGCCGGATGCGATTGTGGTCAGCATGCAGAACGGCGTGGACAACGCCGAGCGGATTCGCGCCGCCTCCGGAATTGATGTGCTGCCCGCGGTGGTGTACGTCTCGGCGGAGATGGTCGGCGCGGGACACGTGAAGCATACGGCCCTGGGCAGGTTGGTGGTGGGAGAATTGCCGGGCCACCGAACCGGTACCGACTGGCAGCCGCCACGCACCGAACAAATCACCGCGCTATTTGTCTCCGCGGACGTGCCCTGCCGGATTTCCGAGGACATCACCGCGGACCTGTGGTCGAAATTCATCGGCAATTGCGGCGGCAACGCGGTATCCGCGATCGCGCAATGCAGCTATCAGGCTGCGGCGAACAATCCGGCCTCGCGCGCACTGATGACCCGCATTGCCGAGGAAGTGATCGCCGTGGCGCGGGCCTGCGGCGTGCGCCCGCCGGATGCGAATTTCGTGGAAAAGTGGATGGGCTCGCTGGAGAAATTCCGGGATGCGGTGTCCTCGACGGCGCAGGACCTGGCGCGCGGCAGACGCACCGAGATCGAATCGCTCAACGGTTACGTGGTGCGCCGCGGCGCCGAGTTGGGCGTCGCGACGCCCCATAATTTTGCGGTGTACGCGATGGTGAAACTGCTGGAAGAGAAAATCGCGGGGCATCCGCAGGCGCGCCCCGCCAGTTCGTCGCAATAATATTCCGCGCTACTCCGGCCGGCGGAATTGGAATGGAATGTGCACGACGGCCTCCAGGTCCACCGGCTGGCCGTCCCGGGTTGCCGGGCGGAACACCCACCGCGCCAGGGCTTCCATCGAATTCCTGTCCAGTTGCGGATCAATGCTGTGCACCACTTGAATGCTGTCCACCGTGCCGTTCTTGCGAATGATGGCGTAGAGCACCACTTCGCCGTCCACGTGTTCCTTGATGAGCAACGGCGGATACTTGGGGTCCACCTTGCTGACGAGAACCGGGCCGGAGAGCCTGCCTTTCGGCTGGTTGTAGGGCAGCTCGTCTTCATCGAGTTGCGCGAAATTTATCACCCAACTGCCGGTGACGCTGGTGAAGTTCGGCATGTTGATGTGCAGCGTGTAAACTTCCTTGCCGGAGAGAATCGTTTCCGGTGCGAGCTTGGGATCAATCGCGCCTATTACGGACGGGCCGCGATGAGCGGGCGGCGGATCCAGCGGGGACACTGGGTTCAAATTTAATTTAAGCGCGGTGCGGCCACCCGCGGGGCCGATGCCGCCGCTGCCGGAGCGCGGGTTTCCGCCGCTGACGCTGATAGCCGCGGGCAAAGAACCGGCGCCGGTGTTGGTGCCGCGTCCGCCGGCGCTGGAGCTGCCGCCGCGCGCGCCGCCATTTCCGGCCACACCATTTTCGGAGCCACCGGGAGCGCCCGGCTGCTTGCCTTCAGGAGAAATTGCAATTCGCGCCGCCAGGTTTCCCTGCGGCACGTTCACTTCCGGTGCGGGAGGAGCAGGCGCCGCGGAAATGGCGATCAGGCGGTGCAGGCTCGCGTCACCGGAGGAATTCGCATCCGCGATTTCCGGCGCCGCGCCCGCTTCCTGCTGCGGGGCGTGCCGGGCGGCCACCGCGCGCGACATTGGTTCCACCGGCATGCGCGGCTGCGGATTGAGCACGGGCGACGCGGCGATATTCAGCGGCCCGGGAGTTTTCTCCTGATTCGCGAGTTCGGGCGCGGCGAGTTCGCTCACGGCGTGGCGCTGCACGGTTGGTGCCGCTGCGCTGGCCGCGACGCTTAGCCGGGGCTTCGCGGGCGCTGCCGGTGCCGCCCATTCGGCGATGTTGGGCATCGGCGTTTCAATTTTAGGCGGCGTGGGCGGCGCGTCGGGCTGAATCAAAGTTTGGCGCGGATGCGTCACGCGCGCGGGCTCCGACAAAATCGTTTGGCGCGGGTGGAATGCGTCCGCTCCTTTTTTCGGAAGCGGCTTTGCGGGATCGCCCTTGGGACTCGGCTTGGCCTCGTGCCCCGGCAGCGAGATGGGCGGCAAATCCTGCGCGGGATTCGTCCAGGTCAGCTCGATGCGCACCGGCGCAAGATTGGGCGGCGCACCAATCAGAAAATGCCAGATGGGAAGAAAGAGCAGTCCGAACGCAACCAGGTGCCACAGCACGGAAAGGGCGTAGGCGCGTGCGGGAATCTTGCCCTGAATCCACTCGACGCGCAGGTCGGAGTCCATGGGCATTTCGGATTCGTGCGGCGCGCGCGGGCCTTTGAAAAAATCGTGCAGGCTGCTGCGGAAGTCGTCCCAGGGAGAACCCCAGTCCACGCCCAGATCGAGCCGGGGCAGCCGCGAATGCGAGGGCAGCTCGACGTCCGGGCGCGCGACGGGTTCGGCCGCTGCGGGAGGCTCAGGATAGCGTTGCATTACTGGTTGCATAAGCCGGGTCATTATACCCGAAGCGGCTTCATGCCGCCCGGCGTGGCCCGTTGCGGTGGGATGCGCCTGGGCTATGCCGCGGCTGCCAAGCGATAGAAAGAAAGAATGGCGTCGCCCTGCTCGATCTGCCGCGTGCATTCCAGGCGCATAAGGCGTTGCGGCAATTCCACTTTCCAGTAATGTTCGACGATGACGATTCCCTGCGGCGCGATCAGGTGCGATGCGTCCAGAAATTCGAGCACTTCGCCGTACAGGCCGGTCTTCTCATAGGGCGGATCGAGAAAGATGAAGTCGGCCACCAGGCGGCGCTCGGCGATTCTTTCGAGGCCGCGCAAGGCGTCCGCTTCGATCAGCTCGGCGCCGGCGACGATTTCGATCAGCGCCAGGTTTTCGCGGATCAAGCGCGCCGCTTTGGCGTTCGCTTCGACCAGGATGATTTCGCGCGCGCCGCGGCTGACCGCTTCGATTCCCACGGCGCCGGTTCCTGCGAAAAGATCCACGAACAGCGAATCTTCCAGCGAAGGGCCCAGCACGTTGAACAACGTTTCGCGCAGCCGGTCGCTGGTAGGCCGCAGGCGAAGCATTCCCGGGCCTTTCAATCGGCGGCTGCGATATTTTCCGGCGATCACGCGCATGTTTTACCCCACCGAAGCCAGTTGATAGCGTTGCCGCCAGGACGGGCTGACGGATTCCAGGCGCGCGATGATTTCCTCGGCGCGCTGGGGATGCTCGGCGACCGCGAACGCCTCGCGCCGCGCCAGCTCCAGGATTTCGTGATCGCGCAGCGGTTGGGCGAAGGTGAAGGCGGCGTCGCCGTGCTGCCGCGTGCCGAAAAACTCTCCCGGCCCGCGCTGCTTCAGATCCTGCTCGGCAATCTCAAACCCGTTAGACGTAGCGACCATGGCTTCGAGGCGCGCGCGGGCTTCGCCGGTAATATTTTTGCGTGCCACCAGGATGCAACGTGATTTTTCCGTGCCGCGTCCAATGCGCCCGCGCAACTGGTGAAGTTGCGCGAGGCCGAAGCGGTCGGCGTGCTCCACCACCATGATGGTGGCGTTGGGCACGTCCACGCCGACCTCGATGACCGTGGTGGCCACCAGGACCTGGATTTCGTTGCGGCGGAACTGCTCCATCACCGCGTCCTTTTCGTCGTTCTTCAGCCGCCCGTGCAGCAAGCCGATGCGTAGCCCAGGGAACACGTGCTTGGCCAGGCGCTCGTACTCCGCCGTCGCGGCCTTCAGCTCCTGCTTCGATTCTTCGATCACCGGATATACCACGTAGGCCTGGCGCGCGCGGGCGATTTCGCGCCGCAGAAATTCCCACACGCCGGGAAGCTGCATTTCTTCGCTCCAGCGCGTTTCGATGGGCGTGCGCCCGGGCGGCATTTCGTCAATCACCGAAATTTCCAGATCGCCGTACAGCGTCAGCGCCAGCGTGCGCGGGATGGGCGTGGCGGTCATCACCAGCACGTGCGGAGAAACGCCTTTGTCAATCAGCCGCTTGCGCTGCAGGACGCCGAAGCGGTGCTGCTCGTCCACAATCACCAGGCCCAGCTTATGGAAGGCCACCGGATTCTCGATCAGCGCGTGGGTTCCGACCACGATTTGCGCCGCACCGCTTGCGACGCGCGCAAGCGCTTCGTCCTTGGTGGATCGTTTGCGCCCGCTCACGATTAGCTCTACGCCATAGCCCGCGGCCTGGAAGGTGCGGCGCGCCGAAAGATAATGCTGCGCGGCGAGAATTTCCGTCGGGGCCATCAGCGCTACTTGGTAACCGTTCTCGATGACGATGGTCGCGGCTTCGAACGCTACGATGGTCTTGCCGCTGCCCACGTCGCCCTCGAGCAGGCGATTCATCGGATGCGGCCGTTCGAGATCGCCGGCAATTTCCGCCAGCACGCGTTTTTGCGCCGCCGTGGGCTTGAAGGGCAAGATGCGTTTCACGGCCGCGCGCACTTTTTCTTCGCGCACGCGCATGGCGATTCCGCGCCGCGTATGGTCGCGCAAGCGCCGCAGCGCCAGCGCCAACTGGTAGTAGAAGAACTCCTCGAAGATCAGCCGGATCTGCGCCGGGCTGCGGTAATTGTTCAGCAGCTCGAGGCTGGTATCTTTGGGCGGGAAATGCGCGTAGAGCAGCGCCTCGCGCCGCGCCGGGAAGCGATAACGCTCCAGGATTTCCGCGGGCAGCGGTTCGGGAATATTGCCGTCAAAATTCGCCAGCACGCTGTAGATGATGCGCCGCAGCATGCGCGAACTGATGCCGCCGATGGCCTCGTATATCGGCACGATGCGGCCGACTTCGGTGGAATCCGCCGCGCCGCCTTCGCTCGCTCCCACCAGCTCCATCTGCGGATTCACCATCTCCAGGCGCCCGGGACGGTAGCGGTCCTCCTCCACCTTGCCGTGCAGCACCAGTTTCTGGCCCTCTTTCAGCTTTCCTTCCAGGTAGCCGCCGTGAAAAAAGCGGACGTACACAGTGCCGGATCCGTCGCGCACGGCTACGTGAAAAATCGCGCGGCGGCTGCGCTGGAAACGCACCGTGGTTCCGCCGCCGCTGGCAACTTCCGCGAAAATCGTGTGCACCTGCCCGGGCGTGATTTCCGCGATGGGCGTGAAACGGATGCGATCCTCGTAACGAAAGGGAAGGTAACTCAGCAGGTCGCCGACCGTGCGGATGCCGCGTGCTTCCAAAGTGGCCGCGCGTTGCGGGCCTACTCCGTGCAGGTACTTCACCGGATTGCCGAGGGCGATTCGCATCAAATGGGGCGCAAAATCCGCGCACGCGGTTACACTACTTTTATACCATCGCTTGCGCTCGCGGCGGCTCGTTTGCGCGCAGAGCGGACCTGCCCTAATATCGAACGGAGTTCGCCGGCAGTCGGGCGGCTCGTGAATCCATGGCGCGCAATTTCTTGGGAGTGACGCCCCGGCGATGGCTCGAATACCTCGCGGCTATCCTCGTCGGGAACGCGATTTATTATTTTTCTCTCGTGCCGCATTTGCCGCAAACATTGCGCCACCAGGGATTCCTGCTCGATTGGGGCAGCCTGCTCGACTTTGCCGTCTGCATAGGCGTCTACGGCTTGATTCGTCTCGGTTTCTGGTTGCAGGGTCGCTGAGACGCGAGCGGAGTGCCCGCCAGGACGTCTCCATCTTCGCCCGATCACCCGCCACTGAACCGCGAACGTTACCGAGCCGCGTTACCAACCGAAATCGGCTGGCACAAGGTGGATCCGAAACCGATCGAGCGCCAAATGGCTCGCCCCGTGCAATCTATTGCGATGTTGAGATTTATACCGGCGGAGAAGCCGCAGCCGTGTGCTCTCCCTCTGTGTAAGTGATTCCCCTGCAACGCTTTAGCACACGGGTGCATCTCAATACGAAGGTGCTTCTTGGGGCAGCTGTCCGATACTGGGAAAGGAACGTCCGCCGATGCTCACCATCGGCCAGCGGAGGCGTCTATCCTGACAGCAGCAGCCAGCGGAGCTGATGCTAAGAACAGCGGGATTCACGCTCCCGGTTCTGGTGCAGCGGACCAGGGCGTTTCCAGGCAGGCGATAAACACGATGGGGATGAGCGTCGCACTCGACATCGAGGCGCGCCAGGCAGCGGCGGCGAAGGTGGCGGAGGAGCAGGCACTCGTCCGCCGAGCGCAGGCGGGAGACCGTCTGGCGTTCGAGGAATTGGTGCGCCGCTTCGACCGCGAGGTTCTGCGCCTGGCGCTGAATCTGGTGCATCGTGCCGAAGACGCGCGCGATATTTACCAGGAAAGTTTTCTGCGTGTTTACAAGAACCTGCACCGCTTCCGCTTCGAATGCAGTTTTTATACTTGGCTGTACCGCATCGTCACCAACGTGGCGCTCGACCACCTGCGCCGCCGCACCAGCCGCCGCGAGGATCAGGCTCCGGTGCCGGACGAAGCGGAAGGCAGCACGCGCGATTTCTTCGATCGCCAGCCGGAAGTAAGAGCGGCCGCGAATCCGGAAAGGAACTTGCTGGGGCAGGAACTCGGCGAGCACATTGCCAGCGCTCTGAATCGCCTCTCGCCGCGCGAGCGCATGGTCTTTGAGATGAAACATTATCAAGGGTTGAAATTGCGTGCTATCGGAGACATGCTGGGCACGTCTGAAGAGACAGTAAAGAATTCGCTGTTCCGGGCGACGCGAAAATTGCGCGCGAGCCTGGAAGGCATGCGCTAAACGCGAGCGGCAAGGACAAGAAGAATGCGGCAAGAAGGAATGGAAGCGACGAAAGGCCCGGCGTGCGGGGAATTCGAGCCGCGGCTGCTTCTCTTTGCAGCCGGCGAGCTGGACGCTTCGGAAGTCGCGGATGTGAATGAACATCTGCTGCACTGCACGGGTTGCAGCGAGGCGCTGGCGCAGGATAACGAATTGCTGGCGTTGTTGGCGGCGCGGCACGTGGAGCCGGATGCGGCGCTGCTGGCCAGTTGCCGCGCGCGCCTGGAAGACGTGCTGGATCAGCAGGAAGAGCGCGGCTGGCTGCGCCGGGCGGTGGGCGCGCTCCTGCCTGCGGGCTGGATCTCTCCCCGGCCCGCCTGGAGCGCGGCGGTGCTTCTGATCATTGGCTTTTCGGTGGGGATGCTGGGGCCGCGCTTGCTGTCGAATTCGATTGTGAAGGGCGTCGCGAATCCCCCTGTCGCCTCGAATTCTCCGGCCACGGCGAACTTGCCGGGCGTTCAGGTCGCCGATCCGGCATCCTCCAATTCTCTTCCTTCGGGCCTCAGCTCCCTCGATTTGCATACCGCGGACGTAGCCGGAATCAACGTGTTCCCCGCGGAAGATAACCAGCCGCCGCAAGTGCAATTGCAATTGAGGGCCCAGCAACCGTACACCGTGCAGGGCACGGTGAACGACGATGACGTAAAGCGCGTCCTGATGTACGTCCTGCACAATAACCAGCGCTTCGATCCCGATGTGCGCCTCGACGCGGTGGATCTGCTGCGCACCCGCAATAACGATCCCGACGTGCGCTCCGCTCTCTGCCAGGCCGTGCACACCGATCACAACGCAGCCGTGCGGCTGAAAGCCCTGGAAGCGCTGGACGGCGCCGAGCCGCAGGAATTGATTCGCCAAACCCTTTTGGATGCACTGGTGCAAGATCAGAATCCCGGCGTTCGCGTGGAAGCCATCAACGAACTGCGCGACTTGGCCGCCAAGGGCCAAGTGAGCGGCGACGATCATCTCCTCGCGGTTCTTCGTGAACGCATGGCCAAAGACCCCAATACCTACATCCGGTTGCAGAGCGCGGAAGTGATTCGCGACCTGGGCCCGCGACAGAAATTCTAGCCATGCACAAAGCGCCCTACACTCCGCGAACTTTGCGCCAGCTCGCGGCACGGGTTGGTGTGTCCACCGATATGGTGCTATTGGGAATGGCGGTTGCCGTTCTGGCGTTTTCGCTGCTGGTTCCCGCTTCCTCCGCGGCCGACGGGGCGGAAAAGGCGAAAGCCGGGCAGCAGAATCATTCCGGGCCGCGGCTGAGTTCGCAACTGACGGGCAGCGTGCCGGCGCGCGACGGCCAGCGGCTCCGCCTGGTCACCGATCTGGGCAGCATTATCATCAAGACGCAAAACTCCGGAAAAATTGACTACCAGGTGCGCCTCGAAGCCGACGCCTCGCAAAAAGACGCCAAGCAGCTCCTGAAAAATTTCGTGGTCACCGCGCACGCTACCTCCGACGGTGTTTACTTTCGCGGCCAAACTCTGGGGCGCCAGGCCAGCGGCCGCCTGTGGGTCACGGTGGAAGTGAACGTTCCCAAGGATTTCAACGTGGATGCGGCCACGGGCGGCGGCAACATCGAGGCCGATGACATTGGAGGATTCGCCACTCTGGTCACCGCCGGCGGAAATATCATCGCCGGAAACGTTGCCGGGCCGGCCCACTTCTCCACCGATGGCGGGCACATCACCGTGAAAAACGTAGCGGGCGAGCTGACCGCCAGCACCGGTGGCGGGCACATCACTACTGGGGCGATCGGCGGCAACGCGATTTTGCACACCGACGGCGGACACATTCGCGTGGCTTCCGTGGACGGCACCGCGCATCTTTCAACGGGCGGCGGCAACATATCCGTCGAGCACTCCGGCAACGAGCTGGTGGCGGAAACCGTTGGCGGACAAATCGAAGTGGGCGAGGCCGCGGGCCTGGTGCGCGCCAAGACCGGCGGCGGAGGAATTCGCGTGGTGCGCGCTTCCGGCCCCACCAATCTGGAAACCAGCGGTGGCAGCATCTACCTCACGCAAGTGGATAGCGCGGTGAAGGCCTCCACGGGCGCAGGTGGCATCACCGCCTGGTTCGTCAGCCCCGCGAAGATGCCCAGCCAATGCGAGCTGCAATCCGGCGACGGCGACATTGTGGTTTACATTCCCCGGGAATTGCCCGTAACGATTGACGCGCAGGTGCAATCCGGCGAGGAACATCGCGTTATCTTCGATCCTGCTTTTCCCCTGAAAATCAGCCATGATTCCGCGCCCGATGGCGGCGCGTGGATTCGCGCCGAGGGAGATTTGAACGGCGGCGGCGAGGTGATCCGCCTGCGCACCGTGGCCGGCAATATCCACGTCGTGTTGAGCGACGCCGGCAAGCAGATGCAGCTTTACAAGCAGCAGATGGAACAGTTGCAGCAGAAACTGCAGTTGCAATTGCGCATGCTGCAGCAATCGCAGCAGGCCATGGAGAATTCGCCGTAAGCGGGAAAGCGCGGCGCTGGACGGCGGCGAAGCGCGAGCCGGACGGCGGCCAGGAATCCGGCTGACTAGAAGCAGCCGAATATCCCACTGAAGAGGGTGTTTCACTCGAGGGGGCGTACCGTGCAAACGCATCGTCCAAGCTTTATTTCCGGTAGTGCAGTTCGGCGCGACCGGCAGGCGTTTCTCAAGTTCGCATTATCGGCGCTATTGTTGCTGGCGGGGATGGTGTCTCTGGTGCTCCCCAGCCGCGCCGCCGACGAAAAATTCCATCAAATCTATCCCTTGGCCGCCGGCGGCAGCTTCGCCCTGGAAAATGTGAATGGCTCGGTGCAAGTGGAGGGCTGGGACCGCGACGAAGTGGATGTGAGCGCGGTGAAGACCGGCCGCAACGACGCGCACGACCTCGCGCAGGTGAAAATCGAAGTGGATAACAGTCGTCCGGGGCAACTCGCGGTTCACACCCGCTACCCGCAGGGCCAGGGCGCGGAAGTCGCGGTGGAATATCACGTTCATGTGCCGTACCGCGTGCTGCTCGGCAGCATCGAGACGGTCAACGGCAGCGTCACCGTGCGCGGAATCGAAGGCGGCGGCGAACTGCGCTCGGTGAATGGCAATGTCGAGGTGTTCGACAGCTCCGGGTGCTTCAGTGAGAAGACCACCAACGGCAATCTGCGTCTGGAACTGCGCGAGTTGCTCGCGGGCGGCCCGATGAACTTGGAAACCGTGAACGGTTCCGTACTGCTGGGTCTTCCGGAAGGTGCGGGCGCCGATGTGAAAGTTCTCGCGATGAATGGCGATGTGTATTCCGAATTGCCGGTCACTTCGGCGTACGGCACGCCGGCGGCGCGCGCGTTTCGCGCCAGGCTGGGAACCGGCGGCGGCCAAATTTCGGTTCGTACGATCAACGGCGGCATTCGCCTGGTGGTGCAACGACCAGGCGTCTGAGGGGGCGTAATTCACCCAAAAGCGAGGACGAATGGCATGAAGCACGTTCAACGCACCAACCTGGGCGGTGTCGGTCTGCTGCTGCTTGCTCTGGGAATGGCTCCGGCCGTTTTGCAGGGTCAAACTCAAACTCCAAACTCAACCTCAGGCCAAAACAGCAATCCCGCTCCGGCGGCGCCTTCCGCTTCTGCTCCCGCAACGTCTATCGTCCCTGCGGAGGGGTGCGTGCACCTCAACCTTTCCATGAAACAAATTGACGGCCAGGTTCGTACTATGGAACAGACAATGCAGCAGTCGCTGGATCAGGTGACTCTCGATCCGGCGGCCGAGCAAAAACTGCGGGACAATCTCGCCGATCTGAGCGAGCGCGTGAAGCAGGAGGTTGAGATGAGTTCACCTGAGCTGCACCGGCTGGAAAGCCTCTCGGCCCAGCTGCGCAGCAACCAGGGCCAATTCGAAGCCAGCGCGAACGAGATGGCTTCGCGCGCGGCGGAGCTGGCGGCGCAGGCGCAGGAACAATCCACGGACGTGCAGGCGCCCGGCGTTTTCATCAGTTCAGACGATGACAGTGGCGGATGGCTGGGCGTGGAAATCGGCGAAGTGACCGCCGAAAAAGCCAAGGACCTGAAGCTCGCGGCCGTGCGCGGCGTGGTGGTGATGGATATCGAGCCGGACGGCCCCGCGGCCAAAGCCGGACTCAAGGAAAACGACGTCATTACCCAGTACGACGGACAAGTGGTGGAAGGCACCGTGCAATTCCGGCGGCTGGTGCGCGAAACTCCGGCCGGCCGCAGCGTCGCGCTGGTGATTTCGCGCAACGGCGTGATTCAGAACATCTCGGTGGACCTGGGCGAGCGCAGCGCATTTTTCGAAAAGAAAATGAAGGACAAGATGCGCGACTTCGACAATGCCTATGCGTTCTCCATGCCCAACCAGGATTTCGCGTTCGCTCTGTCTCCGCTGGATTCGCGCACTCCGTCGCTGGGCATCAGCGCCGAAGACCTTTCCGGGCAGCTCGGAGCGTATTTTGACGCGCCGGACGGCGCCGGGATTCTCATTCGTGAAGTGCGTCCCGGAACGGCGGCGGAAAAGGCGGGACTAAAGGCGGGCGACGTCATCGTGAAAGTGGACGGGAAGCCGGTGCGGACGCTGGGCGATTTGCGCGGACAATTGCGAGATAAGAGCGCGCAGAAATCCGTGGCTCTGGGAATTGTCCGCAAAGGCGCGCCGCTGGACGTAACCGTAGCCATCGAGCAGCCGCGGCCCGCGGAAACGACTCACATCGTTCACCGCGCACAACTCTAGAACGGAACACGCATCCCGCGAGCAACCTGTGCGCATCGTCGGAGATTCACTAACGATCGCAAAAGGCCCGGAAGAATTTCCGGGCCTTTTTATTTGCACGGGGATTATTCGCGGATGATTTCCGCGTTGGCCGCGGGCGCCACCAGGCGCATCAGCTTTGGTCCATCGAGGTACAGATCAATCTCGTTGTCTTCCGTCTTCACCTGCAATTCCTGCAACTTCTTGCCGTCCACTTCCTGTTCGCCCACCGAATCCACCGTCACGCTGCCCGGAGTCATTTCCTGCGGAACCAGCACGGAAAAAGTCTGCTCGCCTTTCCGCTCCCAATCGTACAGCCGTGCCAGCAGCGTGTATTGATGATAGAGATTGTCGTCCAGCACCACCACCAGCGGGGTGCTGAAAGTGAACTGCTGCGTGAACGGCCGCGCCCCTTGCAGGCGCAACTCCACGCTCGCCGTCATGCCGCTGAAAGCGAGTGTTGCGGAGGCTTTCTTCGCCCCTTGCGTGGACCATTCGTAATTCACTGGAGTGCCGTCGGCGTGTACCGAGAGCGTCCCGCTGACGCGCGTATTTCCCTTGGGCGATTGAATTTCGGTGACACCATGCGCCGTCCAATTGTCGCCGCTCGGCGCGATTTCGAATTCTTCGCTGCCCACCTGCTGGCCGCTCACCAGGATGCGGAATTTGCCTTTGTCGGCGGTCAGCGCGGGCAACGTATCGTTGCTCGCGGGTCTCGCCGCGATGAATGAAGAGAGAGACGCGCCGCTCGGGCGCGCCGCGCTCGCGGACGGTACCGGATGCAGCGAAAGTACCGACGCTGCGAGCATTCCCAGCGCCAGAGCCATCGCCATGCGAAAGCCGCCCTGGCCGCGTGGCGCGCATCCGCGCCCGCCGTGTGTTCCTTGCATCATTGCACGCACCCTGCCAGGCATCATGCGTTCACCTTCGGGAAGATTCCCAGCGCCACGATCTGTTCCACCACGCGCAGCGGCTCGATATTCGATTCCACGCGATACTCCGCGCTCTCGTAAGAAGGCAGGCGCTCCTGATACAGCTTGCGAAAACTCGCTTCGTCGCGGAAGAGCGGCCGGTCCTGAATGTGCGCGATGCGCCGCAGCAGCTCCTCCACGGGACATTGCAGCCATACCAGCGCCGCGCCCGCTTCGCGCAGCAGCGCCAGATTCTGCGGTTGCGCGGTGGTCCCTCCGCCCAGTGAGACCACGCGGGGCTTCTGTTGCGCCGCTGCTTCCCCCACGATGCGCGCCAGCTGTTCGTGCTCGATTTTACGGAATTCCACCTCGCCGCGCTTCGCGAATATTTCCGGGATGGTTTGTTCCGCCGCGTCCACGATGCGCTTATCCAGGTCCACGTGCTGCCACCCGATTTGCCGGCCCAGCAGGCGCGCCACCGTGGACTTGCCGCTGCCCATGAACCCGATCAGGCAGACCAGCGAGCGCGCGCGCGTTTCAGCAGCCATGGGTGCGGTGGTGTTGTGTGCGGCAAACGGGCCAATCAATCACGTTTGAGAATGTTGATTGTACCATCGAAGGAGGTCAACTCCATTTTGGCGCGGCCTTCGTTGAAGGTGCCAAAAAGAGCATTGCCCCACTTCGGCAGGAAATGATGCTGGTGGGCCGAGGGCGTCAGTTTCGCTTCGTTGATCACTTTGCCTTTCAGAGAAGTGGCGCTCAGGTCGAAGGAATCTCCCGGCGAGAAGCGAACTTCGATCACCCCGCTGTAGTTCTTCAGGGAATAGGTTCCGTTGGGCAGGAACTCGCCGTTAAATAGAATATTGCCCGTGGAGGTCTGCGCCCACACGTGATAGCTGCGCAGATCAATCAGCCGGAAATTGCCGCTGATCGAGGAAGCCTCGATGCGTCCCGCGCAGCGCACGCATTGGAACGAGCCGCCCACGGTTTTCACCGATAGATAACCGGCGGCGTCCTCCAGGTCCACGCCCGCGGCCACCGTTTCCACGTTCATATCGCCCAGCACGTTGGCCACGCTCACGTTGCCCGCGTCGTTGTGAATCTGCAATTCGGCGTCTTCCGGCACGTTGAGCTGAAAATCCGCGCGCATATCCTCGGGCGACACCGAATCCGAAAGCTCCCGCGTGGAGACGTCCACGCGATTGCCCATTTGCTCGGCGTCCACCTCGATGCGGTCGCTGGCGGGCGTGGAAATCACCATCACTTCGGATTTTGTCCAGGCCTTCACGGTAATCAAACCGTTGGGATTGTGAATGGTGATCACCGGGTGCGCCGCCACCTTGAAATGCTGCTCCTGGCGGCGCGGCGCAGCCGCTACCACGCTACACAGCAGCAGCCCGGGCACTAGCAATCCGGCGGCCTTCCAGTTGGTATTGCGAACCCACTGCGCGGGAACAAAGGGGCTGGTGCTCATTGGACGTTTTCTCCGCGTTCGGTTATTTGCGTCAGCAAGTCCGCTTTTTGCTGATACGCTTCGTAGAGATAATCCCGTGCAATTTCGTTCTGGGGTTCTTCGCTGACACTTTTTTTACACAAAGCGATGTAGTTGTCAACGATGGCCAGGTTCTTGTGCAAGGACGCGCTCACTTCCGGCTCCGAATGGAGCAGGTAGGAATTCGAATTTTGTTCGGCGAAATTCAGCTGCGCGTTCAGCGGGGAAGTGGAAATCTCCGTGCCCTTCAGCCAGCGCGCTTCGTTCACCCGCCGGTTCACCGGGCCGCTTAGCGCAAACGCCACCGCCACCAGCGCCGCCAGGTATGCTCCGGCCAGCACCGGACGCGGCAGCGCGCGGAACCATCCACCCAGCCAACCCGCCCGATTCTCCGCCCCATCTTCCCGCGCCGGAACGGTCTCGCGGATCAGGCCCTCTTCTTCCAGTTGCGCGCGCAACGCGGTCCATACCCGTTCCGGCGCTTGGACCTCGTGGGCACTCCAGCCGCGCGCTTCGGAGCGGATCGCCTGCAACTCGCCCACGACCTCCTGGCAATCAAGGCAAATGCGCAGGTGTGCTTGCAGCTCCGCGGGACGTTCGCCTTCCATCCAGGATTCGAGGTACACCAGAAATTGCTCACACGTGATGGTGGCCATTTCGTTCAGTCCTTGCCGCCGGCGTCGGCGCTGGCAGCCTTACGGTCCTCGCGGGCCTGGGCACGCAGCGCTTCGTGCAGCAGCTCCCGCAGCCGCATGCGCGCTTTGTGCAATTGAGATTTCGAATTGCCGATCGAACAGGCCATGATTTCCGCAATCTCGTTGTGCTCGTAACCTTGCACGTCATGCAGGACGAACACCGACTTGTAACCCGGCGGCAGTTGCTCCACTGCCCGCTGCAAGTTCACCCGGTCAATCGAGCCGCTCAGCCGCAAATCCGGGCCGCCAAAATCGCGCCGCGGACCTCCGCCGTCCTCGTCCGGCTCGGTCATCTCTTCCAGAGAAGTCTCCGTCCCGGACTTCTTCCGCAGCTTCATCAGCACGACGTTCACCGCCAGCCGGTGCAGCCAGGTCGAAAAGGCCGATTCGCCTCGAAACGTAGCGATCTTCCGGAACAGTTGCAGGAACGCTTCCTGCGTCAGATCCTCGGCCTCGGCGGTATTCCCCACCATCCGCAGGCACAGTGAATAGACGCGGCGATTATGCAGGCGGTACAGGCGTTCAAAAGCGACCGCATCGCCCTGTTGGGCGCGGCGGATCGCCTCTGCCTCCGGCATTTCGCCTGTTTCGATTCGTCTCGTTCGGGCCACGCTACCCGTCGGGCCGCATCCCTAGTTGCGATGCGATGCCCGCCCCATGAGTTGTACTTGCGGTTTCTTTCCCGTAATCAACGCGCCGCAAGCACATTCCCCTAACTTCAGCCGCAATCCTGCAGCCTCTTCGATGCTCCTGCGGCCTTGCACCGACTGTTCCCGGAAGCAACGAACAGTCATTTTGGCTGGATTCAACGCGAACGTCCAGTGCCGTCCCGCGCCTGGAGCCTGTCCGCCGGCCATCCGGTCATTTGCAAGAATCGCCAGAATTTGCTGGTTAGAGGAAGCCCCGGACGTATTGGCAAGTCCAGGGTTTCGCAACCTCAGGTTGGGAAGGAATTTACGCCGAAACTCGGCTGATGCGGGCGCGGCTGCTGACCTTGGCTCGGCGGCGCGAGGGTGGGGCGGCGTCCAGCTGCGCGGCGAACGCGCTGACCTGCTCTCCGGCCAAAGCCCGCAGGAACGACTTCAGCACCACTTCCGCCTCGCGCAGGCAGGTGTTGAAATCGTAGTGCAGGCATTCCAGCGCGTCCCAACTCCCGCTCGGTTGCGCCGAAATTCCGATGGCAACGTCCTCGGCGGCCTCGTCGTATTCCTGGGTCAGATTTTGCAGCGTCTCCGAGAGAATCCGCAGTTTCTGGAAATAGCGCGAACGGCTGGCAAACAGCACGCGGTGCAGAAACTCGTTCCAGGAGGCCGCGGTCTGCGCCGTTTCCCCGCGGAAGAATTCCGCATTCAGCGGCGCAACGCTGGGAAGGTCGCCGATGTGCCGTCCCCGGTCGGACATCGCTGCGCAGGCGCTGGTCAACGATTCGGCCAGCCGCGCCAGCAGATCGGCGGACATGGAAACCTGCTGCCGCGCTCCCACCAGCTCACCGCGCGCCCGCAGCGAGAAAGCGTCGTCGAGCGACACACTCATCATGGCGTAGGAAGATTCCCAGCGGCGCACCACCGAATCGAATACGTGGGCTTTCTCCCTGGGCAGCCACGCGATCCAGTCGTCCGAAACGCTCCGCCGTAGGGTGGAAGTGCCTGGCTTCCGCTTGGAAAACACGCTACCCCCAAGATGACCGGGCATTATAGCACCGGTTTTGCCCCGCGCGGCTTTCTTGACGCTCCCGGAAGCCGACCGCTATACTGCCGCCCGGCTCTGCGAATGGCCCGCTCCTCGGCACGGCCCCGGGCCGCCGAAAGGAAGTTGACCCGTTGGAATTTGAACCGCAGGATCAGTTTCAGCAGCGCCTGAAAAATTTGGCTGAAATCGAAGGCCTCGGCCACCCGGCCTATCCGCGCAAGTTTGCCTGGACGCACACGCCCCGCGAAGTCGGAGAGAAATTTGGCGACCGCACCGCGGAGCAGTGCGCCGCTGACTCCGTGGCAGTTCGCGTGGCCGGACGCATCGTGGCGCTGCGCCCGCATGGCAAGGCCGCCTTCGCCCATCTCTCCGGCGACGGCGGACGCCTGCAAATCTACGTGCGCCAGGACGTCGTCGGTGAAGACGCCTACAAACTATTCAAGCTGCTGGATTTGGGCGACGTCGTAGGTGTTTCCGGCCATCTCTTCCGCACCAAGACCAACGAACTAACCGTCAAAGTCGAAAAAATCCAGTTGCTCAGCAAGGCGCTGCTGCCCCTGCCGGAAAAATGGCACGGCCTGGCCGACATCGAGCAGCGCTATCGCCGCCGCTATTTGGATCTGATCGTCAACGAAAAGGCGCGCGACATCTTTATTCACCGCGTCCAGATCATCCGCGAGATTCGCCGCTTCTTTGAAGCGCGCGGATATTCCGAAGTCGAAACGCCGATGATGCATCCCATTTTGGGAGGCGCTACCGCGCGGCCCTTCGTGACCCATCACAATACCTTTGACATGGACCTCTATCTCCGCATCGCGCCCGAGCTTTATCTGAAGCGTCTGGTCGTCGGAGGCATTGATCGCGTTTACGAGATCAACCGCAATTTCCGCAACGAAGGCATTGACGCCATCCATCAGCCCGAATTCACCATGCTCGAGTTCTACCAGGCCTATAGCGACTACCTGGAACTGATGGATATGACCGAGGAATTATTCCGCGGCCTCGCCGAAAAAGTTTGTGGCTCGACGAATATAAAATACGGCGAAGACCAGATTGACTTCAGCCGCTTTGAACGACTTTCCATGCGCGAAGCCATCGTGAAATATTGGCCGTCCGCGGCGGGCCCGGCGCCCAGAGCGGCGGAGCTAGCCTCTGCCGGCGGGCCGCGGGCCGTGGCCGAACGCTACAATATATATGCGCGCGCGCACGCCGCCGATTCCATCGCCAATGTCGCGAAGCTGTCCGATGGCGAACTGACCGGCGAGCTGTTCGAGGCAGTCGCCGAGCAGCACTTAGTGCAGCCCACCTTCATCTATGATTTCCCCACGGCCATTTCGCCGCTCTCCAAGCAGAAGCCGGACGACCCGTCCTTGACCGAGCGCTTCGAGCTTTTCATCGCCGGGATGGAGCTGGCCAACGGCTTCTCCGAGTTAAACGATCCCTTCGACCAGGAACGCCGCTTTCGCGCCCAGGTGGAAAAGGGCGGCCAGGATGCCCCCAAAGAAGTGGACATGGATTACATTCGCGCCCTCGCGCACGGTTTGCCGCCCACCGCTGGGGAAGGCGTGGGCATTGACCGCCTGGTGATGCTGCTCACGGATTCGCACGCCATCCGTGAAGTCGTCCTGTTCCCCCTCTTGCGCGCGGAAGCGCCGGAAACTCCGCAGCAGGCGCCACCTGAAAACGGCGGCGTCCCGGGCGGCGAAACAAAATGACTTTCGAATGGCTGGTGGCGCTGCGGTATCTGCGGTCGCCGAACCGGCCGGCGGTGCTGCGCATCGTCACGCTGCTGGCGGTGGTGGGGGTCGCGGCGGGCGTCACCACGCTGGTCATCGCGCTCTCGATGAATACCGGTTTCCGCCAGGCCATTCGCGACCGGCTGCTCAGCGTCACCGCGCACGTCAACCTGAAGCCCATCGGCCCCAACGGAATAAGCGATTATCGCCAGCTGATGGCGCGCCTCAGCGATACTCCGGGCGTGCGCTCCATCGAGCCCGCCATCTACTCTACCGTCCTGCTTTCTTCCGGCGGCCGCGCGCACGGCATCGTGCTGAAGGGTGTGGATCCCGAGCTCGAGCTTCGCGCCAGCGAAGCGCTGCACCACATCGTCGCGGGCGGCGGCGGTTTCGCGCCCGACCCCGACGGCGTGCCTGCGCTCCTGGTGGGCCGCATCCTCGCGAACGATCTGGAAATTTCCGCCGGCGATTACATCACTCTCACCAGCCCGCAGGGCAGTCTCACTCCGTTCGGCATGTTGCCGCGCTCGCGCCGCTTCCGCGTGAACGGAATCTTCGATTCCGGATTCTATGATTACGACGCGAACTGGGGATTCGTCACCCTCGGCTCGGCCCAGTCCCTCGCCGGCATCGGCGACGTGGTCAGCTTGCTCGAAGTCCGCGTCACCCGCATGGACGATGCCGGCGCCATCGCCGCCGATTTGCTCCACCGCGCCGGCCCCGGTTTCACGACCACCACCTGGATGGACGAAAATCGCGCGCTCTTCCGCGCGCTCAGCCTGGAAAAGCTGGTCACCGCGATCTTCATCGGTCTCATCACTTTCGTCGCCGGTTTGAATATTCTGGTGGTACTCACCATGACCGTCACCGACCGCGCCCGCGATATCGCCGTGCTCATGGCCTTGGGCGCGCGCGCCCGCCAGTTGCGCAAGATTTTCATCCTGCAAGGACTGATCGTGAGCATCGCCGGAACCGCGGCGGGCCTGCTCATCGGCTACACCTTCGCCGGCGTCGCCAACAAGTGGCGTTTGATCCCGCTGAATCCCGAGGTGTACGCCATCCCTTACGTGCCGTTCCACACCAACGCGCTCGACGCTCTCTGGATCGCCGCGGCCGCTCTAGCCATCAGCATTGCCGCCACGATTTTGCCCGCCCGCTCCGCCGCCCGCATCTTGCCGGTGGAGATTCTGCGCTTCGAATAGCGCCCTCGCCCTCGACGCGAGCCGCCGAAATGCCCGCATCAATCGCGGCGCTGCGCCGGCAAGCGGAAGAATGCGGAGCGCGTTTTGTAGCAGCCAACCTTGCATTTTTTCGCCGCACAGCGATCTGCATTTCGCCGCGCTCCGTGCTAGAATCGAAGAACAGGCGAAGTTGTGGGGTTCGCTGGCTCGGGTGCGCGCATCGCCGAGCGGCTGCTAGAGGTAACAGGACGGCAAAAAAGAGAAATCCATTGGATTTGCATACAGGAGGCGCCATTTCGGGAATGTTTAGGTGCCTGTAAACGCAGGACATACTGATTGATTCATTCGGCATCTAACGTGAAAGAGAGTTCAACCTAGGTGATCTCTACGCAGGCCAATTCGAACGTGGCTGTTCTTGAAAACGCCGCTACCGCTACCGCTGCCGCGCCCGGCGCCGGTGAAATCCTGCGCGGCGAGAATCTCCGCAAGACCTTCCTCTCCGGTACGCAGGAAATTACCCCTCTCGCGGGAATCAATCTCTCCATCGCGCGCGGCGAAATGCTCGCCGTCGTCGGACCCTCCGGCACCGGTAAAAGTACTTTGTTGCATCTGCTGGCCGCGCTGGACACTCCCTCAAGCGGTGCAGTATACTTCCGCGGGAATTCGCTCCAATCTTTTTCGGAATCGGAGCTGGCGGAGTATCGCAATCGCGCCGTCGGTTTTGTCTGGCAGCGTCATCACCTCCTGCCGGATTTCACGGCCGCGGAAAATGTGGCGATGCCTCTGCTGGCGCGGGGCGTCTCGTTGGCGCAAGCGCTCCGGACTGCGGCGGAATGGCTAGGCGAAGTTGGATTGGCCGATCGAGCTGAGCAGCGTGGGGGGCAGCTATCTGGGGGCGAACAACAGCGAGTGGCGATCGCGCGAGCCTTGGTGAACGGCCCGGCATTGCTGCTGGCCGACGAACCTACCGGCGACCTGGACCAGCGCAGCGCCGAAAATATTTTCGAATTGATGCAGCGGCTGCACAAGTCTCTACAGTTGACTTCCATCCTGGCAACACACAATCTCTCATTAGCCCGGCGAGCCAGCCGCGTCCTTCTTTTGGAGCGTGGTACTTTGGCCGCGGGCGCAGAAGCGCTGGCCGATTCCGGGGTTCCTCTCCCGCGGGCTGCCGGTGCTGGGGCAGCGACTCCAGGAGACCGTGGGTGACCCGTGTTTGAACGCTATACAGAAAAGGCTAGGCGCGTAATCTTTTTCGCACGGTACGAAGCGAGCCAGTACGGCAGCCCGTACATCGAGACCGAACATTTGCTGCTGGGACTGCTGCGCGAGGACAAGGCCCTGGCCAACCGCTTCCTGCGCACGCACGGCTCGATCGAATCCATCCGCAAGGAAATCGAAGCGCGCATCACCGTGCGCGAGCGCATCTCCACCTCCGTGGAAGTTCCGCTCAGCCAGGAGTGCAAGCGCATCCTCAATTTCGCGGCCGAAGAAGCCGAACGCCTGGGCCACAAGCATGTGGGGACCGAGCACCTGCTGTTGGGCGTGCTGCGCGAGGAGAAATCCTTCGGCGCGGAAATTTTGCTGGAGCGGGGATTGCGACTTTCAACCGTGCGCGAGGAGTTGGGACGCAGCGCGGGAGAGAAGGTGCCAGTGAACCGGCCAAAAGAAGCTTCGTTGTTGGCGGAATTCAGCCGTGATTTGACCCAGGCGGCCATGGAAGGCCAGCTCGATCCGCTGGTCGGCAGGGACCGCGAGCTCGAACGCGCCATCCAGATCCTCTGCCGCCGCACCAAGAATAATCCGGTGCTCATCGGCGAGCCGGGCGTGGGCAAGACAGCTATCGTCGAAGGCCTCGCGCAGAGAATTTCCGATGGCGACGTCCCGCCGTTCCTCGCCGATAAGCGCATCCTTTCCCTCGATTTGTCCTTGATCGTTGCCGGCACGAAATATCGCGGGCAATTCGAAGAGCGCTTGAAGACCATCATGAAGGAATTGATGGAGAGCCAGAACGCCATCGTCTTCATTGACGAATTGCACACCCTGGTCGGCGCCGGCTCCGCCGAAGGCTCGCTCGATGCCGCCAACATCCTGAAGCCCGCCCTCAGCCGCGGCGAAATTCAGTGCATCGGCGCCACCACTCCGGCGGAGTACCGCAAGTCCGTGGAAAAAGACCGCTCCCTCGAACGCCGCTTCCAGGCCGTGAAGGTTTCCGCGCCCAATGAAGAAGAGGCCATTCGCGTCCTGCAAGGCGTGCGCGACCGCTACGAAAAGTTTCACGCCGTCAGTTACACCGACGAAGCCATTCAGTACGCCGTCTATCTCTCGAACCGCTACATCCCGGACCGTTTTCTCCCGGACAAGGCGATTGACTTGCTCGATGAAGCCGGCTCGCGCGTCAAGCTGCGCCAGGCCATGCTCCCGGACGAGGTTTCCGAAGTGCAAAAGCGCGTGAAGTTCATCACCCACCGCATGGAAACCGCCATCGCCAACCATGAATTCGAAAAAGCTCGCTTCTATTCCGAAGAAGAGCGCAAGGAAAAGGAACACCTGCGCCTGCTCCGCGAAAAACTGAAGATTGACGATTCCTCCACCGGCATCGTCACCCGCGAGGACATCGAAGAAGTCGTCGCCCGCTGGACCGGCATCCAGGTCTCGGCCATCAAGGAAGACGAGCAGCAGAAGCTGCTGCGCATCGAAGAAGAATTGCACCGCCGCGTCATCAGCCAGGACAAATCCATCACCGCCTTGGCCCGCGCCATTCGCCGCAGCCGCGCCGGCCTCAAGGCTCCCGGCCGCCCCGTGGGCTGCTTCCTGTTCCTCGGCCCCACTGGGGTCGGCAAGACGGAAGTCGCGCGGCGCCTCGCCGAGTTTCTCTTTGGCAGCGAAAAATCCCTGATTCGCTTCGATATGTCCGAATACATGGAGAAGCATTCGGTCTCGAAGCTCATCGGCGCGCCCCCAGGATATGTTGGTTATGAAGAAGGTGGTCAATTGACGGAGCGCGTGCGCCGTACCCCCTACTCCGTTATTTTGCTGGATGAGATTGAAAAAGCTCACCCAGACGTGTACAACATCCTGCTGCAAGTCTTTGAAGATGGTCAGTTGACCGACGGGCTTGGCAACACGGTGGATTTCCGCAACACCATCATCATCCTTACATCGAACCTCGGCGCCCGCCAGTTGCAGAAGCAGGCGGGCCTCGGTTTCGCTTCCAAGGAACTGGACGCGATGGCCAAGAGCCAGGATGACATGGTGATGGGTGAAGTGAGGCGGGTCTTTAATCCTGAATTCCTCAACCGTTTGGACGAAGTCATTTTATTCAATTCGCTCACCGACGAGGATCTCTTGCGGATTATTGACTTGCTCGTGGGCCAGATCAACGAAACGCTGGTGCATCGCCAGGTGCAAATTGCTCTCACACCGGAGGCGCGCCAGTGGATCCTCGAGAAGACCTGCAGCGACCGAAATTATGGCGCGCGGCCGCTTCGTCGCGCGTTACAGAAGTACGTCGAAGACCCACTGTCGGAAGCTTTGATTCAGGGCGGATTGCAAAGGCCCGCTACTCTCGAAATTTATCTCGGGAGCGAGGGTTTGGCCTTCCGTCCCGTCGTTGAAGCAACCCCAGTGGCCCACTAGGAATCCTACGCGCAAGCCGGGCGGGAGCGGTCCGGCGGGGGAGCACACAATTTTGGGCGGGATACTGCGGCCTTGACCATGGCCGCGAGCTGGAAAATTTTTTTGCGTCTATTCCAACTGGTGGTCGTAGTGTGCGCCTGCGCCCTGCCCTTCGGACAACCCCTGGAAGCTCAGCAACCTCAGGGCGGCGAAGGCGCGAACGGTCCGCAATATGTCATCGAACGCATCGAATTTATAGGCAATCGCCGCATCCAGCGCGACACGCTGCTCGCGCGCATTTTTTCCCGTCCCGGCGACCCCTATAGCGCCGACGCCGTGCGCCGCGATTTTCAGGCCCTCTGGAACACCCAGTTTTTCGAGGACATTCGCCTGGAAGTCGAGGACAGCCCCGACCAGCCCGACGCAAAAATCGTGGTCTTCTACGTCCAGGAACGCCCTATCATCCGCCGCATCGAGTACAAGGGCAATAAATCCATCACCGAATCCGACATCCTCGACGCGTTCAAAGACAAGAAAGTCGGCCTCTCCGTCGAGAGCCAGTTCGATCCCACCAAAATCAAGCGCGCCGAAGTGGTCATCAAGGGACTGCTGGCCGAACACGGCCGCCAGTTCGCCACCGTCAAGCCCACCTACGAACGCATCGCCGCCACCAACGCCGTCAAACTGGTCTTTAATATTGATGAAGGCCCCAAGGTCAAAGTCGGAACGATCAAGTTCGTCGGCGTCAAAGCCTTTTCCGACAGACAATTGATCCGCTCCATGCATAACGACCGGCCCTACGCCATTCCGCTCTACATCACTGAGATTCCGGTGCTCAGCAAGACCTACGATAAAGACAAGCTCGATGAAGACCTCGGCGTGGGCGTGCGCGGCATCTATCAGGACCACGGTTATTTCAAAGCCACGGTCAGCGATCCCGTGGTCAAGATTTCCGACGACGTGCGCAGCGGCATCCCCGGCCCCTGGCCCCTCATCGGCTCCAAGAACGGCAAGCGCGCCGATATCACCATCACCGTGGATGAAGGCCAACAATATCGCATGGGCACCCTGCGCTTCCGCAGCTCCGATCCCGACCAGGGACTGGTCTTCAAATCCGCAGTTCTCGCGCGCGTCTTTCCCCTGAAGCAGGGCGACATTCTCGCGGCTGACAAGCTTCGCAAAGCCCTCGACAATTACAAGAAGCTCTACGGCGAGTACGGCTACATTGATTTCGTCGCCACCCCCGAAACCGATATTGACGACGCCAAAAAAATCGTGAACCTCACCATCGAATTCGACCAGCAAAAGCAATTCTTCGTGCGCCGCATCGAATTCGCCGGCAACACCACCACGCGCGACAAAGTCATTCGCCGCGAATTGCTCCTCGACGAAGGCCAGGTCTTCAATAACCGCCTGTGGGAGCTCAGCATCTTGCGTCTCAATCAGCTCAACTATTTCGATACCATCAAGCCCGAAAACGCCGAGCTCAAGCGCAACGTCAAAGCCGGCACCGTGGACATCAAGCTCAAGCTCAAGGAAAAGGGCAAGCAGTCCGTCAGCTTCAACGGCGGCGTCAGCGGCATTGCCGGCACTTTCATCGGCGGCTCCTACACCACCAATAATTTCCTCGGCCTCGGCGAGACTCTCTCCCTCTCCGCGCAGGTCGGCAGCTTCCAGCGCGACATCCGCTTCGGTTTCACCGAGCCCTATCTTTTCGACCGCCCCATTTCCACCGGCTTCACGATCTTCTCCACCAGGTTCGACTATGACCAGGCTAAGCAGTTGGGCATCGCCTTCAACACGGCAGTCGCGATCAACCCCGCCCTGCAAGAGAACTACACCACCGACTCCAAGGGCTTGACGGTCTTCGCCAGCTATCCGCTGCGCAAGTTCTCCTTCACGCGCATCGGCATCACCTACGGTTATTCCACCACCAACATTACGACCTACAGCACGTCCGCGCAATTATTGTTCGACAGCATCAAATTCACGGGTCTGGCTGGGCCGTCCGCGCTGGACGGCATCGAATCCAGCAAGATCACCGCCACGCTTTCCTACAGCACCGTGAATAACCCGCAAAATCCCACCAAGGGCAAGAGCTTCTATTACGGGCTGGGCGTCGAGGGCGGCCCGCTGCAAGGCAACGTCAACACCATCACCAATTCGTTCGTCACCACGTATTTCCATCCGGTGAATAAGCGCCGCAACGTCATCGGATTGAAATACCAGACCGGCATGATTACCGGTTACAACGGCACCAACGTTCCGCCCTACAGCCGCTTTTACCTGGGCGGCGAGAACGATGTGCGCGGCTTCGATTTCTACTCCATCTCGCCCTTCGTGCAGATTCCCTACGCCACCAGCCAGTCCGTCACCTTCTACAATCCCACGGTCCTGAATTCGCAAGGGAAGCCGTCTCTGCAAGCCATCAATGTGCCGATGATCCAGTTCCTACCCACGCGGCCGGGCGGCGATTTCCAGAATATCGGCAACATGGAATACCGCATCCCCATCGCCGGGCCGGTCACGCTCACTCTGTTTAACGACATCGGCGTCAACGGCATACTGCGCAAATCACAACTGGCCCTCGATCCCGCGGCCGTCACCGTGTACCAGCAGCAATATCCCAATCCCGATTTCCCCAACTTGAAAGTTTCCGGCAACCTCCCCATCGTTCCCGGCACCAATTTCAAGGTGCATACTTCCGCCGGTGTCGAGCTGGACGTGGTGTTGCCCGTCGTGAACGCTCCCTTTCGCATCTATTACGCGTACAATTACCTGCGCCTGAACGACACCATTAGCGGACTGCCCGGCGGCTACTCCCTGAGCGATGCGATCAAGAATTCGCTCCCGCCCGGCGTTCTGGAAACGCAAATCGCGCCTCAGTTGCAGGCGTTCATTACCGCCAATACGCAGCATATTCCGGCGAACTTGCTCGAACCGCAGCATACCTTCCGTTTCACGGTCGGTAAGACTTTCTAGCATTCTGCACGGATGCTCCGTGCACACATGGGTACGCGACGCTACGGAAATCTTCCGGCGCGCGCAACGAAACGCAGTGGAGAGGGTGAAAGAAATGGGCAACAAGATTTTGCATCTGGGCGCAGCGGCCGTCTTCGTCGCTGCCGCCGCGTTCATGTCCGCTTGCGGAGGGAACTCCACGCCGGTCGGCGTCACCGTCTTCCCTACGACCGCCACTATCCCCTTGGGTGGGCACCTGCAGTTTCAGGCCGGCGTCACCGGCACGGCCACCACCTCCGTCACCTGGCAGATTTGCCTGGCGCCTTCTCCCACCAACATTCAGCCCACCACCTGCACTTCGCCCGCGCCCGGCCAGACGCAGTTGCCCGCGGGTTATGGCCTGATCTCCACCGGGCAAGTTAATACTCCGCCAGGAGGCTATTACTCCGCTCCCACCACGTTGCCCCCTACCAACAACTTTTTCGTTGTCGCGACCAGCACCGTCAATACCAAGATCTTCGGAACCTCGGTCGTCAATATTGACTCCGGCGTGCGCGTCGCCATCACCCCCGCCACCGCCACCATCGCCCTCGGCGACACTTTCCAATTTATCGCCAACGTCACCGGCACCTCCAACACCGCGGTTACCTGGGAGGTGAACGGTATCGCCGGAGGCGATCTCGCCGATGGCTACATTGATCCCACCGGCAAATATTCCGCTCCGGTCACCCCGCCCTCCGGTACCGTCACCATCACCGCGGTGTCGGCGTTCGATCCCGCCGAATCGGGCTCAGCTTCCGTCAACATTGCCGGTTCCGACGCTCCCACGCTCACTTCTCTCTACCCGAACATCGTGGGCGAAGGTTCCGCGCGGCAAGACATTTACCTGAACGGAACAAACTTCAATTCCAACGACACGATTATGGTCGGCACGCCTCCCGCGCCCGTGACTACGCTCTTTCTTACCGCTTCCTTGCTGCGCGCCACCATTCCTGCCGCGCCTCTTTCATCTGCAGGTCTGGTGCCCATCATCGTCCAGGCCCAAAACGGCGATTTGTCCGGCGGCCTTTCCGGTCCGCAGGGCCTGACAGTCGTGCCGTCCCGGCCCGCAGCCGTTGCCGTTGACCCCGATACGCTCGTGCCCACCGGCGCCACCGCTGGCGTGAATTTGATCGGCGGATTTTTCTCGCCGCAGACCGTAGTGCAATGCAACGGTCAGACCGTGGCGTCCACGCTCACCAGCTCCCAGCAACTGGCCATCACCATTCCCGGCACTTGCACGCCTGCACCCGGCCTCTACCCACTTATCGTGCGCAATAGCGACGTGGTCGCGCCGAATCCGTCCATCTCCGCGCTGAACTTCGCCGTCGAACCGCATCCCGGAGACATCTCCACCGCGGTCAGCTCCAGTTTCGCGGTCGGTCCCGCTCCGCTGGGCATCGCGATTGATCCGGCGCTGAACGTCGCGGTCATTGCCAATTCCGGCAGCAACTCCGTCAGCATCGTCAATCTTTCCACCAACGCTACTTCCACCGTCACCGTCGGAAACGCTCCCACCTCCGTCGCCGTTGATGATCAAATCACCACGGCCACCGGCGCGCTCGGCGATCACATCGCCGCCGTTACCAATAGCGCGGACAACACCGTCTCCGTGATTGACCTGGTTTCTCTGGGCGTCACCACCATCGCCCTTCCCAATCCCAATACGCCGCCTCACGCTCCACCCGTGCCCTACGCCATCGGCATCAATCCTTTGACGCATCGCGGTGTCGTCGCCTTGCAAGCCGCCAACCTCGCCTTCATCCTCGACTTTTCCGCGGGAGTTCCCACCTACGTCGCAACCCTGGGAGGCACTCTCGCAGCCATCGGCACCGGCAACCAACCTTCTGTCGCCGTGGATCCTTCCTTGAACTGGGCGCTCATCACTCCCGGAGGCGCGGGAGCCATCAGCATTGTGGATCTCGGTCGCAATCGCGGGTCGGGCGCGAATCCCGGAGATCTGGGCCGCACTCCGGTGGTTATCGCCAATCTGACGATTTCCACCACCATCCAGGGCGTCGGCCTCAATCCCATCACGCATCAGGCCATCCTCGCCGATCCCAACGGCCCGAACAACACGCCCCAGGCGCCTCCGCTCACTTCGTTCAGTTTGCTCAACGAATCGGTCGGTTCCGTTCCGTTCACGCAGGGCGGAATCGCCTTCTCCAATTTGGGCTTGGTTGCCGCCGCCGTGAATCCGCTCGCCAATATCGGCATGGTCGTGAATGGCGCGGCGAACAACGGTTACGTGATTGACCTCAAGAACAATCTCGTCCTGCAAACGGTTGCTGGCTTCAATTCGCCGCAGGCCGTGGCCGTAAACCCGCTCACCAATACCGCTTACGTTGTCAATCAGGGCAACAACACCGTGTCGGTCTTCCCCATGGCCACCACGCCGCCCAACCCGCTGCAGATTCTGGAATCCAGCCCGCAGACCACCTTTGTGCAGAGTCCACCCGCGGGCTTGACTTTCTCCATCATCGGCACGGGATTCACCAGCGGTTCGCAAGTGGTTTTGGACGGCGCCGCGCTGCCCGCCACTTTTGTCAGCAGCCGTCAGCTTACCGCCGCGATTCCGGCCTCGGACCTCACAGTCGCGCGCCGCTTCACCGCGTACGTGCGCACCGGTTCGGCCATTTCCAACGTTACCAGTCTCAGCGTCATTCAGCCCGTCCCGGTCGGCACCGCGCCCGTGGCTGTCGCCGTGGATCCCTATCTCGATCAGGCCGTGGTCACCAATTCCGGCAGCAATTCCATCTCGGTCATTAATCTCCTGGATGGCTCGCCGATCAACCCGCAAGCTCCCAGTTTCTTCGCGACCGACGTCGGACCCTACGGCGTTGCCATCCTGGCCCGGACCGGCCAGGCGGTCGTCGTCAATAACGGCAGCAATAGCGTCACGGTCCTGGATGAAAAGGGAGCGAACGGCACCTTCAACAGCCCCATCACATTTTCGTTGTGCGCTGCCTGCTCGCTTCCCATTGACGTGGCCATCAATCAGGATTCAGGTCTCGCGGCTCTCACCTCCACAGAGCTGATCAACGGCAATAACGGCGGGAATCTTTCCACGTTCAACGTCACCGGCGCCGCCGCCACCTCCTCCCCCAGCACGAATCCCTTGGTTGATTACATTCCTCTGGGCGTCGCCATTGATCCCGCTCCCAACAACGATCCCACCCAGAACATCGCGGCCGTCACCACCGCTTCCAACAACAACGGTCTCGATCTGCTTCCGTTGCCCTTCGGCACGCCCATGCACGTCGCCATGCAACTTCCCACCGGCGTGGTCTTCGATTCCGTCAACGAGGTTTTCCTGGTGACTGATAGCGCTGCCAACAATCTCGATTTCGTGGATCCCCTCACCTCGCAGTTAACCGGCTCCGTGAGCACTGGAATTAATCCCACGTCGCTCGACTACAATTTCAACACCAGCACCGTCGTCACCTCCAACGCGGCCAGCAACACCTTGTCCATTCTGGATTACGTTTGCCCGCCGAATCCCAATGGCATCTCGAATTGTCCCGTGCCGCAGGTGCGCGCGGTGCTCGATGTTGGCAGCCTCGAACCCGCCTCGTCCGTGGTCATCGGCCCCAGCGCCGTGGCCATTGATCCGCGCCTCAATTTGGCCGTGCAGGTGGACCAGAACAATAACCGCGTCCTGCTCGTCCCGCTGCCGAACTAGGGCGCAGCGCGCGGCGCTTCGCCTTGGAATAAGCCGCGGCGTCCGGCATAGCGGTCAGCGCAGCGCGGCAGAGCGCGTTGCGGCGCAACCGCTCGCGCTTGGCAGGGCCAACCATGCGTTCGCCATTGGCATCTCACGCTGGACGGCCAAGACCGGGCCTGAGCCCGGCTGGCGCGCCTCGGCGGCGCGAAACCGATTGACCGCTTTCTCGCCCGCCAGCTATAATCTTCGATTTGTGTCCAGCATGATATGCTGCACAATCCCTGACAGTACCCAAACGACGATAAGGAGTGAGAATGAAGATTCGATTCGCAGTTCCGGCCCTGGCGGCAATTTTGATGGTTCCCGCCATGTGGGCGCAGACGGGCGGCGCGGCCGCCCCCGCGGCATCGGCCAAGGTGGGCGTCATTGACGTACAGGTAGCGATTACCAGCACTGCGGAAGGCAAGCAAGCTGCGGCCGAACTGCAATCGCAATTCGCACCTCGCCAGACCGAGCTCTCCAATATGCAGAAGCAGATGGAAGATATTCAGACCCGCTTGCGCACCGGCCAGACCACCCTCAGCGACGACGAAAAGGGCCGCCTCGGCCGCCAAGGCGAACAGCTCCAGCGCACCTTTCAGCGCCGCTCTCAGGACGCTCAGGATGATTTCAACGAAGCCCAGCGCGAAATCGTGGACCGCATCGGCCGCAGAATGATTGACGTCCTCGGCAAATACGCTCGCGACAACGGCTATTCCGTCATCTTCGACCGTTCCGGCCAAAGCTCTCCGGTCATCTACGCCGCGAATTCGGTGGACGTCACTCAGGACATAATTCGCCTCTTCGACCTGAGCTACCCGGCCAAGGCTGCCTCTTCCACGCCCGCCGCGCATCCTCCTTCGCAGCGTGCACCGGCTGCCAGACCGCAGACGCCGCCGCAACAGTAACCCGCGTTGTAGTTTGCAGTGGACGGCGCGCGTTGCACGCGCCAGGGGCCTTCCGGCAGTCGCGCTGGGGGGCCTTTTTTTTCGCGGCGCGCATTGCCCGGCTCCGCTCCGTTCGGCTGCGACCCCAACCGGGACATCTCCGCAGCGCCCGCCCGCTCAACTTTCTGCCCTGCCATTTCCAGCGCCCGCCCGAAAAAGCCGCTCCTGGCATCCGCGCGGCTGTTCTTGCCTTTTTGCTGGCTAGAAATTATACTGGGTTGCTTCCAGACAGGTCGCATGA
>JBAQJS010000019.1:0-317646 GCA_049300435.1 Candidatus Acidiferrales bacterium | reverse complement strand
GGAGTGACCCCCGAAGCCCGAAGGGATCGGGCCGCGATTTTGCGGCACGATGGGGTCACTCCCGCCTCTGGTCGTGTTTTGGCCGCGCTTCATCTCCTTGCCGTCTCCGTCGCATCTGCCTACTCTTTCTGCGTGTTATCCTCGCCCTGGACTGAAGTCGGAGGTGAAATCTCCCGAGAAAGATGTCTCCCCGGAACTTTTCACGGGCATATTTACCGCCCAATGCGGGTGCCACTCAAACAGCGCCGCCTGTCCGTTCACCGTGGAGAAAATAATGCTCACCTGCGAAGGCGTGCGAAACTTGACGGAATCGGATCGCACAGTGTTCTCGGTGATCTCTCCCGCGCGCCACCTTCGGTATAGATTTTCCAGTCCCGGGCGGCCGAATCGTTCTTTGCCGTCGTTGATGAAGGCGATGTCGTCGTTGCTCAACTTGCTGTAGTTCTTCTCGTCCCACGTTCGCCGTGTATGGAAGTACCGGAGGAGTCCAGAGGGGCCCTCGGGGTTCCAAAGCCTCTGGAACGTCCCATGGAATACTTTCTTGGCACGCTCGAAATTCGTATCGCGGGTTGCGATGTAACGGAAGTTGAGGCTTTGGAGCTTCGTGAAAAGATTCAGATAGGCATCCAGATGGGTCCTGAAGCTGTCCATGCTTTCAAACCCCGGATCGATGAAACTGAATGTCACCACCGGCGGGAGAGAGGCGGCGGGGTTGAAGTACATCGGGAATTTGTCCACGAAATAGCGGTCCGTGAAGTTAGTCTTGATGGCACCCGAATAGCGTTTGTGCGGCAGGATTTTCTTGTCGATTCCCAACTGGTCGCAGAAGAATGAGAGCTTCTGTTCCTCCGATTCGAAGTACTTGAAGTCCTGATTGCGGAGAATGAAATCGAGCGCAATGAGGCGGGTTCGGATGTATTCGGTCGAGTGTATCCGCCGGAAGCGTACCCTCCCGATCGCCTCATAGAGATTCCGCGAGAAGAGGTGGAATACTCGGCCATGCCGGAGGTATTCCTTGGAGCTGGCGTGCTTCTTCTCGACCATTTTTCGTGCGAAGGCGACGCTGCGCTTGCCGGGTTTTGTCCCGACGAACTGCAAAAACTGCTGGCAGGTGAAGTACCCGGAATGCGTAGCCACAAGGTAGAGAAAGCGCGATTCCTCCTCCGTGTAACCGAAACCGCGGAGGGCTTCCGTGTAGATGGGAAGGATTTTCACAGGGCGAAGATCCTCGCGGTGATTTCGTGGGTATCGAGAACGCGGCGCAGCTTGGCGTGGTCCTGCTGCCGGGCAAAGAGATGAAATCCGGCCTTGGCCTTCTCGCCAAGCCCCTGGAGTCGATAGTCGCGGGTAGCAACTTCGAGGTCGAGGCGGCGGATTTCCCGGCAGTCATCCTCATACTCGATACGCAGGTCGGGGATAGGAATCTTGCCGTTTACGACCTTGAGGTCAAACTGGTTCGCAATGAAAATTCGCTCATACCTCGGGTCTTTGTCGGGCCGCATCCGGGAGAGGGCTTGGTAGAGGTCTTTCTTCAATTCGAAGTCGAGAACGACCCGGCGGACCTTTCCGCCTGAGCCTTCGATGTCTCTTGCGACCTCCTGATACAGCCTGTAGAGATCGGCGTCGTGACGGGCTTCCTTGGGTTTGACAACGCCGTGATAGGTAGCCTGCCGATGGGAGACGAGCTGGGCTCGTTCTAGCAGCCAGTGTCCATCCTTGGTGAGAGTCAGTACTTTCGTCGTGAAGGACGAGTGACCTTCGATGATCTTCTGTTCGACCAATGCGTGCCGGGCTAAGTTTCTAACGTCGCTTTCCATCCGTGAGACGTCTCCGTTGTAGCCGAACCGGGCAAGATCGTCTGCCGGCACGACGCGAAACTTGCCGAGGTCAGTGAGTGTACGAACTTCGGACTCGCGCAACGAGTATTCGCGGTTCCGGCCTCGATAGATCGTTCGCGAACGGTCAGAACCACGATTGGACCGAGCCGAATTTGGCTCCCTGTCGCGTTCTGGGCTGCCGTGCGAACTGCCCCTGTCCGGAGAGTCGGTGCTCCTTTCGATAAGGTCGCGCGTGGTCCCCTCGCGTCTTCTGAACGAGAAGGCGAAGTCGGAAATGCTATAGGGATGGTCCACGGAGAACCTCCTCTCGTTTCATCTTGGTGCGAACGTGGGAAAAGACTTCGAGCGGCGCACAAAGTGAAGAAACCGAGATTGCGAGCTACCACACGTCATGTTGCTCTTACGGGAGGCGAACTCAGACTTGCGGGGAACGAGCCTGGTCCTGCCCCTCGGGATACAAAAACACTTCTTCCACCGTCTTTCCGAAAATGCGCGCGATCTTGAAAGCCAGCGGCAAGCTGGGGTCGTACTTGCCCGTTTCAAGGGCGTTGATCGTGCCGCGAGCGACTCCGACCCGCGCGGCAAGCTCTGCCTGCGACCATTCCTTTTCCGCTCTCAAGACACGTAAGCGGGTCTTCATCGATACCGCCAGGAATACAGAATCAATCCGACGCTCCACAAAACGATCATCAGGGGCGGGATGCCGAGCCACGAGAGGGGATGAAATCCGAAGCTCTGAAAGAAACCGATAGCGGCGGAAAAGACGAGCGTACCGGCAAAGGCGAAGGTCAGCGCGCGGTAGTTGACCTGCTGTTCGCGCTCATCATTGGAACGCAGAAAGCGCAGTAGAAACAGGATGGCCGTCCCGGCTCCCGCAGCCGCTAAAGCGAATAGGAGCGTGTGAAAGGTTGGAATTTTCGCTACGAGAGTGATGGCGATGGCCGAAACCAGCGCGGAGAAATAGAAGAAAACGAGCGCGGATCGGCGGCGCTCGGCGAGACCGTCTCTGAATGACTCAAGGGGCATCGGTACCTCTCAAGACTCCCCTAAGAGTACGCCAAGAAATTCTATATGTCAAGTATACCGTACACATAGAACGCACTAGCGTTCTACATTAGACTCCAGCCTCTGGGGCTGCGCGCGACCAACACAAGAGCGCCCCAGACACAATCGTAGGGGAGGCTTGTGCAATGTTGACTGCCTTCATCGCTCGGGGTCGGAATCGAGTTCGCGCTCCGCAAATATCGCAAGCTGCTTGAAATTTCCCGTGTTCCAGTCGCTTAGATCGGCTTCTTCAGTTACAAGGGACGTGCCGATTCGCCAGCACAGTTCGGTCTTGTCTGTGAATCGGACGTGGAGATAAAGCACGTCATCCTCGAATGCATGATCGACCCAATCCACGACCTTGCCCCGGACACCGGGATATTGTTTGCCGCGCATGATGTCTCGAGGGGGCAGCTTCACACGTGATTTGCGTTTCGTCATTGGCGATTTCCCTCCTCGTGCGTTGGCGTGGCGTCGAGCTGTGCATCGGAAGTCGAACGTCGCTGCGGGTTCGCGAGTTTCGGTGCCCGCTTCTTTGTGTTCTTTCGACGCCTGTTGGCGGCGCGCTTTTTCTTCTCAGCCCGTTCTTCTTCATAGCGCTTCTCGTCGTGGTGGTCCCAATCGGGAAGGAATACTACGCGCGGAGGAAGTCCCTTGGCTTTGCGTGCTTCCTCGCGCTGTTTGATCTCCAGATAGATATCGTCGGGGTCCGTAATCCTCTTCGTGTGGTCGCGCAGAAATTTGTATGCCTCAATCGCATCGTTCTCGACGATGGCGTCAAACTCGTCGAAGAATTGTCGATTCGCTTCCACTTGCGCACTCTCTACGTGGGCCCTCGCCCACCGAATCATCTCCTTCTTGTAAGTGGGCTCCTGTTCCATGCGCTCAAGACCATGAATGACGTGACCGAACTCTTCGTTTAACGCAAGCAATTCCTGGAAGAGATGGATTTTCATTTTTTCTTCCTCTCCGCAATTTCCTTCGGTGAGGAATCTCGTTTGCGCTTTGCCTTGCGTTTCTTGGCAGCCTGCGCTCGCTTCGCGGCCAGGAGCTTCTCTTCCTCCTCAGCGGACCAGGGCAATACAACGATCCGCGGTGGAAGGCCCTGCTTTTTACGCTCTTCGTCGCGTTCCTCGGCATCCAAGAAAACGTCGTCCGGGTCTTGGAGCCACATTTCGTATTTGTGGTGGATCCGGGACCAGTGGGTCGCCTGGTCTTGCTCGAAATCACTGGCTTCGGTGGTTACTTCGAAGCCGGCCTGTGCCCTCACGTATTGAATCTCGTTCGACAGGGGCATCAGCACGTCGGACCTCTGTCCCGGACAGTCAGCAAGCTGTTTGAAGAGGTTGACGGATTCGCGAAGGTTGCGGTCGAGTAGGGCGAGTAATTCGTAAGCAGTTTGTTTCACGTCGACGTACCTCCTGCTTGGTTTTCCTGTTCGCTGTCACCTGTGACCCGAGGCTGTTCGGGTTGGATCGGGAGCGAGGAGGACGCGGCCTCTTGCATGGCCAGGATGCGATCGTCATCGGCCTGGGTCCAAGGCAGAATCACGGCTCGCGGCGGCAAACCCTGTTCGCGCCGAAGCTCCTCGCGAGATTTCAATTCAAGGTAAATCTCGTTGGGACCCTCCTCGGCCTTCTCGCGGTTCCGGCGAACGCGATAGAAGCTGTTCTCCTCCTCCGGCTCCTTCTGCGCGATCTTGGAAGCAAAATGGTTATTGGCGTGGGAGCGGAGTTCGCTGAGATTGGTGCGGATTTTGGTTATGCAACCAGGAGATTCCAAAACCAATCTTTCGAGGATGTCGAGGGACGTAAGAGCTTGGACGAGTCCCTGATTGAATTGAAGGAAGACTTCGTAAACACGGACATCCATCGGACTGTATTCCTTTTCTTTGCGAGATGCGGAAGCCGCTCGCGGGTTCGAAGCGTTTCGCTCGCTCAAGAGCGTGGGCTTTGCCATTCCATTCGTCGAGGCACACCGGTAACGCGACGGTTGTAAGACCAACCGAAACGGAGAAACTCATTCAGTAATTTTCAGCGGGGAGGAGATTCAGCGACCGGCTCGGGTGGGGTCGGGGCAGGAAACGCTAGGCACAGTGAGAGTTGCGCCCCAAATGGGAAATGGATAACTTCTCTTGCAGCCATCGTTGCCTCCCTAGAGGTGATGGTGGTCAGGGGCGCGTTGGTGCTCAAACACCGGCGCGTCCCATTGCTTTACTCGGCTCGCTTCTTTCTCTTCTTACGGGCGCCCTTGCCCCAATAGTGGTTCGCCTTGTATTTCTTTGCCGCGCTCAGCTGCTCTTCAGACCAGAGGCGAACCGTGACACCGCCGACAAGCAGAAGATTAGGTGCCACAACTCTCTTCTGCTTAAGCCACCGGTGCAGAGTGTCAGTACCGATACCAAGAATCTCTGCAACCTGTGCGGTGGAGTAGCTCGCCATTTGTAGAATCCAGTAGGTCACCTTGATTTGTCAAGTAAAAAGTGCACGCATGCGCGGGCGCATTCGAGGTCCCCCGCGGACAGCCAAGAGTATCGCAGTTGAAACCGAAATCGAAACGCACTGTGTTCAATTCTAATGTTCTGAGGGATTCAGGGGCCGCAGGTTCGGATAACCCTAGGCACGTCGTCGGAGACGTGCGACTTCTCGATCTCGAACATTGAAAGGTATACTATGGCCCAAATGTGAGGTTGTCGGTAGCTGTTACGCGGATGGCCGAGCGAAGGCATTTTGAATCGTCAATTGCCCATCAACCGTCTGACGATATCAACTCCGGCGATGAAATCGGAGGGAGTATGACGTAGGGTGATGAGCAAGGAGAAACAAATATGGGAGTCATCGCCTGCTTGGGATGGGGTTTTCTAGCTTGGGATCCCCGCGCGCTTCCAATTCAACGTCAGTGGTTTACCGACGGACCGTTCGCCCGGATCGAGTTTCTTCGGCAGTCTGCGGATCAGAGGATTACTCTGGTTCTTGACACCTCTGCGTTTCGAGTTCGCTGTTTATGGGCCGTCATGGATGCTATGACCGTGGATGAAGCAAAAGAGGCGCTGCGTAGTCGTGAGGGCATCCCCAACAGTAACGCGGCAGCCGACATCGGGGCTTGGTCAGTAGGCGACGCGGCCCCATTGCTGATCGTTGATCTCCCGCAATGGGCCGCGTCGCGAGGCGTCGATTCAGTTGTATGGACTGTACTACCCTGCAAATTTAATGGCGAGAATGGACGAAGGCCGACAGTCGAAGAAGTGTTGGCTCATCTCAGCGGTCTAACGGGCCGGCTTCGGGATGAGGCAGAGCGTTACATCCGTTTTGCCCCTAAACAAATTGACACTCCGTGCCAACGTAGGATAGAAGCCTTACTCCATTGGGCTGCTTCACCGCCTAACGCGAATGATCCACATTAATGATTCGGTAGCGGCTCGGTTCCTTCGCTCAGAATATGCAAATAACGAGGATAGGCAAACAGGCGATCTCCGAGTTTGCCAGTCACCTCTTTTGCTATCTTGAGTTTTGCCAAACTTTCTAGGGCACCTGTAATCGTGGGAACGGACAAATTGAGAGCCAGTGCTATCGGGCCTCGGAGGGGACGAGATGCTAGGAGGCGTTCCCACTCCCTCCCAGAGCTGGCGGATTTGCTCGCGCGGTTCCCTCAAGAAAAAATGCGAGCCATTCTTCCCAAACACCCTCGGTACGAACGCGTTGAAGCAGATCATAGTAGCGTTGACGATGAGTCTTGAAGTAAAGGCTCAAATAGAGGAGTGGCTCACGCAAAGCGCCTTTGGCGCGGAGAAGCAGTGTAATTAGTAGACGGCCCAGCCGCCCATTGCCATCTAGAAAAGGGTGAATCGTCTCGAACTGGACATGGACGAGTCCGGCCTCGACGAGAACGGGCAGCTCGTCTTTTTCGTCGTGAAGAAAATGCTCGAAGCAGTCCAGACACTCCATCATGCGTTCCGGTGGAGGAGGAACGAACGCAGCGTTTCCAGGTCGGGTGTCGCCAATCCAGTTCTGGGAGTGGCGAAATTCGCCGGGTGTTTTGTTCGCGCCGCGTCCCCCACGCAGCAGCATTCCGTGAATCTCCCGGATGAGCCGCAGCGAAAGTGGAAAACCGCCTTGATGCGACGAAGACCATGTTGCATCGCCGCGACATAATTCGAGACCTCCTCAACATCATCGATAGGAACCCCAGGCGCTGCTTCGTTTTCAAATAGGAGCAAATCGGAAAAGGAAGATTTAGTGCCTTCGATCTGTGAAGAAAGAAGTGCTTTGTAAGGCTCCCCGGGGACGCGGCGGCGAACGGCACCCGCGATGCGGAGTATCCGAAGCGCTAGCTGCAATTGCAATCGGAACAGTCCGTACAGTCGCTACATCCGCTGCACTCCCCACAACCGCCGCAGTCGGTACACGCCGCGCAGCAACAGTCTATTGGGCACACACTAGGTACTTGATCCGGGGAGCCGATCGAATCTGGCGCTTGCGCACTCTGCTGGCCGCTCAAAGAAAATACGGTAATTCCCAATAGGTCCGTCATTTCCAAAGGGTCATCGGCAAACACTGACCCCACGTCTACTGGGTTGGCAGCGACTCGCTGAGCGTGAAAGTAGGGAAACGAACCGTTCACCTCCGCCGCGTAGTAGCGAGACGGAGCTTCGGTACTTGGTCTTAGAGGCGAGGCAATTCGGAGCAGCAATGCTTTTTTCGCCTGCGCAGCACTCTGACGCACATTTCCTCTATAAAAAGGTCGGGCCAAGCTGACCGTTCGCTGGAAGACAATCAGGAAAAAAGAGGCCAACACTATGGAAAGTTTCTTCTGCATCCTTATCAGTTTGGCCATACTTACCTCCAGTCTTTATCGAGGTTAGCTTAACCCACCGAGAGACAACTTACCGACGGAGATTTAGTTGTTACATTATTGATGCATCGGTTATGGGCTTTCATCATCGCCTAACACCAAAAAGAGATCGAATTAGCGAATCTACGGGACCGGTACCACGAATATGGGCGTCTGGCCGATTGGCGAAAGACGTTGCAACTCGCGAGTGCTGGATGCATCGACAACCGTGATAGTCGCGCGATGCGGATTAACCGTATATAGGGTATTTCCGTCACCACTTAAGGCCATGCTGAAGAACGGGACGCTAGTCGTCAAAGTAGTTGTGGTGGCCAGGGTGGTGAGGTCCGCTTTGACTACTTGGTCGTAAAAGTCGAAGATTTTGCCCCGCGGCTCTCCAGCGGCGAAATAAACGGCATCTTGACTCCGAGATACCAGTGCTACTTGCAGCCCGTTCAATTTTCCACCCGTGAAAGTGTTGCCAAGGTCATGGGTCGTTTCTGAGGAGAGATCAAGCATAAATCCTGAGCCGTCGCGCGCAATGAAACCGATGTGCTTTTCGTCGGGCCCGAGGAACATTGCTCCCCATCTGTTGACGAGGTTAAATCCCTTGACGTTCAGAAGCGCGTGCTTGAGTGGCTGGGTGGAATCGCTGAGCGTGATTTCTCTTACCGTGCCGCTGTCCATACACCCGACATAAAGGGTTAAATCCTGAGTGGTTGGCAATAACACTGAATGACACTCTGGAATCGACACATGATCGTGGAGAAACCGATTGTCAATGGTGTCGAACGCCGCGATGTAGAAATCCGTAGTTTCCGGAGTGTTGTGATTCTTCAGCATATATATGTATTTCCCCGACGGAGCCATAGCCATTCTTGTCGGGTACACAGGCATCGTGGCCTGCATAGTATCTGGATTGACGATCCGGCTTACTAGCGCGCCCGAGGTCGTGTCGTAAACCTCCAAAAAACCCTCGAGGAGCTGCGTATTGGCGTTGGCGCGATTGGAAGAAACATAGATTCGACTTCCGTCGGGGGTTAAGGCGATGTCGGGGTACATTCCTGCCTCGTAGCTCCTCATCACCTTTCCGTCGGATGGATCTATGAGCAGAACGCGTGAGTGAACGTCTCCGTTTCTTGTATCCACAACATAGAGCCATCCAGTGTGCGGCGTCGCGGCGTTGTCTAAGACAAGTGATGATGCCGACCAGCCGCGGACGCAGGGCAGAAACGCTGCCAGTCCAGCAATGACAACACCAGCAAAAAGATTACGGTGAACGCGTGCTCGTGAATTCATGGAAGTGTACTCCTTTGCCTGCAGCGGCGATATAAATGCTGCTCCGCCCTTTCACTCTTCATAGGGGTTAGCCTGAAGGCCTCCGCTTCAGCCAGTACGAACGCACTTCAGAGTCGGCTTACCTCTTCGCGGCTATTCCTAGCGTCCGTGGAAACAGAACGCGCCTCCAATCCAAGCCAGCGCAAACGCACTGATCGCCCGTACCGCTGGCTGCCACTGGCCAACAACGTACGTATAAAGAATGGACTCGTCTGCCTCGTCGGTTGTGGAAGCGAGATACATGGCCCAAATGGGTACAGTTCGACACACGGCAAAAACGGACATTGCGAATACACACTCCCAAAATTGTCCTACGAGAAGAGCCCAGATGATAACTGCGTACAAGCATGTGTTAATTGGGGTCAGCAAACCCAGTCCCAGCGAAAACCCATACAAACCCACAGCCGTTCCCTCTGATTTGGTCGCTGCCCATTGGCGGGGAACCGTCCAATAGGATTGCGGAGCAGGCAGTCTTAATAGACCGAGTTCCGTCAGTGAGTATCCAATGGCGATGAAGCCAACGACGGAGTCCACTAACAACCAAGGCCGATTGGCGGATCGCCAAAACAAACTCGAGACAGCTCCGATGAGCAAGCCGATGGACAATCCTCCGACTAGACTTCCTAAACTGTGGACGAGTAGGAGGCGTGGGATTCTCTGTGTTCGGCGTTTCCCATGAACCATGGGAATAATTGTTCCCACCATGTTGAACCCTCAAGGAAACCAGAGTGATGCGATGCCAGCCCAGCCCGCGAGGGCCAGCATTGCACCGAGCTGAACTTTTCCTAAGATCCGCGGATCGAGGCAGACAATCAGCCAAGCAATTACTGCAATCGTGAAGATAGTTACAAAAAGGTGATGTCTCGGTGTAGTCATCGAGATCCCGTATAAATTGGCGTCAGATCGCAACATGTGTCTATTCACTCGGGGGCTGCACCTTATTGTTGCACGCATTGCACGCGGCTCCAGGACCTGAAACGATCGTGCATCCATAGGTGTATCCGTTCGTGCAATAAACGCCGCCTCCATACCCTGCGCAGTTCCCGGTTGGAGGCGTTCCGCACGAGGTCGTGCTCCGGCATGCAGCAGCGTTGGTTGGGGTCCCGCAGCAATCGTAATAGAAAAACATGTATCCCTTGTCGCAGGAACATACACCTAGAGCGGTGTTGTAACAGCACAAACCCCAGGCACCTCCTTTAGCCAGACAATTCGGGCATGTCGAAAAACCGCCTGAACTGCCGCAGCACGAACTACAAAAAGTGCCACACATGCCACAGGTCTCCCAAGAGCAAGTGCTCGCCGCAGAGACGGTGAAGCGCCGATCAAGCGGCAACAATGGTATTAGCGTCAGTCCCGACAATCGTAGGAGCATCCGGCCCACGGTCGTCAACATTCCTCGTCGGCCAACCCTCTGACCCTGATTCTCCAAGTAGGTAGCTATTCGTTCGTCAACTTTAGGCTCTTGCTTCGATCCGTGTTCCATGCTCTCAACCTCTAGCTACGGCCTGGTCGGTCGTAGATCGAGAATTCGTATCCAGCGCGCTTGCTTCGGATTTGCGTTGCCGGCTTGCCCAAAAGGCCTGAATGTTTTCGTGGTCTCCATCAAGAACATTAAGCAAGCTGTCGAGATGTTCTCGGCTATTTACTAAACCTTTCGTGCGGAGAATTCCTTCCTGATCAATTACTAACGCATACGGAGCGCCTGAGATAGCGAACGTGTGTGCGAGGTCAAACGAAAAAACGTAAGGCAGATGTGATAGACTGTGTTCTTCAACATAGCTTTTGTTACTGGTCTCGTCGCCTGCGAAGCTGGCGAGAACGATATTAACCCGATGCTTTTCTTGGTGGGCGAGGGACTTTAGAGCGGGAATCACTTCATTGCACATTGGACATCCGGGGGATAGAAACATAAGCAAAGTGGGTCGCTGATTTGCAAGGGGCAAACTGACGGAACGACCGTAGATATCCCTTCCCGTGAAGGGTACGATCCTCTCACCGATCGTTGGCCCAGCATTCATTATGCGCGCTCCCGCGGGGGCCAGGCGCCGATAAAGAATCCCAATCTGCCTTGCAAGTGCCGCAAGCGCAAGCGTCAAGAATATGACCAGAATCCATAGAGCGATGTAAGATCCCGTCAGTAAAGCCGACATACAAGCCCTCCGCTAGACCGCAAGATCTCTGCTGGTTCGCCTGAATTGAAGGATCACAGTTGATAGTTTCGACACAAGCAGCACTGAAAGCGCAACCAACGCTGCATCTATTCGTCGGTAGATGTTTTCGTGTAAATTTGGTAGGTGACGCCAAACGGGGGGCGATGCTAGAGCAGCGAGAATGCACAGGACACCATTGCGTGCCACCAGAGCCCAACTGATCCTATCCTGATCACTTACTCCAAAACACCCGCAGGAGATATTACGGCGCCCCCTGACTAAGTTGATGGTTACAGCAATTCCGAACGATAGAAAGAGCACCATCGCCGGAATAGACGCCCAACGGATCTTGTTGTCGGGTAGAGCGACCGCAGCAAGTAGCAGCACTCCTACGGAACACTCGGCAATCGGAACGAACCGTGCAATTGCAGGAATTACCGCGTCGGAGAAGATTTTGAAGCCTCGAATGGCCGCTGAGAAGGAAGCAAAGTCTAGGATCTTAACGGCGCCTGCAATGAGCAGAATCAGGCCGACTAGGGTTCGGCTGAAGATAGCGAGGTATAAGTGAGCTGGCATAGGCGCGGGTTTTTCTGTTCTATTGGCGGAGGGAAGGATACTGAGTCGCCCCGGCCACGACAGGTTTACTCCAGAGCAGAAGCGGATTGCTCTCGTAATACTTGTCCGTGCAGCAGAAAGGCAAACCGCTCGGGGAACTGCTTGCATTTCGCAAATACACCAAACTAGAGCCGTCACTGCCGACGAGTCGTGCGAGCGACTCCGTCCAGCCAGGTGAACGCGCTCCGGGAACTGGCTCCCACCTGGCGCGCGCGTCCGATCCTAGATTAAGGCGGAAGAGCCCTTCGGCTACGCCCAATTCGCTCTTGTCCAACCCCCTGATGCTGGCGTAGATCTCGTGTTCTCCGAGCAGGGCAAAACCTGAGATACTCATCCGATTTAAGGACCTGGCTGGTCGTGCCTGATTTGCTTCATGTTCGGTAAATGCGGCAGGCGTTTGGCCGCTTGCGCTCCAGCTTTTTGCATCTCCATCGGCAAGGCTGACCTCGAACCACATTCTGGCAAGACCGACGTAAGCCCCAACGGACTCTTCACCACATCTGAGGAATGTCCTGCCGCGTCGCAATCCCGCTTGATGGAACCGGCCGCTCAAATCGACGGCCGACAAAGGAACATCTTGTCTTGGCATGTACGACCTGAGTAGTTGGCCATCAGGTGAATAGTCTCTCAGCATTGAGTAGGAGTCATTCCGCAGCTCTGCGTTCCAGTCTTGCCCAAAGGTCCATACAGTTCCATCGTTGGCGGCACAAATTTCCTCTGCTTCGTATTGCCCTAAATTGGTAACCTGGAGTGTCTGCCCCGTCAAATCGAGTTGGGCGAGGAAGTGGTTCTCAGAACCATCTGCAAATCGAAAATATGAACCTGCAACGAAGATCGAGTGGCCGGGACTGATAGCAACATCGTTAATCCAAACGTCAGACATTCCGTCAATCCAGAACTGAATCACTGCCGGCTGATCGCGCTTAAGCAAATTAAGGTAAATGGCATCATTGTGATCTGCTTCAGTCAGCTTAGGCCGAAATGACCACAGATAACCGTTACCAATTTGCGGAAATGAACGATTCGGAGCGAATGCGCTTGTCAGAACTTCCTGCTGCCAAGAAGGTGGTAGAACGTTCTGGGCAAAGGTACTTACGACAAATAAGGGTAAAAGACAGGCCGAAAGCGAACAGCGGATGAGGCTATCTATCGCACAAGAGTCAAGGAAGGGGGCTGCGAAATCTCTGATTCGGTCCCAGGGTCCAAATGCAAGCACGCTGCACCTCCCCGAACTTAGGGGACCCAAGACAGTATCGGCGAACTTCCGGAAGGTATAGCAAACGCAATATTCTTGTCAATATAATTATTTCTGTAATCAATAATTTATTCCGCGATTCTAATGAAAACCATCATCAAGAGATCTAGATAGGAGCTAAGTAACTAACGTACTTGGCGAGAATGGGATCCGGCCAAGTTAATAACGCGACTCAGAAGGCGCGGATAGCATCCGGTAGCACATAAGCGAAACTGTGCGTTCTTGCCCGGGCATCATTGGCGTCACTTCGTGTGGCACGATTCCACCAAGCAACACGATCGTGTCACCAGGACTCAGGAGAATTCTGATCCCAGCTGTTACGCCACTGCTTCGGACGCATGAGAGGGATTCCTCAGCCAACGCTGGGTAAACTAGAAGCCCTCCCGAGGCATTCCGTTCAGGCGTGTCTTTAAGCTGAAGGCACGTAATTACCGCCACGTCACAGGCAAGCTTATCGCGATGTAGGTCGAGGAAATCTCCCGCGTTCTCGTAGTAGCTATAGCTGCCATGCCCTGACGGCACGATTTGAGTTCCACACAAACTGCTAATCCGGTCGACCAGAACCGATTTCCCGTACACAGCCCATTGCCATTCTCGGCCGGAGCCAGAACTGAGGGCACGCGCTGGCGTGCCGCCGCGCTCCGTCATTTGACGGCATTTCAAGTTGACGTTTCGTTCGGCGGTCGGGCGCACTGCGTCAGCCTCGGCTATTAACCCATCCAAGATTCCGCCGCCGATGAGTCGTGAACTAACGACATATCCGCCAGCAGTGTAGAGCTGGGACCGACGTAGCCCGTTCGGCAATGGAAAACGCAAAGGAGAATCCTCATACTCCGACTGGCTTCCGCAGGTCGAGTCTGTAAACCACCCTGCCCAACCGTCATAAACCAGCGCAGTATCAACTCAGGATGGGCGGGCGGTCAAGCGGAAAGTCGTCCGATTTATGGTGCCTCGGTTGAATTCGACATATTTCTTTTTGCCAGTATTGGGATGGGCCACAGCCACTGTAAATCAACACGTCGCTAACTTTGTAATGCTTGGAATCATGTCGACGCTACCGGGGAAGCTGGCACAATCGATACTGACAATCCCCTCGCCGAGGGTTTCGCAATCTCACCCCGTTCGGGTTCCGAGAATTCTCGAGCGACTGCCAGATAAGGGAGTTGACTCCTTCATAATTTTGCGCTACATGAAAGGAGAATTATTCGGTGAATGCTGAGTACTGGAACCTTAGGGGTGTGTGCTTGATCCTCCGAGTTCAAAAGGGAGCACATGTGGCGTAGCGCTCAATCTTCCAATTTGTATAGCCTCTCTCAGCCAGTAGGTGGGTTGTTGGGGCTCGGAGTGTGCTTCCATGCGGAGAGCGACGAACCCAGGCTCACAATTCAGACGGTGCGGTTGGGCGATCTCAATCGGATCTGGCCGAGCGTCAAGAAATCGTGGCCGAAATCGCGGTCTTCCATTCACGGAGCGGGTGTGGGCATCGACCCGAAACACTGTCTAACTCCGGCGCTCGGGGAGGGCCTGGAGCGGTATTGCACTGGCATGTACACTGAGAAGCAGGTGATCTGGGCCACAGCGCACGAGTTAGGCGGCGAGGCGCTGGATTTGGATGCGATCCCGCGGTGCAGCAAGGCGGAAATGGCTCACCCGCGTTGTTTCCTTGTCGCGCCGGATAAGACGGCACCGATGCGCTGGGTGCGTGGACTATCGCTTGTCGACGGTCGTGTGCTTTATTTGCCGATCACTATGGTTTTCCTCTATACCGGCGTTGCCAGCCGTGGGGAGCGAATATGGATTCAAATTACCACTGGGTGTGCCGCGCATACTTCGTTTGAAAGAGCGCTGTTGGCTGGCATGCTCGAAGTAATCGAACGGGATGCAATCAGCATCACGTGGCTTCAGCAACTCCGCTTGCCAAGGATAGAAGTCGACCTTGTACCGCCTCCGCTTGCGGCCTACTGGGACCGTTATCAGAGGAGTTCGAAAGGGCTGGAATATGTTTTCTTCGATGCTACGACGGATGTAGGCGTTCCGACAGTTTACGGGTTGCAAATCTCTCATGCGAACAGACGCCTGACTACTTTGGTGTCCTGCTGCACCGCAATGAATCCAGTTGATGCGGTGGCGAAGGTAATCCGGGATATGGCTGCTTGCAGGGTAGCGTTTCGTGGCCAGAGGTCGACTGAAGTGAGCGGCAACGATTTTTCGGGACTCTTCGACGGGGCAACCTTCATGGCTCGCTTCGAGCACGCGTGCGCCTTTGAGTTTCTCTTACAGTCGGGTAACAAACGACTTCTGAGCAAAATATCGGCTCTTGAGTTCACTGACGAGAAGGAAGCCCTCCGGATGGTACTGGAGCGCTTTCGGCGGAAAGGCCTTGACGTTTACGTGGTTGACTTAAGCACGGACGAAGCCCTGCGATCAGGTGTACGCGTTGTCAGGGTTCTAGTTCCGGGCTTACAACCTTTCTCGTTTCAGTATCGTGCCCAATACAAAGGCCATCGGCGCCTTTACGACGCTCCCAAGGAAATGGGCTACCCTGTCCATGATGAAGACCAGTTGAATACCTGGCCGCAGCCGTTTGCGTGACTCAATAGCTTTTGGCGATGGTTCGATAGCGTGTTCCTCAAGAGTTTGTGTGGACGAAGCGCTTCGGGCGAACTGAGGCGGGTTGTCACGGCAAAGACGGAAGCAGTGTTCATGCTATGGGTGGCGGCTCGTTGTGTTTTTCGAATCTTCTGAAGCTTGCGACGAGTGGCGAGTTGCACTGCTAATTATCGCCGGGCCGGTAGCGTTTAGATAGTCGGCTGCCCGATCGGATGAGACGAAACTATCGCGACATATTGATGCCGTCAGCGATGTCCCTTCGGTCGGCAACTTTCTGCCAAGACTTGGCGCATTCTTCGGGTTCGGTGCCGTGCGCTGGGAATTTGGCTGTTCCCCTTTTTGTAAATTAGCCGTCAGGCAGATGCCGAGAGTTCCTCTGACGAATGGTGGATCGAAAACAGCGTGGAACAACCACAAGAACTACTTCAACCTGTCCATCTGATTTCAGTGGGCGAATTCGGCAGGGCCGTCGCGCGATACGTGAGAACGTTTCGGAAGGACATAATTGAGACGATTGGCGTCGCAGATAATGTCCCAGCGCCTGAGGCATGGCCGCTTTCGCGCGTTAACGTGGTTGCGGCCTGGCGGCCGGTACCCCATCTCTGCGAATTGTTGGACCAGATTGCATACGAACATCGTCGGCCATTTATACCGCTGTTTTTGTATTCAACAGTTCTACAGTTGGGTCCGATCGTGATGCCAGGTGCGAGCTGTTGGGCTTGTTGGGTGCAGCGTTTCCTGCAACACACTGCGTGGCCGAACGAGCTGTCAGTCTTGTTGGAATACTACTCGTCAAATGGCAGCCGGGGACCCAGGGGGTACTTGGAGCCATTTGCCGTGATGGGGGCAGCCCAAATTGTGCAGGCTGTTGAGGCGCTGGACCGGTCGTCCGCGATCCCGGGTTACATTTGGCAAATTGACGTCGTGCGACGAAAAATGACGACGAGTACGGTCGTCGGGGTTCACAATTGCCCGCGGTGCGGTTTACATCGATCAGAGGCAACCCGAAGCTATGCCGAGATACAAGCGGAGCTGGCCTATTTGTGGCGGCATCGTGCCAACCCAGTATAGGGGTTAGTATGGAACCTGGCAGCCTTCACGGTTTTTCATCTGAGTGGACGGCAGAAAACACGAAGCCAGTGTTGCCGCACCAACCACGTTTTTTGCACGAACTCGCCGTCATTCCGCTGAGAGACGGGCTCGTTGTTGACGGAGCGGATGGACTGCAGTTTTTCAAGGGACCGCGAGCGGAGAGTTTTCTGCCGAGACTGATGTCGCTGATGGATGGAGACCGAACCCTAAGGCAGATAGAGGCCGCGTTTGCAGGTATGCCTGTGGGTCACGTACGAGCTGGGATCTCGCTGCTTTTCAAATGTGGACTGGTCGAAGAGGGCGCGACCCAAACAACGCCAGCGGTTCCAAACATCGAGACGCTTGCGTTTCTGCGACGATATGGTGCAACGACGGCCGCAAACTGTAGCGGCCTACATGCTTACGAGCGACTGCGGACTGCCCAGGTTGTGATTTTTTATCGCAGGGAGGCGTCACTACAAACGGAAGTGTTGAAGTTAATTCTGGAGAAAAGTGGCATCGGCGGAGTGGTGCTGGTGCTCACTGAATCGCTAGGTGCGTGGTACCCGCGTGCAGATACCTTCGAGCAGTCGCTTGCGGTTTCTCTTTCTTTTGAACGCGAAGACGTCGAGTGGCATGCGCAGCTGGATGACTGGTGTGTAACACACGGAATGTCATGGCTGCGTGCTGCCATGGATGAAGCCGCAAACTATTTGGACGTCGGGCCTCTCTTCCGCGGTAAGGAAACCCCTTGCTACCGTTGTTTCCGTGAGATGCATTTCAGAGAGGGTAGCTCACGCCGTAAGTTCACAAAGGAAGCACAAGCTGACGAGCACTTTTGGATAAGTATGGTCGCGGTCGAAATCGTCTATTTTCTCAGCCGGGTTGGAACTCCCGGCGTCGCAACAGATTTTCGACGTTATGATCTTCAGAACTGGACGGCGCGCGCTCTGCGTTGTGCACGGGTGCCAGGGTGCTCGCGCTGCCGTCCGCGGGCTCCGAATGCGGTTGACGGCCTGATTGATACGGCTATCGTTTTTGAGGATTATTTGAGCCTTCAGTCCCAGACGTTTTTTTCTGCAAAAGCGCTGCAGGAGCATGCACAGCTGAGCACAGGTCTGACGAAGCAGGCGAAGAGATTGCCCAACTGCAAACAGTTTCCCCTTGATCCTAGCCTGCTGGATTTGGATCGTCCCATTCTTGATGTACTGCACAACGATTCCGGGAGTTCGAATCAGAGTATCGCGCTTACTGAGCTCGGAAGCGTCCTTCTGAGAACCGGCGGTATTCGCGGCTCGCGGAGAGGTAACGAAAACGTGAAGCGCTGGGCAGCGACAGCCGGAAATCTAGGGTCAGTCGAACTCTTCGTGATCGTGCGCTGCGTCGAGGGGTTGTCGCCTGGATTGTATTTCTATCAGCCACAAGAACACTCGCTCGCGTGCTTCGATCAGCGCAGTGGAGCACTCGAAGTCGACGAATTTATGCGGCGCGTGAGTCCGGCGGACTCAAAGGATCTGGCTGATGTCCTCGTAGTTTTCACGGGCGCCTTGCATCGTGTCGCTCGAAAGTACGGAGCCTTTGGCTATCGTCTCATAAATCTTGATGCCGGCGCCGCTCTGAGCCAATTGCACGTAGTGGCCAGAAGCTTGAATATCTGGTCCCGCACTGCTACGCGATGGGCGGACAGTCTCCTCGAAGATCAGTTGCACCTAGAGCCATTTGGTGAGCAAACTACCGCCGTGGTGGGACTTTCTCGAGGAGCATCCAGACTCGCGATGAATTCCGTCCGGCCTACGAGCAAGTTAGAACAGGAGATCGGGATTCCGCGCTCAACAAAAGCAGTTCACGATTTTTGCGAATTGCCGCTGCAAGAAATCCTGGAGATGCTATATCGGGAAAGCCGGACAAATGAGCAAGAGCTGCAGCTCGTGACGTTTCAAGTTCCATGCGATCTCCTGAATGCGAAGTCACCCGCCCACCCGGTTGAAAATGCTCAAGCTGGTGTTTCGCTGCCAGCTCCGTTGAAGGGGGGGAGGCTTGTTAGTGATGTCCTCGCCCAACGGAGATCGATTCGCCGATTCGGGCGTGATCCCGTAACGCTGGGCCAAGTCGGCACCATGCTTCATTACGCATGCCGAGGCGACTATCAAGATTGGCCGGAGGCGAGTCGTGCGGGCGACTCCTTAACTTTTTTGGTGCTCGCCCGCCAGGTCGACTGCCTTGATCCGGGTATTTACCGATACGAGCCGCAAGGCCACGTCTTGTCTCTTTCCGGCGACTTACCTTCTGCGAAGGAGCTGGTTGAACTGTTCGTGCAAGGTGAGTTCGCTTTGGGGCCCCTGGTGCTGTGGATTGTCGGCAATCTTGCGGCTGCTTGCTCGCGCCACGGAGCATTTGGGCATCGCCAACTATTGCTACGCGCAGGTGCTGCCGGGCATCGATTCTGGATGGCGGCTTTAGGTATGGGTCTCTCCGGATCGCTGGTCGCAGGCTTGGTGCCAAGCGCCGCACGGCGGCTGCTTGGGTTGGACGGCTACAGACAAGCCAGTCTGTTGGCTTTTACTGCTGGGCACCAAACGGGCCGTTTTATATCGGAGTTTCCGTCTTAAAGATGATCTGTCCGCTATATTGGGGGGGAGATGCAGATCTCGAGCATGTTTCGGAGTCGATCGATCGTAGCTGGCACGAACAAGGATTCCCGGCCCGCAACCTCAAATCACTGTGTCGAACCCTGCTTTTACAAGCGAACAGATGAGCTTCGAGCGCAGTTTGAGCAAAAAATATCAGTTGTGCAATCCACTGGGGGAATGACTCCGCTGGTTTACACTTTTCAGTCCGACAAGTTTCAGTTTCTGACGGCATCCGCCGAACGTGTGTTCACGCGAGAAATTCTGGAAGATCTCATAGATAGCCTCCGCGTGTGGTCGAGCCGTTGCTTGGAGGCGTCACATGTCTCGACGCCACACGTGCGTGTTTATGTAAACGCGTGTCGGCGGAATTTTTTCCGGGATCAAGTTAATGCTCGCTGGCACTACATATTATCGATCGCGCGCGATGGCCAACGACACGAGGGCTGTGTGGTAAAGGTCGTAACCGAGAACGTTTCGGAAAGTGCGCGCGGTAATTTCACGATCGACAGGATCTTGAGTTCACCACTGCGTTTCAATGACCTGTTAGTCCACTCCACCTGTAGCCCTTACGCTGTTCAGACCATGGGAGCGTCGATGCATCCGTTGGACAGCGGTGTCTTTTTGGATGGGTATTTCTGGTGATGATGAGGCCGGTGAAGGCTCGTCTCACCTCGCGCCACTGTGATAGGGTGTCGCGGCACGGGACTTGCTCGAAAAGACTGCCACGGTTCCTTGAAAGTGGCGATCGTAGGAACGAGCTTGCAACGATAAACCGGTCCGGGGCAGTACAATACAGGGTGCTAGTCATTACCCGGCGAGCTAGCTTTTCGGCTTGCCGGACTGAGAAAGTGCTCGCAAGACAGCGACGTGGAATTCGGATCTGAGTGCGGTAGTCTAACTGGGAGTTATATATGGATGTCCCGCGGGACTTGTTCAGCTCACCGGAACTGTACCCCGTCCAAATAGACTTTCGTCGGAGATCTGTCATGTTCGCGCGCATGTCGCGACGGGACTATGAAGATTTCGTTTTTTTGGAAATAGACGCCGTACGCCGTCAAGTCAAGCACTTATATGAAATTAGGCTAGATGACCTACTCCTTGCGGCTGCAAGTGCACCTCTGGTTGTCAAACCAGTGCACTATATCCTTCACACAGCATATTGTTGTTCGACACTACTGGCGAGATATCTCGACCTGATTCCGTATTGTTTTGTTCTTAAGGAACCGCAGTTGCTCGCGCAATTTGCGCTTTGCTCCGATCGTTCTAGTACTCGCTGGAATGAGGGCTTTGAGCTCTGCGTTCGACTACTCTCGCGCACTCCAGATGCGTGTGAAGTTCCCGTAATCAAAACCAACGTGCCTTGCAATGTCCTTGGCGAAAGATTGCTTAAAGATAATCGACAGGCCACGATCACATTCTTGATGATGCCGTTGAGGCACTTTCTGCTTGCCGTGCTCAAATCAGGATTACGTAGACTCCGAGTTCGCTACTGGGTCGGGAAACTAATCGACGATCCGCTGCTGGACCCCCAGTTCGGAAACATCAGGACAAGCGATTTGACAGACGTGGAAGCGGCAATTTGTTTTTGGTTGGCGAACCGCTCGTTGTGTAGCCGACTGTCTTTTGGCGCAGACCGATCGCGTATCCTAGCACTCGATGGTGAGCAAGTCGCCGATTGTCCGCGCGAAGTTCTACCGCCAATTATGAGCATGTGCGGGCTGCCGGTTGACAAGGACCGGCTAGAATGGCTGCTGGACCATCCATCCGCCCGTTGCCATGCAAAACATCCATTGAGATTGTACGATGCGTCCGTCCGGCGTCAGGAAATCGCATCGTGCGAGGCACGCTGGGGCGGGGAGGCTGATACAGGTATCGAGTGGGCGGAGTCACTGGGAATGCTGGCCGGGATGTCCTAGGGCTTGGGTAATACGTCGAGATTTCTTTTGGGGTTTCTGATTGTGTTTGCAACCAGATAACAAATTGAAGAGCCATGAAGCCGACTGCGACGCTTCTTTTTCGGCTGTTTAAGGTGGTTAATGCGATGATGGGCGCGGCTCACTAGCGCTTCTCGCCGCGCAACTTGCGACTCACCGTGCCGCAGTGCGCGGTCGTAACCGATACGATTTGACCTGCTCCCCTATTTCCGCACAAAGCTGAGTATGATTTCAGACTGCGGAGAGGAGAGGAACATGTCGAAGAGCCGGCACACCGAGGCGCAGATGATCGGCGCTTTGAAGCAACTGGAAGCGGGGCGCAAAGCGGAGGACGTGGCGCGAGAAGTGGGCGTATCGAAGCACACGATCTACGCCTGGAAGGCGAAGTACGGCGGGATGGACGTGAGCCAGGCGCAGGAAGCCAAGCAGTTGCGTGACGAGAACACGCGGCTGCGCAAACTGGTGGCGGATCTGAGCCTGGATAAAGAAGCTTTGCAGTCGGTGATCCGAAAAAACGGGTGGAGCTCGTAGCCTTGAAGGCGGCTGTCGAGCAGGTGCGGGAAGAGCATGCCTTCAGCGAGCGGCGGGCGTGCGGCTTGATCGCTCTGGCGGTATCGACCTACCGCTATCAGAGGAGCCAGTCGGACGACGCGCTACGCGGGAAGCTGGTGGAGTTGGCGCGGGAGAAGCCGCGCTTCGGCTATCGGCGGTTGCATGTGTTGCTGAGGCGCTCGGGAGAAGCGGTGAACCACAAGCGCGTACATCGGGTGTATCGCGAGGCGGGGTTGAGCCTGCGACGGAAGAAGCGGAAACACTGCGTGCGGGTGGGGCGGCCATTGCGCGTGTGGACAGCAGCAAACCAGGAATGGGCGCTGGATTTCGTGCACGATGCGGTGGAGAGTGGGCGGGCGATCCGCGTGCTGAGCGTGGTGGACGCCTACACGCGAGAGTGCTTGGCTTTAGAGGTGGACACCAGCTTCGCCAGCCGGAGAGTGACGCGGGCGCTGGAAGCGATCATTGCCGCGCGCGGAGTGCCTGCGGCGATTCGCTGCGACAACGGACCGGAGCTGACCAGCCGACATTTTCTGGCCTGGTGTATCGAGAAGAAGATCGAGTTGGTGCACATCCAACCGGGGCGGCCGATGCAGAACGGGCAGGTGGAGAGTTTTCACGGCAAACTGCGCGACGAATGCTTGCGCGTGAGCTGGTTCGGGAATCTGTTCGAGGCGCGGCGGAAGATCGCGGCCTGGCGGACCGAGTACAACCAGGAACGACCGCACAGCAGCTTGGGGTATCGAACGCCGGAGGAATTCGCGCGCGAAAACGGCGGGCAAGAAGGCTGTGGAAAAGCCGCTGCGTGGAAAAGTCTGGAAAGCGACTTTCCCACTGCGCTTGGAAATCCCGCAGAAGGCGCGGGATTCCCACTTTCCCACAGCCACGACGGCGGCGAGCTCTCCAATGGCCATGCTGTCAGCCGCTCAGATGTCGTAGTATGACGCGTGCGGAAGCAGGGGGCAGGTCAGATTCTGATTTAAGAGGCTCTTGGTGAGGGACCCAAACGTGCGAAGTCACCTGTCGCATCTCCGAATGCTCGAATCCGAAAGCATCTATATAATTCGCGAAGTGGCAGCTGAGTTCTCACGTCCGATAATGCTTTATTCCATCGGCAAGGATTCATCGGTCATGCTCCGTCTGGCGCTAAAGGCGTTCTATCCAGCTAAGATGCCGTTCTCATTGCTGCATATTGACACGACCTATAAGTTCCGAGAGATGACGGAATTTCGAGAACGAACGCGTACTGAACTAGGTATACAGCTGATCGTTCACATTGCCCGAGAAGCCCGCGAAGATGGAGTGAATCCATTCCGCCTTGGTACCCAAAAATGTTGCGCCATTCTGAAGACGAAGGCATTGCTCGATGCACTCGCGCAAGGCGCCTTTGATGCTGCGATAGGGGGTGCCAGGAGGGATGAGGAAAAGTCCCGTGCTAAGGAACGCGTATATTCGTTCCGCGATTCGCACGGGCAATGGAACCCGAAGAATCAGCGCCCCGAGCCTTGGAACCTGTTCAACGGTCGGATCAACAAGGGAGAGTCCGTCCGAGTATTCCCGCTGTCAAACTGGACTGAGCTCGACGTCTGGGAATATATAGAGATCGAAGGCATTCATGTCGTGCCACTGTACTTTGCGAAGGAGCGGGAGATGCTGGTGCGAGGCGAACTTCTGATTCCCTTAGAGCACAATGTTCCGTTGCTCCCCAATGAGCGGCCTCAAAAAGTAATGTGTCGTATGCGATCCCTAGGTTGCACTTTTTGCACCGGGGCGATCCGCTCCACTGCTACGACGGTGTCTGAGATTATCGAAGAGCTGCGAGGGTTGCATCGATCCGAGCGAGAGAATCGGATAATCGACCATGACCAGGAGGGATCAATGGAAATGAAAAAGCGAGAGGGCTACTTCTGACCATGGAACCAGAACTACTTCGGTTCACCACCGCTGGCGGAGTTGACGACGGCAAATCCACCCTCATTGGACGACTGCTGTACGATAGCAACGGGGTGTACGAAGATCAGTTAAACTCGGTGCGCCAAGCGTCGCCCGGCGGTTTGGACCTTGCTTTTATCACCGATGGCTTGCGGGCCGAGAGAGAACAAGGCATCACCATTGATGTGGCCTACCGTTACTTCTCCACCCAGCGGCGAAGATTTATTATCGCCGACACGCCTGGGCACGAACAGTACACCCGGAATATGGTCACGGGTGCGTCTACTGCAGAGGTAGCTGTTATCTTGCTAGACGCCAGCAAGGGAGTGCTTCCCCAGACGAGACGGCACGCTTCGATCGCGTGGCTTCTCGGCATTCGGCGCATCGTCTTCGCGATAAACAAAATGGATTCCGTAAGCTACCGGCACGACGTGTTCGAGGAGATTTGTCAGGAAGTAGGTGAGCTCACCCCCAAACTGCCGAATTGTATTGTTGGTTTCATCCCAGTGAGCGCATTGCGCGGCGACAATGTTGTCAAGCGCAGCGAACGCATGCCTTGGTTCACGGGAAGCAGTTTGCTTGAATACCTCGAAACCGTCCCGCTGCGTGAGTCCCTCAGCGAATCTGGACTGCGATTCCCAGTTCAGTATGTAATCCGCGCCGACTCGAATTTTCGGGGCTACGCAGGCCAAATTGCGGGAGGCTGCGTTCGAGTGGGTGACAAGGTGACCATTATGCCTTCCGGGTGTAGCACGGCTGTTAGTTCCATCGGCACGTACTACGGCAATATTGAGTCAGCAGAGGCACCGGCGTCTGTGACATTGTGTCTCGAAGATCAAGTAGATGTGAGCCGTGGGGATATGTTGGCAAATCCAGCGGATCCCCCTGTCGTAACCCGGCGGATTGAGGCCACGCTAGTCTGGATGGCGGAAACGCCGCTGGCGCTTCACCGACCGTATCTTCTAAAACATACATCCCAGCAACTGTGCGCCGAAGTTCCGCGGTTGATCTCTAGGCTTGACGTTAGGACGATGGAACATACGCAACGACCCGCTGAATTGCGCCTTAACGATATTGGAACTGTGGAAATCGAGACGCATCGGCCTCTATTCTGCGATTTGTACTCGCATAATCACACAACTGGGAGCTTCATCCTGATTGATCCGATTAGTAATGAAACGTTGGCGGCTGGAATGATTGTCGAACGGATGACAGAGGAGCGTCAACACTCGTACAACCACGGCGCGACGCGATGCGGGTTTACAGTCTGGTTCACCGGACTTAGCTCATCTGGCAAGAGCACATTGAACCGGGCGATCTATGAGCGGTTGTGGGCAATGGGACATAAAGTCGAGTCACTGGATGGGGATAGTGTCCGTAGGCATCTTTGCAAGGATCTAGGGTTCACTAAACAAGATCGTGACGAGAACATTCGCCGGATTGGCTTTGTGGCGGAGCTGCTGACGAGAAACGGAGTAGTTGTCCTCGTTTCGGCAATTTCGCCGTACCGAGTCGCGCGTGATGAACTTCGCCGCAGGATCGGCGATTTCGTTGAGGTTTACGTAAACGCGCCGCTTAAAGTCTGTGAAGTGAGGGACGTCAAGGGCTTGTATTCGAGGGCACGCGCAGGCCAATTACCCGATTTTACCGGCGTCGATTCTCCCTACGAGCCACCCTTAAACCCAGAGGTTGAATGCAGAACCGATCAGGAAACAGTCGCCGAGAGTACCCGAAAGGTCATGCGTTTCCTCGAGTCGCGTCTGGCGTCCGCAGCGGCGCGCAGTCTTGACGACGACGATTAAGACTAACGACGTCGGCGGGGCGGTGATTCTGCAAAGACGGACGCGGCGGACTTGCGGTTGCGCCTGCAAGATTAGGCGCAAACGGTCGATCTTTTCTTACCTTAACCCCATGTTCGCCAGTATCTCAGTTACGGCACGATTTGCTTCGTCTATAGCTTGGCTCGCGTAGGCCGCTGCGCCGGCGTCGGAATTGGCGATGGCCACCCTCCCAAAACGCTGCCTGCCAATCACGTGGGGCCGTTGTTCTTCCGGCATTTCGGGATCTGCCAACGTGTCATACATGTAGGCATAGCCGTATGGCCAACGGTTGACGGTAATTGCAGCGATATCTTCACTCGGATCGAACCCGGAGGATCCTAAAATGCGTTTCAATTGTCTCCGAGTCTGTAATTCGAATTCTTCAAAGGTCGTGGAAAGGAGCTCACGCTGACCGGCAAGATTCTGTGTCTTGCGCGGCAGCCCTGGCTTATTGGGATTTCGCATCATGTGAACCAGTATAGGCTCGCGGGGGTTTGTCACCCCTTGGTATCCTCCAATAGCCGTACCAGGGTCCAGCTCAAGCTCAGTGTAATACATGCCTGGCGCGCTGATCCGCGAGACGCCAAGCTTCGCGAACGCTGTCCAGCGTCGGATGAGTACGTTGGTGTACATCATCGGCACTTTGACCGGATATGCGAGCGCTTCTTTTTGCCGGACGGGTAGTTCGGGCAACAGGGAAGGAATAAGCTTGTTGTAGCACGCTAGAATGCAGTAGCGTCCGCGAACAGCGCATGCCTTGCGGCCTTGTAAGTACGCGACTCGCACCGAAGACGCGCTTTCGGGCGGCCCGTCATGGATGACGCGTATCACTGGACTACTCAGCCGGATCCGCGTGTCCGAACTCGGATCGTCCAAGCGCTTATATGCTAACGGAGCGCTAACGACGGTGTTCGAAGATTGGGGACATGGAAAGGCCGAAGGGACAAGTTTGCTTATTAGAAGACGCGCGACGGAGGCATTGCCGTCAGGAAAATGAAACCGATAGAAACCCTCGTTAACCGCGATCTCAAACTTTAATCCGAGGCCGTCGAAGCCGACGCCGCCGCCCAGTGCCTCTTCGAGTGCCGGCATCGTGTCGACTCGCTTGTTATTCCGACCGCCTTGTCCGAGGAAAAACGCGATCGCATTAGGATGTACTCTCGCAACCTTTAAAAGATAATCCTGATAGCTCATCTTGGCCAGCGAGGCTTTTTTTTCGCCTTGGCTCAATCCCGCCATGTAGTCCGAGTTCTTTCCGTACAGACGAGTCAGGTCGTTGCGAGCCTCATTGGACAGAGGAGTCTGATCGAAAAATCCAGGTGTACGGGGGTTTCCGAGCACCAAACGATCCTCGAGAAAATGATCTCTGTCGAAGAAAGTCCCCGACACGAGGTTGTACTTGGTTTCGAGCACGCGATTGACGAACTCGGGACTTCGGTCGAGGTCGATTCCAAGATCCTTTATCAAAGCCTTCGCGCAGTAGCTGTAGCGAAGCGGTGTCGTCAGACTTCGGCTCCCACCGAATCCGATAAAAGTCCGATCATAAAGGCGAAACTCATTCCGCTTGGCATGCCCGCCGAAATCGTCATGGTTGTCAAGAATTAGAATGCGTTGCCCAGCCCCAAGCGCAGCCCGATAGAAATATGCCGCAGAGAGACCGGAGATCCCGCCGCCCACGATCACCAGGTCAAACTCTTCGTGGATCTCCCCATCTACAACTGGAAATTGGGTAAAAGCCCCACCGCGAATTGCACAAAAGTCGTCAACAGCCGCCGGATAATTGCCACGAAGTCCTGTAAGTAGCGGAGGATAAGTGGACACGTCTGAGTGGGCAGAGGCTTCTTGCGCGGGTGTGAGACCAGCTTGGTGCAAACCGACGTACGCTCCAGTAATTCCGAGAGCCACACCTTGCAAGAAGTCGCGACGCGCGATTGGCCTGCCCATTCCGAGATCGCGATATTCCTTACGGATTTGCATTTGACTGACCGGCGCGACGATGTTCATTCGTGAGATCATCTTGAATCCGACAATACGTGACCAGAACTCAAGCGTGACCCCTAATTACACGAGAAAATGTGAGCTTGTCAATTCATTCGAAAGTCTTCGGAAAAAGGTCGATCGATCGAATTAGAAGACTGACGGTGCGTCCCCTGCGGCCCGTTGCGTCGAGGACATTTTGATCGGGAATTGCCCCGGTTTGGGTGAATCGACAGCAATTCTTCACTGCGTGTTCAATACGACCCGACCTCGCTGACTTTACGGTTCCAAAAAGTAGACGCGATGGTATAAACGATCTCAGCGAAATTTTGCGCCGTGAATAATTCGCTGTTCTCTCGTTGCACTCTGCGAACAGATTTCTTCAATGAGTTAAGTACCTGTAGATCTATACCCTCACCTTGGAAATGTCAAGCGGGGCAACACACGGATGAATCGTCGGCTAGTTCGAAGCTATTCAGAGACGGGCTTCGGTGAGATTGTTGGCGCAAAATCCGGTGTCAGTTCTGGTGTCAGTTCGATTGACCAAATGAGGCATGCGCTGACGCACGTGGGCATCGTTCCGAGCTAGAATGTAATTGAAATGGCCTGGCTTGACGAGTCTCGGCGTGCCGAGGCAAGTCGTGACCCTGGCGGAAAAATGGCTTAAAAAGCCCGGGCTTCGGGTTAAGCATTAAATTCCGAATCCTCCTGATCCGGCCAGAATCCCCGATTGCCAAACGATTCGCTAATATCTCAAAAGCGGACTTCTCGAATGTCGGCGAGATTTTCACTTGTCTGATTACGGCGCGTTTTTCAGGCATCACTGAGTTGCGAAATGTTTCCAAACGAAACTTTTTACTTGGTGACGGTGTCAAACACGCATGCCCTACTTCCTTTCCGTCGGGCGCATCGCGTTGCGGATCTGTGCCGCGCTCATGATCCTCGTTTTCGTCGCAGGGACAATTGTCCGAGGCCAGCGCTATCTCCTCCGCCACCGCGCCAAGACGCTGCTTGCCAATATGCAGACAATCAGCCTTCGTCAGACCACTTTTCGCGACGTGCAGCCGATTATGATTCGGTGGCGGCGCTGGGGCAGCTACGATGGTCCATGTGACGAGGCGCATTGTTCGTTTAACATTCAGCTCAGCGACCTCAACACGCCGCTGAGTCAGTTTCTATATGAACACAGGGCGGCCTTCGCTCTCGCCACTCATTTGGGAGACCCCCCACAGTGATACGCGCTCACTTCACCGTGATTGACGGAATGGTTTGGAGCGAATCGATTGGTTTCGGAATTGAAACGCAAGGACGGGGTTGGGAGGGCAGGCGGTACGTTGAACTCCTCGGGGGCTCGGCCCGAAGTATTTCAAAAACCGATCCGCTATTCTGGGGATCCGACTGGCATCTCCATCCGGACTACAATATCTCATGGACCGGCAAGATGCGGGACCAGACCCAACTGGAATTTACACCCTTTGCAAACTCCGCGGACATTCATCGTCTGATGGTGTTGAACTTTTCCTGTTTGACGCGGCTAATTCCTTGCCGGGATAAAAACGATTTTATGCCTGTAGCTCTCGCGCAACTGGCCTATTGGAGTTCGTTGCCAGACGAGTCAACAAACATGGAACATCAATGCGACGATCCCATGACAATTGAACGATTTGGCAGGGACTCCCGCAACATCGTGATTACCAAAGTGAAGGCTGGGCGGGTCATTTCCGAGGAACCCGATATCGACAGTCGCGGCTATGACATGATCCTAACTTTCCAACAGGAGTTGAAAGTCCGCGCGCATTGGAATAGTCAAACACCGTTGAAGCCTTCGATGTCCTATCCCTTGTCGATTGCTCTGCCTCAACCAGGAAGTTCGGTGATTGTGTTTTTCAAGGATGACAGCTTCGGGCAGTATTCCATGGCTGGCTGCAGTCCGTTACCCTTGACCGACGCGAACTTGGCTGCAGTTCGTCGCGGAATCGTGGAGGATAACAGACCTTCCGACTTACCTGACTAAGCGTCTCAGTTTACTGCTCCCACAGCGCGGTAGCAGTCGTCGGGTCCGCAAAGTCAAACCGTTCCCAACTGGGATCGAATCATGGCTGGTGAGTCGTGCGTCATAGAGCGCCCGCAAGAAAACACCGTCATGCCACCGAATTCTGCGTGGAGAGATCACTTTGATTCTTGCCGCTGCCGCCTTGCGTCGGGGCCAATCCGTCCGCGTGATTTTGGGTTCGGAATCCGACGCTTGGTTCGCGGGAACAGTACGGGAACAATAAGCGTTCCCTCGTGTTCCCTAAGGCGGTTTTCTGTTCCTGCCAGTTCTCGTAAGTCCTTGAAATTCCGAATCAAGGTGCTCTGTCACGGCAGAGGTCGCGGGTTCGAGTCCCGTCGTCCCCGCCATTCTTTCCAAAAGAGTTACCGGACGTGACACCGGAAACTCCAACCCACAACTCAACCCACAGCTTTTAATTCACGGCTGCGCCCATCCCTACAGCGTTGAGGAATTCGCCCTGTGCGGCCCGTGTTTCGTCGCTGTCTTCCTGCGTATACAGATCGAGCGTGGTTTGAATCTTGCTATGACGCAGGATTCCCTGAACGGTTTTTGGTTCGACTTTCGCTTTGTTCACAAGCCAGTTGCTTAAGCTGTGACGCAAATTGTGAAGTCCGAACCGTTGGCCGTCCTCGATGTGTACTCCAGCTTTCTTTGCGGCTGGTCGCAGGTAGTCGGCGACGAATACAGAAGAGCAGAGCGGCTTCCTCCCCTTGGTTCTGAACGACGGAAACACAAAATCGGCTTCATTCGCATGCGGCGTCTGGCATTGCCACGCGCGAAGATGCCCGGCTAAAAGCGAATGTAGAGGGACGTAACCGTCCGACACATCGGTTTTTGTTTCTCCGTCTTCTCCCTTGGCCCAGCGCTTTGAAATTTGAATCCTTCTCTCGTGCCAGTGCACGTCCGCCCAGCGCAGCGCGAGAATCTCCGACGAGCGGAGCGCCGTCGCCGCGCATGTGAGCACCAGCGTGTAGTGAAGCGGTGAGGGTAGTTCCACCCCTCTGTATGACAGTTTGGCAAGCACCCACCGCAAGTCCTCAACCATTGCCGCTTCAAGCTCGGATCGCGTTAGCGGTAGCGGCGCTTTGCCAACAGCGTTTGCCGTCTCAACCCATCGACGGATTGAATGCAAGTGATCAGGGATGTTAAGCGAACCTCCGGATTTCGGATCTTCCAAAGTAGTACAATCGAGATACTCTTAGCGTTCCTAGAGCATAACGCGCACCGTCTGCGTTCAGTTTGCTCTTGACAAATACTAAACCCTATAGGATTCTTCGATGAAGACGTACTCAACCGTTGAGGTTGCGAAGCTGCTGGGCGTCGGGAACGACACGTTGCATCGGTGGATTCATAGCAACGTCATTCCAGCCCCTCCCGTTCAACGGCTCGGCAAAGTCAGCGTGCGTCTTTGGACAGAGAAAGACGTGGAGAAGGTCAAGAAATACAAGACGAGCCACTATTGGGGCAAAGGCGGTCGTAAGAAAAGAATCAGACGGACCAAGTGACTTAGCGGGACGCGCCGGTGTTATCAGCACCGAACGCGCCCCTGACCACCATCACCTCTAGGGAGGCAACGATGGCTGCAAGAGAAGTTATCCATTTCCGATTTTGGGTGCAACTCTCACTGTGCGTAGCGTTTCCTGCCCCGACCCCACCCGAGCCTGTTGCTGAATCTCCTCCTCGCTGAAAATTTCTGAATGAGTTTCTCCCTTTCGGTTGGTCTTCCAACCGTCGCGTTACCGGTGTGCCTCGACGAATGGAACGGCATAGCCCACGCTCCTGAGCGAAACGCTTCGAACCCGCGAGCGGCCTCCCGTCTCGCAAAGGAAAGGAATACAGTCCGATGGATGTTCGTGTTTACGAAGCCTTCCTTCGATTCAATCAGGGACTCGACCAAGCTCTCGGGTCCCTCGACATCCTCGAAAAGTTGGATTTGGGTTCGCCTAGTTGCATAGCCAAAATCCGCGTCAATCTGAGCGAACTCTGCTCCTCTGCCAATTACTATTTTGCTTCCACAATCGCGCAGAAGGAGCAGGAGGAACAGAACAATTTCTACCGCATTCGGCGGAACCGCGAGAAGGCCGAGGAAGGTCCCAATGAGATTTACTTCGAATTGAAATCCCGAGAAGCGCTTCGGCGTGAACAGGGCTTGCCGCCGCGAGCCGTGATCCTGCCTTGGACCCAGGCCGATGACGATCGCATCCTGGCCATGCAAAAGGCCGCGTCCTCCTCGCTTCCGACACAGCCAGAACAGCGTCGGACCATATCCGTTGCGCGCTTCGCAGATTGGGCTAGTCAATTCCCTTTGATATTGCGTCCGATTGCCGCGCAGCTGGTTAGACAGATCGCGGATCGCTACTTCATCGGCCATGGCGAATTCCATCGCATCCTCAGCGACCTGATTGATAGGTCAGGAATCCCCTCCGGGCATCCGGTGGTTTTCTGCAGAGCTGAGCCGCTCGGCAAGAGCTCTCCACGAGTCGCGCACGCCGTGAAGAACCAGGCTCGCTGGCGCCCAGCCGCTGACATTGATCTTTCAGGAGATTCTCGAAATTGGCCTGGTCTCCGAAGCATTGGGGTCAGGCACATCATTCTCGCAGACGATTTTGTGGGCTCAGGAACGACGTTGAGCAACCTGTTTCTCCAGGACGCCCCCCTTGTCCAGGTACTTCGGGCTAATCCCGATGCCTCCCTCAAAGTATTGGTCATCGCCGGTTTTGAAGCTGGCCTCACGAGAATCAAATTCTCAATTCCAGGTCCATTGCTGAAGAGGGTCCAAATTATTAGTGGGCGTTTGTTCGGTCCTCGCGATCAGTGTTTTGAACTGAGAAGTCGGATTCTGCCTATCGAGGAGCAGCGAAACAATCTGCGGCAGTTCTGTCAGGATGCGGCGGCAAAGCACTATCCCAGCTTAGATGTAGATTCTCGGCTGGGGTTTCGGGCGCTCGGTGCGCTTGTTGTGTTTCCTGATACGGTTCCGAACAACAGCTTGCCCATCCTTTGGCATGATCGAGGTACTTGGCTACCGCTGTTTCCCGGTTCCGGACTGCCAGGGGTGTGATCCCGTCCAACAAAAAGTCCGGGGTGAGGAGATCTAAACGCCGTCCTCTTCCCCAGACCCCTTCTCCTGCTACCAGATGCAATGAAGGCTGAATGAAAATCTGCATGTGTGCCCAATTTTTTGTCTCATAACAGGGGTTCATCCCAAAACTTGGGAACAACTTGGGAAAAAACGTTGATCAATAAGCTGCAAAGCCGTGCTGCATAACATGGTCACTTCCTAGCGACTCTACAAAGCTCCGCAATCAGCCCTATCGTTCGAGTCATCAAATTGAATTCTTAACACACTGGCGGTTTATAACAGCTCGACTAATCCCTTGACAGGTGCTTGGTTAGAATCTATATAGATGGCGCGTCTTCACGCCCGGAGGCTCTCGCGCATGAAGCGATTGTGGCTCGCAGCCGTTCTCGTTCTCTTTCCCGTTTCTTTCGCGGCCGCTCAAAACAATATCATCACGGAGCAAGGCCTCAAGCCCTACGGTTCTTACCACGGCGGGGACATTGACGTCGTGAATCTCTCGAACGGAAAGATCGACTTCCATGCGCCTGTCGTTTCGTATCCGCAACGCGGCGGAAAATTGCCGATGGGCTTCGTCCTCCGTTATGACAATCCCACGCCAGAGGTTGATCAGCTCTGTCATCCGCCTGGAAACCAGTGCACTTACTCGTGGGAGTGGGTCGGAAACGGCGTTCAGGTTGTGCCTTCGCCGAATCTAGGAATGAGCATCCTCGGCGCTGTTTACGGAACGAATCTTGGTGGCTATTCCCTTCTACTTGCCGACCAGTCGGTCCCATGAGTTGGGGAACGTGAGCGGGACAGTCTGGGAAACCCTCGACACCACAGGCTACCGCTGGGACTCGAGCACCAACATCGTCACCGACCGTCTGGGTACCCGTTATAACCTCACATCCGGCCTAATCGAAGACGCCAATGGCAACACCATGACGAGCGGCAGCTCCGGTTGGACCGATTCTTTGGGTCGTTCTATCCCACCTCCCCCGTCCGAACAATACGGCACTGTGACAGGTGTAACCACAACCGACTTTTCGGGCTGCTCTGGATCTCAGGCAACATACAAGGCTTATACGTGGACCATTCCCGGTTACACAGGGAACGAGGTTTACAAATTCTGTTATGCGCAGTTTCCCGTTTCCTTCAGCATCACTGGCTCTCAAGCTGGAACTTATTCGGGCACTCCGATGTTCTTGCAGAGTCTTGTCTTGCCGAACGATCAGACCTGGACTTTCGAATACGACGCGAAGGGAAACCTGTCTTCCGTGTCGCTGCCTACTGGCGGCACGATTTCTTACACATGGACAGATGCACGGATTTGCGGTGACCCGAGCTATCCCCGCTTTTATTTCCGCGGAGTAACCACCAGAGCCCTCGACGCGGACGACGGTCAGGGGTCACACATTTGGACCTATTCAAGCGGTGCTTACTCGCTCTCGGGAGCCTCGCTAACCTCCATAACCACAGATGTAACCGACCCGCTCGGAAACCTCTCCGAGCATTATTTCACGGCCCTCGGTCCGTGCACTTTCTACGAAACGTCAGACTGGGAATATCAAGGCTCGGGCACCCTGTTGCGTGAAACCGATACTACTTATCAGACCTCCACCGACACGAACTACGCCGCAACCACTCCTCTTCATGTGAACAGCGTCGAGCCTTCCGAAATCGACACAATTTTGTACAGCGGGTCAGTCCAATTCAGGAAGAAGCTCACGAAGACGTACGACGCCGGTTTCACATACGCCGGTGACACGGGCCCGGGAACCGCTGGTTACGGTCAGCTCATCACCGAATCGGAATACGACATCGCCAAGAACGCCTTTGGTCCGCTCCTCCGAACCACGACCAGGGCATATCTCGCTACGACGGGTTCGACCTATCTGACCGACAACATCCTCGACGCCTTGACTTCGCTGCAAACGAAAAACGCAAGTGGCACTCAGGTCGTCTACACCACCTATGCCTACGACGAATTCACCGCAGACTCAGGCGGAATTACCACCCAACACACGACCTCGCCCTACGGCACTTATCGTGGAAATCAGACCTCCATTCACCGCTGGCTCAACCCCGGCGGCACGTATCTCGTCACGAATTCTCATTTCTTCGATACAGGGATGGTCGAAACGATTTATGACCCGAAGCTAAATGCCACCAATTACTTGTACTCCACTACTTACGCGGGCGGATATCTCACAACGATCAAAAATGCCCTGAATCAGTCCACAACCAATCTATATGATTTCAACACAGGCCTGCTGATGACCACTACTGATCCAAATGGTCAGCCCACCAACTACACGTACGACACTCTATGGCGCATCGCCACCGCAGCCTATCCCGACGGTGGTCTCGATACAGTTACTCGCCAGGAATTGACTTTCCCGGTAAGCGCCACTCTTACCAGGAAAATCACGTCATCTCAGAATTCGATCGCCACCAGCGTGTTCGATGGCCTGGGCCGCGAAATTCACAAGGAAATCTCATCCGATCCGCAGGGAACGGATTACACAGATACCACCTACGATGCCGACGGTCGCCTCGCAACCGTTACCAATCCCTACCGCACCACGTCAGACTCCAGCTACGGCGTCACGTCCTATCAATACGACGGGCTCGGCCGGACTATTCTCGTGATTCCTCCGGACGGCTCGGCAACCTCCGACAATGTGCAGACGCAATACTGCGGCCCAACCACGATGGTCACTGATGAGGCCGGCCACTGGCGCCGAAGCACAACCGATGGGCTCGGCCGTTTGATCGAAGTGGACGAGCCGAACTCAGCGTCCGCGACAGTATCGGTCTGTCCCGGTACCGGCGAGCCGATTTGGGTAACCACCTATTCGTACGACGCGCTCGACGATCTTCTCGGAGTCGTTCAGGGAGGCTCGCACTCCCGAACGTTCGTTTACGACTCCCTCAAGCGTCTCACCACCTCGACTAATCCCGAAGCCGGAGTTGTCTCCTACACCTACGACGCGGATAGCAATGTCCTCACGAAGCAGGATGCTCGTGGCGTCACGATTACGTACGGCTACGAAGCTTTGAACCGGCTGCAGACCCGTACCTATTCGAACGGTGATCCCACCGTCACATATACGTACGACCAGGCGACCTGTGTGGTCATCACTCCCTGCTACAATGTCGGACACCGCACTAGCATGGTTGACTCAGGCGGGTCCGAAGTGTGGTCGTACGACAAGGTGGGACGTGAAGCGGGCGAGCAGCGCACCACGAACGCGATTGCAAAAACCACCAGCTACACCTACAATTTCGACGGCTCGCTCGCAACCCTCACGTACCCGAGCGGGCGCAAAATCACCTATGCTGTCAACGGTGTGTCGGAGCCGACCACCGCATCAGACGTAGCCAACGGCATAACCTACGCTTCAAATGGCGACTACAATCCCGCTGGCAGTCCGGCGGCAGTCAGTTATGGTTCGGCGTACAACACGACTGTCATCTACAACTCTCGGCTTCAACCTTGCTGGCTCTACACCACAGCCACTCCCAATTCCCCTCTCCCGATTGGCTCACAGTGCACTGCGACGCAGGCGACCGGAACGATGCTGGACATGCAGTACAACTTCAGCTTGGGCGCAGCTGACAACGGCAACGTAGTTGGAATCGCAAATCGACGTGACACCACCCGCTCGCAGTCCTTTACCTACGATCAGGTCAACCGCGTCGTAACCGCTCAGACCCCAGCGCCATGCGGCTCGAACTGCTGGTCGCAGGCTTTCACGTATGACCAATGGGCCAATCTGACCACCGTCACCGCCACGGGCACCGCGCCCGCGCAAACGATTTCCGTCGGAACAAATAATCGGATCTCGACGACCGGCTTCAATTTTGACGCCGCGGGAAATGAAACTTCCGACGTGACCTCCACTTACGTCTGGAACGCCGAGAGCGAAATGAAAACGGGTGGTGGCGTGAACTACACCTACGACGGCGACGGCGATCGTGTCCAGAAATCCAACGGCAAGCTCTACTGGTTCGGCGTCGGCACCCAAATCCTCGACGAGTCCGACGCCGCCGGCAACATCACCGACGAATACATCTACTTCGGGGGCAAGCGCATCGCCCACCGCCTCGTCAGCACCAACGCCATTTACTACTATGCCGAAGACGTGCTGGGCAGTTCTCGCGCTCTCGGCACCAGCGCTGGCGCTCTCTGCTATGACGCCGACTTCTATCCCTTCGGCGGCGAGCACGACTTCACCAACTCTTGCCCCCAGAACTACAAATTCACAGGCAAGGAACGCGATGCTGAAACCGGAAACGACGACTATGACGCGCGTTACTACTCCTCCGCCTACGGCCGCTTTCTCTCTGCGGACTGGTCCGCCGTTCCCGCTCCGGTCCCGTACGCCAACCTCACGAATCCCCAAACCCTCAACCTCTACGCTATGGTCAACGACAACCCCGAAACCTTCGCCGACCTCGATGGCCATGTTAACCCGTCGCCAGACGATCCGAGGCGAGGCCCCTGCGCCGATTCCGGTACCACCGTCTGCGGCCAACAGCAACAACAACAATCGGCGCAGAGTTCCACCGCAGCGCAGGCTCAGGCGCAAAATCAGAGCCAGCAGGCTCAGTCGCAGACCGCCGGTCAAGTGGTGTTCAATCAAGTCAAGAAAGAGTTTCCCCAACTGTCGCTAAGCGACAAGAACTATAAAGACTTGGGAGCGCATAACGGCCATGAAAACATCTCCGTAAGCGGAACAGCCGGTAAGGATCAGCTCGCCCAAGTCCAAAAAACGCTCGACCAGAACAAGGGAGCGTTCGGTCCCGGATCAAGGATCGACATCAAGATCGACGGCAAGTCATTTTCACTGCACGTTGAGTTCTTCCAGTCTAACGGCTCTGGCGACACAAGAAACATACAATTCCAGTCCCATATCGACCGAGGGAATCCAAACCGTGATTTGCTCGGAATCGGTACTCACGTCTTTGTGGATGGGTTTCGAGGGGCGGTGTTTCACCCGAACGACCCAGGGCTTGATCCGCAATGAGTCAGGTGATCGAGGAAGAGAGTTATGCAAAGAACAAACTTCACTTTTAGGGCGCGGATTCTCGTGGCATCCTTGTTACTGAGTATGGTACCTGTAAACGCAAAACAAGCATCTGGTTGGAAAACTTATCGGCTGAACGTGGAAAGCGTTCGCGCTTGCACATTCGCCCCAGACGGACACAGTGTTGCCTTGGTGTACCTGACAGATCATATGCTTTCTGAGAAACCGTGGCACGTAATATACACATCGCACTTGGCGCTGTGGAATTATGAGACAGGGAAGGTCGAAGAAAAAATGAAGTGGGAATACACTTCGACTGATCAGGGAGATTCTTGGCCAATTCAGCCAAGAAGCATTGAATACACCGAGAACGGCAGCCGTCTTATTACATTCGATGAGACAGGTTTTCGTGTTTTCGATGCGCGAACCTATGCGGAATTGAATCGTATCAGCTACCAAGAACCCAAGGAAAAGTTTCCGGACGATGGCTGGGGAATCGAAGGAATCTCGATATCAGCGGATGGATCGCGGGCCGCTTTGGCAATTTCGAGCACCGGCGGGGCCAACGGCGGTTTCGTACGAGTTTATGATCTCGGGACGAAGCAGATAATCCAAGAGTGGCGACTCCATGCCGGAGTTCGGTATGTAATGGGGGTCGCTCTTTCCCCCGACGGAAACCGCGTCGCTGTGAGTTCGCTTCCGGTTGGGCGATCCTCCAGTCCCGAAGCGTTTGTTCCCGCTGGCGTCGAGAACGTGCGCGTGATGGACGTCAAATCCGGCGACAAGCTAACGGGAGCGAATACGAAGTACCTGGCGGGTCCTGTGCTGTTCGGACCAAACGACACCTTGCTGACGGGATCGATCAATGATGATCGTAGTGGGTACGCTCTCGACACGATCAAGGTGTGGGACGCGCGAACCGGCAAACTGCTGCGGGAAATCACCAACCCTCGCGCGGGCGTGCATTATCGGCTGGACCTCTCCCCGGATGGAAAGTTGCTTCTGGGATACACCGGAACCGAAAAGCCAGTTGAGAACTTCGTGACGGTTGACACGCAGCAGTTTCAAATCTGGGATTTTGCCTCGGGGCAGGCCCTCGCAACATCACCAGAGTTTGGACCGAACAAGGATGAGATACCTCGAATACAGCTTAGCCCGGACGGAAAGTTCGTGCTCGTATGGTGGGGCAACGGCTTCGCCAAGCCGTTTGTGTATGCAGTCCCGTGATCCTTGGAAACCCGGGGACAGACGGGACGTTCACCAGTTTTTTCCAAGAGCTAAGCGACCGAGATGAGGCTGGCTTGCCTGCAATCGGCTGCGGGTTTCTTGGGACGCCCTCCCTTCTGCGGAGCGAGCGGACGCGAGGTTAGTTCCTCAAGACCCGCCACGAAATCCGGACTCCCCAGCGGCCGCCCGGTGTGGGTGGAGTGCCGCAGTCGGTTTATGTCGGCTGCCGCTTCCGCGTCGCCGAGGAACCGCCGCCACTCCGCAGCCGTCCAGCGCTTCGTAAGCGTCCGAGTTGCACCGTATTGCTAAGTGTCCACGAAACGGTTAAGTGGACACTTCAGCAGGCGTGGTATTGAGATTCCAGGGCAGCAGTTCGTCGATGCGGTTGATGGCTCACGAACTTTCCCCTCAACACGTCCTTCGGGCCTACGACTGCGTGGCTGCGATCTGGCAACATCGTTTTTGCAGGCGACGACCAAAACATCTACGGGGTTTCCGAGAAGGGCGGGAACGTGCGAAAGCTGATTAACGCGCCCACAGATAAGTGCGGCGGCATCACAAACACTCTGGCCGTTTCGCCGGACGAGCAAAGCATCGTTTTCGCAATGGACTGGGAGGGTGACACCCAAATCGAGGAATGTAATGCTCTGTGGATTGGCGACCTTCGGACAGGCAATCTGCGACGGGTTCCAACAACCGGTTTGCACCCGCTCAGCCCTTTCTGGCTTGATCAGAGTACTATACTCTTTTCGGGCATAAACTTCGAAGGAGGAAAGTGGCTGGCCGCCGGACTCAACTCTTCAACCAAAGCCATCGAAAATCGTTCCCATTCATCAACAAGTCGGCGTTCGTAAAGCTCGACTTCGTCGCCGATCAATAATTCCTCTCTCGCCCACCGCGAACGCTGTTCAAAAGCTCGGTAGAAATCCAGCATCGCCTTTTCTATTCGCGCGATTCCTACATCGATAGCCCGCAACTGCCTCACGAACATGCGCGTGTCGCCGGCGGCGTCCAAGCTCTCAGGGCGAGCGTCCAAGTAGTCGATGGGAAGTCCTTCGGGTCCGAACTGCTGCGCAATCGATCGTACTTTATCGTAGACTTCAAAACCGGCAACCGGTATCGGATCGGGTGATCGCAACTGTTCGATCACCTTGCCTAGCCACCATCCTTCCAGTCTCTCGTAGAGGGCATCTCTATATTGCCGATCCACGGCCACTCGGAGCTTCTCGCGAATTCGACCTTCGATCGCAGCAATGTCGGGGGAGCCATCGATTACCGTGATCGAGTCAACTAAAGTTCGCTGCTGTTCCGCAGAGAGAGAGTTAAAGGCCGAAAATGCGGATTTGAGACTGGTGTTTTCTGAGTCTCTGGCTACTTTTCGCAACTCTTCCAGTGCTGGCCTCGTATTTCGGCCAGCTTCCCGACGCAACATGGATGCAATTGAACCGTCAGGAGCGATTGCCGTAGTCACTAGGCTGAGAGCAGTCCTCGGAAGGGAAACCACTCCACCGCTCAGATGAGTGCTCCAAATCCTAAGCGTCTTCCACAATTCCATCGAAGCGTTCGTCAGGCTCGCGGAAACACTATGGTGTTTTGTCTGGAGGAGTTCACTCGCGAGACCCTCAGATTCCAGAGTGATATCGTCAAGGCTCTCAAGAACAGTCTCCCGCTCTTCGGGGCCATCGAGAATGAGCCACAATGCGTACCTGGCCTGAAACAGGTATCCGAGTCCGGACTCCTTTGCGGAAAAATCAGGCACGCATACCCCCTTCCGTTTTGCACCCCAGGTCGAATGGGCCCATACAATCGCGGACTACTTATTGTTCAACGTGCTTCATCTTAGTATCCCTTATTATGAACGCCGTTGATTTAGCCATAATGGTAATAACGTCGAAGCATACTCGACTTAACGCCGGAGTTGCACGCTACCCTACGTAGTCACTCTTTTGGAGCCCTGATCGCGGCTCAATTGAGTTAAGGCCAGAGCTCGACTGGTATCCTCAACGCTCTTCCACGCGGACAGCCCTCTACTCAGGCGACGTGCTTTGTTCCCCACTCAAGCCATTAAGGCCTTTATAGTGGACAGTATCTTCGTTAACGGGTACTATAGTGGTCTTTATGAACAGAGCTGCCCACGGACTCTCGACTCTTCCTCTTCCCACACGGAGGGCTCTGCGCAAGTTGGGCAGCGATATCCGCGACGCCCGCCTCCGCCGGCGCATACCATTGGAAGTAATGGCGGAAAGGGCCTTCGTAAACCGAAAGACCGTCACAAAGGCTGAACAGGGGGACCCCACCGTTTCGATGGGGACGTACGCCACGTTGCTGTTCATCCTTGGAATGACGGAGCGGCTTGCAGACCTGGCAGACGTCCGGAACGACCGTGTAGGGCTGTCGCTTGAAGACGAAAGGCTTCCCAAGCGCGTTCGCAATCCTAGCGAACGCGCACCCGGAAAGCAGGGCCACTCGTAATGGAAGAACACGTCTATGTCTATGTCGATCTGGAGGGCAAACCCGTCCTAGCCGGAGAGCTCTGGACGCGTACGCGCCGGGCGGGGGACGAAAGTGCATCCTTCTCCTACGACCAAGACTGGCTGACAAATCCGGCTCGCTTCTCCCTCGAACCCGCGCTCCTCATGACATCGGGTGCCCATCACACCCCTGCCGGAAAGGCCCTCTTTGGAGCGATTGGCGACTCGGCCCCTGACCGATGGGGACGGACCCTCATGGCCCGCGCCGAAAGGCGTGCGGCAGACACCGAAAAGCGCGCGCGTCGCACCCTTCACGAAATCGACTACCTCTTGCATGTCAACGACCTGGCGCGTCAGGGAGCCTTGCGCCTTGCAAAGGCGAAAGGAGGGCCTTTCCTCGCGGAAGGCGCACCCCACCAAATCCCGCCTTTCGTCAAATTGCCCGAATTGCTGGGCGCCGCCGAACATCTGGACGACGACAGAGAGACTGCCGAAGATATTCAGTTGCTCCTGGCGCCAGGCTCATCGCTCGGAGGTGCTCGACCGAAGGCTTCTGTTGAAGATCGGAAAGGCCGATTGGCAATTGCAAAATTCCCGCGCGGAAACGACATGACCAGCGCCACCCTTTGGGAAGCAGTTGCACTCAGCCTCGCGGCAAAAGCTGGCGTGCCTGTCTCGGAGTGGCGCCTCGAATTGGTCGCGGCCAAGCCCGTTCTTCTTTTAGTTCGATTCGATCGGCAGGGAAAGATTCGTCTCCCGTTCCTCTCGGCCATGAGTATGCTCACAGCGAATGACAATGAGGAACACAGTTACTTGGAGTTGGCCGACGCGATCCGGCAGCACGGCGCTGCGCCCATCGACGATCTCCAACAGCTTTGGCGAAGGATCGTATTGAATGTCCTTATTTCTAACACCGACGACCACCTCCGCAATCACGGGTTTCTGTATGCCGGAAATAACGGCTGGCGGCTTTCTCCCGCGTACGACCTGAACCCGGTCGCCGGCCCGCGCGTTCTTTCTCTCTCAATTGATTTGGGGGATAGAACAGCATCGCTCGATTCCGCTTTGGCCGTTTCGGACCACTTTGGACTGGACGCAAAGGAAGCTCGCAAAATCGCCGCCGAAGTAGGAAAAGCGGTCTCGGCTTGGCGCTCCGTCGCAAAAAAACTCGGGATCACGGCAAGCGAAATCGAGGATATGTCGCCTGCCTTTGAGCACGACGATCTGAGCAAAGCCCTCAAGTCAGCATAATCGCAGTCTGGCCTAGAACACACCGCGGCCTTGACAGCGGGGGCGTCGCCATTCGTATCTCTCCGTTTTGCGGAACGTCCCTTTTACCAAGGCGGAAGGTTTGGGTTGAATTTCGTCATCCCCTTCCACTCACTTCCCTCGTAGAACGGCGATTCCACCTTCCCGGCTGCGTTCCACACCGAATCAAAAACCGGCTTGAGCGTCGTTGCGACGTTAGCGCCATACGTTTCGAAGACGACCTCTGGCAGGATCAGTATATCCCTGCCCAGTGGCTGAGGTTGACCGAATGGGTTTGGTTTAGCCGTTTCCATCGTGTGGCTCGCGACACCTACTAGGCTCAACCCCGCGAATATAGGGGGCGGAACCTCTAGCTTCTGCAAGCACTTTAAGTAGCTGGGAACACTCTTTCGTACCAGATGACCCTCCAACCGTGCGCCATGTATCACGGTGCTTCCGTACATCAGCTCTGCGCTGACACTTTCCACGATTCCGTTCTTGAACACTTGCAAGTAAGAAGTTGACTGTCCGTCTCCGAAAGTCGCGAATACAACCAGTCCGTCGAAATTGACCCTCACGGCAAAAGCATTGTCGCTGTAGATCGGGAATGCTTCGCCCGGCTTAATAGTGTTTGTCAGCTCGATTGCCGAGAATGTTTGCCCCGTTTCAAAAGCGGTGAGCGGAATCATATGAAGGACGACCGTGGGGCGCGCGATCAACTTTACCGGCATAATTCCCGCGGCAATTGTTGCAATCCGATCAGCTCGGAAATCACGAATTTTTTCAGCCAGCGAAGCCGAAAAAGCGAACGCACTGCGAAGTTGACCAACATCCAATTGGTATTTCCCGGCCGAATTTCGCGCGTAAAACTTTGAAAGGCCCTTGAACGAAACCATGTGTGGCGAGATCAGGCTTCTCGGAATCCTGATGACGAATGCCGATGTCCCCGACGCCAATGGGATTCGCTCGCTGATTTCGATCCCGGAAATTCGAGGCAAAATCCCGTCGCGCAGCAGATTCTCTAGGCGCAGCTTCTCGGCATCGAAGTCTGAAATCACAACGCCGGGCAATCCGGTCGGGACACCAGCCGCTTCACTTATTCCGTAGACCAGGTGCCCGCCCGCCGTGTTGGCAAAAGAGCTGACGTCGGCAAGGAACTCCCTCTTGGCATCATCGTTCGTGCCCGTAAGAGCTTCCTTGTAATCGATATTCTGGCGCTCTGTGACACCATTGGAAATGAGTTCTTGAAGGTCAGCTTCGGCAAGTTCGTGGACTGGCTTATTCAGGGACATAGAAGATTGTACTCAGGAGTTGTCGCCCTCGTGCAGCTTCGTACAAGCTCGAAGCCATGACATCCGCTACGTGAGTCACCCCCTCAATATCAGTGACCTCACGTGGCAGCTCCGAGCGCTCATACTCGCACATGGTACCATCTTCGCTTTCTATTCGCCATGCTGTGCGGTCGATTAAGGTTCACGAAAGATGGTTGCCGGGAGCGTCGGATAGCTGGTAGATATGAGCTGCCGAGTATCAAAGTGCTTATTGAAAGCCAAGAGAACCTAAAGGCAAATCGCGACCTTATAGAGGCGATCCGTTCTGATAGCACGGTAGCGTTCGCCGGAGCCGGAGTTTCAGCGCGTCTCGGCTACCCGGATTGGACTCGCTTGATAAATGAACTGGCTGACGAGGCGGAAAAAATAACCAACGGGAGGATTGTAGATAAGTTTGGCGCGGAACTAAATGTCGCAGACCTAAAGGCGATGAACGACCCACTGGTAAGCGCTGAGATTATTAAACTCAATCTTGGAACTAGATACGGCCAACTACTGGGTGAAATTTTTGCACCTCGTTACGGAGCTTCCGCAGACATCGTAAACATTTCGCGAATTCCTTTTCAGCACATCCTGACAAGCAACTACGACATATCCCTCGAGCTTGCACACAACGAGGTACCCAAGAAATATGAATCATTTTCGCTCGAGGATGGGGCGGCGCTACGGTTTCTCAGCTCTATAGGCGACTACCGCTATTCTCGCTGCATAGTGCATGTGCATGGAAGATATGACGATCCCCAGAGCATCGTACTGACGAACGGCGAGTATGCGCGAATCTATCAAGGGTTGGGAGTTTGCAGAAAGCTATGGGAGACATTGCCTCTTGCCAGGAAGTGCGTGTTCTTCGGCTTTTCCTTCTCCGACCAGGACATTGCAGAGAGATTTAGTCTTGGTGTGTTTCATGACGGCCAAAGGTCAGTTCTCGGAACGCGCCACTTCGCTTTGGTTGAACTCGTAAACGAGCGCGAGGAGGTCCGGCGAAGATCGATCTTTCGAGAGCGCTACGGAATTGAGCCGGTCTTTTTCAGCCGTGGAGATGCGTCGTATCGAGGATACTCAGAGGTCGTAGCCAAACTAGCATCCGCAACGGCAACTCTTGCCGATGATGTCGAAAGACTGAAGGCTCTTACTCGCGTAAATATACAGCGAACTAAGACAGGTGACTTGTAATGATCGAACTGCCACGCGAAGCACTCTTGACGTCCCTTGGTGCGGAGGCGGCCAAAGGGCATCTCTTAGTGGTCGGCGAACCCGGAGCGGGAAAAACATGGTTGCTCAATACCTTCGTGGATCAACGTGAGAAAGCTGGCGACGGCGTTGTTTACTTGAAGGCAGGCGACTATGGATCGAACTCTGTAAGCGAATTATTGAAGAGCCTGCCGACCGAGAACTTCCTTGCTACCCTGAAGACATTTCCGGGAGACAGGAAGCTCCTGGTTATCGACTCACTGGACTCGCTGCGCGCCGATTCGTCACAGAGGGCGTTTCGTGACCTTATACGAGTCTGTCAGAGTGATGCGCCCGAATTCACAATCGTCGCGAGCATCCGAACCTTTGACATGCAGCAATCGATGGAGCTGCAAACGCTGTTTCCGCCGATTGCTTCGAGCGAATATCGACTTGCGGGCGTCTCTGCCCATCACCTACTGGTCGATGTACTGACCGAAGCCGAGCTGGCACAGGCGACCAAGAGCAATGAGCCTTTGAGTGCGATTGTCAGTGCCGTTTCTCCAACGGTCAGAGCCCTATTACGCAACCCTTTCAACTTGTGGCTCGTGCAACGTCTGATTGATGCCAGATCGCAAGTCGATTGGCTCTCGACCATTCAATCAGAGGTCCAATTGCTGGACGGCTATTGGAAAGCCAGGGTCCAACCTCGTGGCGATAGCGCAGCGACGCTTTTGACTCACCTCACGGAAGGCATGGTGCGCGCGCAATCGATGTCGCTGGCATCGCGCGATGTACCCGACGCCGACCTTTCGAGTCCGTCATTCGATGGGTTATTGAGCGACGAGATTTTGTCCAGGAGTGAAACTAGAAGGATCTCATACTCCCACAATATTTTCTTCGACTTCGCAGTGTCCAAACTGCTCATGGATGAAAGAACAGCCTTGGATTTCCTTCTGGCCGCGCCCGCAAGAAGCATCTTCTACAGGCCTAGCGTTTCGTATTTCATGGCGCGCCTGTGGTTCCGGGTCCGTCCCCTGTTTTGGGAGGTGGCCAAGCAATTCTCCGAAAGGCGTCCCGGCGTGCCAGCGCTGGTGGCCATCACCGCCGCCAGGGCAATTTTGGATCTAACCCAGACGAATGACGATCTTTCACCGATTTTTGAGATGCCCCAAGAGTTGCGGATTCGAGTCATCGCGTTCCTGTTGCGAGCAATTCAAGCGATGAACGGTCTGGAATCGAAAAACCGCTATGTCTGGCTGTATTTTCTTATCCTGTCTCTGAAATTTGTTGATAAACAGTTCCTCAATGAGAGTGTGGCGGTTGTCGGGGCAGCGTTTGAAGGCGCACGCTCGAAAGAGGAAATAAAGCTGCTAACGTTGGCCACAATTAGCTTGCTCCGCTGGATATGGGACAAGGCTGGAACCGAACCGGACATTTCAGACGCCAGGAACTTAGCAGATTTTGCCGCGGCCCGACTGATTCCAATAGTTATGCAGAACTACGCGACGGCTACTGTGGAAGCAAAAGCGATACTTACGGAAGCGCTGGGCCGTTTCGATAACCCCCGCTCATCAGCCAATGAGGCATTTCGGATCGCCAGCAACATTGAGTTCGTGATTCACGAAGACCCCGAACTCGCATCGACAATCTATAGCGCGATCTTTGGACACGAGGAGACTTCAAAGGACAAAACCCAGTTCGGCAGCGTAATACTTCCGATGCACAGCTTCCGGTCACAAGATTTTGAATTGTCGTACTACGTCCTGGGGACGAAGTTTAGACAGTTGGCAGTGCGCGATCCGGTTGTGGCGGCGAAAATGGTTGCGGTCACGGTAGCAGCGGAGGTGCGCCGCAAAGAGGGCGACACAATAAAAACTCTGCGAGCCTACCAGTGGACATTTTCATTTCTCGGCAAGACGATGCCCTTTAATTCAGATCGGAGCGAGATATGGGATCGATCCTACAGGGATCACACTGCAATCCAATTGATAGATCAGCTCCTGTATAGCCTTAAAGCCCAATTAGAGTCTGGCGAATTGTCCCGTGACGGCGTGCGCTTGGTTCTTTGTGAACTCGGACAAGCAAACACATTTGCCGTGACCTGGAAGAGAATTTTGACCTATGCTTCCCATACCCCTGAGTTTTTGGCGGTCGTTCCAGACCTGTTGCGCGTCCCTGAACTCTTGGCCGCACCGGAGACGACGGAAGCAGCTGCGGCGGCGATTAGCAAAGCCTACGAGCAAGACCTCTTTGCGCCAGAGGATTTTGGCGCAATCCAAGACGCTATCCTCGAAATCCCCAAGTTGCCGCTCGCCGACATTTTTCGTGATCCACTTTATGTACGCGATCAACTCCTTCGTCAGATTCCTGTCGATAAACGCGGAGCAGCCGCAACCGCTGCGCTTGTGGTAAGAAAAGAAAAAGCCGAGATTCAATATCCGACCGGCTTCTTTCAGGGAGGCGGAGCGGTTTGGGGACCGGACGAAGAAGATGGGTGGTTGAAGAGACAGGGAGTGCAAACTGATAAGCCTGAGAATAGAGCGTTATTGGACGCTACGAAAGCTCTAAAGTCCTTTGAAGGTCGATTTTTGAATCAGACCCAGGTGCCATCGGCAGAAGAGGCTGAGGAGGTTAAGGAGAACCTGTGGAAGGGCTACGAGCTTGCCAAGGACAATTCGACTGCCGATGAAAGAGTAGTCACGGACAGTCTTACTACCGTGGCTGCCGTGGCGAAAAGCATTCTGCGAAATAAGGAATTGGCGATAGATGCGGACGTAGTTAAGAAATGCAAAACAATCGTCGCTTACGCCGCAGTCTACCCATTACCATCGCCGAGCGCAGATGCCGACGCGAACTTTGACCGACCAGCGTGGAGCCCAACCCCAAAGATCGAAGCCGCGCAAGGATTAATGAATTACCTGTTCCACTGTGGTTCTGACGAACAGATGGAATCCCTGGTCGTTGCGCTCAGCACCGATGCTAATCCGGCCGTCCGGTTGCAGATCACGATGTCTCTCGTCTATCTGTACGAGAACAATCGCGAATTCTTCTGGAAGATCGCCGATGACAGACTCAGAGCGGAAAACGCGATTGGAGTGTTAGACTCATTGGCACATGCTGTGACCAACAAATATGTCGCTGTCAGAGAACCCAAGAGAGTCGTTAATTGGGGAACTGCTCTTCTAGGGCGTGAACTACCTTCCGGCCGGATTGACGATGTGCTCAAGACGGTCGCGCACTCGTTAACCGATTCATACGTCTTTTCCGGTGACACATATGCAAGCGGGGCGCTCGAAATCTTTTACAAAAGGCCCGCGAAGTATACGAAAGAGCTTACCCAGATCGCCTATTCCGCCACGTTCTATCTCGCGTACGGTATCGGAGAACAAGACCAAGGGAAAACTGAAATGCGAAAGAGGGCGAGGGAAGTGTGGGGGCGAGCCCTTGCATGTGCCGATGTCGTGATATCGGAATATTTCAGCGTCCCGAAGCCTGCATCTGATGAGGAACTTAAACGAGAACAAGAAATTCTAAAGGGAGCGCTCACGATAATCGATAGCGCGGTCTTCCAGCTTTACTTGCTGTTCCGCGTCGATGAGCATCTTGTTCGGGAAAATCTTCCGTCGCTCGACGATCCACAAAGAAGAAAGCTCTTTGATGAGCTTGACCCGGTCTGGAAGCTGTTGCTCGCTCCAGTTGGACCGCAACACAAAGGGCTCTTACCGGCACAAACGACCCATCACCTCGTGGAGCTTTTTAGGACAACCGTGTCTTACGATCCGACGCGCGTGTTGCAGCTAACGGCGGACCTCTTCAAGGGCTTCAACATGGGTTATCAGTCTGATCCCATGGCCATTGGAGAAGTCGTCCGCTTCGCAGAAATAATTTTGGCGGATCACAAAGAGATTCTGAAAGACCCTACAAATGCTGCGAATCTCGCTTTCATTCTGGATCAGTTCGTTGAATTTGGTTGGCCACAGGCGATACAGCTTCTGATGAAGCTGGACAGCGCGGTGCGATGAACGCGGGCAAGCCCGTTGACTCGCCAATCTGCGCCCTGTCGCCAGTTGTTTCGTTCTGAGGCGTTGGACGGCTTTCAATATTTTCAAGCGATCCAGTCCACTCCCGCTGCGGCCATCCGTGGACAATCGAATGCGAGTGACTTGTCCATGTATTGCTGAATTTCGTCCGAAGTCATGCCGTCTCCTACTCCAACTCACATAGTCGAAAGGCAAACGAATGTCGCGCTTGGGATCGCCCGTCGTAGTTATCAGGGGTGTTATATATTATAACGAAATAAAGTACGAAAACTGTGGGCCAGAACCGAGGAACCAGCCCTATGGCTTGGGACACAGGCTTGAACGGAGTGCATCTCGCGATTGCGGCGTATCCCGGTACGCCTCTCCGCGTCGTTGCCGGTCCGGGGACTGGAAAGACATTCGCGTTGATGCGCCGCGTTGCGCGCCTTTTGGAAGCCGGAGTTTCACCCGAAGAGATTCTGGCGGTGACGTTCACTAGGACTGCCGCTAACGACTTGGTGGAGAAGTTGGCGGCGCTCGGTGTAGCTGGCGCAGAGAATGTCGCGGCGAAAACCTTACATTCTCTGAGCTTTGGAATACTCAGCCGAGCGGCGGTACTTCATGCGTTGGGCCGTGTCTCGCGCCCTCTCCTTGATTGCGAGCTTGATACCCTCGTATGTGACCTGCAAGACCAATTCGGTGGCAAGAGAGAAGTCAAACGGCTCATTAAGGCGTTCGAGGCTTATTGGGCGAGACTTCAACATCATCAGCCCGGTTTCCCGGCTGACCCGAATGAGCGCGCATTTAATCGCACACTCCATGAGTGGCTGATCTTCCACCAAGCCATGTTGATTGGAGAAGTGGTTCCGGTTGCGCTCGACTTTGTGCGTCAAAATCCGGCTCATCCCGATGTCCCTTCTTACCAACATATCGTCGTTGACGAATATCAGGACTTGAATCGTGCGGACCAATCGCTAATTGATGCACTGGCAGGCAACGCTTCCGTCACGGTAGTAGGTGATGAAGATCAGTCGATTTATGGATTCCGGTTCGCCAACCCTGAAGGAATCGCCCAATATCCTCAAACTCATGCAAATACACACGACGAACTTTTGAACGAGTGCCGAAGGTGTCCGCGAATAGTTGTCGAGATGGCGAGTTCTTTAATCGGACGTAATGTGCGCCTTGAACCGCGACCACTAGTCGTGCGGCCTCAAAACGGGAATGGAGATGTCTACATCGTCCAACACGACTCCGTTGAAGACGAGATTGCGAACCTCGCCGCCTACGTGGAGTGGTACTTGGAAACACGTCCGGGAGTCCCAGCCGGAGAAGTTCTCGTCCTGGCTAACCGCCGCCTAATCGGTAATGGAATCCGAGATCGGATCAACGACTTGGCGCGCCGAAATCAGCGAGCTTGGATCGCAGAAAGCTTTTATTTTGAGGATTCCCTCAAGTCCGATCTTGCCGCACAAGCGTTCACGCTTGTCACTCTGCTTGCTGATCGGGACGACAGGCCGGGTCTTCGCCATTGGTTAGGAGCGGGCGCAGATGACTGGAGGCGGAGGCCGTATGCGAGATTGCGTGTCCATTGCGAGGCTAACGGTATTTCGCCGCGTGAGGCGCTTGAGCAAATGGTCGCGGGCAATCTTCGCCTGGCCTATACAGGCCCACTAATCCAAAGATTTAACCTTCTACAACAGAGGATTGCCACCTTGGCGGGATTGAATATTCCCCAACTCATTGATGATCTATTCCCCGATGGGAATGCTAGCGTCGCGACTGTCCGTCGAGCGGCACTCTTGATCGCTCCAAATGTGCAGACGCCGGAAGAACTGTTAAATGAGCTGCGAGTGGCAATCACACAACCTGAATTGCCTGGCACGCAAGGCAATGCAGTCCGCATAATGAGCCTGCACAAATCGAAGGGCCTCACCGCTCGTCTGGTGGTGATCGCTGGCTGTGTGGCGGGGATCATACCGACCATTGATTTTGATGCCCCATTAGATGAGCAAGACAGGCAGCGCCAAGAACAGCGACGATTGTTTTATGTGGGCATTACCCGAAGCACCGAAACACTGGTTCTTAGCAGCGCTATACGCATCTCGCGGCAGGTCGCTTTGAACATGAACATGCGGTTGCCGCAGGGAGTTGGCGGGATTCGTTTGACCGCCAGTCCCTTTCTGGCGGAGTTGGGGCCTCACGCGCCTCAGCCGGTAAGGGCAAACAATTGGCGTGCGCAGCTTGGGTTCTAAGGGGAATTCGAAGGAAATTGGAGGAACAGCTTCATGAGTGAGGTTATCTTGTCAGTTGCCACGCGCGGTGTGATTACTGCGCGCCTCGAATCAGATAGGGTTCACGGTCGAAATTGGGGCGGCCAACCCATGTTGTACCTGGGAACGCAATTGCAGCTCCTCCCAGCAGGGGAACACGGACAGATCAATTACACCGTGTTGCGACTTGGGGGGAAATTGCAAACGCAGCTACTCGGTGAGTTCGCGGGCTTTGAAGTAGAGCCGCTTACTCTGGTTTCAAACGCTCAACCCTTCTTTCGGCAGCAGGACATACTCGTCCCCCTTGACCGGCTGCGAGTTGAACACTTCGAGAGCGCTAGGGCCGGAAACGATGCCCGCTTCCAAATCAATATCACCGCTCTGGTCTCGTCGTCCGGCGAGCCGAAATTCGAAATCGCACGTCCGCAGTCCAGCCAACTCGAAGTAATAGTGCCGCGGTCGCTTTGGATCGACAATGTTTTGTCCCATTGGAATCTTTCAAAGACCAAAGTAATAGAAATCACCTTTTCAGATGGCGCGACCGGAGAAACTTTCCGCAAGGCATATGCGCGCGTCGAGCAGGCGGAGAAGCAGTTCGCAAGCGGCGAATACAAGCAGACGCTGACAAGTTTGCGGATGGCATTCGAGGCGCTGGCTAAGGATTCTGGCTTTACGTCTGCAGGGAAAGACTTCTTTGACTCCCTGTTCGTCACCGTTCATCCCGATAAGAAGGAGAAAACTCGCGACGCGCTCAATGCGATTTATAGATTCATGCATCTAGGACCCCACGAACAGAGCAGTCAACCTAACTCCAATGGGGCGCCGGTAATCACTCGTCAGGATGCGCGCTTCGCCCTTATCCTCGCGCAAGCGGCGTTCGGCTACTTCACGCCCGATAGGTAGGCGTGGCAAAGCGGGGAATCAGGACCACGCGAAAAATGGAATCATTCAAAATCAATTATCGCTGGGCGAGGCGCAACGGCGAAGGATTGCGGATCATATTTCTTCCCGCAGCGATTCACTCCAGATAGTCTGGCCTTTCTCGCGCAAACGTCCGGAGAACGATGGCTCATTTTTCGTTTTCCGTGTCACTTCTGGGGTCACTTGGTTTGTCAATTAGTGGCAAAAACCGACTCGCCCTGGCACATCGATTGTTCTGTATCTAATAACAATGACGTGACTTGGCGCTCTCCGTCGTCCTAGGGCTTTTTTCTCAAAATGGCTTAAAAGGCCCCGGTTTCGGGTCGAGCATTAAATTCCGAGCCCTCGTGATCCGCCCACAATCCCCGATTGCCAAACGATACTCTGATTTCCCAGAAGCGGACTTCTGGCCCGCTCAGCGGAACTGCAACCAAGCGTCAAGCGAGCGTGCCAGCAGAAAGAATAACCTACGGATAGACCACCCCGTCGGGGCCGGAGTGGATCGCAGTCTCCCAAATGATAGAGCAAGTTCGTCGGCACGGGAAGACTGATGTACTACGACAAGTCGCACACCGCGGCGCCGCTTACCCGCTGTACGCTTTATGTTTTCGCTCTCTCCTTTCTCAGCGTCAACTCCTGGGATGCTTCATCGGGACTTGCCCATGCTCGGGTGCCCCAAGATCGCGCCAAAGAATTTCTACATGCCGTCGCGAGATTCAACGATAGCTGTCGAAGGGCTTCTTTCTCCGTCTCCAAGTTCCTGTTTGCGTTTTGTGATGCTTGGTTATCGCTCTGCCATTCATTCCCATCCTTTTCCGTAGCGAGTGCACGACCGAAATTCTGCATCGCAGACGCGACCTCAGGATTCTCAACTAGCGCCAATTCACCTGAAAACAATTGCCAAAAGTTCTCTGTAGCTAATCGAACCTTTTCTGGATCACGCGATGTCGCGATTATAGCGGCAGCTCGCGTGGCGGCTGTGTAGAGTTCTAGTTGCCGCTCCAGGAAAGGCTTCGTAGCTTCAATGCGCCGCGTCGAACGCGCACGCTCCGCGTCAAGTGCCGCCGCTTCCAGTTCCTGGCGAGATTTGTCGCGCCAAACGTAAACCGTCCAGAGGAACGTCGCGATGGCCCCGAACGCGCCTAGGACCTTGAATGCGTCCTCGAATAACGTTTGATCAATAAGTGGTGTATACATATACCGTGATGTTACTCGACCAGGGAACTTTTTCGCACCTCTTTAGCGTAAGGCACGATGACCGCTATGCCCTGTTGTTGAGTCGGAACTATTAGGCCGCTTAGCTGGTTTCACTTTCAAGCCGACAAATTCAGGCCGTTTTTGCGGCGCATACTGGCGCGGGATCGATAGCATAGGCGTATCACGATAATCGATACTCGATGGTCCTTCTTGACTGCTTCGAAGGAGATCGTAGTGACTCAAAGAGGAAAGCTAACGGATGCTTATATGGTCGTCCCGGACCTATGCAATTCCACAAGCATCGGGTGGCGCGACCACGATCGCGGACTGCACTTTCACAAGCGCCACGAAACCTTTTGCCTCACCGCAGCTGGACTTGCTATCGATTCGGAGCGATTCAAGGCAATGGGAGACGGAGTGATGGTGGAGTTCGCGAATGCTGCCGATGCCTGTGATGCTGCGCTAAAAATGCACAAAGAGGCGATCATAGTGCGTCGGCAACGTGGTTTCGGTGAATTCCATGTCAAGATCACGGTGTCTCAAGGCGCATTTCTACGGTCTCCCGAGACACAACGCTGGATCGGGGTCCTTCCAACTAAAGCTGCGAGGATCGGCCTATTTGCACGACAGGACGAGATCTGGATCGACGACGCAACACTAAAGAGCGTAATCCCCCACCTCGGAAGTTTAAAGGCCGTAGCGGACCCGCTTGATAAACAAGGTGGGGCTGCGGCTTTTAAGGTGCTCTTGAGAGGTTTTGATGGCACTTCATTTTCAGTCCACCAGTTGCGCCGAGGTAGCGAGCAGCCGTCGCTCCAGTCAGATGAGCTCAAGAAGGAATGGCATTTATTGTGGACTGACGTCGAGGTATGGGTGAAGCAACTTGCGAACGCGCTTGAAATGAAGTTCAAGCCGCGGTGGCTTCTTGGGATCGGTCGGTCCGGCGCAATCCTGGCCGGCATGATCGCGGGAAACCTAAAATACAAAATAAATCACAATCATGTGCCGGTCTCGGTGGTTGAGCGCACTCACAAGGGGAACGATTACTTCCTTAGTAGCATAACGGAACCCGAACAGCGGTATAGCAAGGACGGCGATCTGTCAAATCCGTTCCGCAGGGAAGGTCCTTCGTGGGCCCTGGGGCCTGTCCTCGTAGTTCTGGGCGAGGCGAAAACCGGTGGGTCAGTCAACAGCGTAAGGACATGGCTCCAGCATCGTGGTTTCCAAGCCGCCTCGATCCGCACTGCTGCGTTGGTGGCCCGGGCGAACGTGGACTACAAATACCTACGTGGCGACTCCGCATTAATGCCATGGCAATTGGTGACTGGGTATGATCGCGAGTGGGCGACGTATCGAGCGCTGCGGCGGTAAGACGCATGAGTGCCCGGATTGTCTTCGCGAATCGGCAATTCGCCTGGGCTTGTGAATGCAGCGGACTGATTATAGGTTCGCGCTCCGTGCACGCGGAAGGCGTTCTTAGTTCAGCGAAGGTAAGAGGCGCGGCAGCCACGTGACATCGTGCCGTTAATCTTGCGAGTAGCGAATCAACGCAAAACGCAAGCCCGGAAGAAACTTCCAGCTTCCCAGAAGCGGACTTCTAGCCCGAAATCGCTTCGGCCCCTTATAAGGTAAGGCTCGCGTTCGTCTATTTTGATTCTGTCTCGGACGCTGGTTCGAAGTTCAAGGCGCCAATATTTGACACCTTTAGATGCTCGCCCGTGAAGAAGAACTGATTGATAAATTTTCTTGCAAACTCTCTGCTGAACATTCCCTTGTGCCACTCCTGCATAAACGGGCCTTTCATATCGCTAGGCACTTGATAGAACAGACGCACCCACGCACTGTCGCCGGGCGTTAGATGGTGATAAACAATCTGATAAATACCTTCGGGGATTCTGTCTGTGATTTCTACCCTTGCCGCTGCAGCGTCGCTCATCATCGTTGGGGCTGAATGGAGAAAAACGGCCGGAGAAGGGGTGTACAGGTGCAGTACAACGGTCTCGGCGGTAAGTGGACCTTCGTTGGTAACCAGGATCGACACTTCCCAGCGTCCTGTCTCCTCAAATGGTTCCCCGGGCGTCGGCGCTGGCTTGATGAACCACGCATAATCGATTCGCGAGACACTTTCCTCCGCCGCTTCCGTTTCTTTTTTTTGCTCCGTATAGTACGAGGCTACGAAAAATAAGATCGTTAATACGATGCCGAATACCGCCAATGCCACGCCGATCCACGTGCCAAATCCTTGCCAGGATGGTGTAACTAAGAAAGTGCGGGCACGAGTCCAAGCGGATTCTTGCTCGGTAGAAGGTTTGGACTGGGGAGCTGCGGCGGATGGCTCGGCCTGCGGTATCGACACGGAAGATTTGAGCGGTTGTATCGGAACATTCGGTTCCGCTGGCTGGCGAGGGTATCTTTTCCGTTTCCGCGACATGATGGCCAGATCTTGAAGCTTAATTACGGAAGAGCTTAACCATGACGCCCTCGCGATGCAACTCTTGAATCACAAGCCAAATCGATTGATCCGAAATAGACAATTGTGATTTTCCTGCGGATGGCATGTCTACCTGCCTGACGACCTCTCCGATTTGAAGGAGACTATCCGGAAACGGGGCTCGGGAAGATTGCAAAGCAAGCGGCATTTGCCGACACCGAGTATCAGTCAATCACATTTCGGCGCCATTCGTTGACGGCAGCGCCCCGCCAATTCAAGTCTACCCAGCGAAGCGATTGGGGACGGGCAAGGAGCCTGTGACTTCCATCAAACTGCCATCAACGGACCCAAATTGACCCCAAAAAAGGGAAACACAATCAGCACTCGCGAGAAGTGAGCAGGGTGATTCCGTTGGACATAGTTAGGATTCGTTTGGCCGCGTTGGGCGGAATGTGGATTACGAATCCGATGCTCGGTCTCCGTTTTGCTATTTCGTAGAATCAATAACTTGCGCGTCTTCAATGCCCTTAGTAGTTTGATCCCCACCGCCCACTGGAATCCGTTTGTACGCGAGTGCCAGCTTGTGCCCCGAATTGATTGTAGACTCGGGACATACAATGATAAGTCTCGCTGCGCTTGCATTGCAGACTGTTTTTGACACCAAAGTGACCCGCTCTTTACGGATGGACCGATTCGTCGAAGCACGCGCTACTCTTTCTCCCAACAGCTGACAGCCCAGTCCGGATGCATTCTGCTCCGTTCTCCATATTTATCGACGTCTGTAGATTTCGATAAGAGAAATCCGAGGAACGATTTTCGCTGGAATCGACAGGTTTGTGCGATACCAAGCAGGCGGAGGTATTGAACCGCGCCTTTCTCGCCGAACGCGCCTGAGATCTTCCGCTGTACCGCAAAGTGGCGAAGAGCTCGCTCCGCGACGTTGTTGTGCCATGGGACGCCGTCATCCTCAATGAAGGAAAAAAGAGATCTCTTGTACCGCTCAAACCTCTTCCGATAGCGCGCCGAAGTTTCCCGCACAGAAGCCCGTCCCGCGATCTCTTGTCGGTAAAAGCGCTCGATCCGATCTCGGTGTTTGCCGAGGTGGCGCACTTTAAGACCGAACCGTTGGACATCCGCGAGAATCGGAGATAGCAAACTACGGACGGCCAAGACAAATTGTTCAAATTCGTCATCAAATGGATTCTTCCAGAGGTCATCATTCAAGTCCCTGATCAGGTGGACGAGGCATTTCTGCTGTTTGCAGGGGAGCGCATCGTATCCTCCATAAAAATCCGAGACGACGGTGCCTCCATAATTCGCAAACAGTGGCTTGAGAAATGCAGTTTCGCGGGTTGCTCGCAACCAGAAAATCACGCGGACGCTGTCAGTGAGCACCCAAACGTATTGGTCTGTACCAAGAATGCTTATCCTTGTCTCATCAAGATGCACCACCGGTCCATTCAAAATTCTGCGTTTCAGCAGATCCGCGGTTCGCTGATAGTATTCCGAAAATCTCTCAACAAAACCCGACACCGTTTGTAGTGGCAGCGGTACTGAAAAAAGATCATAGATAGCTTTCGAGATCAGTCGATACGACATTCTCAATACAAGGCGTTGGTAAATCACCCAAGCCTGAAAATTCCAACCGAACCGCTGTCGTTTGAGAATGCGAATTGCGGGCGGAGAGTGACTTTCGTGACAAAGGATGCAGTAGCTCATCCGCCCTATATATCTAATAATGGTTTTACGACAGCCACTCTTGCTGAATACCAAATCAAGAAGCAAATGCTGCGAACTCTTCGAGGAAATGCCTAACTTGTGTCCAGGATGCCTTGGACAAATCCGCCTTCGAGGAACCCGCACGATCTTTCCCTTGCTGCTGGAGAGAGAACTCCGGCACCGACGCTTCCCGAATCTTTCCTTCCCGGACGACAGCGACTGAACACCTTTCGCAGGAGATACTTTGACGCGAGAGTGGGAATACCTGAATTGCGCCGACCGCAGAATCGATTGAAAGGTGCGGTGAATCTCCGTGCCCTGCTCTGTCGCCACCTTCTTTGGTCTATCCGAAAACTCCACATCCGTTCTGGACTCTGCCTCGCGGATAATTTGGATCAAGCGGGCAGTAAGGATCTCTAAAGCGGCGCAGTCCTCCGAATTGTAGGCCACGAGTCCAGCCTTCAGCTCCGGGTCAGATGACTGCTCCCAGTTGAGACGGAAGGTGACGCTCTGCAAACCCGATATCACCGGACCATTCCATTTCACGCCAAGAAAGTGACAAACGTCTTTGAGGCCGTTTGAGGGCGTTGGAAAGTACACCTGTGCGAAAATCACGGAGAGTAAATTTATTGGTGCCTTGACAGCGCTTGCCGCCGCGGGCTCCGAAAGAGGTAAGCCGTAACGGTCGCACATGCGTTTCAGGAACCTAGTCTCGTAGCTGCCGTAATGGATTAGGACAGGATTGTGAACTTTCGCGAGGATTCCAAGGAATTCAGCCCAGATTCTCCTCTCGTCCCCGATATTGTCCGCCCAAAGACTATGTTGAACGGTTGAATCAGGATTCCCGCACCGGACACCGATGAGGTAGTAGAAATCGCGGTCCGGCAGTCCCTCGACATCGAGATAGACCGGCGTACCTTCGACTCTCAGCTCCGGGCTACCAACGATATGGATTTTATTCTCGCGAATGGCCAGCGCCTTCAGTGCATGGTGATATTTCTCACGCTTCTCGCGCACCCGTTTGGGCCGACGACGAGGGCGGAAGGTGTAAGACAGCTGGGTCACGGTGAAAATGCCTTTGTTGTGGAGTTTCTTGCGTTCCTTCACAGTCATGCTAGACAGTAGACTGAGGTCATCCTTCTCCACTGCCTTCTGTCGGCAACGAGCCTGGAACTGGCATTGGGAACAGTGCCGGATCAGGAGTAGATCTGGTGGAGAAGGGATGGACAAAAGCGCACTCATCTCCTCAAGATGCTTTTGCACCTCGCCTGCCAGGGCCGAAATCCTTACCTTAACCGTAGTGTGATCGTCACCGTGAATGATCTTGCCAAGGTTCACTTTTTCCCCGAGTGCTTCCGTCAACGCAAGAGCATCGAACGCCAGCAGCAGCTTGGCATCCTTGCCAAGCTTGTTGTTGGGAACAAAACGAACGGGGCGGTAACAAGCTGGCTTACCCCGGCCCTCTGACGGGAGCCGCTCTACCGCATGAACGTGAGATTCGAGACGCTGACCCCGCGTAAAAACGTTGGCGGCCAGGCGCCACTTGCCTGATTTCAGTCTGTCCGCAGAGGGTGAGATCGTGCAGTCCTGATGGTTTCTTTCCGAGAGCAGTCGCTGAATTCCAGAGGCACGGTATGCCTCATTCTGGGCCTGGACAGCGTAGCAACTGTCCGTAATCGGTTCGCAGATTGACATGAGCCAGCACTTGGTAGGGCACTTGAGGTAGGCTTCTAGGAGCTGGAGCGCAATCGCCATAGCGTTCCCTTCCGTTAATGATTTCAGGGTGCAATGTTAGCCCCAGTTTCTCCGCCACACCACCTCCTCCAGAATGGAATCACACTCGGTCCCAACATCAGCAGCCTGCTGGACCTGTGCACGTGAACGCCTGTCGTCTGATCGAAGCTGGAAGGAAGTTGCCCAAACTGGAGTGAAACGGCTGAGCATAATCTGGGTACATTAAGGGGACGATAAGAAGTGACATACGGTACCTTTTCGTATCAAGAGATGTCCGCCGACGCCGTTTAATATCAATCGATTACATAACAATGCTGCGCTGTCAAAGCAACGTCCGGCATTCGCAACCTCGCAGAAGCGGACTTCTGGGGAGTCAGCGAGATTCCACTTGTCCGATTAGGGCTGCGTTACCGGAAACTTGAAATGAAGCTGTGAAGAAACCTCGATGTAGAGAGAGATTGCGAATTGGGTCTGAGCTTTCTGAAATGTTGACTTGCTATTGAGACCGTCGCGGTTCTTCTCGCTGTTCTCTTTCTCTCTCAGTTGACGGCTGGTGTGGTGTTGAGCTTTTTCAAGCGGATCCAGTGCTGCAGGTTGTAGGTAAGGCAAGCCCACAGCATTTCCATCTGCACCTTCTTCAGGCCCCGCACATGGAACTGCCGCAAGCCCAGCTTGCTCTTGATCCAGGCGTGACAAAACTCCACGATTCTTCCCCGACGACGATATTGTTTGCAAGCTTCTTCGCTAGCCATCTTCGTGCGAAAGGCCATTACCACCGAGCTTTCTTCCGGCTGCGCCACCGAGCGACCGTGCTTTTGGTTATCTGGGCAACACTCGGGTTTGCGAGCACAGGCTTGGCAAACCTCCCGCCGGGCTTCGTAGAGGTGATAAATCATTCCTGGCCCACTCTTGCGTCGTCCCGCCGAATGCAAGATCTTTCCCTCTGGGCAAACACAGCGGTTCTTCTCCGGCTGATAGAGAAATGCGCTCGGTGGTAACTGGTTCGGCAGGTTGGCTCCGCGCGGCACATTTTGATACCGCATGGTCCCCAGAAAATCGATCTCTCGGGCGGCCATCTTCTCGATATTCTCTCGCGTGCTGTAGCCGCTATCGGCCACCATCTGTTGCGGCTTTTTCTCCAGCCGCTGTTCCAGGCGATCGACTGCTGGCAATAGCTGCCCGCTGTCGTTGGGCTCCTGGGTTACCGCTACTCCCACAATCAGTCCCTGCGCCGCGTCGGTAGAAATCTGCGCATTGTAACTGAGCGCTAATCCTCCATCGGGCTGATGCATGGTCCTGGCGTGCGGATCGCTGGTGCTCACGCGCGTTTCCTTCTTGGCTTTTTCTCCGCTCTTGCGTGCCTGCCACTTCTGCAACTCTTCCAGCGCACTCGTCAGTCGCTCTTGCTGCTCGCGTCGCGCGCGCACCCGCGCTTGCTTTACTTTCGAACTGCTCTCCTCGTTCCCGGGATCACCCATCTCCGCCACGCGCCGTCGCGCTTTCTCCAGATGCTCGCGAATCGTCTCCTCCTGGAGATAACTTCTACTGCTCGCCAGGGCCTTAATCTTCGTGCCGTCTTGCATCACTTGCTCCAGCGTGATCAGCCCTTCTTTGCTGAGCGCCGCCAGCACCTGCGTGAATAGTTCATCGAGTTCCTGCTGCTTCTCGACACGGAAATCCGCCAGCGTGTGGTAGTTCACTTCCTGCAATCCCGTCAGCCACTGGAACGCCGGATCGTACTCACAGCGCCGGGCCACTTCTCGTGCCGAACCAATCCCCTGGCTATAGGCATACACCCACATACTGATCAGCAGTTGCGGATCAATCGCCGGCCGCCCCCCTTCCTCGGTGCTGTTCTCGATGGCTTGATAAAAGGCGCTCAGGTTTAGGCGCCCTACCAATGTCCAAATGGCTCTCGCCGGATGGTCTTCGCTGATGAGATGTTCCACATCCACGGCCCGCCAACTCATCTGCTGTCGGTTTGCGTGGCGAATCAGAGGCTGCTTGCTGATCGGATTTTCTTGGCTCATGCCGCGAGCTTACGGCAGACTTCTTTTTTTGCAAGATGGAAATTCGGAGGGTTTCTTCACAGCTTCAATCCACATGTACGATAACGACTTATCGGGAGTTAGCCGGTCGAAGTTTGATCTTCCGTACCAGACTGTGATGGATCTACGACTTGAAACCTCTCGGCCTGCCGGGAGTAGTCTACGACCCCATAAGACATGAGGGCCTACCGCAACAATCCGACCCGTCGCTCGATTTCTTGAAAACGAGGATCGACGCGGCTATTTTCGAGGAGGGGCCATACTTTTAGCGAAACTAACATCGCTTCGCGACGTTTGAGCGCTTGTTGCAGTAACCCGATCGCGAGCTCATTTTCTCCGAGCCCATCGTACACGATTGCCTGACTCCAGAAGGGAATGTAACCGTGCTCGGACTTCTGGTGCAATTCGAGAAGGATCTCGCGAGCTCTCACATGATCGCCTGACGAGCCATATGCGTGGCCAATGGCCGATTGGTGAAACGCAGTTGAACCGCCCAAGGCGAGACCCTTCTCATTGGTCACAATGGCTTCCCGGAACATTCCCTTCCGCTCGTAAGCCATGGCGAGAGACACATACGTGAACGTCAAAGCTGGGTCTATATCGATCGTGGTGAGCGATTGTTCGATACACCAGTCGTACCGTCCCGCGTTTACGAGAACGAATGCTAGCGCGGCATTCATAACTCCGGACATCGGATCGCGTCTTTGGCCTTCCGTCGCCTCCAGAATTGCTTCCTCGAACCGTCCCATTAAGGCGAGGTGCATTGCATAGTGAAGACGAGCGATGGGGTAACTGGGGTTGAGCTCGATGGCGCGTTTGTATTCCTTTCCCGCGCTTTCCCAATCCCAGAGGAAGTTCTGCAAGACGGTCGCTAAAGTGTCGTGCGCTTCCGCTAGGGTTTCGTCCATTTCCAGGGCTCTAAGCGCGACGGCCTTTGCTCTTGGATAGGCTTCTTGCGGCGAGACGACACCGTAATACGCGGGCATGTGCAAGCATTGCGACAGTTCGGCATAGGCTAGAGCATAGTTAGGATCCTTCTCGATCGCGCCATTCAGATACTCGGATCCTTTCTTGAAGCCCTCCATGCTTCTCTGCTCGATGCTGTGCCGCCCGCGGACGTAGAGCTGATACGCCTCTATGTTGTCCGTGTAATGCCGTCCGAGGCGAGCGCTCTGGTCCCCGGTCAACTTCAGACGGAGTTTTTGCGAAACTTCCCGAGCGATTTCGTCTTGCACGGAAAAAATCTCGGCGAGATCGCGGTCGTACTGCTCCCCCCACAATTCTTCACCATTGGTCGTATCGACAAGGTCAACGTGCAGGCGCAGCTTGTTGGCGCGCACCCAGATCCTGCCGAACAGCAACGCTCGAACGTTGAAACTCCTGCCGATTGCCTTGGGATCGGTTTCATGGTGCTTGTAGCTTGAGACGCTGTTCCACGAAGTAACTCGAAGGCCCGGAACTTGCGAGAGTCTGTGAATGATGTTCCCGGGAATTCCCACTGCAATGCACTCGGTATCTAAGTCCGGGCTCGAGTTCGCAAGCGGCAGAACCGCGATCGAATCGATTGGTGCTCCGCGCTTCGGTGGGTCCTCGTGGGTTCCGTCGAGAGGGGCAAGAAAGCGGTAACCACGGCGCGGCAAGGTCTCGACAAATCGGGGGTTCTCTGCGGAATCTCCGAGCGCTTCCCGGATCTTGTTAATCGCTACGTTCAACCCTTTATCAAAATCGATGAATGTGTCGCTCGGCCAGATTTGCTGCCGAAGCTCGTCGCGCGTGACAACTCCGCCGGGCTTCTCGAGCAGAACGGCAAGCACCTGGAACGGCTGATCCTGCAATCGAATCTTCGCCCCATTCTTGCGAAGTTCTCGGCTCGCGAGGTCGGCCTCAAAAATTCCGAACTTGACCAAACGCCCGGATTGGTTAGGAGCATCCATGGATGAGCTTTGCGGGCGAGTCTACCATCGGCAGTATCCGCAATAAAAGCTCAGCCTCTGTTTACACCTGGCTGCAACCCATTTCGTTCCTGGGAATTAGCAAGGCACACAGATTCAATAGCGAGTTAAGCCGCTGTGGAATGCTCTGCCGGCGAAGTTGGATGACTCTCTCGACCGGGCCAATGAGCTGGCCAAAATTTAGAAAGAGGAGAAAACCATGAAGCGCACCTTAATGACGACGATTCTGGCAACTTTTCTGTTGCTGGCTGCAAGCCTAGTTGCTTCCAGTCACGCTCCGTCGCTGAAAGCCGCATCGATCAACTTGAGCGGTGGCGAAGGATCCTGCTCTCTCCATCATCTTGTTGGCCGGTGGGGGTACACCTACACGGGCACGATCGTCGGCCTCGGGCCGGCCGCTTCAGTCGGGAGTTTCACTGAAGACACTGCCGGCAACATTAACGGATCCCAAACTCGGAGTTTCAACGGTGATGTCGAGAACGAGACGCTCACTGGAACGGTCTCGGTGAACCCTGACTGCACGGGCGCTGCAACCATTAGCGTCTATCTAAACGGCGCATTGGAACGCACGTCGGTACTGAACACCGTGTATGTGGGTGATGGGAACGCGTTCCGCGCAATTTTCACTACCCCTGGTGCCGTCATCACCGCTGATGGGAGAAAAATGAACCCGGAATGAGGACGAGTTACGAGGAAGTCTGCGGAGAAGCGAGGTTTGAAAGAACGCGCCGTCAGTCATGCCTGGCGGGATCGCCGCCGGACATGACAGGTGTTCGCCGGATAGCGAGCAGAGATCTTCTAGACAGGAGGCATATGATGAATACGCAGGCAAAAGTATTCGCCGGGGCAATATCAATCGTCATCTGCTCGCTCATTCTTCCGGTGCGAACAACCGCGCAATCATACACGAACCCCAGGGAATATGCCGTGGGTAGGGCGCCGGGCGCTGTTTGCGTTGGTGACTTCAACGCAGATAGCAAGTTGGACCTAGCAGTTGCAAACTTCGAGAGCGACAACGTGAGCGTCCTGCTGGGCAACGGCGATGGCACCTTTCAAGACGCATTGAACTACACCGTCGCTGACGCCCCCAGATTCGTTACGGTGGGAGACTTCAATGGAGATCGCCACGTCGACCTTGCAGTGGCGACGGGCTCCACTGTAAGCATCCTTCTAGGGACCGGGGACGGAACGTTTCAGCCGCCTACGCAATACAGCGCGGGTACCCGAGCACAGTACGTCGTTGCGGCGAATTTTACCGGCGATCACAAGCTCGATCTTCTGGTTTCAAACGATCAAGGCACGATCAGCATCTTGCTTGGCAATGGGGATGGAACTTTTCAGCCGCCGGTGACTACATCGACAGAGGGAAGCACTCCCTTTGTGGCCGTGGGTGACTTCAACGAGGATGGACATCTGGATGTGGTCACCGGAAACGGTGGGGTTAAGGACGAACAGGATTCGGGCACACTCATCGTGTTGCTGGGTAACGGCGACGGCACCTTTCGGAGTCCGGCAACCGTGGAGCTGCCTTTTTGGCCGAAATACTTCACCTCGGCGGACCTCAATGGAGACGGAAAGACCGACTTGGCCGCAGCGGTTCGTGAAAATGTTTTTGCCGGGGATATTAGAATCCTGTTGGGCAATGGCGATGGAACTTTCGAAATTGGATCAACCGTCAAGGGAGAGTTTTCTTTTGCCGTGGCGACCGCGGATCTGAACAACGACGGCAAACTGGATCTCATCGGAATCGAAGATTTCGATCCCGAAAACCACCCGATGGAGATTCAGATGATGCTCGGCAATGGAGATGGAACTTTTCAGGACGCCACTTTCAATCCGTGCGCTCAGTCTTCTGGTTGCATTCAAATTTTTAAACGGCCAACTTGGCTGGCGATAGCTGACTTCAATGGGGACACACTGCCTGAGCTTGTTGTCGCCAACTCAGACGATAACAGTGTAAGTGTCTTGCTGAATGTCGGCAATACGGCCAACCCGCTGCCGAGTTTCTCGCTTTCGGTGGCATCGGCGAACCTGACTATCCAAGGCGGAGGCCAAGCAAGCGATCTCATTACTGTCGCGTCCCAAAACGAGAGCCCTTCGGATACCGTCGGACTCTCCTGCGCAGTAACGGGGCCTTCGCCACTGCCCACATGTGCACTCTCGCCTGAAACAATCACGCTGGCCGCGAAAACAGCTAGTTCAACTCTTACGATCACCGTCCCGGACACAGCAACACTCATTCCTCTTCACCATGAGTCTCTTGCTCTGCTCCTCGCGTTGTGCTTGTCTTTGACGGGAATCGTTTGTTTGGGTACCCGGACGGCGTTTCGCAAAAGCCGAAGACCTTCGCTTAGCTTTGGTCTTTTGTGCGGCCTTTCGATCGCGCTTTGCGCGATGCAGGCAGCTTGCGGAGGAGCGTCCGGTGGCAGTCCGTCGCGCACTAGTCAAGAGTACATAGTCTCGGTGACGGCCACTGCGGGCTCAGTCCAACACTCGACGATGGTTACAGTAAACGTGCAATGAACACCGAGCAAGTGAGTTAGAGTTCAGCTGCTCGAGAGAATCTAAATGCTGGGTCTGCACTCCGGCTCGATTCGGCCTAACTCCTGATTAACGCTGCGGGTTCAAAGGGTCGGCGCAACAGTGGCGCGCAGTTTACTCGCTGGAGTCTGAAAGCCCAAAGTTTTTCGCGGGCGTTGATTTAGACGCAGCGCGATCTTGTCGAGTTGGGATTGGCTCGGAGGGAATATGCGAACATTCGTAGCTGTTTTCATTGCGGCGTTCTTTTGTTTTACGCTCCCTGCTCAATCTCAAGAAATTGCAGTAAATCATCAGAACGGCACGGTGGAGGTTAGCGTCACAGAGAAAATTCAAGCTGAGGCTGACATTGCGGATGTCACTTTGGGATGTGTCAGTTACGGAGAGACTCACGACCAGGCATATCGCTCAAATCTGGAGATTGCAGACAGGGTGGTCAAAGCTCTGCTCGAAGCAGGTTTGCAGAAAACTCAAATTCGAAGCGCCGGAATTCAACTGAATGAAACCGATTCGGAGCACCCGCCAGCCAGCAATCGGCAGATGCGACAGTTCAGAGCTTATCAGAGTTGGCGAATTCGCTTAGCTGCTCTCGACGCGCAGAAACTGATCGACGTCGCAGTCCATGCCGGATCAAACGGTGTGGAGAGCGTAAGTTGGGACGTCGCAGACCCCGAGGCATTGGAAGGACGAGCGCGAGCAGCAGCCATGGAGAAGGCACGCACAACGGCCGCCAACTTGGCGAAGTCCGCCGGCAATAAGGTGGGTGACCTCCTCTATGTCAGCAACGTATTCAGCGGCATAATCGATTTGCCGTTGGACACGAGGGACTACACCAGCTTTGTCGTGCTCGGTTCCGGCGTAACAAAACAATCATTCTCTTTGCAGCTTTTCCCGGAGAAAGTAGAAAGGCAGGCGACTGTTCGGGTGGTATTTGCATTGGAATGAAGCCGTTCTAGTGTCCTTACAAAAGGTAAATATCGAATCACTGCTTGCCGTTAAGAAACTTTAGGGCGAGCCGAATGGACTCGGTTGCTGGCGGACCAGAGGGGGCGTCGAGATGAACCGCGTGATCCCAGTTTTCTTTCGCAAGAAGCTAAGTGCAGACCGAACGCGCCGCTATTATCATCCTGCTGCAATGACCTTCCACCTACTGTCAAAGATTCTTTGCATTTCCGCGATGTTTGTCGTTGCTACCGGTTGTGCCGCTCAAGCCGTCCCGCCGTCCGACCAGTGGGGCGACCAACACAACTCTCCCGGCGCGGAGCTGACGTACAAGGAGACGGGGCGAATGGTCGTACTGGGCAAGACATTTGTTACTTACAACCTCTTTGCATCAGGTCTGCCCGCTGACACGCAATACACCCTGAGTTCGTCCATCATAGGCGCTACGCCTATCAAGATTTCGGAAGTACATTTGAACAACGAAGGCAAAGTGTTGAGCAAGCTCGCCGATCCTGCTCATAGTGTTGCTGAAGAGCCGGCGCTTATCAACCTTGCGGGATCGAAGGGCGAGCCTTTTCAATTCGCAATCGTTTCCGCCGATGGCCAATCGCGCGCATTTACGCGGATTATTCCGTTTCCATTCGAATCGAGCGCGGGTCCGTGCCATTTGTCGGTCGTGCAACTGATTCCTAGCTATGCAGGTGTACTTATCATTGTGTCGGGACTACAGCCTAACGAAGCTCTCGTGACAGAGTATGGATCCGAAAAAAAGATGCGCAAGACAAAAGACGCTGCCGACGCTAAGGGTACCTTCAGGGCTGCGGCATCTACGGGCATCAAGGGAAAGCGCACGGGCATTTTTGAGTTTAACGTGATCGCACAGTCGTGCAAGATCGCGGTCGAGCTCCCCTGGGGGCGGGGCTCGGATAAGTTCCAGTGACCGGCGGGAGAAATCAAATCCCCGCGTGCTATTGTACGCACAGTCGCGCAGTCGATACACCGCTGGGCCGGAACACGGGTGTGCCCACCTCCAGACCTCCAAAAACCGCATCAGTCCGGCGACGAGCAAGATACAGAATGCCAAAGCAATCCACGTATCAGGGTCGCGGACCTCGGTCCAGTCGCCACGCTGGAAATCCGGCAAAATGCTGGTGCTGAAGTAGAGGACCGCGTGCTGTAGCAAAACGCACGCGCACTCCATTACGAACCCACCGATAAGGGGAACGCCGAACCACGCAACAAATGGCGGGAGTTTCTTCTTGGGCTTCTCTGCATTCATGTTTGGCACTCACCTGAGAGCTGATTTCCGACGGATGTGGAGCGGACCGCCGGTGTTGTCATCTTTCTCGTCGCGGAGGTCGTCATCGCCAAAGCTTCACGAGTCCCACGGATTAGGCACGGTCTCGCTCTCGCTGGGGATAACCAGATATACAGCGCCCCTCGGTATCGGCCCGGGGGGCCATTTCATGGCGAACCAATCGGTAGTTTCTTCCATCACCCATGCTACTTCAGGCGGAGATTCATAAACAAAATAGTGAATGTAGATCCAATGGAGATCAGTCTGGCGTGGGTTGAAGTCACGCACCATCTGCATGATTCTGGGCCGTCGGGCAGCCTCTACGCCACTCCCCTCCATAACCTCGAGGCCAATGTGAATGATGCTCGGCCCATAACCGTTCAGTTGGTGGTTGGCATCAGCGATCTGCCGTAGGAAATGGCGCGCTTTGGCTCGAATTGACGCAGGAGCGCTGCACTTCCATCTTGCGATCGTGGCCACATCTAATTTGTCTATGTAGCGGGCGTTATCTTGCCAAGGCTTGCAAATATATGCTCCAGCGTATGAGGCGAGGCGGTCGAATTGGCCGATGAGGAGTTCGGATAGACGTCGCGAAGGGTATAACACGACATCATGCTTGAGGAATTCCTGGATCGGGCCGAGGTCCGTCCAACTCACGCGGCCCGTTGCCCATTCGTCATCGACAGTGATCGCGGCACCATTCTTGATGATCCGCGTGGAGAGATCGTGCAAATATGAGTCCGGCACTTCTTTGACTTCGCGGCGAAAATCTAGATCAAAAAATATACTAACCTTGCCATTCTGAATTACAGGGATCGCGCCTCGCCAAAGGCGCCAAAATTGGTCACGCTCATTCCTGGAATATTCAGATCGACCGATACGTTTGCACTCAACTGTCCATTTCCCCTGCGGCCCGACGACTTCGAAATCTGGCACTCTAGCTACACCCGGATGTTCTTGAAGGAAGCGGACCGCGGGCCAACCGTCCCGCCGATAGGCGAGCGCTGTGATCAATTCGAACATGGCGCCGTCAGGTTGGCCCCTTTCGGTTGACAGCATTCGCCGGGCACGTTCTTCGACGCCTTCGATCGACATTAGGAGATCGAAGTCTCGCCCCATCACCTTGAACAATGGGACAACACGGCTTCCTTGTGCTGGCTCGTAGTCAGCAATGTGGTCGACGAAAGCCTCTGCTAACATCAGATACCAACCACCAATATCATCATCTGCGACGAAGGGCTGGGGCAGTTCGTCGGGCAACGGAGATGCGGGCGCTCCATGCAGCTTCTTCACGTGAGCAAGGCGTCGTGTTTTCCATTCCGCTGACGGGATCAGATCCCTGAACCATTCCATGGCTCGGCGCACATCCGGATCGTCAGGCCATGTGGGAGGCCGCGTTTTTGGTGGCCCCCAATCCCAAGTGTCTGGATCTCCCCGCATCTTCATGCCGTGGCTGTCCTCGTGGATGAAGTTCTGCTGGCTGCTTCTATGATCGCAAGCTTCTCATCGTGAGTGATTGACTCATTGTGTCCTAGAATCCTGGTCCTTACCAAGGATGATCGGGGGGAGGTGTAGGGCGTACTGAAAGAGGGTGTCCGCCTCCCAACAGAGAATCAGCCGTTTTCTTTCGACGCGTTGGGTGTGCTATCTCTGCTAACGGCGACATCACCCGATGAAGTTGTCGATCTGTTTTAATCGCCCGCGCAATGATACTTCCCGCACATTAGGCCCGGTCAGGTCACATGCAGAGTCGTGTGTTGGTATGGGGGGAGCGGTCATGGTTCTCATCCTTTCCTTTGAACCAATGGACGCGGCCGTGTCGAAACCAGAAATGCGACTGACAATCCACCTTGCGCCAAACTGACGGGTAAAGGCTTGCGCTGCCGTCCTTGTGCCGAGTTAGGCGCCAGCAGGGGTGTTCGTCTGGCAACAGATTCATGTGGAGAATGCGGTTACAGCCGCAGGGACAAAGCATGGCAGCCTGCTCAAGGAAGCCGTCGTCTTGCACGATATAGAGCATGCGTTTTTTAAGCTTCTTCGGTAAATAATCTTCGACCAGCCGGGTGCCGTATGACGGGACTAGCCGTCGGTGCAACCTGTCGCGGACATCCCCGGCAAACTGTTGGCTCCACTTCTTGATCCGTTTCATCCGCTACGCCTCTCCGCGAGTTCGAGCAGACCGAGAAGGGGTGTCGCATCGCCGATGCCGACACGGTCGTAAAGGATAGGGCAGGGGACGCCTTCCTCTTCGGTTATCAACTCCAAGCTGGCAAAGCTGAAAGTCGTGGTGGCATGGCTGCTGCTCGGTTCTTCTCGAAAAGGGTGGAGTCGCGCGAGAAGCTCGGTCACAGCGAGCGACGCGGCAAACATATTGACGCTGATGACGGCCGGACGATGGGCGGCCGCGCCGGCGATGTAGCCATCACGAACCTGTTCCGCGTGTGCAGTAGGATCGTTACGCCGGAGGCCAGCCGCAGCGACCTCGGCCATCGTGAAGAGGCCCCGGCTCATGAGGCTTGAGCGGTCTGGTTGCAGATAGTGGACGCTGCCGCAGATTTCTCTGATGCGGCCCTGGTCGGGGCCGCTTCGAACACTGTCAAGGCGTACTCCGATGTCGAGATACGGGAGCGTGTAATACGTCGCCAATGTGTTGAGCAGAAAACGGCCGTCTATGGTGTCCATGCAACCGATCACCAGGTCGCATTGCGCCACAATTCGAATTACCTCTGGGTCCCAAAGGTTTTTCGTCAACCGGATCACGCGTGTGCCGAGATCCGTGCGCTCTATCGCATCGGCGAGAACATCGACTTTCAAGCGCGCATCGCGCGCATCCTACATGGTCGAATTCAAAATGCGGTTGATGTTTCGATCCTCGATACGGTCGTCGTCAACAAGAACGAGTTCACCGGCGCCGAGACGCATGCATTGCTCGACGACCGGGCTTCCAGTTCCAGAACAGCCGATAATGGCGATCGACAAGCGACGCATTTGCTTGATAGTGCCTTAATCAAAAGCCTGAGCATGAGAGACGACTAAGCTTGGAAGCTCCACGCTGCCTGCATCGGCATACCAGAAATGCAGATCATCGCCGACGACATTGATCAGCGCCATCGGTTCGAAGCGTCCATCCGTTCCCAGGACACGGCCGAACATCCCCCCGCTCGGCAACATGACGGCGCTGCCGTGCGGCACGTCCGCTTCGATCCAGCCCCGGATCATTGGCAAGAGTTTTTTGTCACCTTTGTCATCCGTGCCGGAGAAGGAGGCAAAGCCGCCTGGGTGGCTGTGGATTTTAACGACCGATAACCGTTCGGCGGACGCGCGGTCAAGCACAGGCGCGATCAGATCGGGCGGCCAAGTCACCTGTATTGGTGTCCGCGTAGAACAGGCATCATATGGGATTTCCTCGATGTAAACTCTCTCACTCGCCGTGGTACAAAAAGTCGGTCCGGTCAAGTTCAGCTTGCTTTTGGATGTCGTTGCGCGTTTTTCCGCGCCAAAGATCAGGTGTGAATACTGCGGACGCGAGGAACTTTAGGATATCTCGCCGGTCCCAACCGACCGCATCAGCAAACAATGAATCGTCGAAGGATCGGGGATCGGCTCCCTGGCGGATGAGGAGAGTAAGGATGTTTGCTTGGCTAAACCATAGCAAACACGTGGGTACAATACTGGCGCGGGAAATTACGAATCGACAGGGCTATCGGTGGGTGAGGGTGGCTCACAAAACCCGCTGCCTCTTGCTCGGAAGTCAGCCGGAAATTGGGTCTGAGAAAAACCGCAAGTGTGCTCAAAGAATTTGTCTTACGATAGGGCCTCAGCCCATAGAACTGTGCCCAAACTGTGCCCAAAATTATTTCGGGGTTGCCACAATTGCCATGGTTGACGTACAACGCGTGTTAACACCACTTCTATTTAAGCAACTTACGGAAGGGCCGCGAGATGCGAGGTTCGTCCGGAGAATCCGGCTTACAGGCTCACCCGCTAAATTTTTTTGCCAACCGCGATAGATTCCAGCGCTCTGCACGAACGGCGCTGAGATCCCTGGAAGGAAACGAGACCTCATGCGAGCAGACATCGTACCCGGCGCCGTGTTCCCCGATTACGAACTGAGCGATCACACCGGCAAGCGGCGCAAGCTATCGGAGTTGCAAGGCCCCGATCCCATGATTGTGGTGCTCAGCCGCGGAGGATTCTGCCCGAAAGACCGCCGCCAGGCGGAGGGGCTGGTCGCGCTGCACCGCGAGCTGGAAGTCGGCTACTGCCGCATGGTCACGATTAGCACGGACAATTTGATCGAGACCAACGAGTTCCGCGCCGGCGTGGACGCGCATTGGACGTTCCTTTCGGATGCGGGGCGCGTGGTGCAAAAGGATCTCGACATCGCGGAGTACACCGACCCCGACCACAATCCCATGATTCCGCACACGCTGGTTTTGGAGCCGGGGCTGCGCGTCTTCAAGATATACATGGGCTATTGGTTTTTTGGGCGACCGACCATCGAGGAGTTGCGCCAGGATTTGCGCGCGGTACTGAAGAAGTGCCGCCCGGATTGGGACATCACCAGTCCGGAACTGAGAGCTGCGTGGGCGCGCGGCGAGAAGGATCGCTTTTATCCCTACGGAAAGACCTACGCTAAAGTAATCGCCGAGCAACGATAATCGCTACACCGCATTATCGCTGAACCGCGCGGACCCGTGCTCCTCCGCCATCGCTTCCATATCACTCCCGCGCGCGAGGCCTTCGTTTGGGGGTGTTGCCACCCGTCCCGCATTCGCATCAAACGAAATAACGCCCGCGAATGTTCCGGCTCATACAGTAGAATCGCCGTCGCATGAGGATTGCGGCGCAGCGCAGCGAGGCCGGGAGAATCATGGAGAACGTGGCAAGGAAGGCGCGCGTTTGGCAATCGCTGCCGGTCATTACGCTCGTAGCGCTGCTCTTGCGATTGATTGCCGTTCGGTTCCTGTACACGGACACCTGGAACGGCTTCCGGGACCATCTCCTGTTTGGCTTCGAAATCGGGCGGATTGCACGCTCCATTGCGGCAGGCCGGGGCTACGGCAATCCGATGCTGGTCGAAACCGGACCCACCGCGTGGATGACGCCCGTCTATCCCTACTTGCTCGCGGGCGTTTTCAAACTCTTCGGGATTTACAGCAAGAACTCGGCGCTGGTAATTCTCACCATCAATGCCGTCTTTTCCGCGCTGATTTGCGTGCCGGTGTTCTGGATTGCGCGGCGCAGCTTTGGACCCAGCGTCGCCGTGCTGGCGTGCTGGATGTGGGCGCTGTGGCCGTACGCGATCTACATTGCCGCCGGCTTCGTGTGGGAGACGTGCCTGAGCGCGCTGCTGCTGGCGGTTCTTTTTCTCTGCGCGCTCAAACTGAAGGAGCGGGCCGCCGGATGGCGCGGCTGGCTGGGCTTCGGCTTGCTGTGGGGCGTGTCCGCGCTGACGAATGCCTCGACTCTGTCCGTCGCTCCGTTTCTTACACTCTGGGCGCTATATCCCTTATGGCGAAATCGCCGGCAAGAATGGTTGCAGGCCGGCGCGCTGGTCGCGTTGGGGCTGATCGCCGCGCTCTTGCCATGGCAGGTGCGCAACTTCCGCACGTTTCACCGGCCCATCCCGCTCCGCGACAATTTCTGGCTGGAGGTGTGGGTGGGCAATAACGGCTACACGCAAAGCTGGGTGGATATCATGGCCCACCCTTCGATCAACGAGACGGAAATGGCTGAGTTCGCGCGCCTGGGAGAAATTCCTTACATGCAAGAGAAACGGCGTGAGGCGCTCACCTCTCTCTCCCAGCATCCGGAGAAATTCCTGGTGATGTTCGCGCGAAGATTCGTTTATATGTGGACGTCCTTCTGGAATCTGGACCCGTACAATCTGGAGACCGAGTTCCACAATCCCGCGAACGTGTACCTGATTGTGACGCTGACAATGCTGATGCTGATCGGCCTGTGGAAAGCTCTACGCGGCGCTCGCGAGGCGGCGATTCCGTTCGTGATGCTGCTGGCGTTTTACCCGCTGGTGTTCTACCTGACGCATCCGGCGAATCGCTACCGGCACATGATCGAACCGGAGATCGTCATCCTCGCGGCGCTGGGTGCACGATTCGTGGCGCAAGAGCTGCTGAGAAATTTTCCGTCGCTGCAGCGGCCGGCGCGGCAAACGTAGGCGAAAATCTGAACGCAAGGCTGCGCCCGAGCTTATTCGTACCGCAACGCTACCAGAGGGTCCACTTTCGCGGCGCGCCGCGCGGGAAAATAACAGGCCGCCGCGGCCACCGCCGCAAGCCCCACAGTGACGCACGCCAGCGTGAGCGGATCGAACGCTCGCACGCCAAAAAGCTCGGTTTGCAGGTAGCGCGTGGTTGCAAGCGACCCGGCTATTCCCAGGGCGAAGCCGATTGCGGCTAGGCGCATGCCGTCACCGACAACGAGACGCAGCACGTCGCCGGGCTCCGCGCCCAGGGCCATGCGCACGCCGATTTCGTGGGTGCGTTGCGCGACTCCGTAGGCCATCACGCCGTGTATGCCCAGCCCCGCCAGCAGCGTGGCCACAGCAGCGAAAATCGCGAGAAGAACCATGCTCAACCGGCGCTGCACCACCGACGAAGCGATCAGATCATCCATTGTGCGCAATTCCGTGACGGGCTGGTTCGGATCAACGCTCCCGATAGCTTGGCGGACCGCGGAGGCCATCGCCGTAGGATCACCCGCCGTGCGCACCACCAGATGCATGATGCGCGAGGGATTCTGCACGAAGAGCAGATAGAGTTGCCCCGCCTTGGGCTCGCCCCAGGGCCAGTCGTGCACGTCGCTCGCGACGCCGACGACGGTCAGCCAGGAAGGGCTCGGTTCGGGATCGTACGGGCTTCTCGCACCGAATTCTAGTTTGAGTTGTCGGCCCACCGGATCTTCGTTCGGCCAGTACTGCTGAGCGAGAGCTTCATTGACGATGGCGACGCCCTGCGTGTCCGACCCGTCGGAGGCGGAGAAATCCCGCCCGTCCTTCAGCGCGATTTCCATGGTTTGCAAATAGCGCCAGTCCACGACGCGATATTGCGCGGTGAACGGTTGGTCGGGGGCGGGCGAGGCTCGTCCTTGAATATCGAAATTGCAATAACCGTTCCAGCCGCTCAGCGGCGGGAAATTTACGGCGCTGGCCGATTTCACGCCGGGCAGCGCATTCACCCGCTCCAGTGCCTGCTGGTAGAAATTTACCACCTGCGCCCCGGAGGGAACGTGCGATTCCCGCAGCCAGATTTGCATGGTCAGGACGTTCGCGGAATTGAAACCGAGATTCTCGGACATCAACAGCACAAAGCTGCGAATCAGCAGGCCCGCTCCGCTGAGCAATATGAGCGAGAGCGCCACTTCCGAGACGACCAGAGCCGAGCGCAGCAAATGGCTTCGGCGCCCGCTGGTCGTGCCGCGGCCGCCCTCCTTGAGCGATTCGTACAACTTGGAACGCGAAATCTGAATGGCGGGCGCGAGGCCCAGAATAATGCCGGTCACCACCGAGATGCCCAGCGCGAAGACGAGCACCGTGGGATCAATCCCGATGGAATCGGCGCGCGGGATTTCACCTTTGCCGCCCGTCACCGGCAGGAACGCGCGCAGGAGGTGCAGCCCTCCATAGGCTACCAAGACGCCCAGGACTCCTCCGATCAGCCCCAGCAGAACGCTTTCGGTGAGGAGCTGGCGCAGCACGCGGCCGCGCTTCGCGCCGAGCGCGGCGCGCAATGCGATTTCACGTTCGCGCGTGGCGCCGCGCGCCAGGGTAAGATTCGCTACGTTGGCGCAGGAGATCAGCAGGACGAATCCCACGGCGGCAAACAAAATCAGCAGCGCGGGCCGGAGGCTGCTCACGATGTCGTCGTGGAAGCCGGTCACCAGGATGCCGTTCCCCTGGTCAATGGCCGGATACTCCCGCTTGAGCTGCGCGAGAATGGCTTCCATCTCGGCCTGCGCCTGCGCGGTCGCGACGCCCGGGCGCAGCCTGCCAAATACGATCAGCTCATGGTCCTCGCGATTGAGCTGGGCGCGATTGAATGCAAAGGGCACCCACAAGTCGAACTGGCGGCTAGTTCCGAAGAGACTGAAGTTCCGCGGAAGCACACCGATGATGGTGTAGGGATTGTCGTCCAGCGTGATGCTGCTGCCTAGCACGCCTGGGTCACCGCCGTATCGCCGCTGCCACAATCCGTAGCTCAGGATGACCACTCGCTCGTGACCGGGCTGCTCTTCTTCCGGCATGAAAGCGCGTCCCAAGACCGGCTGCACGCGAAACAAGCTGAAGAAATTCGCGCTCACTTGCGCGCCCCAGAATTGTTCCGCTTCGCGGTTGCCCGTCACCGTAAAAAATAATTGGCGCCAGGCGGAAAGTTCTTCGAACACGTGGTTGCGGTCGCGCCAGTCAAGGAATTCCGCCGGTGAGGCCGTGCCGCGACGCACATTGCGGTTTGCGTCGGTTTCCCATATCCACACGATGCGTTGGGAATCGGGGAAGGGCAGCGGGCGCAGCAACACCGCGTGAATGACGCTGAAAATCGCCGCGTTCGCGCCGATGCCGATCGCCAGAGTCAGCACCGCCACCACCGTGAAGCCGAGGCTGCGCCGGAGCGTACGCCATCCGTAACGCAAATCCTGCCACAGTGCATCCATGCTCAGTCGTCCCCTTGCTCTTTTCCGGCCATCACGATCCATCCTCACATTTCTACGACCGGCGCAAGTGTACCGGGCATTTTACTCTCGTTGACTATTTACTCAGTACTGAATTGCAATTCTAAAACAGCCCCCTGTCCGGCTATGGAGGGATTGGCGGCGCCACACGCCGCGCTCGAGACGGGGGACGCCGTCGGGCGGTTCGAGTCCACGTTCAGCGCCCGCGAGCGGAGAGCATTCTACGCCAGTTGTCGTTCCTGTGACCGCGCGGGGCATGTCCGGCGCGCGGCTTCGCGTAGGATTCGGCTGTGCGAGAGCCCTGGCGTACCGGCATTCGCTATTTGCGCCGGCTGAAATTAGCGTGTATCGTCGGCGATTGGGAAAATGGCCGCAGGATTTGCCGTTCCGGCGGTCCAATCGTTGCTTCAAGGAGACTCGATGCGTTCTTGGGGATGGCGTGCTGGTATCGCGGTAATCGTGGCGTTGTGTTGTTCCTTACCCGCGGGCACGCAGACGCCGGCGTCACTCGAATCCAGACGAAAGACGCTGAACGACCTCCTCGCCGAGCAATGGGATTATCGCTTGCGCACCAGCCCGCTGTTCGCCTCCATCCTGGGGGATAAGCGCTGGAACGACAAACTCGACGATTTCTCGCAGGCATTCATTGATAGCGATCTGCAGGAGACGCGAAAATTCCTCGCCCGCTTCCAGGCCATTGACACTTCCGGCTTCCCCGAGCAGGAAGCCCTCAACAAGGCCGTGATGGTGCGCGACCTCGGCTTGCAGGTCGAGGGCGCGCGCTTCAAACCCTGGGAGATGCCTGCGGACCCCCAGAACGGCGTCCAGGTTTTCCTGCCACAGCTGCCGAACTTACTGTCGTTCAAGTCGGTCAAAGATTACGAAGACTATAATTCGCGTCTCAAGCTGATGCCTCGCCTGCTGGACCAAACCGTGATCCAGATGCGCAAGGGCATCAACGACAAGCTCATGCCGCCGCGATTCCTGATTGAAAAGGTCGCCGATGAGTGCAAGGGAATCGCGTCGCAGGATCCGGAGAAGTCTCCCTTCGCGCAGCCGTTTTCAGCTTTCCCCAAGGACATTTCCGAAGCCGACCAGAAGCGACTGCGAGCAGCCGGGCTCGCCGCCATTCGGGATGCGCTGCTGCCCGCGTACAGCCGCTTCTACGTTTTCGTGCGCGATGAGTACGTTCCGCACGGCCGCACCGAACCGGGAATCTGGTCTCTGCCTGACGGCGACGCGTGCTACGCCTTCCTGGTGAAACAGAGCACCACCACCGACCTCACGCCCGAGGAGATTCACGAGGTCGGGCTGGCGCAGGTGAAAGAGATCGAGGGGCGGATGCTCGCCGTCGCCAACCAGCTTGGCTACAAGGACCTCAAGTCCTTCAAGGCTGCCATCGCCGCCGATCCTAAATTGCACGCGCATTCGCGCGAGCAGATTCTTGATCTCTACCGCAAATACATCACCCAAATGTACGCCAAGCTCCCCGAACTTTTCGGCCGCTTGCCCAAAGCCAAGCTGGAGGTGATGGCCGTCGAGGAATTCCGCGAGAAGGGTGCGCCTGCGGCGGAATACATGGAGGGCGCGCAAGATGGTTCGCGTCCCGCGCGAGTGATGGTTAATACCGGCGACTTTGCGCAGCGCTCGCTGTTGGACATTGAAACCACCGCATATCATGAAGGCGTCCCGGGCCATCACATGCAGATCGCCATCGCCCAGGAAATGCCCGGGCTGCCGCCTTTCCGCCAGAACGAATATTTCACTGCCTACACCGAGGGATGGGCCCTCTATGCCGAGCGTCTGGGCAAGGAGGTCGGCTTCTACCAGGACCCGTATAGCTACTTCGGTCACCTCTCCGACGATATGCTGCGCGCCATCCGCCTCGTGGTGGACACCGGGCTGCACAACAAGCACTGGACCCGGCAGCAGGTGGTGGACTATTTCCACGAGCATTCGAACGAAGACGAAGTGAACGTGCAGTCCGAAACCGACCGTTACATCTCCTGGCCTTCGCAAGCTCTCGGTTACAAGATCGGCCAGCTCGAAATTCTTAAGCTCCGTCAGTACACCAAAGATCAGCTCGGCCCCAAGTTCGACATTCGCGCCTTTCACGACGAGGTTCTCAGTGGCGGCGCGCTTCCCTTGGACATCCTCGAGCAGCGCGTGCACCAATGGGTCGCCCAACAAAAGGCCGGCGCCTGACGCGACCATAATGATTCTCCGGCCTTCGCGAGTTTGTTCGATTTATCCCGGTTATTCGACCCAATCGAACGAGCGCGTCACCGCTTTCTTCCAGGATGTGAACAGTGCCTCGCGCGTCTTTTCGTCCATCTCAGGCCTCCAGGTGCGCTCGACGGCCCAATGCGCGCGCAGATCTTCCAGGTCGCGGTAGAAGCCGGTGGCCAGTCCCGCGGCGTAGGCGGCGCCCAGCGCGGTAGTTTCTTTCACCACGGGGTGTACCACGGGGATATTCAGGATGTCCGCCTGAAATTGCATCAGCAGGTTGTTCTCGACCATGCCGCCATCGGTGCGCAGCACGGCGATAGGAATCCGGGAGTCCTTCTCCATCGCTTCCACCACTTCGCGTGTCTGAAATGCAGTCGCTTCCAGCGCGGCGCGGGCGATGTGCGCCTTGTTGCTGTGGCGCGTGAGCCCGGCTATCACGCCGCGCGCGGATGTCTTCCAGTAGGGCGCATACAGGCCCGAAAACGCGGGAACGAAATAAACGCCGCCGTTATCGGGCACGCTGCGGGCCAGGGATTCTACCTCCGAACTTATTTGAATGATGCCGAGATTGTCGCGCAGCCATTGCACCAGCGCTCCGGTGATGGCGATGCTCCCTTCCAGGGCGTAGTGTGGGGGCTTGCCGGCGAACTGATAGGCCACCGTCGTGAGCAAGCCAAACTTCGAAGCTACCGGATGTGTGCCGGTATTCATCAGCAGAAAGCTGCCCGTACCGTAGGTATTTTTGGCTTCGCCGGGATCGAAGCAGGTTTGCCCAACCAGCGCCGCTTGCTGATCGCCCAGAATGCCGGCGATAGGAACGCCATGGATGGCGTCAATCTGAGCCGTTCCGAAGATCTCGCTGCTCGAAGCGATGCGCGGCAAGATCTTCGCTGGAACGCTGCAAATCTCCAGAATTTCGGGATCCCAGGCCAGGGTCGCGAGATTCATGAGTTGGGTGCGGCTGGCGTTGCTCACATCGGTCGCGTGTATTCCCCCCGCGCTGCCTCCGGTGAGCCGCCACAGAAGAAACGCATCCATGGTGCCAAAAAGCAGATGGCCCGCTTCGGCTTGTTCGCGCGCGCCCTCGACCATATTCAGAATCCAGCGGATTTTCAGCGCGCTGAAATACGTCGCGAGCGGAAGACCGGTCTTGTGGCGAAAGCGATCCTGTCCGCCATCGCGCGCGAATTCGGCGACGGCACTCTCTACGCGCGTGTCCTGCCAGACAATCGCGTTATAGACCGGCGCGCCCGTGCGGCGATCCCACAGGACCGTAGTTTCGCGCTGGTTCGTGATTCCGATCGCAACCAGGTCGCCGGCGCGCAGGCTCTTCGCCTCCATCGCTTCGGCGATTACCTCCTGTGTGCGCCGCCAGATTTCTTCGGGATCGTGCTCCACCCAGCCGGGCCTTGGATAGACTTGCCGATGCTCCCGCTGCGCGCTGGATACGATACGTCCCGACGTATCGAATACTATGAAGCGGGTGCTAGTTGTCCCCTGGTCAATTGCGCCTACGTACGAAGCCATCCGGTTTCCTTCTTAGCGAACGCGGGTGCGCACGTCGGGTCTGTGGACGTGGTAGTGCAGCACGGATTCACAAACGTTCCAGGCGAGGTCGGCGGCTGCGGGATTGTAGCTGGGGCGGGCGTCGCAGAAGAATCCGTGGTCAGCGTCGGAAATCTCGACGTTCACGTAGGGCTTGTCGTGCTGCTTGCAAGCGTCCACGACCGCGCGGATTTGGTCGTGCCCGATGTGCTGGTCGCGGCCACCCCAAAAAAAAATCATCGGGGCGTACAGGCTGGGGACCAGCGGCAGCAACGCGGGCGCGATGCCGCCTCCATAGAACGAGATAGCCGCCTGCAGCGGCACGGTGGCGTTCGCCAGGAACGACGCGCGGCCTCCCATGCAGAAACCGATGCTGGCGATGCGATCGGTGCGGACCTGCGGATCGTTGCGCAGCCAATCGTATGCGGCGCGGATGTCGTGCTGCATGCCCTCCGTAGTCAAGGCGCGCAAGTGCGGCGTGACGGCCGGAAAATCGTCGTAGTGGCCTTCGAAGCCCGGCGCGGTGCGGTGAAACAATTCGGGCGCCAATGCCACCAGCCCGGCGCGCGCGAAGCGCTCGGTGACCTCGCGGATGTGCGCGTTCACGCCAAACGCTTCCTGGAAAATCAGCAGGCCCGGACGCGGCGCGGTGTCCGCAGGCCGCGCCACATAAGCGGCCATCGCGGTTCCGTCCGCCACTTGCAGCGTCACACTCAAAGTTGCGATCTTAATCACTGCCGGCCCCTTCACCGCGGAGTGCGTGGAAGCACCATAGGATAATCGCGTGCAGGGAAAATAGAAACCGATGTTTGCGGCGAGCTAGGGTACGACCGCGCTGGCTGCCGCGCCTGCTGCAATCGCGGAATCGGGACCGGCGCGCGGCGCATCTAACGTCCCTCGGAGGCAACCGCGATGAGTTTGACCGATTTCGTTACGCTGGGGCGCTCGGGACTGCGCGTCAGCCCCCTCTCTCTCGGCACCATGACCTTTGGCACGGAATTTGGTTGGGGCAGCGACGAGCCGCAGGCGCGTGAGATCTTTGAGCGCTACATTGCTCAGGGCGGGAACTTCGTGGACACCGCGAACGGATACACGAAGGGCAAGAGCGAGCAAATGGTAGGGAAATTCGTTGCCGACAAGAAATTGCGCGATCGCGTGGTGCTCGCGACCAAATTCACTTTCAACTCCGAGCCTGGGAATCCCAATGCCGGCGGCAACGGTCGAAAAAACGTCTATCAATCGCTGGAAGCCTCTCTGCGAAGGCTGCAGACCGATTACCTCGATCTCTACTGGCTGCACGCGTGGGACACGATGACCCCGGTGGAAGAAGTTATTTCCACGATGAACGATCTGGTGCGCGATGGCAAGATTCGCTATTACGGCTTTTCGGACACTCCGGCATGGTACGTGGCGCGCGCGCAGACGCTCGCGGAAAAGGAAGGCAAGGAACGCCTGATTGCCCTGCAACTCGAGTATTCGCTGGTCGAGCGCAATATCGAGCGGGAACACATTCCCGCCGCGCAGGAATTGGGCATCGGCGTTTGCCCCTGGAGCCCGCTGGGGGGCGGCTTCTTGAGCGGCAAATACACGCGCGATGGAGATTCGGGAAAGGGCGAAGGGCGTCTGGAAACCTTGAAAGCCGCCGGCAGCCCAGCGTTCAACAAATTCAACGAGCGCAACTGGCAAATCAACGACGCGCTGCTGGCCGTCTCGAAACAGTTGAACAAGCCTCCTGCGCAGGTTGCTCTGAATTGGGTGATTACCCAGCCGGGCATCACTTCCACGATCATTGGCGCGACCAAAATCGCGCAACTCAACGACAACTTGCAAGCCGCGGAAATCACGATTCCGCCGGATTTGCGCAAGCAGCTGGACGACGCGTCCGCACCGGCCGTGCTGCACCCTTACACATTCTTCCGCCCCGGCATTCAGGCCATGGTGAACGGCGGAACGTCGGTGCGCAACTGGTCACCGGCTCGAGTCACCGGAGCGGGAGGTGCTGCGCCACCCGTTGCCAAGGCGAATGCCGCGGCGGAAAAGTAGCGCGAGTCCTGATCCAGATGCCACTTTATCGCGGACCGGTTTCCGACCATTTCGACGGCGAGCATTTCTACAATCCGCGCGATGGCATGCGGCACGGCGCTGGCGGCGTCGCTAAATGGCTGCTGCACCGCAAACCTGGCCCGTGGCGCAAGTGGGTTGACTCCGCTCCGGGTCCTCCGCCGCCGGAGCGCGTGGGCGACGGCCAGATACGCGCCACTTTTGTCGGTCATTCAACCGTCTTGATCCAGATGGAGGGCTTGAACATTCTCTGCGATCCGATCTGGTCGAATCGCGCCAGCCCGCTTTCCTGGATTGGACCGAAGCGCCATCGCGCGCCGGGCATTCTCTTCGAGCACCTTCCCCCAATTGACCTGGTGCTGCAGAGCCACGATCACTACGATCACTTTGATGTGCCCACGCTACGGCGCATAGCCGCCCAGTGGCGCCCGGATTTTGCGGTGCCCCTGGGCGTTCGCGGGCGGCTTACCTCCCGAAAACTCGCGCAAGACGGTCAGATCCAGGAGCTCGACTGGTGGCAATCCGCGGAAGCGTTCGGCAGGATTCGCATCACCGCCGTTCCGGCCCGGCATTTCTCGGGTCGCGGCTCGCGTGACCGCAACACGACGCTCTGGTGCGGGTACGTAATCGAAAGCGCGTCCGGGAGCGTCTATTTCGCCGGCGACACCGGCTACGGCACGCACTTCCGCGCGATTCGCGAGCGCTTTCCGGAAATTCGCCTGGCGTTTCTGCCGATCGGCGCTTACCGCCCGGAGTGGTTCATGGGCCCGGTTCACGTTTCGCCTGCCGACGCGTTGCGCGCGCACCAGGAAGTCGGCGCCGCGACCAGCGTCGCCATCCACTTCGGTACGTTTCACCTCGCGGACGACGGCGAGCAAGAGCCGGTAAACGAATTGCGGCGCGCGCTCGACGCTGAGAAAGTTGCCCACCGATTCTGGGTTCTGGATGCGGGAGAGGGTAGGGACATACCGTAGTTGCGAAGGCGCGCGCCGTCGCGCGATGGAAGTTCTATCGGGCTCCAGAGTCCACTACGGCGTCGACAAATACTCCCAGCAAGTGCCTGATTTCCGCATCCGATAGCGAGTGCGAATCCACGAGATGTTCGAGGAGCATCGCGTGGGAGAACGCTCCCAGCGCGGTCGCCGCGGCGCTGCTCAGCACGTTCATCACTCGCTCGACGCAGGAACGCCAAACCTACCTCTCCGCGCACATGAAGGAAGGGAATTCGCGTATCCGCCAGGTGATTGACGGCCTCACAGCCACCTTGCGCAGCCAGGGACTCAGCCCTTCCGAGGCCACACCAAGCCTATGGCCGCGCCGCCGCGCTGCTCCAGCAACAAGCCGCCACGCTCGCATACTCGGACGTGGTGTCGGGGCTGGCGGTGATTGTGGCCTGTCTGGTACCGCTGTGCTTCATCATGAAGCGGCCGCCGAAACATTCCGAAGCGCCGCCGATGCATTAGCATCCGGCCGGCGCGCGCTGAGTCGTCTCTGCCTGGATTCACCGGTTGCCCGGCGGGTCGGAACAATCTCCATTTCCAAATCTGCTCGCTTCCATACAAGCGCCGCGGGTTGGGCCTTGCGCCATTTTGGGAAATCAGCCGGAAACAGGAATTCCGGACGAGCCCAGCCGCACATTTCTGCTGGCGAGCGCCTTCGTTGCCTGGACCGCATTAGATTTCCAGCTTGCGTCAGCGCTTGTCCTGCGGTACAGGTCCGCTGGCCGCCCTGTACCAAAACTACCTGTCACTGCGTACCATTGACGGCCTGAGCGCCGCTGCTTAGCATGCCCCCAGGACGCCATGCGTCCCGGAATGTGGGATTGCTTACCCGTGTTTCGTGCCAGCCTCGCGGGGAGTCAATCAGGATGCCGTTTGGCGAAGACCTGCCAAAAGATATCAGAATGCGCGCAAAGCGCCGCGGCCCGCGCATGAACTCGCGCGTGCCCGTCACGATCCAGTGGAACGGGAAGGCCGGCCCGGTGTCGCCGGAGCCGGCTTTTACTCGGGTGGTCAACGCCTACGGCTGCCTGCTGGTATCTCCAAAGGAAGTGGAATTGCAACAAAGGTTGCGGGTGTTGAATCTGGCCACCCGGCGCGCCGTGGACGGTCACGTGGTGTGGAAGGGAATGCGACGGCCGGATGGCTGGGACGTTGGCGTAGAGTTCATTTCGGCCGATCAAAACTTCTGGGGTGTGGAGCTTTGAAACTGGAAACGTTCAGGGTCCCTGCGGCGAAGTCAGCGACGACGCCCGCGAGAGCAATGGTGACGCCCGCCAGGACGGCCGCTCCGGCGAATCCGGCGCGCGCGTCGAAAACCGGGGGTAGCGGCGAAGCCCAAGCCGCCACCGGGGAAGACCGTCGCCGCAGCCAGCGAGTGCTGGTTCGTGTGCGCGCCAACCTGTACGTTGCCCTGCAGGGCAAGCCGACCACCTTCGAAACGGTAACGCTCAGCGTGAACAATCACGGCGCGATGATTATCTTGAAGCAGAGTTTGCCGCTGGAAACCCGCTTTGTGCTCGAGCATTCCGGCACCAGGGAGCGCGTAGCCTGCAAAGTGGTTCGTCCACCGCGCGAAATGCCCGAAGGCTTCCAGATTCCCATCGAATTTGATTCGCCGGCGCCCAATTTCTGGCGCATCGCATTCCCGCCCAACGACTGGCGCCCGCTCGACGACCTATAGACCTGCGGAGCCGTCTGCGCTCGAAGGAGTTGGAACGGAGAGAAGGGATTTCTCGCGAGCCTTTAGGCAAAGGGCAGATTGCGTAGGTCGAGGTTCCCGCCTGAGAGGATAATTCCGATCTTCTTCCCTGCTGCGCCGATTTTCCCAAACAGCGCCGGCGCGGCGGCCACGGCACCCGAAGGTTCCACCACCAGCTTGCTGCGTTCCCAGAGCAGCAGCATCGCCTGCACGATTTCTTCCTCGGTCACCAGCGACACTTCATCCACGCGTTCGCGAAGAATGGAAAACGTCAGTGGGCACAGCACCGCCCGCAGCCCGTCTGCCATGGTTTCGCCGGCGGCGGGCGGCTCGATTTTTCCCGACGCGAGAGAACGGTAAGCATCGTCCGCATTGCGCGGTTCTCCGCCAATCACGCGAATTGCGGGGCGCAGACTCTTGGCCGCGATTGCTGTGCCGCTGAGCAGGCCGCCGCCGCTGGCCGGCGCGATGACCACGTCGAGATCGGGGATTTCCTCGAGCAATTCCAGTGCCGCAGTTCCCTGGCCGGCGATCACCCGCGCGTCGTTGTAGGGATGCACCAGGTGCGCGCCGGTTCGCTCGAGTACTTCGGCGGTGACCGCTTCGCGCGAAGCAACATTCGGCTCACATTCGGTGATTTGACCGCCGTAGGCTTCGACGGCGCGCACCTTTGCGGGTGAGGAGTTCCGCGGCATCACGATATAGGCGGGTATCCCGCGCCAGCGCGCCGCCTGGGAGAGCGCTGCGGCGTGGTTCCCGGAAGAGGGCGCCGCCACGCCGTTTCGCGCCTGCTCATCGGTCAGCGAAAACACGGCATTGCTCGCGCCGCGAATCTTGAAGGAGCCTGTCTTTTGCAGGTTCTCGCACTTAAAAAACAGCTGCGCGCCCGCGATGCGGTCCAAGGACGCGCAGGTCATCACCGGCGTGCGGTGAATATGCGGAGCGATGCGGCGATGGGCGGCGCGAATCGCCTCTAAGTCAGGGCTGTTGGTCGCGCGGTTGGGTGCTGGCGTTGCGGCGGATTGCGATTCGCTCGATGGGCTGTGAGCCGGCATGGGACATTCGATGACATATTATGGCACGCTTGGCGCAAAATCGCCTGTGGGGTAATCGCGAAGCGAACTTCGCTCAAGGGCAAACATTAAAAATGTTGACGCGCTTCCCGCCAGGTGCCATCGTCAAATTCCCCTTCCGGCAGTTCGTTCGCCAACACGACAAGTGGAAGTTCCTCAGGAGGGGTCCATGCCCAACCATGAACGGCGTGTCACTGCACGGAAGTCCTACACAATTCCGGTACGTTACAACGTAATCACCGAACAGTTCGCCACGGTGGGCGTGGCGCACGCGCTCGCCGCGCCGGAGCGCCCCAGCGCCAAATACCTCACCACCATTCCTCTGCCGCAGCTCGGTGAAATCGTAAACCTGTCCGAGCGGGGCGTCGGCTTCAAGACGCGGCAGAACCTGAACGTCGGAGAAAGCGTCGAGATATTCTTCACGCTTCCCACGGCGCTCACCGGCCGCGCGCCGGAGGATGTCCGCTGCAATGCGCGCGTGGTGCGCGTGGATAAGAGCGCGGATAGGGATGGATTGATCAGCGTGGGCGCCGCGATTGACCGCTTCGAGCGCACCACTGTGTCGCGGAATTGGGATAACTAGCCGCTGATCTTCTTGCAGCTACCTCGCCGCCTTTGCAGCCACGGTGAAGTTCAGTTGCGCCGCCGCCGTGTTGTCGAAGCGGTCCGAAATCTGGACGGCGATGGTGTGTGGTCCGGACGCGAGTCCCGTCAGCTCAATCTGGTAGCTTTCTTTCGGCGCGTCGGAAAGCCCGCTCGCGGGGAAGATGATCTGCCAGTCCCCGGCGTCCACGCTGTATTGCGCGCGCGCGATGGCCACCGACGAGCTCGCGGCGTCAAAGCCTATCCTCGTAGCCGGCCCGCTCGTATCCGCGCGGAAATTCTCCACGCGCGGTGGTGTGTTTTCGATCTCGAAGCGGTCGCTGGTGCGTTCATCCGTCAACGACTGGCTAGGAGGGTTCGAAGGCGAATCCGACGCCACGATCTTCAAGTAGTAGGCGCCATCGGGCATCGTGGTCGTGTCCCAGGAATAAAAGCGTTGGGTCAGCTTGTCTTTCAGCAAGCGCCAGGTTTGCTCGCCCTCGGCGCGGTAGTACACCGCGAACACCAGGTCGTCGTCGTTGTCGTCGTGCGCGCTCCAGAGCACGCTCTCATAGCCCTTTTCTTCGAAGCCCTGCGGCGGCACTTCAATCTTCCCTTGCTTGGACGAAGAATCCAGAATCACGCCGACCATGCCGAAGGGCGTGCTGCCCGGCCGCTGCGGCGTCTTGAGCTGCACGTTTGCGGGTACCGCAGGCCCGCCCGGTGACACCGAAAATCCCTGCACGCGCACTCCGAAGTCCTGTATGGCGATATCGTCCACCACAGGCGCTACATTGTCCGGCTGGTAAGCGACGTTCACCCACGAAATGTCCGGCGCGTCGCCCTTTCCGGGAGCCTGAAACACGACCTTCCATTGCAGAAAACGCGCCGGAGGGCAACCGATCGGCTCGCCGCTCGCGCTGCTGTAAGGCCCGGACCAAGGGCTCCATTCCTTCTCGGGGTTTGCGGTATTTCCAGACCGCGCGTAGAAAGCAACCTTCCCCTGAGTCGCCCCGTGGTCGCCCCACCAAGTCAATCGTCCCCAACGCGAGAAAATCTTGGCATCAAAAGTATCGGATTCGAAGCTGCCCGCGGTTTCCTGGCCCGGCCCCAGCGTGAATATCTTTCCGGGATTCGCTGTGCCTGCCAGCAGCTTGCCGTCAGGACCGGGGATCAGGCTGGTCACTTGCGACGAAGCCGTCTTGGCCACGATGGAATAAATCCCGTCGCCCTGCAGTTCGATAATCGCGCCTTTATTTCCGGTGCCCAGCAGGATTTTTCCGCTGGGCGAAAGTCCCATCGAGAAGACAAGCTCTTCGCGCGAGGTCCACAAAGTCTCCGGCGAGCCGGCCGGTGAAATTTTCACCACTTGCGAGCCGCCTGTCGTCGAAGGAAAGAATGAAAACGCAGCGGGCGCCTGCGCGGGCGCAGCCTGGATTGCCAAAGTCGCATTGCCCTGCACGGAGATAACCGGCGCGGTCTGCTGCGGCAGGATCAGGGCAGCGGCTGGCCCCGGCGTCACCGGCCGCTGTTTTTCTCCGATCGCCGCAGCATAGAGATTTCCGCTGGCATCCGTCAGCAGCGACGTCACTTCTTTCTTGTCCGTCTCGTAAACCACGAACGCCGCACCCGCCTTCGGCAGCGCCTGCGCGTCCTTGCCGCTGATTTCAATCCGCAGAATCAATCCATCCGGGTCGGTGCCCACCAGCAGATTCCCCTTCGCATCGAACGCAAACGATCGCGCGTGGCGCTCATCGCTCTGGTAAAAGAGCTGCCCTCTGCCGTCCGGCGTCACCGCGTAGATTTCGCCTTTGTCGCCAGTGCCTACGAACAGCGTGCCTTGCGCGTCCAGAGCCAGCGCCCAGATGTATTTCGCTTTCGGGTCGAAGAAGACGCTCTTCTTGCCGTCCGGCGTTACTTTGTACACCTTGCCGTCCGGCGAAGTTCCGACGTAGAGATTGTCGTGCGCGTCGAACGCAATGGCCTGCGCCGCCAATTCCGGCGCTTCGAACACCGTGGTCGGCTTGGCCGGGTCGTCAAAGCGCAGCACTTTCGCGTCCGATCCGCCGGCGGCATACACCCGGCCGCGCGAATCCGTGCGCAGCGCCCACAAGTACATCAAATTGGGATCGGAGAACGCCGCGAATTGCGGCGCGGGCACCAGTTTCCCGTCGCTGCGGATCGCCACGCCCTTGGCCGTGCCTTTCTCGAAATCGGAGTACTCCGATTGCCGCCAGAATCGCGTGTGCTCAGCATAGGCCAGCGCGGGCCAGATCACTGCCACCGCCAGCACGCTCGCCACAATGCTTCGCCGTATCATCGCTGCAAATCTCCTTTTTTGCCGGCCGTCACTTGACGGTAATCGTCAGCGTGCGCTCGCCCGAAATCACCTGGTGCATTTCCACGGACCATTCGCCCGCCGTGGATTGGTACAGCAGCCGCACCCCGCGCGGATTCTGGCGCTGATCCAGCACATTGATCGCCGAAGCCGGCGCGTTGGGCATCACTTTGTCTTCCACCAGCAGCGTGGGCGTCGGTTGCAGCAGCGTGGCGTACAAACGGTCGTTCTGGTGCTCGCGATTCATCAGCTTGATCAGCTCTTCCAGCCCCGGCAATTGGCCCTGGGAGCTGGCCTCTAGCGACTGCACGGTGCGATCCGCCGTTTCCGCGTCGCTGATGACCAGTTGCAATTGCCCTCGCGCCGCTTGCATGGGTATGGTGATCGGCAGCTCTTGCACGAACGGCGCACCGCGATACGGCCGCAGTTGCACTTTCACGCCGACGGTCTGGCCCGGCTGCACCTCGTTCGCCTCCACCCACGCGTCGTCTATCGTGGCGGCGCGGCGCTCCGGCAGAGCCGTCACGCGCAGATGAATGCCTTCGACGAGCGGCACTTCGTAAGGATTCGAGTAGATTTGCGCGAATATGTTTTGCACATCCGTAGCCACGAAGAAGCCGCCCGGCACCGGCACGTCCGTCGGCGCGAACAAATCCTTCACCGCGACCGTGGTATGCCCCTTAATCAGTATTTCGCCGTCCAGTTGCAGCGTCGAGCCTTCGCTGTACGCCGTATTGCTCACGATCCCATTAAACGTCGCCAGCGCCACCAGCACCGGCGTCAGCTGTGGGTTTTCGATGATCTCGAAATGGAACTGCTTCTCCGCCGACGGAGTTGCCAGCGTCACATCCACCGGAATCATCGGCGGCCCGTCGCCCAAACGTCCCGCGATCGCCGCCACGCGATCCTGGGTGAGCGTGCCGATGGTCCCACCGGTGGTGATGATTTTCGTCGAAGCCATGGCCGAGGCCAGCGTGGTAAGCACGTGCGCCCGCGCCAGCGGCATCGAGACGTTCCCAAAGGAAAAAATGGGGTGCCCGCATGCCAGGATCCTGCCGTGCTCCACGGTGGTGACCGTGCACCCCGGCGTAATCGAAAGATCGCCGCGAATCAATTCCACTCCCACCATATCGCCCGGTTTCAATTGCGCATCTTCGGGTGATGGCGGAGCCGTGCCGCCGGCCATCATCGTCATACCCCAGCCGGCCATCTGTTTGCTGAATTGCGCGATCGTTTCCGGGTACAAGCCGGTGGAAATCAGCGGCGTTTCGATGGGCACCAGAAACTGGCCGTCGCCCGCGCTCGTTTGCCGCGCGAAAGTATCGGGGAGGGGGATGCGCGACGCGGAAAACGCGTTTCCGGCGCTCGGCGATTCCGGGGACCTCAATGCCGCCGCCGTCTTCGCAGGCTCTGAGGCGGGCGCGTCCGGAGCCTTCCCCACCTCCAGCATATTTTCAATCGGAGTCACACCGGCGATGGCTTCCTTGGTGAACACTCCCAGTTTCAGCGAAAGCGCACCCGCCAGCTTGCCGTCGAAATACACCGGGCTGCCGCTCATTCCGGCCACTACGCCGGTATGCTCTACCTTTTCGCCCAGGAGCTGCACCAGGATGATGTCCTGCTTCGGACCCATGGCATTGCGCAACACTCCCAGAACCACCAGGTCAATTTTCTCGATTTCGTCACCGCTGAAAATCGTGTAGGCGACGCCCTTCATTCCCGGCTGCACCTGGCTGAGCGGGAAAATGGCGGTGGCGTCGTCCGCTTTCATCGCGACACCGGATAGAAGGATCAGAACGGCTAGCAACGTTGGAAACAATTTCCGGAGGGCCAAAGGCATGAGAGGTTGATGATACCCGCCGCAATCCGGGGAAGCAAATCGGCCCGTGCTAGAATCTCGCGATGCCTAAAAAGACCGTTTCGCCGGGTGGAAGCGTCACCGGCGTCGTGGAACTCCCCGGAGATAAGTCCATTTCGCATCGCTACGCGATTCTTGCGGCGCTGGCGGAGGGCGTAAGTGAGATTCGCAATTATTCTCCCGCCGCGGATTGCGCCAGCACGCTCGAATGCCTGCGCCGCCTGGGAATTGATGTGGATTCCAATCGCGAGCGCGTGCGCGTCACGGGCAAGGGCCTCGACGGCCTGAAGGCCCCGCGCAAGACGATTGACGCCGAAAATTCCGGCTCCACCATCCGCATGCTTTCCGGAGTGCTGGCTGGTCAGCCCTTCACTTCCACGATCACCGGCGATAGCTCGTTGCGTCGCCGGCCCATGCGCCGCGTGGCCGAACCCTTGCGCCAGATGGGCGCCGTGATTCGCAGCGAGGACGGAGACCGCGCGCCGCTGGAAATTCGCGGCGGAAAATTGCATGCCATTGACTACGCTCCGCCCGTCCCCAGCGCGCAGGTGAAATCCGCGATTCTATTGGCGGGTTTGTATGCCGAAGGCGTAACTACCGTCCGCGAGTCGGTTCGCACCCGCGACCACACCGAGCTGGCTCTGCGCGAATTCGGCGCCACTGTCCCGGTGGAGAAAGGCGCCATTCGCATCGAGCCGCGGCCCAAGCTGCAGGCGCGCCAATTGATCGTTCCCGGCGACTTGTCTTCGGCCGTCTTCCTGATCGGCGCGGCCCTGGTCCTGCCGGATTCCTCCCTCATGCTGCACAACGTCGGCCTGAATCCCACCCGCTCCCGCGTGCTGGATTTTCTGATCTCCATCGGCGCCTCCATCAATCTCGCGTCAGTGCAATTGCGCGATGGCGAGTTGATCGGCGACGTTTCCGTGCGTCACGCGCCGCTCGCCGGCGGCAGCATCTCCGGTGCGGACGTGGCCGAAATGATTGACGAACTGCCGATGCTCGCTGCGCTGGGTCCGTTCACCGAGAAGGGCATCGAAATCCACGACGCCCAGGAATTGCGCGTGAAAGAAAGCGACCGCATCGCCGCTCTTGCCGCAGGCCTCCGGCAGATGGGCGCGCGCGTGGAGGAGTTTCCAGAGGGCTTGCGCGTCGAAGGCCGCGCCGCCGCTCTCGCCGCGGCGAAACTACACGGCGCGAAGATTGATCCGCAAGGTGATCATCGCATCGCCATGGCGCTGGCAGTCGCGGCCTTGGGTGCCGAGGGAGACACCGTGATTCGCGACTCGGAATGCGTGGCCGTTTCGTTTCCGGATTTCTTCACCACGCTCGAGCGGCTGCGCGGCGGCGAAAATCAGGAGGACTTGCGCAGATAGATCGTCCCGTAACTGGTCGCGATATCAATTTGTGGCCCGAGCGACCCGATTCTGCCGCTCAGCCGGCCCGTCTCGCTGTCGGTGGCGGGCTTCAGCCCGGAACCTTCGAAATCGCTCTGCACATCTCCCGAGCGTGAGATCGCCGAAATCTCGAAGTTTGATTTCGAAGGCAGCGTCAGATCCACTCCACCCGATTCGTTGGCGATGTTGATTTCTTCGCGCGGCGGCTGGGAATACGTCACCTTGATATCGCCATGCGTGCCGGTGATGTCCAGCCGTCCCGCAACGTTTTCCACCTGGATGTCCTTATTGCGCGTGATCAGCTTCGCGAAGCCCCCCACGTCCGAAACGTCCACTTCTCCCGAATCCAGCTCCAGGCGTCCGGTCACATGTACCAGGGTCAGGTCCACGGCTTGGGAGGTGTAATGGGTCGTCCTGGTGACGTTGCGGATTCGCACCGGACCGAAGAATTCGCCCTGCACGGTGGCGTCCCCGGCCACGTCGTTCAGCTCGATTTCGTTTCCGCGGCCGGTGATCCGCACGCTGCCGGCAATTTCCGTAACCCGCGCATCGCCTTTCTCCAGTTGCGCGGTCACGTCCGACCCCGCGTTGTGGACTTCGATATCGCCGAGCTGCGACGTAGCGTTCACCGCGCCGCCGACGCCAGAGATGGTGATGTCTCCATGGTTCGAACTGGCAGTGAGCGATACGCTTTTGGGCACCGTCACGTCGAAATCCACGGTTACCCGGCCGCCGCCATCATCCTGATTCACGGGATGCACGCTGAAGCCGCCGTTGGTTTGCTCGATCACTACCTTCACCGACTTCAATCGCTCCTGCGCGGCGGTGTCGTTTGCTCCTTCGGAGGTTTCGCTCGCGCTCACGCGCAGATCGTTGCCATCGCCGGCGTGCACGGAGATGCTCCCGCGGTCCGTAGTCAGCGTAATGTGAGAACCCGCTGGAATCGGTCTGGGAGGCAGTTCTTCGCTGTTGGAGGCCTGATGATCGAATAGGCCAACGTCAAAATTCAAGTCGGGATTTCTTTCGCGAATCTTGGAATAAATTCCCATGCCCGCCAGCACCAACACAATCAGCACCAGCAGCGCTGCCTCGCCGCCGCTCAGCAGGGGAGGGCGCGTTTCCCCCGTTCGTTGCGCGCCCAGGTGGTCCACAAGCTTCGCGAAGCCCCACAGGATGATCAGAACGGGCCAGAAGCGCCAGAAGAGATGCCAGATTCGCAGGTCCGGATGGAAGCGCGCCAGCAGGAACAACACTCCCAGCACGATCAGCAGCAACCCAGCGAATATCGAGCTGCGTTGGCGTTCGCCGTTGCTCACGCGTTCCTCACGAGCCGAGATGACCTTCTCTGGAAGCGAGCGACTGCACCGTCAACACCACTCCTGCAACGATCAGCAGAACGGGCCAAAGCTCTCCGAAGCTGTAACGGCTGTACTCCGCGACCAGGAAGAGAACCCCCACGGCGATAATCATCACCGGGCCCATCATTCCGCGAATCCTGCAGTAGGGGCACGTGCAGGCCGGTAGATTTGCATCGGGCATCTTCGCGTCTCCTAGGGATTTTTTTTCAGGCGATCCCGGACCAACCATCCGCCGACCAGGATCAACGCCACCGGCCAGCTCTTCGCGAACCAATCCTGCTGCAACAGGCCGAAATTCCCCAGCAGCAGCAGGACTCCGATGCCAATCAGCACCATAGCGCCGATCGGCTTGCGGTCGTCTCCCGCGATCAGGTTGGCCGGCTCGGGCTCGCCCTTGCGGCGCGCCTGCGCGGTGCGGTAAGCCTCGATCGGCATGTAAAAATAAAAGCAGCCCAGCGCGATGCCCAGAAACGCGTCGTACCCTCCGGGCAGCTCGCTGCTCAACGCCGCGATCAATCCGCCAAAAATCAGCACGTGAATCAGCGCCTTCATGTACTGGCCGTTGTAAACCGCGCCCAGTCCTGGAATGACACCCAGTGTCGCGGCGAGTCCCGGGTTGATTTCGGATTTTCCGGCGGGCGGCGCCTGGGACGCCAGCACTCCCGCCAGGCATTCCTCGCAGTACAGCGCGCCGCGCACTTCGCGCGTGCACTGCGGACACAGCGCCTTCCCGCAGTTGCGGCAAAATCCGGTTGCCTGCACATCGGTGTGTGCCGCGCAGTTCATCGGGGACTCCTGGTAGCGTTGCTGATTGAGTTTCTGCCCAAAATCGGCGAAAAATCGCTGTTCATCAGGAAAGCCAGCATCGCGCCGCCACGCGTCTGGCTGTGGCCCGGACGAGGCGACGTCTGCGACTTCTCCTGGGGATTGACGGTAGGCGGCTGCGAGTCTTGTTGCGGCGCGGGCTCCGGCGCGAGGGCAGGCGAAGGCTCCGCATCGGGCTGCAGCCGCGTCTGGATTTCATACACCACGCGCAGGTCATTCACGAATTTGGCGCTGCGCGCATATGTCAGATGGAACTGCCGATTGGCCGTGCGCAAGAAATTCGCGGGGCTCAGGTCCGCCTTGCGCAGCTTCGCCGGAGACAACCCCGAGGTGTACAGCACGATGAGCACCGTCGCCGCCACGGTGGCCACTCCCATCGCGAACCGCGGCTGCCACAGCGACGGAATCCATGCAAACCAGCGCTTCCATCCCGCGCTCGCTACCCGCGGTCCCAGCGTCGCATCCAGGATGTTCGCGATCAATTGCGGCGGAGTTTCCAGTGGCTCGAGCACGCGCATGCGCTGCACCAGGCCGCCCACTTGCGCCATCAATTTTCCGCACTCCTCGCAGCCGGCTGCATGCGCGGAAAACCCCGCGGCCTCGGCGGGCGATAGCAGCCCGTCGAGGTAATCGCTCAGCCGTTCTTCGATCAGTGCGCAGTTCCAGTCGGTCATGCTCTTGCTCCGGCAGAATTAATTCTGCGGCCGAACTCCCATTTCTTCCAGGATGCGCGCCAGCTCGATGCGCCCGCGGTTGATCCGGGATTTTACCGTGCCCTCCGGCACTTCCAGCACGCCTTGAATCTCGCTGTAATCGAGGCCCTGCAGGTCGCGCAGGATCACCGCCTCGCGCAATTCCGGAGAAAGCCGCGCCAAGCCCTGCTGTAATTGCGCGCTCAACTCCGATGCCAAAGCCAGTTTGTCCGGCGTACGCCCCGCCGCATGCTTGTTTTCCAGCGTCGGCATTGCGTCTTCGATCGAGTCCGTCAGCCGGTCACGCCGTGTGCGCCGGTAATGATCCACCAGCAGGTTGCGCGTCACGCTGGTAAGCCACGTCGGAAACGCTCCGAAAGCGGACCGGTAACTCGGGAGCGTGCGGTATATGCGCAAAAAAACTTCCTGGCTCAGGTCCTCGGCTTCCGTGGCGTTGCCGGTGAACCGGTAGCACAGATTAAAAACGCGCCGCGTGTGCCGCCGCACAAGTTCCTCCCAGGCCGGCCCTTCGCCCCGGAGACATCCTTGCACCAGTTGGGCGTCGGGCTCCAATCTTCCTCAGCCTCGCGACTTGCATTTCCTTTCAGCCTCGCAAGATGTAACGCAATCCGGGGCCAAAAAGTTCCGCGCCCTGGCGATCCGGATGCTGGAGCGGACGGCTGGTTCCGCGGACACTCGCATTGCCACGCATCTTATCTATCTTCGCCGCGCCAACACAAGCGCCCAGATGCACTCCGCGCACCCGCGCGAAACAAACGCGAAACCCGCCTTGACACTTTCCGAACCTTGCTGGTACGGTGCGAAACGAATGCTGCGCAATTCACGTCGAATTTTCCTGCTCCTGCTGGCCTTGATCGCGCTTGGCTATTTGTTCTACAAGTTCCGCAATTCCATCACCCTCGAGGGCTTTCAGTGGTCCACCGTCGAGCAGTCGCTGGCCGAAGCCCGGCTCTGGCTGCTGCTGCTCGCGACCCTGGTGGTGTACGCGTGTTTCGCGGTTCGCGCTCTGCGCTGGATGCGCTTTTCGCGCACCCTCGGCAAGACGCGCTTCGACCACGTCTATGGCGCGACTCTGATGGGCTTCGCCTGCATTCTCCTTCTCGGCCGCGCCGGAGAGCCCATTCGACCAGTGCTGATTGCCAAGAAGGATGGCCTCTCCATTCCGCGCATGTTCGGCGTTTGGGTCCTCGAACGTGTTTTCGATATGGCCGCCGCTGCGGTCATCGCCGGTTCCGCTCTGCTCCTGTTCGAGCAACGCGGCCTGGTCGGCGCTCCGGACGATCCGCTGATGAAGGTCGCGCGTTCCGCGGGCGCGGCGATGCTCGCCGCACTGCTGGTGCTGATCTCCTTCCTGATTTATTTTCGCTATCACGGCGCCGAATGGCTCGCGCGCCGCCTGCAAAAATCCGCGTGGCGCTCCGGCTGGCGTGGCAAGATCATTGTGCTTCTCGAAGGCTTTGCCGAAGGCTTGCAAGGCATCCGCACCTGGAACGATTTGGGAGCCCTCGTCGGTCTCTCGGTCGTGCATTGGCTGCTGGTTGTGCTCGCTTATTTCTGGGTCGCGCATGCCTTCGCCGGCAAGCTGGGCCAACTCACATTCTCCGGCGCGGCTCTGGTCCTGGCGTTTACCTTGGTGGGCTCCGCAGTGCAGCTTCCGGGCATTGGCGGCGGCGCTCAAGTCGCCACATTCCTTGTGCTCACCCTGATCTTTGGAGTAGAAAAGGTGCCGGCGGCGACCATGTCCATCGTCGCGTGGCTGGTCACCTTCGCGTCCTGCAGCCTGGTGGGCCTGCCGTTGCTGTTCCGCGAAGGTTGGTCCATGGGCGAGCTGAAAAAGATGGCGACGGCCGCCGAACACGACGCGGAATCCGTCGCTGAAGATATTGCGCTCGGCGGGCATCCTGTCAAATCGGGAGACGAAACGCGGTGAAATGTCCCTTCTGCACCAATCTGGACGATAAAGTCGTGGATTCCCGCGAAGCGCGCACCGGTGACCTCATCCGCCGCCGCCGCGAATGCCTGAAATGCGGCCGCCGTTTCACTACCTACGAGCGCATTGACGAAATTCCTTACATGGTCATTAAGAAGGACGGCCGCCGCGAAAAATTCGAACGCGCCAAGCTGTTGCAAGGACTGCTAAAGGCTTGCGAGAAGCGGCCCGTGCCAGTCGGTAAACTCGAAACCATCGTGGACGAAGCTGAGCAGTTCGTCAGCGAAGCCCCGGAACGCGAGCGCACCACTAAGGACATCGGCGAGCACATCATGCAGAAGCTGAAGAAACTCGACAAGGTGGCCTACGTCCGCTTCGCTTCCGTCTATCTCGATTTCAAGGACGTCAAGGAATTCATGGACGAGCTGAAGGTCCTGCTGAAAGACCGCGCCAAGAAATAATTCTCCTAGGCCTGCCACACGCCCGCGGCAAATTTCTTAATCGTGCGAAATCCCAGATGCTCGTAAAGCCTGACGGCGGAGGCATTGATGCTGGTAACCGTCAGCGAGAGCGATTCGTACCGCCTCCTGCGCAATGCCTGAATGGCGCTTTCCATCAGCGCCCGGCCGATGCCGTGGCCGTGGTATCCCGGCATCACACAGACTTGCGTGGTGTGCCCCACGCGCTCCGCCACGGTGGACGTCAGCACCATCCCCACCGGCCGCTCCCCGGTTGCGGGGCGCACCAGGAACGAAGCCTCGGGCAAAAATTGGCCGCAGCCTGGCAGCAGCACGATGTTGCGCAGGAATTTCATTCCGCCGGCTTCTGAGCGGTATTGATCGTTGATTTCCCCATCCACGTGATTGGCATAGGCCAGTTGAATCAGCCGCGCCGCCGGCTCAAAAGCGCGATCGGTCCACGGTTCCAGTCGCAGGCCGCTCGAAAGTGGCGCGGCGCTCAGTTGCGCCTCCGCCAGCGTCAGCAGCATGAATTGCCGGGTATACAGCTTGAAGTATTGCGAGAGGAATGCGGGGTCGAGTTCGGTGCCGAAGGGCATCAGTTGCGCTTCCACTCGCTCCAGTCGCGGCGTGGAATGCAGCGCCGCTACCATCTCGGTTACCAGAGCCTTGGTAATGGGCTCTTGTGCAAACTGCGAGGAAACGAACAGCCCGCCGATTAGGCCCTTGTGATCTTCCAGCACGAAGAAGCCGTATCCGGCGGGAACGCCATCCACCATCGCCACGTACCCGCTCAGTGAGTGGGAATCAATGAACCGGCGGATTAATTCGATCGAAGACCGGTAATCCCAGCAGAGCTCGTCGCGCCAGTGGCGAGCTTCTTCCTGGAATAACGCGTCCAGCGCACGCGATTGAATTTGCCTAAGATCCACAATCTGCATGAAGTAGCCGAAACCGTCCCCTCGTCATTATAGCCATGGCCAGCGGCAGAACCCAACCGGATGACGTTCCCGGCCTCCCTCGCGCTGCGCCGCTGGGATCGCACCAAGCCGGGCGGCCATATCTGATGTGTAACCAGCCGTGCAATCAGCTTGCCCTGTGCCCGCGGGGAACTGTGTTACCATGCAATTCGCCGAGGCGAGTAGTGCGTCCGCCCGCGCTTACCGGATGGCCGTCTTCTCAGAGCTACGCTATCCAACAACGCGTCTCGCTAAGCTCCTCTCGGGACTCTTCGCGATTGCGCTGTTTCTATTTGTGTCCGTAGCCTCTGTCTCCGGCTTTCTTCTTTATCAGGTTTTGCACTCCTCGCACGCGGCCACCACCGTGGATCTCAGCGTGATGATGGGTCACCCGGTCACTTTCTCCTTTCCCGTTGCGAACGGCGGCACGCGCGACGGCTGGTTCTATCCCGGACTGCGCGGCTCGCCAACCGTCATCGTCTGCCACGGCTATCGTTCGCAGCGCGCTGACGTTCTCACCCTGGTTACGGCTCTGCAGGACCAGCAATTCAACGTCTTCCTGTTTGATTTTACCGCCCACGGCACCAGCCCCGGCGTCACCACGCTCGGCTATCGCGAAGTCGCCGAACTGCAATCCGCCATGCAAGCTCTGGCCACGCGTGATGACGTGGATCCCAGGCATTTCGGCCTGTGGGGCGTGGACATGGGCGGCTACGTGGTCTTGGAGAACGCCGTTGCCGATCCGCGCGTCGCAGCCTTCATCGTGGACGACGCCTATGCCGATCCGCGGGACATGATGCAGATCCAGGTGCAGCGCTCCGGGTTGACCATCATCCCGTTCGTCGCCAAGTTCTGCGATTTCGGATTCCGCATGCTGAATTATCCCTTTCGCAATCAAACGCCCGTCACCACGCGCTTGAAGCGAACCAAGGGAATTCCCAAGCTGTTTTTCGTCCCCGATGACCGCCCCCTCCTCGCCAAGGAGATGATGGACATCTACACCGGCGCCCCGGATCCCAAGCAGATGATCCGCGACCGCACCAGTTACCCGGACATGTCCGACGAGGACCGCAAGAATTATGAAAGCCAGGTGGTCAGTTTCTTCTTGCAGAACCTGCCGGCAGCGTCGGAAGGCGGGCGTTAGCGCGGGGCAGGCTCGATTGGGACGTAGATAACCCCGCGCTCCGGCTGCTCCAGGTCTCCGCGGAACCTCCCGGCCCGCACGATCGCTTCATATCCCGCGCCTGACGTCAGCACCAGCGCCGGCTCGGGATCCTCTAGTGACCATTCCGGCAGTTCGCGGTGAAAATAAAACGCCAGCCCGTAGTCCCACGTTCGCCGCAGCTCGAAAGTGAAGATTCGCTCCGGGTGCAGATCGTTGCGCAGAAACGCCGCATGAGCTCTTGCCGACAAGTAAGGATCGAGCGGTGGCAGAACCTGGATGTTCGCCGTTTCCAGCGCGACAATCACGCAAAGAGCGCAAACGGTTACCGCCAGGCGAAAATCCCGGCGGAACCCCGCGAAGCAAAGTAGCCCCGCCCCCACGATCGCAATGCCCATCGCCGTCGCCGCTAGCTGCGGAACGACCCCGCCTATCTCCGCGAATGGCCCTTTGTGCGCCGCATGCCGGAACACCGCGGCCAGCGTGAACCATACCACGCCAGTGCCCGCGCTCAGCGTCAGCGCGTTCGTGCGACTCCTTTGAAACGCTCGTTCCGCGCTGATAGCCATTAGCAGCGCCAGGGCCGGCACCGCCGGCAGAATGTAACTGGGCAGCTTCGATTGCGAGAAGCTGAAGAATAGGATCGGGAAGACGGCCCAGCACCCCGCGAAAAATCCGGGCGAATTCCTCCACGATTTTTCGCGCCACGCTCGCCAGCCTTCTTGCGCCACCGCGATAAGCAGCACGGACCACGGCAGCAGCGCCACGATCGTGATCGGCCCGAAAAACCAGAACGGCTGCACATGCTGGAATATCGGGGTCAGATATCGCTCGAAATTATGCTGAAAGATGAAAACGTGTAGAAACTCCGGGTTGCGCCGCGCGCACAGCGCGTACCACGGCAGCGCCGTTATACAGCACGCTGCGATTGCCTGCGGATGGGCCAGCCGGATCGCCGCGCGCCACTTGGACGTCGCCAGCGCCCATAGCCCCACCGCGCCGCCCGCCAGGATTACCGCCGCCGGCCCCTTTGCCAGCACTCCCAGTCCCAGGAACACGCCCCACAACGTTAGCGCCGCCAGATCGCCCGCGGGGCGCTCCACGCGCGCGCCATCCGAACCGGGCCACGCCCCCGCTCGCCGCAGCACGCTCGCAGCGCAAATCATGGCCAGGGCGATGGCCGCGCTGAATAGCATGTCCGGCGTCGCGGCACGCGCGAATCCGATGGCCGCTACGCTCGTGGAAAACATCACCGGCGCAATCAGCGCCGCGCCGGAAGAAAACTCCTTCCCTGCGGCGTAATATCGCCACGCAAACCACCCAATGGCAGCCGCCGCAGCGAGAGCCGCAAACGCGGATGGCAGCCGCGCGGCCCATTCCGCCGGCAAATTCAGCTTGAACCCGATCGCCGCCGCCCAGTAGTACAGCGCCGGCTTCTCGAACCACGGAACTCCATACAGCCGCGGCGTAACCCAGTCGCCGGTTTCCGCCATCGCCCGCGCGATCCACACGTACCGGGTTTCATCCGGCCCGATCAGCCCAATCGCGCCGAGATTCGCGAACAGCGGCACCAGCACCGCCACGGTCGCCGCCGCCACCATCGCGCCGCTCGGCATTCGTTCCCGTTGTGGCCGTTCATTCAAGGCGCGACGAGTCTAACATCCCGCAGCCAATCCCGTTTCGCGAAGCGAAATACGCTCCCGTTGCACCCCGCTGCGCGGGAAAATCGGCGAACCATTGCTGGCGTCCGCTCCGCGCCCTCTTGCATAATGGCCCGCTATGCGGGAATGGCTGGAATATGCGGTGGCCTGGACGGGGCTGAAGTTACTGGGACTTCTGCCGCGGCCGGCCGCGCGCTGGGTGGGCGCAACCTTTGCGTCCGTGGCTTATTGGTTTCGCGCGCCGCTCCGCCGCGCCGCCATGTTTAATTTGCATCTCGCCTTTCCGGACTGGAGCGAGGAAAAGCGCGCCGCCGTAATCCGCGAAATGATCCGCCAGATCGGTTGGATGGCCGGCGAGTTCTCGCAATTCCCAAGGTACACTCCCGGCAACATCGAGCGCGTCGTGCTGCTGGACGGTTCCGAAAATTTTGCCGCCGGGCAGCGCCTCGGCAAGGGCGTCCTGTTCCTCACCGCCCACATGAGCGCCTGGGAGCTTTCCTCTTTCGCGCACGCGCTCTACGGGCATCCGCTGCATTTTCTGGTGCGGCCCATCTCCAATCCTCGCGTGGACGCACTGATCAATCGTTATCGCTGCCTTTCCGGCAATCGTCCCGTCGAGAAAAATAAATCCGCGCGCGCGATTCTGAAAGTTCTGGGCGAGGGCGGAACGGTGGGCATTCTCTCGGATCACAATACCTCGCTCGAAGAAGGCGTGTTCGTCAGCTTTTTCGGCATCCCGGCGTCCACCACTTCCGGTCTCGCGCGCATCGCCCTGCGCACCGGCGCGGCCGTCGTTCCCGGCTTTCTCTTCTGGGACGACTCCCGGCAAAAATATCGCCTGCGCTTTGAGCCTCCGGTCGAGCTGGCGCGCACCGGAGACGAGGAATTGGACGTTCGCGAAAATACCCAGCGCTTCACGCGAGTCATTGAAGAGCAGGTGCGCGCGCATCCCGGCCAGTGGCTCTGGGTGCACAAGAGGTGGAAAACTCGTCCGCCCGGCGAGCCGCCGGTATATCCGTTTTAGTTTCGGAGCGCCGTGCCGCCAGGGCCTCCGAAATGTTTAAGTCTTTCCACGAGGTGCGTTAATGAGTCATACCGCAGTTGAGCTTGCCGAATTCCTGAGTGCGAAAATCCATGGCGACGCGCAAGCGCCCGTTTCCGGCCTGGCCAATCCCGAAAGCGCCGCGGCCGAAGACCTCATCTATGTGGACGCCCCGCGCCACCAGCAGCGCGCCGCGGCCTCGGCGGCGGTCTGCGTGCTCGCGCCCGCTGGCACCACATTGCCCGGGAAGACCGTGCTGGAAGTCGCCCATCCCAAGCTGGCATTCGCGCAGGCCGCCGCGTGGTTGCTTCCCCAGCCCGCGCTCCGCCCGGAAATTCATCCCACCGCGATTGTCGCGCCCACCGCGCGTCTTGCACCCAATATCCGCGTCGGTCCCTATGTCGTCATCGAAGAGGGCGTGGCCATCGGCGCCGGTTCGGCTGTGGACGCGTTCTGTTTCCTCGGACGCGCTTCCCACATTGGAGAAAATTGCTGGCTGCATCCGCGCGTCACGCTCTACGCCGGAGCGAAGCTGGGGAATCGCGTCGCGGTGCACTCTGGCGCCGTCATTGGCGGCGACGGTTTCGGCTACGTGTTCGGAGACGGCCGCCACATCAAGTTCCCGCAAATCGGCACGGTCGAAATTGCCGACGACGTGGAAATCGGCTGCAACACCACCATTGATCGCGGCTCGCTCGACGCCACCTATGTCGGACCGGGGGTCAAAATAGATAATCTCGTGCAAGTCGCGCACAACGTCCGCATCGGCGAAAATTCCATCCTCGCCGCGCAGGTGGGTATTTCAGGCAGCTCCACGATCGGCACCCAGGTCATCGTGGGCGGCCAGGTGGGCATTGCTCCGCATTGCACCCTCGAAGACGGCGCGATTGTGGGCGCGCAGGCCGGCATCCCCAGCGGCAAGACCATCCGCAGAGGCCAGACCGTCTGGGGAACTCCCGCGCGGCCCTTCGCGCGATTCAAGGAACAGTACGGCTGGCTGTCTCGTTTGCCGGAATTGGCGGAGCGCGTGCGCAAACTGGAGGGAAAAAGGACGAGCGAGTGACCTGTCGCTTTGCCTCGCGCCCCCCAGCTTCGGGAAGGGAACTGCGTCTTCGCGCCGTCGCCGGTGAATGATTTCGATTTCTGTTCGCTTTTTCTCTCATGCCGACTGATCTCCTCGCCGGTCGTGCGCTCACGAATTCCGCAATCTTTTGCACATATGTCCCACGCTGTTTACTGATTCGAAATGTCCAGGCAGCCATCTTCGCTTTGCAAACATCATATGCAACAGGGAAACGGGCAACGGTTTTTAGTTGACCAGAAGCCCAAACCCAAACATAATGTTGGCGTTAGCACGAATCCCCTGGGGAAAGGCGCAAGGGGGAGGCAGACTGTTCTCGCAGGCGTTTTTCTGGGACCCCCACTCCGGGGGTTGGCGGCGGCTAGTCGGCCATCGGCAGTTCCCGATAAAAAGTACGCGGTTACAGGTTGGCGGATCTTGCACGATGGGCCCCCGAGGACCATCGGCGTGCATCTAATGGTTGAAGCGTAGTCCGATAGCACTGAGGGTATTGATGACACCTGAGGCAAGACTGCGGGTCGGGATCCCGGACGATGTCAACGCTCACGGTACGGCCACTGTTCGCAGCCGCAACATCGAATTCCAGGTGGAGCAGGCCGTCGCCCGTAGCACGCACTGGCTGCTCTCCGCGCAAACCCAGGACGGCTACTGGTGGGCGGAGTTGGAAGCCGATACCACCCTCGAATCCGATTACATTCTCTACCTCCACGTTCTCGGACAACTGCAATCCGAAAAAGTGGCCAAGCTCGCCAATCATATTCGCCGCAGACAGCTGCCCGATGGCGGCTGGAACATTTTCGAAGGCGGCCCCTCCGAGCTGAACGCCACCGTCAAAGCCTACGTTGGATTACGCCTGGCGGGCGATGCCGCGACCGACCCCGCGTTAGTCCGGGCCAAGAATAAAGTCCTCGAGCTGGGTGGCCTGGAAGCCACCAACTCCTACGTGCGCTTCTACCTCGCCATGGTCGGCGGCGTGGATTGGAGCATCGTTCCCTCCATCCCGCCCGAACTGATGCTTTTGCCCGACTGGTGCCCCATCAATATCCACGAAATGTCCTCGTGGACTCGCGGCATCGTCATCCCGCTCGCGCTGGTGTACGCCCACAAGCCTGATTGGCAGTTGCCCGCCGGCGTCACCGTCAGCGAACTCTTTAAGAACCCCGGCAGCAAGCCCAAATCCTTCGTCTGGGATAAGCGCGTCGTCTCCTGGCGCAACGTGTTTCTGGCGCTCGACCGCGGCTTGAAGTTCTACGAGCGCCTGCGCTGGAAACCGTTCCGCAAACTGGCGCTGGCCCGCGCCCGCCGCTGGATGATCGAGCGCCTCGAACGCAGCGAAGGCCTGGGCACTATCTACCCCGCGATGATGAATTCCATTTTTGCCCTGCTCGCCGCAGGCGCCGATCCGCAGGATCCTCTCGTCGCCCGCGAAATCAATTTCCTGGCGCGCTATGAAATTCCCGAAGACGACACCCTTCGCGTCCAGCCCTGCATCTCGCCGGTGTGGGATACAGCCATCGCCATGGTCTCGCTCGAAGAAGCCGGCCTCGACCCTGCCCATCCTTCGCTCATCGCCGCCGAGCGCTGGGTGGTCTCGAATCAGATTCTCGGCCCGGGAGACTGGCAGGTGAAGAATCCCGACGCCGAGCCAGGCGGTTGGGCTTTTGAATTCAAGAACGAATTTTATCCGGATGTTGACGATACCGCCTTCGTGCTCATGGCCCTGGGCCGCGTCTCTGATCCCGAGCCCGATCACCTGCGCCGTTCCATGCAGCGCGGCCTTGCCTGGCTGCTTAGCATGCAGAACGATGACGGCGGCTGGGGCGCCTTCGATCACGAGAACAACCTGCAATTTCTGAATCACATTCCGTTCGCGGACCATAACGCCATGCTCGATCCTTCCACGGCAGACGTCACCGCCCGGGCCGTCGAATGCCTCGGCCAGATGGGCTGGTCCGCGAATCATCCCGTGCTGCGGCGGGCCCGAGCCTTTCTCCGTCACGAACAGACCGCCGAAGGCCCCTGGTTCGGACGCTGGGGCGTCAATTACATCTACGGCAGCAGCAGCGTTCTGCGCGCCCTGGAAACCATCGGGCTTTCGAAAGGTCCCGATTGCCAGGCCGCGGCCAGTTGGCTGCGCTTCGTGCAGAATCCCGATGGCGGTTTCGGCGAGTCCATTCTTTCCTACTACGATCCCGCGCTGAAAGGGAAGGGCTCGAGCACCGCGTCGCAGACGGCTTGGGCCGTCATCGCGTTGCTCGCGGTGGCCGGTCCCGACGATCCTTCCGTCGAGCGCGCCGTCGCCTGGCTGGTCGCAAGCCAGAAAGAAAACGGAACCTGGGACGAAGACGAATTCACCGGCACTGGCTTTCCCTGCGTGTTCTATTTGAAGTATCACATCTATCGCAACGCCTTCCCGCTCTACGCTCTCGCGCGCTACGATAATATGCGCAACGGCCGTCGCAAGTTCCTCGGTGTGCAGATTCCGTCCGCGGAATTGCAGCACCGCAACGGAAAACGGACCTAGCACATGCGAACTTTGCTGGCCGTGCATCGCCGCTGTGCCCTTCCCAGCGGCAAAATCGCTAATGCACCTCGTCGCCCGGCCGCATTCCGCGCGCTGGGCTGCACCTCCACAATTCGCGCGCAGCATCCGGCAGCGCGAAAGCGCCCTAGCCACATCTCATGACTACGCTCGTCACCGGCGCCACCGGATTTGTGGGCAGCCACGTCGCCCGGCAACTCGTTGCCGCGGGCGATGCCGTTCGCGTCCTGGTTCGCCCTGCCAGCAATCTCTCCGTGCTGGAGGGGTTGCCGGTCGAGCCTTTCGAAGGCGATCTGCGCGACGCCGCTTCGCTCGAACGCGCCATGCGCGGCGTCAGCCGCGTCTATCACATCGCAGCCGATTACCGCCTTTGGGCTCCCAAGCCCGCCGAGATTTACGACTGCAACGTCGAAGGCACCCGCCGTTTGCTCGCTGCCGCGCAACGCGCGGGCGTCGCGCGCATCATATATACCAGCACGGTGGCCACCATCGCGGTGCCGCGCCACGGCCCGCTGCCCAACGAAGAAACGCAGGCGGGGCTCGGCGAAATGATTGGGCATTACAAACGGTCCAAGTTCCTGGCTGAGCAGGTTGCGCTCGAAGCAGCCCGTGCCGGCGTTCCGGTGGTAATCGTAAATCCCACCGCGCCGGTCGGCCCGGGCGATTGGAAGCCCACGCCCACCGGTCGCATCATTCTGGATTTTTTGCGTGGCAAGATGCCCGCCTACGTGGATACCGGTCTCAACGTCGCGGCCGTGGAAGATGTCGCCGCGGGTCATCTGCTCGCTGCGGAGAAGGGTCGCATCGGCGAGCGCTATATTCTCGGTGCGCGCAATATGACGCTCAAACAAATTCTGGACGCGCTGTCCGCCATCACCGGCCGCCCCGCGCCGCGCGTTCGCCTGCCGCACGCCGTCGCGCTCGCCGCGGGCTACGCGGACGAGCTTTACTCCCGCATCGTGGGACGCGAGCCGCAAATTCCCGTGGAAGGCGTCAAAATGTCGCGCCACAAAATGTTCGTCGCCAGCGATAAGGCCCAAAGAGAACTGGGCTATAACCCGGCAAAGGTGGAAGCGGCCCTGGAGCGCGCCGTGCGCTGGTACCAGGCGAACAGCTACATTCCCAATCGCGCCGGGGGCAAGCGCGTCGCTCATGCCGCCGCGGCCTAGAGAATCGCAATGAAGATACTGGTCACCTTCGCGCTCGAAAATGAATTTGCGCCGTGGCGCGCCCTGCGCGATTTTCGCGCCGGTAAATGGTGTGATGCCTCTGTTCACTGCGCGCGGGTCGGCGCCGCCGATGTCGGCGTTGTCTTGACCGGCGCAGGCCCGAAGCAGGCGCGCCTGCAGGCATCCAAAGTCTTGCGCGCCGAATCCGATTCCGAGTCCGCACCGGTTCGCCTGTGCATCTCATCCGGACTAGCCGGTGCGCTCAAGTCGCGCTACCAGATCGGCCAGATTCTCACGGCGCGTTCGGTTCGCACCGAAGCCGTGCACGATGAGGACACCGCCGATGTTCTCGAAAGCAGCGCGCCCTTGCTCTCGTTTGCGGCCGAATGCGACGCCACCGTGGTGGATCAGTTCTACAGTGCCGAGCGCGTCGTTGGCCGCGCCGAGGAAAAGCGCCACCTGGGCGCCCATGCCGATGCCGTCGAGATGGAAAGTTTTGAAGTCCTCCTCGCGGCGGCGGCGTTCGGGATTCCGGCGGTCGCCATCCGCACCGTCAGTGACGCGGTGGACGACGACTTGCCTCTCGACATGAATCGCATTTTTACCGACGACGGTCGCCTCAGTGTTTCGCGCGTCCTCGGACAAGTCGCGCAGCATCCCGCGTCCGTCCCGGATCTGGTACGGCTGGGGCGCAACAGCAAGCTCGCCGCGGTATCGCTGGGGCACTTTTTGGATCGCTACATCGCCTTCGTTGCCGAGCGCTTCAATCCGCTCGAACTGCGCGCCGGGGTCGCGGCTCCTTAGCCGCGCAAGAGATTGCCATGAGCCAGACCATCGAACAACTCGGCGCGCACCACAAACCCCCGCAGCCGCGCGGCCACATGCGCGCTGGCGTATACCGCGGCAAGGGCCAGGTCGTCCTGGAATCCGTCCCCGTTCCCGAAATCGGCGAAGATGAATTGCTCTTTCGCGTGGCCGCTTGCGGCATCTGCGGCACGGACATCAAGAAAATTCATCACGGCTTTGTCGCTCCTCCGCAGATTCTCGGCCACGAGCTTGCCGGCACGGTCGTGCGTGTCGGTGCGGGCGTCACCAGATTCAAGCCGGGCGATCGCGTGGTCAGCTTCCATCACATTCCCTGCGGCAATTGTTTTTATTGCGAGCGCCGGCTTTTTTCCCAGTGCGCGGGTTACAAAAAGACCGGCCTCACCGCCGGCTTCGATCCCAATGGCGGCGGATTCGCCGAATACGTCCGCGCTATGCCCTGGATCGTCGAGCGCGGCATGATCCTGCTGCCGCCGGACGTCACCTTCGAGGAAGCCACTTTCGTCGAGCCGGTCAATACTTGCCTCAAGGCCGTCCGCAAAGCTCGCATCGCGCCGGGAGAGCAGGTTCTGGTCATCGGCCAGGGTCCCATCGGCATGTTGCTGATGATTCTCGCGAAATATGCCGGCGCGCAAGTCTATGCCAGCGATCCCATGCCGGGGCGCCGCGCCGCTAGTCTCCGCTTCGGCGCAAAAGAAGTCTTCGATCCCGCCGCCGCGAACCTCCAGCAGGAGATTCGCCGCCGCACCGGTGGCCGCGGCGCGGACGCCGTCCTGGTGGCCGTGCCCAACCCGTCATTGGTCCCTGAAGCTCTGGCTCTCGCCCGGCCGGGTGGCCGCGTGTTACTGTTTGCTCATAACGATCCCGTCCTGCGTCTGGAATTTCCCGCAGCGGCGGTGGGTGTGGAAGAAAAGGAAATCCTCGGCAGCTACAGCGCGTCCGTGGACGACCAGGCTGAATCCGCGGCTCTGGTCTTCGAGCGACGTTTGCCGGTGCGCGATCTCATCTCGCATCGCTTCCCGCTGGAGCGCATCGCCGAAGCACTGGAATTGGCGGCCCATCCAGCGGATAATACTTTGAAAGTAGTCATAAGGCACGAATGAGCACTAATAAGCAGAGAAATGGGCATATGAATGCCGCGGTACTGTACGGCGCCGAAAATCTGAAGATCGAAACCGTAGATATCCCCAAGATTGGCGACGACGAAGTGCTCGTGCGCGTGGCCGTCGCCCTCACTTGCGGCACCGATCTCAAGGTCTGGAAGCGCGGCTACCACGCCCGCATGATTCAGCCGCCATCCCTCTTCGGTCACGAGCTGGCCGGCGTCGTCGAAGAGACCGGCAGCAGCGTCAACAGCGGCGTGCAGCCCGGCATGCGCGTCCTACCCGCGAATTCCGCGCCCTGCAACGTCTGCTTCTTCTGCCGTAAGGGCCAGCCAAATCTTTGCGAGGACTTGCTCTTTAATAACGGCGCTTATGCGGAATACATTCGCATCCCTGGACGCATCGTTCGCCAGAACATGCTGGAAATTCCCGACGGCATCTCCTTCCAGGATGCTGCGATGGCCGAGCCGCTGGCCTGCGTCCTGCGCGGCATCCGCGAAACCGGCGTCCACCCCGGCGACACCGTCGTGGTCATCGGCTGCGGTCCCATCGGACTTAAATTCATCCGCATTCTTTCGCAGCGCAAGGTTCGCGTCATCGCCATCGGCAAGCGCAGTAGCCAGATGAAAGCCGCCGAGCGCCTCGGCGCGGTCGCCGCGTTCGACGTGGACAAGATCGAAAACCCTGTCGAACTGGTCAAGCAGCTCACCGATGGCGGCCGTGGCGCCGACTCCGTCATCGAAGCCGTAGGCCGCGCCGTCACCTGGGAGTGGGCGCTGCAAATGGTCCGCAAGGGTGGCACCGTCAATCTCTTCGGCGGCTGCCCCACCGGCACCGAAGTGAAGATTGACCCCGCGGCGCTGCATTATTCCGAAATCACCATCAAGTCCACCTTCCACCACACGCCGCAATTCATGCGCGAGGCCATGGACACCATCGCGCGCGGGGAAATCCGCTCCAGCGACTTTATTACCGGCGAAGTCGCTCTCTCGGGATTGCCCAAGGTTTTTCAGGACATGAAGAACAGGAACGGCGAGCTGAAAACCGCCGTCATTCCCTGACCGCTTCTCGGGTCAGGCCGTCATGCTGCCCACACCGGAACTTGAAATCGCGCGCAATCTGCCTCCGGCTTATTGCGCTCCCCCCGAGGCCGAGCGCTACACGCGCTGGCTGGCCACGCACCACTACGAGAATTTCAACGTCGTTTCCTGGCTTCTGCCGCTCCATCTCCATCAGCATTTCTACAACGTGTACGCCTACTGCCGCTGGTCCGATGACCTCGGCGACGAAGTAGCCTCTCCCGCCCGCGCCCTGCAATTGCTCGACGCCTGGGAAGTCGAGCTGCGCCTCATTTACACCGAAGGCGCCCGGCCCGCGCATCCCGTGTTGATCGCGCTACGCGAAACCATTCTCGCGAAGGACATTCCACTCCAGCCCTTCAGCGATCTGCTGTGTGCTTTTCGCCAGGACCAGACCGTCCGTCGCTACTCCACCTGGGAAGAAATGCTGGACTACTGCGTCTATTCGGCCAATCCCGTCGGCCGCCTGGTGCTCTATTTGTGCGGCTATCGCGATGAGCCGCGCCAGAGACTTTCCGATTTCACTTGCACGGCGCTGCAACTCGCGAATTTCTGGCAGGATGTCTCGCGCGATTTGGAAAAAGGCCGCATCTATATTCCGCTCGAGGTTCTGGCGGCGCACGGCCTCAACGAATCCGACATAGTGAACAAACGCTTCGATGCGCGTTACGTCGCGCTGATGGCCGCGCTCATCGCCAGGACGCGCGAGCTTTTCCGCGCAGGCCGCCCGCTCGCGCAAACCGTCCAGCCCTTTCTTCGCGTGGATCTGGACATGTTCAGCCGCGGAGGCCTCGCGATTCTCGATGCCATCGAGGCCTCGGGATACAATACTCTCGCCGTTCGGCCCTCGCTCGGCAAATGGACTCAGGCCTCGCTGTTGCTCAGGGCGCTCGCCGCCAGCGCTTTCTCGCGCCAGGAAAAGCCGCAATCGGTGGCTCCCGTCGCCGTGCCAGGCCCCCGGCCCGTATCGCACGAAAGCGCGGACGCGGCGCCCGACGATCGGACTGCCAGGTTCACCGGTTATTCCGACCTCGTTCGCGTTTCCTACGCCGAGTGCAATCGCATCGCCCGCGCCTCCCGCAGCAGCTTCTATTTCGCCTTCTTCGGCCTGCGCAAGGAAAAGCGCAACGCTCTGTGCGCTCTCTACGCCTTCATGCGCCTCATTGACGACGCCTCCGACGAGCCCGGCGACCTCGAATCCAAGCGCCAGGCGCTCGCTCGCTGGCGCGGCTTGCTCGATCAGGCCATCGCCGGCCGCACCGATGGTCACGCCGTCCTTCCCGCGCTCGCCGATACCCTCGCGCGCTTCCAGATCCCCACGCGCTATTTTCACGACCTGATTCTCGGCGCCGAAATGGACCTCACCGACGCCACCTATGCCACCTTCGATCGTCTCTCGGAGTATTGCTATCGCGTCGCGGGCACCGTCGGCCTCACCTGCCTGCACGTCTTCGGCTTCAGCGACCCGAAAGCTCCCGACCTCGCCGAGCGCCTGGGCCTTGCTTTCCAGCTCACCAACATCATTCGCGACGTCGCCAGCGACTACGCCATGGGACGCATCTATCTTCCGCAGGAAGACCTCGACCGCTTCGGTATCCGCGCGGAAGAACTCAAGGGCCCGGTCACGCCGCGGCTCCAGGAATTGCTGGCTTTTGAAGCGGATCGCGCCTGGCAAATGTACCAGGAGGGCGCGCCGCTGGTCGCCCGCGTGAACCCCGATAGTCGCGCCACTCTCGGCGCCCTGGTTCGCACCTATAGCAGTTTGCTGGCGCGCATCGAAGAGCGGGATTTCGACGTTTTCTCTTCGCGCATTTCGCTCTCCGGCGCGGAAAAAATCCAATATCTCCTGACGGCGGGCCTCGCGGTGCGAAGGGCTGGCTGGTGGAAGGGTGATGTCCTCGCAAAGCGTTCTGGTAATCGGCGGCGGTCTGGCGGGCCTGTCGTCCGCCGTCGCGCTGGCTGAAGCGGGCCTGCGCGTCCGCCTGCTGGAAAGACGCCCGCACCTGGGCGGCCGCGCCACCTCCTACACGTTGCCCGACGGCAGCGAGGTGGACAATTGCCAGCACGTTACCCTCGCCTGCTGCACCAATTTAGCCGACTTTTATTCCCGCGTTGGCGCCGCCGAAAAGATTCGCTTCTACGATCGCCTCTATTTCGCGGACGCTCAGGGCCGCCGCTCCATCATCGAAGCCGCGCCGCTGCCTCCGCCGCTGCATATGGCGCCCTCGTTCCTGCTGTTTGGCGCGCTCACGCTCGCCGATAAGACCTCCATCGCCAAGGCTATGCTGGCCATCGCCCGCTCCGGCGGCAATCCGCCGCGCATCGCCGGACTTTCCATGCTCGATTGGCTGCATCGCATGAACCAGACCGCGGACGCCATCGAGCGCTTCTGGCGCGTCGTCCTGGTCAGCGCCCTCGATGAAGAGCTCGCGCGCACCGACGCCCGCTACGGCATCGAAGTCTTCTGGAAGGCGTTTCTGGGAAGCCGCACTGGATATCGCGTGGGAATCCCTACGGTGCCGCTCGCCGATCTCTACGAAGGCTGCCGCGCCGCCATCGTGCAACAGGGCGGAGAAGTCCGCTTGCGCTGCGGAATTCGCAAAATTCGCGTGCGCGAAAATCACTTTGCCGGCGTCGTCTTGGACGACGGCTCCGAAATCGCCGCCGACACCTGCGTTGCCGCCGTGCCGCACGACGTCCTGCAGGACGTGCTCCCCTCGGAGCTTACCGAAACGAACGCGCCGCTCGAGGGCTTGCGCCACATCAATACCTCGCCCATCACCGGTGTCCATCTCTGGTACGACCGTCCGGTAATGAACGAACCGTTCCTCACCTTGCTCGACCACACCACCCAATGGGTCTTCAACAAGACGCTCTTGTACCGCTCCGGTGAAACGAAATCGGGCGCCACGCGTCAAACGCACCAGGCCACTGCCGTGGCGGACCAAGGGCAATACCTGCAGTTGGTGATCAGCGCCTCCTACGATCTGGTTCCGCGCTCCCGGCAGGAAATTATTGATCTCTGCCGCCGCGAACTCGCCGACGTGCTGCCCGCCACTCGCGAAGCGCAGTTGCGCAAGGCCACGGTCGTTAAGGAAGTGAACGCCACCTTTTCACCCGAGCCCGGCGTGGACCAATGGCGTCCCGCCCAGAAAACTTCCGTGCAGAATCTGTACCTTTCCGGCGATTGGACTCGTACCGGCTGGCCCGCGACCATGGAAGGCGCGGTCCGCAGCGGCTACCTCGCGGCCGAAGCCCTGCTCTCGGACCAGGGCGCTCCCAGAAGCTTTCTCCAGCCGGATTTGCCGTTCGAAGGACTCTGCAAGTACTGGGCAAGCCGCAACAACGGTGTGCGCTCATGACCAAACCTCGGCCCAACCGCTTCCCGCAGCGGATCGTTTCTGATCCGTACACCAAAATGAAAATGTATGTTGCAATTCCCCCCGCAGGGGTATTCTATAAAGAGGTTGGCAGCCGCTCCTGGCAGCCTCGGAATCGCGGTACTCGCGCCGATTTTCTACCCGAACGGTATCCCGATCTCGGTAATGTGTGCATAAGCTGCTCCCGGCGGCGGATGGAAAGCGGCTGTACCACTGAAATTGCGTTGGCCCGTACCGGAGCGATTCCCCCGCGGAGCGTTATGGAGTCATCTCCCGGGGCCTCACTTCACGATTTGGTTGTTGTGTGACGACGCACCCGAACGACCCGAGTACTCCGGCGGTTGTCCCCGTCGCCGGTTCCGAGTTTCGTGTCGTCCCGCAAGGGAAACGGATCAATTCGCCAGTAACCTTTGCATTGTTCGCTGGATCCATCGCGGCCGCAGCCTGTTACCGCCTTCGATTCAGCCCGCTTTCGGCGGCGTCTTTTGCAGCGCCGCGGATGTAGCAGCTTTCACGGCAGTTTGAATTAACCCCTTAGGAGGTCCGATGGACCGGAAGTATAAGCAGAGGGGCTACAGCGACCGCGATTCCCAGGAAAAGAAGCGAGAAAGAAGCGAGCGCCCCAGCGGCGAGCCCCGCCCCAAGCAGGATTCCATGGGCCCGCGGACTCCCCGCATGGTTGGTACGGTTATGAGGGCGCGTTGCACCAGTTGCGGTGCGGTCCTGATGCCCGGTTTTGACCCCAATGGCGAATGTCCTCGCTGCCACACCGAATTGCATTGCTGCAAACAGTGCGTCCACTTCGACACCGGCAAGCAGTTCGAGTGCACCCAGCCCATTCCCGAGCGCATCGCCAAGAAAGACGCCAAGAACGATTGCACCTTCTTCGAATTTCGCATGACCGTTGAAAAGGATACGTCTCCGGTGACCTACGCCACCGCCACTCCGGCTCCCACGAATCCCGGACGCCCCAACGACGCGCGCAAAGCCTTCGAAGATCTTTTCAAGAAGTAACGGTTTCCTGCGGCGATTTTGCCGGCCCGCGCAAGCGTTCGCACCCGTCTCGCAATTTTCATCCGCAGCAAACGCCATCGCTGCCCGCCCTGCGATTTACATCGCTCTCCAGGCCGCTGCCCCATGCCTCATTTCGGCGGCAACGGGAACAATGTAGGCTCGGCCGCAGGCTCGCTCGCAATCGCCTCCAGTTGCGGATAATGCGCGCGCAGCGCTTCCGGCACCCGCACTTTGGTTCCCGTCAGCAGATGAACCAGCTGCAGCGCGTTCACGATCGCCTTCGCTTGAAAGTGATTGTTGGCCACCACGAACGTGGTCTTTGCGGCCTCCGCCACGTGCTCGATCCTCTTGGCCCAAGGCTCCAGCTCTTCCTCGGAATAAAGATAGTTGTAGCGTTCCGCCGCAGGCGCCGCCGGATCGTCGCTGAACCAGGTGTCGTACCTCCGCCCGTGCAGCCGCACGTACCCCACCGCGGCGGTCGCCCGCTCGCTCGGCTGCATCGAGCGCCCAATCACCGGCTGGTCAATGTTGCAGAATCCCACGCCGCGCTCGTGCAGCATCTCGTAGAAATCTTTCTTCGCCCACGGCGAGTGCCGCACCTCCACCGCCAGCGGGTAGTCCGCGAATCGCTCCAGCACCGCATGCAGCCGCGTGCGATTTTCCCGCGTATTGTGAAACGAGAAAGGGAATTGCAGCAGCACCGCGCCCAGCCGCTTCGCCGCCTGCAACACGTCGAATCCCGCGCGCACGGCTTTCACGTCTTCGGCGGTGGTGTCACCCTCGTGCGTGAATTTTTGCCACAGCTTTGCCGTGAATTGAAACCGCGGATTTGCTGCGATGCGCTCCGCCCACTGCGCCGCCAGCTCCGCCTTCAGCGGATAGTAGAAGGAAGTGTTGATCTCGATCGTGTCGAAAAATTCCGCCAGGTAGGCCGCTTCGTGAAATCCCTTCTCGCGATGCGTCGGATACAAAATCCCTTTCCAGTCGGGATAGGACCACCCCGCCGGCCCCACCAGAATCCGCGCGCTGTCAGGCTGTGGCAATTTCGATTTTGAGGGCATGGCTCGCTCGCCGCGTCGTCTCGGAACGGATGCTGCACGAGCGTATGCCGGCGCCTCGGACAGTGTCAATTCGTCACAATTTCAACCAATGCGTCCCGTTGTGAAACGCTGCACGCCCCGCGCCGGCGCCTAATCCTGCATTTCTCGCTTCACTTTGGTTGCAACTCCCTTGGCGCGGCGCTATGCTTGTTTTGCCTCGATGCCCAGACTTCTTCGATTCGCAATCCGAGTTTCGCTAGGGTGCCCCGATGAAAATCACTTACAGCCACGTGCAAGCCGAATTTCACACCGTCGTCGAACATGAAACCGAACGCCATGCCGCAAAGCTGAATCGTATCCTGAAGCGCTACGCCCCCGACCTGGTCTATCTGCACGGCTCGCTCGAAAAAACGCCTCGCAAGACCGAATACAGTTTTTCCCTGAACCTCAATCTTCCCACCGGCACCATGCACGCCACCGGCGTCGGCGCCGACGTCCTCGGCAGCGCCAAAGCCGCCTTCGCCGAACTCGAAGTTCAGGTGAAAAAGCACCAGGCCAAGCTGCGCAAGGACTACGTCTGGAAACGTAAGCGCGCTCTATCCCCGCCCGCCCAGAGCGAAGCTCCATCCTCCGATTAACCAACCGCGCGCTACACGCGCAGCTGCCTCGCGCCGCAGTGCGCCGGCGCAGCGCCGTACCAGCAGCGACGCGTACCAGCGCGAAAAAAGCACCACCGCGACGAAGGTCTTGCCTCTGCAGCGCCAGTCGTTTCACCCTGTGAGCCTGCCAGCGGCAGGCCCACAGGGCACGCCGGTGCCGTTGACGTGCGCCACTGCATCATCGCTCCGCCGCGCTCCCGAACTCGCGCCCCAATTACGCCCGCCATCGAAAAATCTCGCGCCCGCCATTTCCTCCTATCTCCGCGATTTTGTTTCCGTGTAAGATGTTAAGACGCAGCAGGGGCGTAGCTCAGTGGTAGAGCAGCGGCCTTTTAAGCCATTCTTTGGCTCTCGCCCCATCACGTCACAACACGCCAAGTCATGCCAATTCCGTCATATACGAAAATCGAGAGAAGTCAGGACGCGCCTGCGATTGCCCCAATATAGCAAACCAACTGACACCAGAACTGACACCGGAATTCTTTCCGAATCGGAGTGTGGAACTCGGAACGCTGTTCGTCGCTAAGTGCGCGTGGTCTTACCTTTCAGCGCTTCGGCCGTGGGTTCGATCCCCACCGCCCCTACCAACCTAATCTACTGAAAGATCATCCACTTACTCTGGCTCGCTTTTCCGTGTACCTCTGGTGTACACCGCCTGCTTCAGCGTTGGACGATAACGTTCTGGTATCGCTCGGCCATGCCCCACGGCCATCAGTCCAGAAAATTCGGTGACTCCCACCTAGCAGGAGTCGCCGTATTCTCGTCGCCCTCGTCGACTACGAGAACTATAATATGCTGCAAACTAGCTACGTTTCGAATGAGATTGACATAGTCGAGGGCTCACCGTGGATGACCTCCGAAAGTCGAAGCACGCAGGAAAATTCACTCTTGCTCCGAGTGAGGAAATTTATGGGGAGCTCACCGTCGCGGGGCCCGAGAGTACAGTCTATCTCTACGACCGGCACGAGTTTCAGACTCACGCCGGACTCCATCAGTACATCACAGGTATCCTGCAGGATCTAACCAAGGTCTCTCTCATTGATTGCCTAACAACGCTCGTTCCAGGCCACGGCGCCCGAGCTGGCGAGGAATATTACTTTGCGAGCGTATTTCCTCATTTCGTCGTTCATGGCGACAGCTTTCTTGCGCCGGATGAGAAGAGAATCATCAAGGTTCATTTTGCAGTGGACGACGCAACCACGCTGTTCTATGACTTCGATGCGTTCGGATTCCTGCTCGACGCGAAACCGTTCATTGACCAAATCGCAGCCGGTAATGCCCTCGGACGAAAAATCAATACCGGTCCTGACCCGCAGATTCTCTATTTCACCGGCAAGAAGGAAATATTCTCCGCCAACACATTGCTTGGCAGAGTGTCCGCAGCCCACAATCCCCGACATACCACTCTAGGTGGGCCGAACGGAGTGGGCCTCCGAAACACAATCTTTGTGACGATTGAATTTCCAACGCCAGTTGTTTTTGAACAATCGATTCGCCACATCATTACAGTATTGAGATTCTTGGAGATTCTCGCGGGACGCCCGCAGAACCTCGTCGCGATCAATCTCACCTGCGAATGCAGTCAACAAACGCCCGTTGTTCTGAACGTTTATTGGAGCATGCAACCGAAACGCGAGCGGCGGCAGGGAGCACAGGAGCCGCATTGCTCTGATGTACTTTTGGATGCTGTCCGGCAGCCGGACGATTTCTGTCGTGTTCTCTCCAGTTGGCTGGACCGGGACGCATCTTGGAGCGATGCGCGAGCGCGCTTTTCGAACTGCTTTGCGAAGCAAAACTCCTACGATGTAGACCGCCTCATTGGCGCTGCGAACATGTTCGACATTCTTCCAGCTTGTGCCTCACCGTCCGACGTACAGTTATCGAAAGAGCTCGAAGAAGCCAAAGAGGCCAGTCGCAAGGGATTCCGCGCTTTGTTACCCAGCCCGGAACGCGACAGTGTTCTCGGGGCGTTAGGCCGGATCGGAAAAGCCAGCCTAAAACACAAAGTTCGCCACAGAGTTAGCTACATCCTGAAGGATGCCGCTAATCGCTTCCCCGAACTTATAACCGTTGCCGATGAAGCGGTGAATTGCCGAAATTTTTACGTCCATGGCGGCGATGCCCGATTTGACTATAACGCGCATTTCGATGCGGTTACTTTCTTTACCGATACCCTGGAGTTTGTGTTCGCCGCGTCAGATTTAGTCGAGGCCGGATGGGACGTAAAAGCTTGGAGCAATACGGGGACAACAATGTCCCACCCCTTTGCGCGCTACCGCATCAACTACAAAGATCAACTGGACGACCTGAAAGCCCATCTACCGTAAGTGTCCCGAAGCACTCGCGGGCAAAACGCCCTGCGCCGCCGGTGGTCAGAATGTACATAAGGAATAGGCGAGCGGCGTTCAGTCAGACGCGCCCAACGAAATACCACAGAGAATCCCAGACTCGAAATGATTCATTTATTTTGTCTTTGCGGCGACTGTCTCCTCAATCTCGTGAACACCGTTCTCGAGACGAGCGGCGAGATTGAAATGATGGGCCAGCCAATTCAACTTAGACAGTTTTCCAATGTCTTTGCGTACGCGGTGACGCTCTTTCGTCAGCCAGGCGCCAACCGAGGTCAGGAAGGTGGCGCTCTCAATCGTGTCAGGAGCGTTCGGGAGAGCTTTCCATCGGGACAGCGGCGGCGCCAAAACGTTTAGGAACCAACATCCGTCCGCATCTTGCAGGAACAGTCGGCTTTTGCATACACCACTGTGATAACCCCAATGGCTTTCTCGTACTTCTTCAGAAACGACGATCCGGGGATACTTGGCGACCTGCGACTCAAGCTCGTAAGCTTCGATGATCGCTGGACCAAAAGCGATCGCACCTCGGTGATACGCCCCACCCTGCACGATTCCTCCACGTGACAGGATCCCCTTGCGGAGAAGAATAGAACCTAGTGCCTGAGCAGCCGCGAGGACGCGCCAGGTGCCTACAGTTTCGGAGAGTACATAACAATCAGAGAATGCCGTCATTTCAAGATGAGTCGTGTGAACTAAAGGGACAACTCGACCTCGAAGCAATTCTTTCCGCGATGTCCCCGTTTCTTTGCGATACCGTCGAAACCCCTCCGCCTGAGCATCGATCGTCTTTAGTGCGTCCCGTACCGTGTCGAATGTTTCAGGTTCTTTCATCATCCGCGCCACGATGTCGCGGAATCCGAGGATGTCGACAAACGCGACGATACGCGTTTCGAAGGTTCTAGCCATTGAGCGGAGCATACCATGAAGCCATCTACTATTTAGGTTAGCTGTGAGATTTCAACAGGTTGTCCATTCGAGCAAAAACGGAGAAGCTGATGGTGTCAGCAGTCACCTTCAACCGGAGATGCCCGAATGGACATTCATAAGAATGCACGACTCACCTTTGTGCGTCGAGAGCAGTTGGCTGAAAAGGTGATCCTTCAAGGGAGTACGTTGAACTCGGCGGCCGCCGAGTTCAACGTCTGCGCGCGTACTGCCGCCAAATGGACCCGCCGCTATCGCCAGCAAGGGCCGGCCGGTTTACCCGACCGTTCTTCTCGTCCCTGGCGGTCCCCGCGCCGCACCGCCCATGCTCTGGTGCAGCGTGTTGAACAGCTTCGCCGCCAGCGCTTCACCGGTCTGCACATCGCTCAGGCCACGGGCCTGAGCCGCGCTACCGTCAGCCGCATCCTTCGCCGCCTGGGCTTAAATCGCCAGCGCGATCTCGAACCCGCTGTGCCCGTGATTCGCTACGAACATCCCGCTCCCGGCGATCTCCTCCATCTCGATATCAAGCATCTGGGCCGCTTTACGGAAATCGCCGTCCGTGCCGACGGGCGGCGCCGCGGGAAACATCATCGAGGCTGGGAGTATTTGCACGTCGCCATCGACGATCACTCTCGCATTGCCTTTTCCCAGGTCTTGCCTAACTTTACCGGCGCTTCGGCCGTTGCTTTTCTGCATGCCGCCGTGGCCTATTACGCCACTCTGGGCATTCACATTCGCCGCTTGCTCACCGACAACGGCCATTGCTATCGCTCGGGCGCCTTTCGCGAGGCTTGCTGCCAGCTCGGCCTCCGCCATCACTTCACTCGTCCTTACACGCCCCGCACCAACGGGAAAGCCGAACGCTTCATCCAAACCGCTCTCCGCGAATGGATCTACGCCTGCGCGTATCAAGACTCCGAGCAACGCAACGCGCAAATGTCTCCTTGGCTCCATCACTACAACTGGCATCGCCCTCATGGTAGTCTCAACCACGCTCCACCGATCAGCCGCTCCCGCTTGGATCCGGACAACCTCTTGAGACTCCACAGTTAGCCCTACAGAAGCCTTAACTCGATTCGTCGTCGAATTTAATTGATCTGCCCCGTCTTCCCTTGCATCTCGGGCGTACCCTTTCCATCCGTGAGCACGACGGGATCATTGCTCCATGCGGCTCTCAGGTCGGCTTCGATCTGGTCCTGGCGCGAACGAGTCCAGGGAGCATCTTCGTCGGACATATCCCAACCGGGCAGGACGACCAGGCGCGGAGGCAATCCCTTTTTCTTGCGCCGCTCCTCGGAGTCCTTGATTTCGAGATAGATTTCGTCCGGGTCTTTGATCTTCTTGTTGTATTCGCGCTGGAATTTATAAGCCCACACGGCATCGTTTTCCACGATCTCATCGAAGTTGTCGAAGAATTCCCGGTTGGCGTCCACGCGAGCGCTTTCCACGTCCGCACGGGCGTAGCGGATTATGTCGCTGTGGTAGAGTTTCACCTTCTCCATGCGCTGGAGGCCGTGAATGACGTGCTCAAATGCCAGGTTCAACTCCATGAGTTCCTGAAAGAGGCGGAGATTCATCGCTGCTCTCCCTCGCGACGCGGGATTTCACCCGTAACATCGCTAGGCGGTTTTGGGTATTGCCGTTCCCAAGCCTGTTGCTCCTCGCTACTGAGGAAGCGCACCCTGGGCGCTTTTCCCTCTCGGCGTCGGCTTTCCTCCGTCGCCTGCACGTCCTGATAGACCTGCACTTCATCCAACATTCTCTTTTCGTGTTTGCGGTGTCTCTTGGCAAAACGAGCTTCGTCCCGGCGCTCGCTACCTTCGACGTTGTTGCAGAAACAGCCGTTCAACAAAGCGCGGTGCACTTCAAAAAGAGTTAGTTTTTCGTCGAAGTACGCCGAGTTCAAGCCCGAGTCTTTGGCGCGCTTGAGCCGTTCCAGTCCTCGAACCGCATCGTCTATCCCCCGATTCACCAGAAGAATTGCTTCGTACAGATGGGCCTTCGGCATGACAACATTCCTTTCAGCGGCGTGGCCGCGAGTTTGGCAGTTAATGTGGCGCGTCGAGACACACATCTCCAATGGAGTCGAGTGCCGACCCGGATGGGCACACTGTTTCAGTTGGACAGAACTACGGCGGAGGATGCGCAACGGGCAGAGGGATGGAGCGTGCGATGGAAACGAAACGGAAATGGGCGGGTTGCGCCCAAAAGGGGAACCCGTTACCTTTTGTGACAGCCATTGTTGCCTCTAACTCAGGCGACCTTGGTTAGGGGCGCGTTCGATGCTTCAACACCGGCGCGTCCTGTTTCTTTCTTTAAGTCCCGCTCACGCAAGGATTCTATACGAGAAGCGGTTCTCGTATAGAGACTATCGCAAGTGGGAGCAAGTCTGTCAAGGGGCAAAGTGGCGACAAATCCCCTATTCATTCTAGGATGGGTGCATGAAGCGCGATCTAATCTCGAAAGTTATGCGTGAGATGGGGAAAAAGGGCGGCAAGGCGGGCGGAAAGAAGGGTGGAAAGGCACGCATGGCTGCGCTGACACCAGAGCAAAGAACGGAACTTGCAAGAAAGGCAGTTCAAACAAGGTGGATTAAGGCTAAGAAGAAAAACAAACGCCCAGGCAAGCCCCGCGGCGAATGATTGAACGGCCCGATATCATGCTCGGTAAGCTCGTTCTTCTGGTGGTGGTCGAAAGCACTTCACCGAATTCTGTCCCTCTTCCACCGGCCCATCTAGTGGCAACAACTACTGCATCTCAGGGCTTGTACCGCTGTCGTTATTTTGAATAGTCATTTGACCTCAATGATTCCTCAACGGCTCGGTTCCTTCGCTCAGAATGTGCAAATAACGAGGATAGGCAAACAGACGGTCTCTACGTTTGCCGGTCGCTTCTTTTGCAATTTTTAGTTTTACAAGGCTTTCAAGAGCACCCGTGATGGTGGGGACGGATAGTTTGAGCGACTTTGCCGTCGGGCCAATCTTGATTAGCGGGTGAAGCACAAGCCAACAGGCCTCATGCGCTCAGCAGATGGGCTGCGGATGCGCAACTACGACAAAACTCAGGAGGAGGATGCCTACGGCGTAGGTGCTGCTGCTCTGCTGCCGTGGGCATCGTTCTTCCAGGCGATAAATATGGGCGCGGCGGTCAATGAACTAGCGGAGGAATACGACCTGAGCGAACCACTCATCAGGTATCGAATACAAATCACCGGAGCGCACAGGCTGTTTCATGCGCGGCAACAAGGTCGTTGATTGTTCGGCCCCGCGGGAGATGTAACTCGGATTTACGATTGCGCCCCAAGATCCGCAGTCGCCTTCTTAAAAGGTAATCCAGGTAAGCACGGTGGCCCGACGGGTGGTCCGTCATCCGGGTCTTCTGATTCATAAGAATCGTGACGAAGCTTTTTTCAGGAGGGACCCACCTCATCGCTAGAATCAATATTAAAGGGAGGCCGGCTATGTTTTAACAACAAGTCGGCTTATTAAAGGAAGCTTGAATCCGTCCGTGCCCGACGAGAAAAGCTGAAGCCTCGGCAGCTATGTCCTAAGCGAAGGAACGGGGCCTCTGAGAAAAGGTAGGGCAAATCCGAGAAATCGCTTTCACTTATTCATCGAACGTTAGGGCTTCTTGTTTCTCTTTTTGGTTTTGGGCCATCGACCTTTCGCTGCCTTACTCGCAAGTGCCTTTCTCTCCTCCGGGCTAAGGGTCGCCATTCGCGCCTTCACACCTTTCCCTTTGGCGGCTTTGCCGCCCTTTCTACCCATTTCACGCATCACTTCGGAAACAAGGTCACGTCGCATTGCCTTATTTTATGAGGAAATTGATCACGTCGTCGCGCTTCTGCGGGACATGGGGAAATTGCCGTTTGCCGACGAGGATTCGATGCAGTGCGCCATCGTCGAGATCGAGGAAGTCAGCTGCGATATGAACGCGGATTGCACCGAGCACCTCGCCGACAGTGAACGCTTCGCGGAAGGACACTTCTGGAAGCAGCGTCGAGCGTTTGAGAAGAAGTGGCGAGACCCCGACGATGTGTACATCGACTGTGCGCGATCAAGTGGCCCGCACCGTTGCAGTCAGTGATCGAGACATGGCTCAGTAAATCGCTCAGAAAAACACCACCGGGGAGACGTGAAAGCGGTGACTTAGCCTTACCATCTGCTGTCTGTTCAATTGTCGCTTTTCCTTCAAAATCAAGGACACAATACTCTCGCCGCCTAGATCGTCCGCAAGGTCCTTTTGTCGGAGTCCGTTGGCATCCATTAATTCCCTTAACACCTCGACGCCCGAAGCCTTTTCGATAGTGAACTGCTTCGCTTCGTAGTCCGCGATCAAGACGACCAGCAGTTTGGCCGTTTCTGTTTCTTCCGCGCTTCGATGTGCTTTGCGTTGCAGTTCCAGAAGCCTGGAAACATAGGCCTCGTGCTGCTCACGAGACGTAATGATCTTCGGAGCCTCCGCTTTGACAAGATATTTGGCTGGTAGTCGTTCAGCAATTGCAGGCACTTTTCCACCCTCCTTTGTCATACTCTTTATGGGTCAACACCGCCAACACCGTAATTGTTCCCATCTCGTAGCTTATGTAGGAAATCAACCTGGCTTCGTTGTTCTTGATATCAAAAACCACGCAGTCCCCAACAGGGTCCGCATCCCTGCGTGTTCGCCTGACTGCGGGGAAATTGTTCCAGGGAGGGTCTACCCCCTCCACGATCCTAACCCAAGAGCCTAGAGAACCTTTCCAGTTCGCGTGCTTCTTTTGCGCAGCTTCTATCAAATGCTTGCCGATGATCTGCACTCCCAAATCTTAGCATTGTGCTAAGTTTCTTGTCAAGGGGGGCCGCACAAGCGAGCACTCCGAGTCGGCATCACAATCCCGCTCTGCCATGTGGGGATTGAAGCGAAATGCGATACTCTTCAGTTGAACCCGGATAGGCGCAGAGCGCGCTTTTCCGGGTTCGAGTTTTTTAGATTGACAAAGTATACAGGCTGTGTATTCTAACGATGGCAGACTACTCCATTTCCGAAGCGGCACGTCAGTTGGGAATTCAACGCCGAACGCTTTACAAATGGATTCGTGAACGACGCGTTCCTGCTCCAGCTACACGCGTGGTAGCTGGGACACGAATAAGGTTCTGGACGGAAAAGGGCATGGCCAAGCTTAGGCAGTACAAGGCCGCACGATTTTGGGGTAGGGGCAAGAGCAGAAAAAACAAAACGAGTCCCAAGGCCAAGCACGGTTAAGGAAGCGGGACGCGCCGGTGTAGCAAGCACCAGTCGCGCCCCTGACCAGAGTCGCACCGGAGGTGCAACGATGGCTGCAATAGAAACTATCTCGTTCCATACACGCACGCAAGATGCGCATCGCGTGCGTTTTCACGGAAAGATAAAGCCCTCCCGTCTGCGTGAGCATTCCCCGCCGGACGTATAGCCATACCAATTTCCATCTCTAAGGATGACAGTTACTCCATATGTCCGGCTTGGACTTATCACGACTTAGACCTCCGATCGAGAATACTCTCGATGAAAACGGTTCCGCAATTGCAGCGACAGCATTAGGCGTGGCGTGGACGAAGATTTCGACCGCGATTGCCTATATTTGCCGCACTGACGTAAGATACGGCTCCAGTGACCGATTCCTCTCCCATTGTTGGCCAGACGATTTCGCATTATCGCATCCTGGAAAAACTGGGCGGCGGCGGCATGGGCGTGGTGTATAAGGCTGAGGACACGTCGCTGGGCCGGTTCGTCGCTCTGAAATTTCTACCCGACGATGTCGCACAAGACGCGCAGGTTCTCGAGCGGTTTCGCCGTGAAGCCCGCGCAGCGTCTGCCCTCAGTCACCCTAATATCGGAACGATTCACGAGATCGCGCAGCAAGACAGACATCCCTTCATCGTGATGGAGTATCTCGAGGGCTCGACGCTGAAGCATCGCATCGCGGGTCGTCCACTGGAGCTCGAGTTACTCCTCGACCTCGCCATCGAAATTGCCGATGCATTGGATGTAGCCCACGCGAAGGGCATCATTCATCGCGACATCAAGCCTGCGAATATTTTCGTTACTTCTCGCGGCCACGCAAAGGTTCTCGACTTCGGCCTCGCAAAGGTTACTTTAGCGGATGGAGTCCACAGCATCGGCGAGAGGACGGCCACACTGGGAGCGGACTCGGCGCACTTGACCAGCCCCGGCACCGCGCTGGGCACCGTCTTGTACATGTCACCCGAGCAAGTTCTCGGCAAAGAATTGGACGCGCGCAGCGACCTGTTCTCCTTCGGCGGCGTGCTTTACGAAATGGCGACGGGCGTGCTTCCGTTTAAGGGCGATACTTCGGGCGCAATTTTCGATGAAATCCTGCACAAAGATCCCGTCGATCCCGTTCGTCTGAATACCGGAATTCCAGCCGAACTTGCGCAAGTGATTCACAAGGGCATGGAGAAGGATCGCAACCTGCGTTACCAAAGCGCCGCAGAAATGCGCGCGGATCTGAAACGCTTGAAACGCGACACCAGCTCCGGCCGCGTGCATGTCGGCAGCGGATCGCACCGGGACGCTGCAGCGTCAGGAGCGAACGCGACTGCGTCTGCGTCGTCGGATTCCACTTCGATCGCGCCGCCACCAGCGAAACGCAGCCTGTGGATGCCAATCGTAACAGCCGTGATTGTCGTACTCGCGATCGCCGCCTTTGGCACCTACAAACTGCTGAATCGCCCGCGCGCATTCAATCTGCAGGATATGCGAATCACCAAGCTTACCGATAGCGGCAACGCCGCGGATGTGGGCATCTCGCCGGACGGACGGGAGATCGTTTACGTCCTCGTGAATGGCGAGAAACAAAGCTTATGGGTTCGCAACGTGGCAACGAAGAGCGACGTGCAAGTGTTGGCGCCAGCCTCGATATTTTTCGCTGGTGTGAACTTTTCTCGTGACGGCGATTACATCTATTTCGAGCGCGCTGACAACGGCACCGACGCCGCCGATTTGTACGTCATGCCTGTTCTGGGCGGCACACCACGTCAGTTGGTCCGAAACGTAAACACCAGCATCAGCTTTTCTCCCGATGGCAAGCAGTTCTCGTTCTTGCGCGGAGGCGCCTCTAGCGGACGGGTGCAGGTGTGTATTGCCAACGCCGACGGCACTGGCGAACGCTTGCTCGTTGCGTTGCCTCCGGGCCCGTTCTACGCCGGCACCGCGTGGTCTCCGGACGGCAAAACAATCGTGGCTTCCTCAGTGCAGTTCGGCAAGCAAATAAAGTGGGTATTAAGTGCCGTACGAGTGGACGATGGCCGCGTAAGTGATCTCTATTCGAGCAGTGAAGATGTCGGGAAACCTGTATGGATGCCCGATGGAGACTCGTTGCTCGTTCCGATGGGCCCGGTAACGGGAAACTGGCGTCAATTGTGGATCATCTCTTATCCTGGCGGCGAACGCCGCCGCTTTACGAATGATCTGGCGGATTATGGAACTTCGATCGACCTCACCCGCGACGGCCGGACGCTGGTAGCAATCCAAGAGACGCGGATTTCACACATCTGGATTGCTCCTCAAGGCCAAGCAGCGCAAGCGAAGCAGATTAGCTCCGGAGAAACCGAAGACCGGCATGTGTCTACCTTAGCGCACGGAAAACTCCTGGTTCGTGCGGCAAACACCGATTTGGTTCTGATGAATTCGGACGGCAGCCAAAGAGCTCCGTTGGTTGCGGACGCCAAAAACGTTGGGTCTTTCTCGCGCTGCGGCGACCGATATGTCGTGTTCGATTCCTTACCGGGCTCCCAGGTGCAAGTGTGGCGTGCCGAAGCAGACGGCTCGAACCCCACGAAGCTTATGGACGACGCAGTATTTCCCGACTGCTCGCGCGATGGGAAATGGCTTGTGTACTCGAATGCCCTTGGAACGAAGTTTTTCCGCTTTCCGATCGAAGGAGGCACGCCGGCAGAAATTCCCGTCGTGCATCAGAATGGCGACCCTATGCTTAGGATTTCACCAGACGGAAATTGGATTGCCTATCTATACGAAGAAGCCCGTCCGGCGCAGGAGCAGATCGCCGTCATTCCTGCGAGTGGCGGAGTTCCCGCACACCTTTTTCCGCTGCCGGAGGACACCAGTGAGTTCCGTTGGTCTCCGGATGGAAAGAGTGTGCAGTTTATACTCACGCGCGACGGCGCCGCCAACATCTGGGAACAACCGCTCACGGGCGGCCCGCGTCGCCAGATAACCAACTTTACTTCAGGGCACATCTTCGATTTTGACTGGTCGCGCGACGGCGAGCAGTTGTTTCTCGCGAAGGGTGAAATCAACAGCGACGTAATCCTGATCAGCAATTTCCGCTGACGAAATTCGCTGCTCCCCGAAATCGGCGATCAGGCGTCCCCGTTGGCCAACTCTTGATTAACGTGCTTACCGGAAAAGTGAAATCGCCCTCAAAAGCATATGTCCGGTTATCCGACGCAATATAAAGGGCGTCCCTTTTGGAGTAGGTTTTGAGTGTTCGGCTCAACCCCTCCAGAAAGGAGCACCCTTTTATGACTAGCACCAAATATATCGGCATGGATGTGCACAAGGAAAGCATTTCGATTGCGATGAGGAATGCTGCGGGAAAGATCGTGATGGAATGTGTCATCGAGACCAAGGCCAGCCTGATTCTGCAGTTTTTCGCTTGCAGTTACAGCCTAATCCCTGTTCTCGACAGTTATCTAGGTGCAGGCGTAAGATACACGCAAAGTGCCTGATTCTTCATCCACCCTCGGCCGCACGATTTCCCACTACCGCATCCTCGAAAAGCTCGGCGGCGGTGGCATGGGTGTGGTGTACAAGGCCGAAGACACCGAACTCGGCCGCTTCGTCGCGCTGAAATTCCTTCCTGAAGAAGTCGCCAAAGATCCCCTGGCTCTAGAACGTTTTCGTCGCGAAGCGCGTGCCGCTTCCGCCCTGAATCACCCAAACATCGGCACGATTTACGAAATCGCCCAGCACGACGGCCAACTCTTCATCGTGATGGAATTTCTGGAAGGCGCGACACTGAAACACCGCATCGCTGGCCGACCTCTGGAACTCGAACTGTTGCTCGATCTCGCCATCGAAATTGCCGATGCCTTGGACGTGGCACACGCCAAAGGCATCATTCATCGCGACATCAAGCCTGCGAATATTTTCGTAAACTCTCGCGGCCATGCGAAGGTCCTCGACTTTGGCCTTGCGAAGGTCGCTCCTGTGGACGCCGCAGGCAGCAGAGTCGAGCGAACGACGACTCTCGGGCTGGACTCAGACCAATTAACGAGCCCGGGCACCGCATTGGGCACGGTACTCTACATGTCCCCCGAACAGGTTCTCGGAAAGGAGCTGGACTCACGAACCGATCTCTTCTCCTTCGCCGTGGTTCTGTACGAGATGGCGACCGGTTCTCTTCCCTTCAAGGGGGAGAGCTCGGGTGCAATTTTCGACGAAATCCTTCACAAGGATCCAGCAGATCCGTTGCGCCTAAACCCCGCACTTCCCGCTGAACTCGCGCAGGTGGTCCATAAGGGCATGGAGAAAGACCGCGAGTTTCGTCATCAGAGCGCCGCGGAATTGCGTGCGGACTTGAAACGGCTGAAGCGTGACACCAGTTCGGGACGCGTCCGTGCGGGCAGCGGAACGCAGAGGAGTGATGCGGAATCAGGATTGAGTTCGGCTGCCGCGACGCTAAGGAGATCGAGTTCCGTCGAATCGAAGTCGGCGAAGCGCGGGATTTGGAAACCGATTCTAGCTGTCGGGATCGTGGTGGCCACACTTGCTGCTGTTGCCGCATACCGAGTGCTGAGACACCCTCCCGAATTTACACTGCAGAATATGCAGATTACGAAGCTGACTGACAATGGGAAGGCGGTGATGGCGGCAATATCGCCGGACGGCCGAGACGTTGTTTACGTTGTCGTGGCCGCCGAGAAACAGAGCCTGTGGGTTCGCAATGTGCCATCGAAGAGCGACGCCCAAGTACTCCCGCCCGCACCGGTGGATTTCGACGGCCTGAGCTTTTCGCCGGACGGCAATTACATTTATTTCGGCCGCAGAGACAACACGACGACCTTCCACGATCTCTACATCATTCCGGTTCTGGGCGGTGTGCCGCGACTGTTGGTCCATGGCGTGACTGGGCCCATCAGTTTCTCTCCCGATGGGAAACAGTTCTCATTCCTCCATTTTGATCGCCAGACTCAAACAATAGAGGTTCGGATCGCCAATGCCGACGCAAGCGGTGGCCGGTTACTGACGACGTTCCAAGAGATTCCCTTCATATATGGGACCTCGTGGTCTCCAGACGGAAAAAACATCGCGGTGTCCAGTATCCAAATTAACCCCAATAAGGAAGTGAAGTGGGTGATCAGCATCATCCGGACGGCAGACGGCGTGGTTAAAATGTTGTATTCGAGCATGGACGAAATTGGTCGAGCTGTTTGGCTGCCGGGCGGAGACTCATTGATCTCTCCAATCGGCTCGCGAGAGGGACTGCAACATCAGTTGTGGATAATCACTTATCCCAGCGGCGATGCTAGCCGCCTCACCAACGATCTCTCCGACTACGGTCTGTATCTCGACCTGACCCGAGATGGCAAAACCCTGACAGCGATCGAGACCCGGCAGATTTCCCATGTCTGGGTCGTCCCGCAAGGAAAATCGGAACAGGCGAAACAAATTACGTTCCAAGAAACTCCGGACACAAGCGTAGTTCCCGGGCCAGGTGGTAAATTCCTGGTGGATAGCGGCGGCTTCGACATCGTGTTGATGAATCCAGATGGCAGCGAGCGAAGGGAGTTGATGCCGCAAGCGCATAACGTTGGTAGTTTCTCGACTTGCGATGACCAATACGTGGTACTCGACTCACTCATTGATAAAAAGTTGCAGCTATGGCGAACCGATGCGGACGGCTCGAATCCGAAAGTGCTCGCCGAAGATGCGATATTTCCTGATTGCTCACCGGACGGGAAGTCCGTTGTGTACGGAGACGGGATCGGGAACAAGTTCTACCGTATTCCGATACAGGGAGGCACCGCGCACGAAATCCGCGTCCAAGGACAGAGTGGCGCACCCGGGCTGAGGATTTCGCCTGACGGAAAATGGATTGCCTACATGTATTTTGAGTCCGGTTCGTCAACGAAGAAGCAAATTGCCGTGATGCCCGCCGCTGGAGGGCCCCCGGTGCATCTCTTCCCGTTGCCCGAAGGCACAAATGCGTTCGGCTGGTCGCCGGATGGCAAAGGCGTGCAGTTCGTTCTCGCTCTCAACGGCGCCTCCAATGTCTGGGAACAGCCACTCGCGGGCGGTGCTCGACAGCAGATAACCAATTTTCCCGGGGGACTTATTTTTGATTTTTCCTGGTCGCGCGACGGCAAGCAATTGCTGCTGGCGAAAGGTGAAAATAACACCGACGTAATCCTCCTCAGCAATTTCCGCTAAGAGAGTTCGAGCGGAGGTTCTTCAGAACCGGCCTTCAGCCATTCCAGTAACACGCGAGGCTAATTCTAGAACCTGTGTTGATTCAGCCTGAAATGGAGAGCGGCGCTCTCCGCTACCGGCTCATCACACTAATTGTTGTAATTATTTAATATCGCGAATCAGCCATTACGCCACTGTTTGAAGAGGCGTGATCGATACAAGCCTCTTACCGTCCCGCTACACGTCGAACGCCCGCATGAAACCGTTGCGGAAGTGCGTGATTTGCTGAGGATTTCCGCCCGCGATAGGCTGGCTCCAGAGATTCGAATAGTCGTTTTCAGTCACGACGTAAAACGGCCGTCGCCGCACTAGCTCGGCATGTTCGCAAGCTCCCGGCAGCACTGCGACGCTCGTTTACCAGGGCAGCAAAGCGCGAATGCCGCTCCACCGCCTTATCAATGACCGGGAATGGCGCGACCCTCAACTTCAGCCGGTCTTTCCCTGATGGAGATGGCATCTACGATTTGACCGCGCGAGTCAGGAGCTTTTGCAGAGTGAAATGCTGAAATGGACGTGGCTCGGCAGCTAAGCGTTTGCGAATGGGACATGATCTGTTGGCAGCCATTTTTTACCTTGCTCGAAAGCTGGAATACTCAGGTTCCACGTCGGGTATCCCCATCTGTCGCAGCCCTTGCCCACTCACTTACGTTGTACCGTCAATCTCTTCCTGACTGAGCGGCCTTCCAAGCATTCGGACTTGGCAGCGATGAGGACGAGGATGTCGAGGGGCGGTTTTCGTTCACCTCATTGCGGTTGAGAGGTGGTAGAGCGGAGGATGACGGCGTCGGATTCCAGGTGGGCGCGGACCATGAGGATAGACTTACCGTCGGGCGAGTAAACGAAGCTATCGATTTCTTCGGTAGGAAAATTTGTTCTTTGGCGGCCGGGCGAACCGTCCAGAGGTTGCACCCAAAGATTGTCCACGCCGTTAATGGTGATGGGATAGACGACTGCTTTGCCGTCGGGCGCAATAACAGGAACAGCGCCTGAGAATCGAGGATCGGGGTCGAGCAAACGTGTTAGTGGCTTGGGTCCCCCATTGAGCTGCACCAGTGCAATTTTTTTCTTACCCACGCCGGCCTGGGACGATGTCTCGTACCACGTTACGGAGATCGCCAGCGTCTTTCCATCCGGCGAAACTGAGAACGAAGAATAGGGGAAGCTATGGGGAATGGCGCTTCCTGGAACGATTTCCGATGCTCCTCCTTCGATCGGAATGCTTTTTATTTCAGCTTGATCGCTGTCCCAAAAATAAACGGTTTTCCCGTCTGGTGAGCAAGTGCAGTAGAACTGAAATCTACCGTCGGTGAGCCGCACCGGGTCCGTTCCATCGGCGTTGGCCCGCCAGATGTTCGCTTGGGTATTTTTATCACCATGGCCAAACCAACTGAAAACGACGTAGCGCGGGTTGTGCATACGAGGGGCGTCTTGGGAAGCGGCCTCCCAACAAGGTGAGGGAGACTGTATGTAAGCATGGGGGTCATCGAGCAGCGAAACCGTGTGGCTACCGTCCAAGGACATTCGCAGGAGACTGGTGCGCCCGGGAACATACAACTCGTCATCGCCAGCAAAGTTGGACAAACTCAACCAATAGTTCTGCTGGAGGATCGGCAACGGAGGCGAGACTTGCATGCCCCCCGCTGGCAGGAGATACAGCCGTTGAGAATTCTTTCCTTGCGCTGTGGCCAGTATCCTTCCGTCCGCGGAGAGAGACAGTCCGTGGTAGCTATTCGTATCCTTCGTGATTTCCTGAAACTGGGCTCCCGGAACGGAAACAAATCCGATCTGACGACGTCCCAGTTCTAGCTTTCTCTCGGTGTAGGTGACAAACAGGCCGCTCTCGTCGGGAGTCCACTGGAGATCAAAAATGATTCGATCTGCATACTCAACCAGCGGTTTCGCTTGTCCGGAATCAACGTCCACCAAACCAATGGTGCCCAGAATACCTTTATGCGGTTGAAACGACAGAGCGATCTGCTTACCGTCCGGCGCCCAAGCGACGTACCAAGCCTGCTCGTTCATCGGCCCGCTAATAGAGGCTTTCTCGGCAGCACCGTTGGCATCGGAAATAAATAATGTGTATTTCTGAGTTGTTTCGTCGTCATAGCGGAGGTACGACATGCGCTTGCCATCGGGAGAAAAACTGACATTGCTGTCCACGTCGCGCACCATTGTTTCTGGAGTCCCTCCGAGTACTGGCGCGCGCTGAAGGATGGAGAAGCCAGCGTTACGTTCGCGAAAATAAATATAATTTCCGTCGGGCGAGAACGTAGGAGTAAGGAACTCGCTTGATGAGGGAGGCACCACCTGAGTATTGCTGTTTGTCGGAAGATGGCGAAGCCAGAGGCTATTCTTGCCGCCGTCCTGCACGACGTCGAGGACGTATTTGCCATCGGGCGAAATAGCTGCCGCAGTTACTTTGCCCGTTTCCGAAATCTGCGAAATCGAGAAACTGTCGAAGGTCGGGGACGCAGGTTTGCGATGAAGAAGAAAATTGACGCCGAACGCTGCTCCTGAGATCAGCACCATAATCACAACTGCCGCTCCGGCGAGAGCTCCTTTGTGTTCCTTCGCTGCCTGTACCGCGGAACTGCTCGACCGTTCCGTAATTGCCACTGGCACTTGTAGCCGCGCACTTCCTGACGGGACTTGCGAATCTTCTCCGCTGGCATTTGGGCCCGGCTCTGCGGCCCGTGCCGCGACCGACCTCTCTGAATCGGAATCGCGTTTGAGTCTCTGCAACTCCGCGCGAAGGTCTGACGCGTGTTGGTAGCGCAGGTTGCGGTCTTTCTCCAGAGCGCGATTGATAATTTCTTCCAGTTTCGGCGGGACATCAGGATTGAGACGCACAGGCGCGCCAGGCTCGCGATTTAGAATTGAGTCGAAAATCACGCCGCTGGTGTCGCCGCGGAAGGGCAACGCGCCCGTCGCCATTTCGTACAGGACGACTCCGAATGAAAACAGATCGCTTCGCGGGTCGAGTTCTTTGCCCCGTACTTGCTCCGGAGACATATAAGCCACAGTTCCGAGAGCCGTTCCAGGGCTCGTGAGCATGTCGTTCGCTACCGCAGTCGGTGCAGTCGTCGCGCCTACGCCTTCAGCAACCGGAATGACTTTCGCCAGGCCAAAATCGAGAACTTTCACGTGGCCGCGCTTGGTGACGAAAATGTTGGCAGGCTTGATGTCGCGATGGACGATGCCTCGCGTGTGAGCGGCATCCAGCGCGTCTGCTATTTGAATCGCCAAATCGAGTAGCTCTTCCAGCGGCAATGGCTTTCCGCCAATCAGGTGTTTGAGCGTCTCTCCTTCCAGGAACTGCATGGAGATGAAGGTCTGCCCTTGGTATTCACCAATTTCATAGATCATGCAGATGTTGGGATGGTCGAGCGCGGAGGCTGCTTGGGCTTCGCGATGAAAACGTTCGAGTGCTTGGGAATCCGAAGCGAGACTTTCCGGCAGAAACTTCAACGCGACAAAACGGCGAAGCTTGGTGTCTTCGGCTTTGTAAACCACGCCCATGCCGCCGTCCCCAAGTTTTTCCAGTACGCGGTACTGCGAAATGGTTTGGCCAATCATGGGTAGGCAGTGGCCAATCTTAGGTTGGGCCGTCAATCAAGTCAACGGAGACAGACCGCTCACGTGCCAGTTCTGATTCGGCATGAAAAATTCAGAAATGCAGCATCCCCGAGCTCTTCTCATTGCCTGGTCAACGCGCAAACCGTCCAAGTGAAGTAATGCTTTGTCCGGCACGACTAATCAGGCATTGGCGGGCAGGTTGGCAGTGAAGGTCCTGCTTTCAAGGGATGTGTACGCCCGGCGCCGGTCGACATTCAGCGCGTTTCCATTTGATCGTTTCGTAGCGAGTGCCTTTTTCCCCGGAGTTTCTGTATATGACTAGCTTCGTCCAATCTTCCTGCACCCCGGCGCAGTCGTTGTCGGGGAGGCATGTTATGTCGAGAAATGTACCCATTTTGTATTTTCCACGATCTTCCTCCGGCACAAGTTCCTTGCTAATTTCTTCCAGGAGTTTTTCCTCAATGATCGGGGATTCCGGCTTTACGGAGCGGCCGAGAGTCTCACGCGGCTCGATCATTAGCGAACACGTTTCGCCACTCGCCCCGTACGTCGCGGTAACTGCGACACCCGCCCTCACAAGGAAGGCTTCCGAGATGGGTTTGCCATACCGTCGGCGGAGAGCTTCGGGGGTTTTTGCCGGAAACGATACCTGGAAGAGAATAGCCAGCAGAACCGCGGCGGCGCGTGTCCACATAGCTCGCTCCCACAATAACTAAAGTGCGGCGATAGTCAGTTGGCCGCGCTCGCGTATGTATCACAATTGCCTGGTCAGAGGGGCATGAATCCTGGTTAACGCCCGACGCGGTGATCGTTTGCGTGCGTAATCGGACAAATGAAATCCGATCAGAACCACTTTTCCGGTTACGCGACAAACCAGGACTTAGCAAACCAGAATATCCTAACGAGCCTTTAGGCTGGGACTAACTGTCGCGGTAGGGACGACCATCACTGATCGCCCCCCGCACAGATCCGTACGAGCGCGTCTACGCATACGGCTCTTACGAAGGATGAGTGGCGTAGAAGCGTGCATCGGGATAGGGGTGCAGAACGCGGGGTGGAGGAATCCACCGGTTCAAGACTGGGGTGAAGCGTTCCCAATGCATCTTTGCGCGCTGACTGCGGCGGACCAGAACGCTCTGCCATAGCCTGCACACGCGAAGTTTGAAGATGCGCAGCTGAGTCGTGTTCCCGGGAACAGCGTGGTATTGGTAATAGCCCAGCACGACCTTCCGGAGCCACGCACCGACTTCGGGCATGCGATCATGCATCCGGCGTTGAAGCTCAACCTTAATGGCTTTGAGCTTCGCGACCATTCGCTTCTTCGCTGTGATCCGCCCTACGGTGAAGGTTCCGCTCTTGTGGCGTTGCCCACAGTAGTGGGTAAAGCCCAAGAAAGTGAAGGTCTCTGGTTTCCCCTCTCCCCGCGCTTTCCGGTCGCGAGCGGCGAACCGCCCGAACTCGATCAGTCGAGTCTTGTCCGGATGTAGCTCCAAACCGAACTTCGCCAGCCGTTCCCGGAACTGTTTCAGGAAACGCTCAGCTTCCGTCCGGTGCTGAAAGCCCACCACAAGATCGTCGGCATAGCGGACGACTATTACGTCGCCCTTTGCTACTTTCTTGCGCCAGACATCAGCCCATAGATCGAAGAGGTAATGCAAGTACACGTTGGCGATCAGCGGTGAAACAACTGCTCCCTGCGGTGTACCCAGCTCCGTCTCCGACCACTGGCCATCTTCCGATACTCCCGCCTTCAGCCATTTCTGGATTAGGCGAAGCATCCGGAAATCGGCCACCCGATGCTTGATGAACTTCATGGTCCATTCGTGGCTCAGGTTATCGAAAAATCCACGGATGTCGGCATCAAGCACCCAGTTCACTCGCTTCCGTTGAATGCCCACCGTAAGCGCGTCCAGCGCCTGATGCGGGCTGCGACCGGGACGGAACCCGTAAGAGAAGCCCTTGAAGTCGACCTCATATATCTGGTTGAGGATCGTTACCGCGGCCTGTTGAACAATTTTGTCCTCCAGCGCCGCGACGCCCAACGGACGTTTCCGCCCGTCAGCCTTCGGAATAAAGACTCGTCTTGACGGTTTTGCCCGGTACGTTCCACGGTGCACCCGGCTGTGCAGATCGACGAGTCGATCCTCCAGCCCGGTTTCATACTCCTGCCACGTTACGCCGTCTACTCCGGGCGAAGCCTTACGCTGAAGCGCGTAGAAGCTGTCGCGGAGTAGATCAACATTGAGATGGTGGAGCAAAGCAATGAACCGCTCCTGCTTTCTTTCCTTTGCTTCCTTCCGCACACCATCCAACCCCTGGGACATGCGCTTCCCGCTCTGTGTCGAGTGCATGTGCGATTGAACGATGTTTTCCCTCGTCTGTGCCCTTCCCTCCCCAGCCTCCGCGGAAGGTTGCCCTCCCTTGTTCGGCTGTTTCACAGGTACGACGACACAGTCCGACTTCTCCGGCACGTTCGTGTCCGCATTGCGGTTTGTGGCCTTCGCGGACCGGCCTTGATCGTCAGACCAGGCGTGCTGGAGATCTCCCGGTTCTCGTGCATGTTGTTTCTCAGCGTGCGCGGGTTCTTAGACTACGCAGGACCGACAGTCCACTCGCGATTGGCGTGGCTGCCGTGTTGCCTTCCTCCTACTCGGAATGAAGTCGGCATCCTGATCTACGGGCTTTTCGCAGCTCAATAGCCCCGCCCACCGATGCCTCTGTCTACGCTTCAAGAGACACCTCGCGATGTACCCAGCAAGACTCGAGGTCAGGATGGATTCGCTACTTCCTTTCCTATAGGGCTCTTGCATCCCCTACAACATGCCGGTTTATCCCGGCGCTCTCCGGTTAGCCCGTCATACGCCCGCAAACGCGCCCGGCAGAGAGACTCTCCCTAGAAATCAATTGTGGAGACTGGGAATGTCACGGTCTGCATGCTAAGTTATTGGGCCATGCGAGTTCCTTTGACTCTGGCGATCGTTTTCGTCAGTTTTACCTGCGTAGCGGCACCTCAAGACACCGTTGTACACGAGCGCCGTCAGCGAGCCGCCGCTGCGTTCCGTGACGGGATTCTCTTGCTTCACGCCAGTTCCGAGCTGAGTCTCACCGCTGATGGTTTCCGCCAAGACCCTTTCTTCTATTACTTCACGGGCTTGGGGAACACGGTGGGGGCTGTGCTCGCCATTGACGGAAGGTCAGGCGAAACTTGGCTTTTCTTGCCATCCAATCCGCCTTTCCTGAGAATCGGCCTGCAGCCGGAAGTTCAGCCCGGACCGGAAGCGGCAAAGCGCTTAGGCATGGATCATGTCGTTGATTGGTCCGAACTGGAAGGGTTTCTAGCCTCACACGCGGGCCAAGCGCCGCCCCTGTACTATGACGACGATCTGTCAACATTCGCCGAACTGCCAGCCAACCTTCTCAGCCCGAGGTCGCCCCAGGCTCCGATGTGGCTGCAGATCATTCTGCAAAGATGGCCTTCCTTTGAACCCAAAGAGGTAGGGGAGCGAATCGAGGCCCTCATGGCAGTCCAGAGTGCGGAGGAAATCGCTGCTCTGCGCTCGGCCGCGAATGCGACCGTGACTGCCGTAATGGCTGGAATGCGTGCAATACGGCCGGGCGTATCGCAACGGAGCGTCGAAGCGGTGGTGGAAAAAACATGCTGGAGCGCGGGTGCACATGGTTCCTCCTTCTGGCCGTGGGCAATGGCGGGAAACAACGCCATATTCCCGCGGCCTTTTACTTCGCTCGCGCGATATGATCACCTGAACCAGAGTATGCGCTCTGGCGACTTGGTACGCCTTGATGTGGGATGCGAACAGGACCACTACATAGGAGATTTGGGGCGGACGGTGCCGGTCTCGGGCCGTTACGACAACGATCAGCAAGAGACCTGGAACATATTCGTAGCAGCGTATCATGCTGGTGTCCTCCGGCTGCGCGACGGGGCCACGGTCGACCAAATCTTCGATGCTTGGCGTGCCGAGCTGCTGCGTCATCGCGCATCAGCAAAGACCCTGCTTGCGGAGCACGCGATCGATTCCTGGTCAGATCGCAAGAATGTTCCGTACTGGCAAGTGCATACGACAAACCTGATGGCCGGTCGCCCGGTTGGGCCACTCAGGCAGGGAACCACGATCAACTTTGAGCCGATCGCCTCGGTCGATGGCCAGGGATTTTTCCTGGAAGACATGTACCTCATTACTAGGGATGGCGCCGAGTTACTCACCCCGGGAGTTCCCTATTCGTCTAAGGACATCGAAGCCGCGATGAGGTAGGTAGTGTTGAAACCCCTCAGACGGTTCCGGATGAGTGGTCGGCAAACCGGATGCAATGGTCTAGGTCCTGATTAACGGGCACTGACCTGAGGTCTCGACATATCAGCTCAGCTTTGCGGAACGGCGAGTTTGAAATCGTCCTCCGCTTTTCTCACGGTCAGCGGTCTGCAGCCGGCCGAACGGATGCGGCGAGCGGCAATACCAAGCAGCTCGCGTCCTTCGCATCGTGGAAGATCTTGATGTTCGCGATGCGCGCATCCTCCAGCTTCTCATAGCCGATCCGCCCTCCTGTATTGTAGTTCTTCTGAAAGTTGGGCGAGTTGAGCGGAGCGATGGTTAGTCGTAACCGCGCACCTGCTGGAATCCGTCGCGCCATCCAGTAAAATTCGAACGGAATCTCGACGATTTGATCTGGCTTAAGCAGCTCTTCCTTGAACGGGCTGTCGCGGAAACGCGCACGACGGATGTCCTCGCCGAGGCGAACCGTTGAACCGTCCGGGAGAACCATAAGCACTTGAGCCCAAAGATCGAAATCCGGCGCGTCCGCCTGGATTACCAATTTCAGATGCATTTGCCCCGCCACTTCGACATCCCGAGGGAATGGTTCGGAGTGAAAGACGATCGCGCGCTTCTGAAAATCGCGAAATTGACTGGTTTGGTTCTCGTTTGCAGCGTATTTGGCAATTTCAAGTTCGGGGAGCTCGTGCGGATCGCTAACGATGAGGGCAGGGGACTCAGCCCCAGATGGTTTTTGCGAAAGAGAGCCGGAATGGAATACGTCCGCTGGCGTGCCCTCTGGTGCGGATAGAAAAAAGTTCAAGACTTCGCCGGAAGACGCCGCCTCCAGCGATTTCGCGTAGCGCCACTCATCGGCGCCCATCATGAAGTATGTGACTCTATCCTGCAGGAACGCTGGTTTTGGCCCGCGTCCCAGTGCCCAGTCGTACCAGTCGGCACGCAACTTATCCATGTCAATTACTGCGCTGTCGGGTATTGATAATCCATCGATGTTCTTTGTGGGATGATGCGTGCCCAGGTGATCCCACGGACCGATGACGAGGTAGTGGTTGCGCGCCGCAGCGGCAGGCGCATGTGTGACGTGCCCTCGGTAGTAGCGGAGAGCACCGGGCTGGTCGTCGTCGAAGTATCCAGTGGCCGAAAGAACTGGAAACTTCATTTGTGCGAAGTCCGCGGCCTTTGGCTCAGCCGCGAGGTTAAAGGTTTCATCGCCGACGTGATCCAGCCACACATCGAACATCGATTTCTGGTGGCCAAGTTCGTCGAGCATCCACCAATCGTCAGGGGCAATGCCGATCGCAGCGTCGAGTTCGCCAAATGGCCGATAGGCAGCATATTGTTCCAACATTTTTCCCGCCCAATAGTCCTGGTTCGAACGGAAGTCAATGTTGAGCGAGCGGCCTGACACATAACCTAGGATCAAAGTCGTAAACGCCTGGGGGATACCGTTTGTGTTGGGAATGTCCCAACCTGGGTAAATGGAGACGTATGGAGCAATTCCTGCGAGGTGGGGCGGATGTTGAGCCGCAGTACGCCACTGCGTCATGCCGAAGAACGAGGCTCCGTACATCACAACTCGCCCGTCGCTCCAGGGCTGTGCTGCAATCCATTCCACGACGTCGTAGCCGTCGCGCCCAACCTGCAATCCGAGATTGTCAGTCTTGACTCCTCCGGACCGGCCTCGGCCGCGCACGTATACTTGTATGAATACGTAACCGCGTTGGACGAAGTCGACGAAATCGCGGCTGCGACCACCATCGATGTCGTACTGAGTGAGATTTAATACTGTCGGCGCTCCGCTTTTCAGGTTTGCGGGTTTGAATATCCAAGCCTCAAGCTCGACGCCGTCGCGCATTGGAATCATGCGACTCATCTCGATGCTGTACCCGGGCTCAATCTGAGCGGATGCGGGGGACGGGAACAACGCCCACAAAATGACAGTCACCAATGCGGCCGTCAGGGTTTCCATTCGAAATCGATTGAGCATGCTTTCTCCTTTTCGCCTTACACCAATTACTCAAAGGCCCTGAACCCACAGCGTGAACCGATGCCAGAAATCAGAATGGCCCAACGGGATCATCGAAAATTGCATAATGAGAAGCAGCAGGACGCAGCAAATTGTTCGAAAGGCGCTCATCTCATCCTTCCCTTTCGCGAGTCACTCTGACTGGCGATAACCTCGACACTGTCCGCCAACCGGCTTGAGGCGCTTTCCGGTCGGGAACCAGCTTCGCGCAAGACATGTCATTGATCGGTCAATTGTTTCAGCATCTTCTTGGCATTTTCATTTGCTCGATTTAGCTCCAGCGACTTCTTGTAGCTCTTGATGGCGAGGTCTTTGTCACCATTGTCCATATATGCTTCGGCAAGGCTGTCATACGCGTTGGACGACTGCGGATAGGCTTCAACATTCAGTTCCAGGATGCGAATCGCGTCTTTGAATTTCTTCATTTCCAGTAATTGATAACCAAGACCGTTGAGCTGGTCTTCGCCAAAATCGTAAGCGGTGGGCTCGGTGGCCTTCAGTTCGTGGTACTGCTTGATCGCAGCGTTCACATCTTGTTGCTGGATAGTTTTCAAAAGAGCGTCGGCGGTGGACTTTCTACTGGCGAGAGCTTCGACTTTTGCCAGCATCCCGTCCAGGGACGCCCTGGGAAAGAGTTTGCCGCCAAGCACCACCGCGTCGATACGCTTCGTATTCGCAATATCGTTGAGTGGATTGGCATCGAGCAGAACCAGATCGGCAATTTTGCCCGTTTCGACCGTACCGAAGTCTTTCTCCTTACCCATAAATCGCGCTGGATTGAGCGTGGCAGCCTGCAGGGCCTCCATAGGTGAGAGTCCCGCTTTGACGAGGAGACCCAGCTCGTCATGCAAACTAAAGCCTGGGAAGCAATAAGGGTTGAGTGTATCCGTACCGGCCAAGATCTTCACGCCTGCCCGTTGCATGGCACCCACGATCTCGGCGTCTTTACTGAAAACCTTCTTACTCCGCGCCCAATCTTCTGCGGTCCGGGTCTTGAGGCGAAAATCCGTCTTTGGGTCCCAAGAAGCTCTTATGTCCCGCGGCATGTACTTGAGCCGAGAATCGTTGGTGAAGGAAGGGTCGTCAAGAAAGGCGATGCTGCGCAAAACAGTGAGGGTAGGGCATTGCCAGGTTTGGTTCTTTTTCAGTTCCGCAAAGAGGGCTTCTGCTTTCTGTGGACTATACGTTTCCAGCGCCAACTCCTCCCACTCGCGACTGGCCGCCCCGTGTACAGCACTCACCGGCGGCTGTTGTCCTGCAATGATCGCCGCTAGATTCTCCTGCGATGACTTGAGCAACTCCGCTGCGCGATTCGAACAGGCAGGTAGGACCCCGGTAAGATGCTCGATGCTCTTCTGCCCGGCATTCGACGCTTCCTCCGCGGAAACTGAAATCGGGACATGCCCCTCGAAGAGAATACCTTGCTTCTTCGATTCATCTGCTATGGCGAAGTACGCATCCCGAGGAAGAAGGGAGTAGACCTTGATAAAGTCGGCCCCGTCCCGCTTGGCCTGAATCACCGCTTGCCGAGCCTCGGACGCGTTGGCCACTGTAATGGAACCCGGCCAAACGGGTTTCGGTCCATCCACAAGTGGGCTGGCGATCAACATGTGCGGGCCCGGCAATTGCCCCGCCTCGATTTCCTTTCGCCACTGATGATGCATCGGCATGCCCCACATTATCCGTATGCCAGTCACGCCGTTGGCGATGAATAGCGGCAGATAATCCTTTTCATACCAATGGACATGCATGTCCCACAAGCCGGGAATCAGAAACTTCCCACTCGCAATGACTACCTGCGCGTGCTTGGGCACGCGAATCTTCCCGCTTTTGCCCACCTCAGTGACACGGTTCCCGTTTATTAGCACGGTCATGTCGGGACGCGCGGGGCCGCCCGTCGTGTCGATCACTGTGACGTGGGTGATTGCAAGTGTCATCGATTTCGTACGGGCGGTCTCTGTTGCAACCAGAGGCCACAGCAGCAAGGGTAGAAGCAGCAGTCCAAATATGCTTTTCACGTGATTCCCCCTAACGTAACCTTCCAAGCGCCGTAGCGCCAAAGCAGAACCGGGCTGACTGTTTGTGCAGGACTAACTGAGTAGTTCAAGGTGTCCAATCCCATGGCGAATACGGCATGTCGTCGCACTACGGCAATGAGGGTCGCAAAGCCGACAAGAACCATGAGAACCGCAAGAGTGACCCCGAAAATGCCAAGGCGCATGTGCGAGCGAATGTGATGGGAGGAAACTAGAGCGATTTGCGCAACGAACACAAGAATCCAACACGTAAAGATCGCTCCGTGAAAATGGACAAGCAGACTCGGCAAGTGGGCGTGAAAAACGGCCGCCAAATAGTAGGTCCGGGCGAATCCGATGAAGACAGTCAAGGGGATGAGCCCGGCCATCAAGGCAAAGAAGAAATCGTCCATGTGTTTGCGAATGGGAAGTGATCTGCTGTCAGCCATTTTTCACCTTGCTCGAAAGCTGGAATCTTCAGGTTCCAGTCGGGTATCCCCATCTGTCACAGTCCTTGCCTACTCACTTACGCCGTGCCGTCGATCTCTTCCTTACTGAGTGGCCCTCCGGGCAGCGTCAAGCCGTGCTTTTCGAACTCCGCCTTACGCGCTTGTTGATTCTTAGGATCTGGGTCTTGCGCAATAGACGACCATTCCATCTCCATCAAGCCAGCAGGCGAATAGAGATGAATGGCGCCGCAGTGCTGGTCCTGTGCCACACTCCAGCGGTGTGGTACTTTCATCGGCATCAACAAGGAATCGCCAGGTTTCAGGCGCATGCGCTTGCCGCCTACTTCGGCAACGAACTCGCCTGCCAAGATCCAAAGCCACTCATCCTGCTCGTGATGCACGTGAAGAGGAGCGCCGCGATATGGGTGATGGTCTCCTGCAGGAAACACAAAGATGGCAAGCCGCCCCTCGGCGTCGGACGAACGAACGACCTCGGTGTCGAACATCCCTGACGGCGAGGGCGCGCACTCGTCGGTGCAATCGGGTTTGCGGGTGAAGCCGGATCGCACCAACACCGGCCGCCGGGCATTTCCCTTGCTGGTTGTCTGTTTCCCGTCTGCGAAGGCTTGCGAAGTGGCCGCCGAGTTCGGCAAGAATCCCTCGAACGAAGCGGGGGCGCTGGCCGCAAGAAATGCTCTCCTGTCCATTGTTCTCCTCTCTTGAAAAATGCTTCTAATTTCGAGTTGCCCGGACGCTACTTTGAATCCGCCCTAGTTCTCTTTCTTTAGAGTCAGCACTGTTTTCTGATCTTCCTTTGCCGGCGCCCAGGTGGTACGCGTCATTGTGTTGCCGTCATCCGAGATTTCAAGGGTGGCGAGGTAAAGAGTCTTATCTCCAAGTTTTGTCTCGGACGTCATTTTTCGAGGCCCCGCAATCCGAAAGGCGGTCGTCATTCCCGGAGGCGACATCGGACTTTGCACCGCCATGAAAGTTCCGTCGGTCGGGCCAGCCCATGTGTTGTCGATAGGATTGACGTAAACGTACATCTGACCCGGCACAGGAAAAACGATGGTCATCGTATCTGGCTCCTCTATCCTCTTCAGCATTTTCCAAGACCCCTCAAGGCCCGGCCCACCGGAGACTTTGGCGTAAACGCTGGACCCGTTCGCCGTTCGATTTGCAGGATTGAACCAGGTGTAAGTCATCGTGAGGGTCTGTTCTTCAGCAGACAGCGCCAAATGTATTTTTCTATTCACTCTATCCCTGATTTTTTCCACGCAATCCCACGAAGATGGCCCTGTGCTGACCCAAGCTACCGTCGATGCTGGGCGATCTGTCGGATATTCCTTGCCATCTATCGCGAAGTCGTACTCGCTGTTTCGATTGTTAGAAAAGTGTTCGCCACCAGTCGATGACTTCGAGTACGTGATGGTGCCGGGCGTGGGGACCGGATTTTCGGTTTTCCATGTTCCCGCAAACGGGCTTTGTACGACCTCTGCGACCTTCGTGCCGTGAATTGTGACTGCTCTTTTTAGCGTGCCGCTGACTTCTCCCATATCGCCGGTCTGCGTGAAGGAAGTTGCGGTGATGCCGGACCATACTTCGTGCCACATCATTTTTTTGCCGTTCTCCGGAAATTCCATGTCGATCGTTAGCTGCTTCCCGTCCCACTTGAGAGAGCTGTTGTAGTACGAGTTCAGATCGCAAGCCGCCGGGCCGGAATTGTTGCAGAGCATCCCGCGCAAACTGTTTGTGTTCTTGTCCCACCAGTGAAAGGCGATAAGAAACTCTTCTCCAAACGGAGCGCGGACCTGCTCTTCCTCCATCAGAACATAACCACCCGGGCTAGTGCGCCAGACCTCTTCGCCCGTGCCGGTGCCTCCCGCGGGGGACATCCCGCCCGGTTCAAAGTCATAGGTTGTGGACCACTTGCCCACAAACGCCTTTTCCAGGCTCTGGATCTCCGGAGCGGGTTGCGGAGCGTTCGGGGGCGAGGAACGGGACGTGCTTGCGCCAGCTTGGCCGAAGCAAACCACGCAAAACGCTAACAGACTGACCAAGGCTGCATTGATCTTCAGCAGTTGTTTCATGCCATTCTCCGTTTCGAAGGAAGTCCGAGCAGAGTTGCTCCGAGCCTTAGTGCAAGACACCAGCGTCGTAGACACTTTTTCCGCCCACCAAGGTCAACACAGATTGCGTTTTTGGCAGTTCTGCCGTGGGCACACTGAAAATGTCTTGCGACAGAACCGCAAGATCGGCGAGCTTGCCTGGCTCCAAGCTGCCTTTGTCCTTCTCCGCAAATTCGGCGTACGCAGAGGTCAGAGTGTAGGCAATCACCGCCTGCTCGCGCGAGATGGCCTCGGAAGGCCTGTCCGGGTGAGTTATCGCGAACATGATGTCTCGGTACGGGTTAACGGGTCCACCGCTGTCGGAGCCGAGCGCAAGGGGAATTCCCGCAACCAGGAACGATTTGAGCGGTCGCGCCTGAGCCGATCTCATGCCATGAGCGGCGTGCGATGGATTCTGTACTACGATAATGCCCATTTCTTTCACGCGTGGCAGGAGATCGGGGAAGAGACCGTCACCATGTTCGAAGCGCACGCGCCGGTCAGCCCATGTCGCTTTCCCTCCACTGGATTGCATGGCATCGAGCATTGCCGAGGCGGATGGATAGCCCGAGACATGAACTATTAGTTGATCGTTTAGCTTGAGAGACTCCTCGAGCATTGCGGATATTTGCTCGCGGGGAAAAGTCAATTCAAGAGTGGCAAAGGCGTGGTCAAGAGCGGCGGCCACCGTGCCGGAAATTTGCGCTTGGCGCACCTCCGCGAAAAGAGCGGCCTGGGCTTGGCGGGTCGCAAACGTACCTTCGAGGGGCGTGCCATCCAGCATCCATTTGGTTCCGTCTACGGTTACTAGACCCGACCGGTGGTGGAGGACCTCTAGGCCTTCGCGTGTATCGCGTCCATTTGGAGTCGATCCCGGCATGCGGATAACGCGAACCCGAATTGGACTTGGCACCTTGTCTAGCAGAGCTAGGCAACGCTCCGGAGCGATGGCGTTCGACATGTCTTGAATCGAGGTGATCCCGAGTTTAGCGAAACCGGAAAGCTTCTCGCGCAGCTCCTTCACCGCATCAGATTCGCTTGCCAAGTCTGTGAGCTTGCGCACAAGGTCCAATGCGGCGTACTCGCGGAGGACGCCAGTGAGTCTGCCATCGGGATTTCTTTCGTACCTGCCGCCGAGCGGGTCTGTTTTCCCGTCCGGGATTCCAAACTTTGTGAGTGCGGCACTGTTCAGTACGGCAGCGTGCCCCGACACAGTGCGCAGAATAATCGGTCGGTCATGAACTAGCTCGTCGAGGAAATCACGATTTAGCTGCAGGTCGGAATAGGCGGCTGGCCCGATAAGTCCATATATGATTGTTCCTTCATGCGTTTGGGGGACGGCCGCAACGATCGCTTCGCTCACTTCGGCCAGCGTGGGGTCTGGGCTTTTGAACCGTAAATAGAATTCGTTTGATGGGGTCACTCCGAGATGGTAGTGCGCGTCGTTGATGCCGGGAATTACAGTGCGGCCAGCGAGATCGATTTGTTTCGTCTGTGGACCAGCGAGAGCCCTTATCTTGTCCGTTTCGCCGGTGGCAACAATGCGTTCACCGCGAATGGCAAGGGCTTGCACGTATGGATGCGCGACATCGCTGGTAAAGATTTTCCCGTTAAACAAAATCCGATCCGGAATAGATTCTTGCCCACACACAAGAGTCGCAACCGCCCCTGCGGCGAGGCAAACCATGAGGATTATTTTCCATTTCGACGCCATAGATTGGGTTACCTCCGCGAATAATTAGTCGACATACCGGAGTCGGACAGCATTCTACGCCCCTGCGTCATCGCCACCTTGCAAAGCTTTTAGCCGCGCCAGTCCCGCGTGTTAAACTCTCCCGATCTGAGGGGATCCCGTGTCAGCAAATGCGCCCTCTCAGCGCAGACGTACCACCTGCATTTCCTATTGCCTCGGGCTGTTCGAAGTCGACACCGGTAACAACAACCTGATCCGTCAGGCCGCTGAGCGCAGCCACCGCTCCCCAGGTAAGCAGTATGCGTGCGATCCAGATGCGCGCTCCGATTTTGTGCAGCAGCAAATTGCTCGGGATCTCAAAGAGGAAGTAGCCGAAAAAGAAAATCCCGAAGAGCAATCCGTACTGCTGGCTGGTGATGGCCAGCTCTTTGTTCATCGTCAGCGCCGCAAACGCAATGTTGGTCCGGTCGAGAAGGGCAACGATGAAAAGCAGGAAGATAAAAGGAAGAATCCTGATCCGCACTTTCCGAATCGTCTTTGCCTCCATCGGGCTTGAAGCGAATGCCAGGCCGCCTGTAATCCTCCCTTGAGAGATGGAGTCCGACAAAGAGTCTCCTCGCGGTGCGGCATGTCGGGCAGACGTAGAACGGTTTCGGAGGCTGTATGCCTCGAAGGGGTATGGGTCAAGCTACTCGCACACCGAGATACCCCGGACTGCCCGTCGATTTTGTGTGGGAGGGCTCCGATCAGGGATGTGAGTGGATCGTGCCAGGATCATGGGCAAAAAGGGAAGTTACCGAATTACTTCCGCATTGCCGACCACTCGTCCGGAACTGTCGGATGGAAGAGCTTTCCGGGCTCCCGATAAGGCAGCGGGCGTAGGAGGTGTTATGCTGATCTGCATAAGACGCCGAGATAACAGTACCAGAAGACGCAAATATGAAGCCTGCGGGGATTGTTGCTGCGGGATGCCCCGATTCAACGGCGTGTTAGAAGGGTCAGAAACCGGTGTTCCGGATATTGTGCCGATCAATCTAATCATTATTGGGCAGCACAAGAACAGATAACACTCCGTACCAAGAAAAAGCAGATTATAGCCGCTTGCGGCAAACTCTCAACGAGCCGATAATTCCTCCTTCACTCGTATTGTTGTCGGCGACAAAGCGTCACTTGTCAGCAGGTTGTGAACTCTCGATGAGCATAAGCGCTTGTCCCATCGCCACAGTGGAAGCGTCCGTCGAGCAGGTCTGGCAACTCCTGGCTGATCCCTACAATTACGGGTTGTGGTGGGATGCGGAAACATGCTCGATAGAACCGGCTGGCCCGGCCAAGTCGGGGCAGCGAATATCCGCGCGAACGAGAGCGCTCGGGAAAGATTGGGACGTGCAGATCACGGTTGCGAGCATCGACCCGGACAAAAGGGCCTTGGATCTGACGGCGCAGTTACCTTTCGGCATCACGGTGCACAGCCATATAGTGTGTGGGACGCTGGATAACAAGCATTGCCGGGTGAGCTTTGATTGAGACTTCACAATCTCACCTGGATGGTGGGGATGGATGCTCGAACATTTCGGCAGCCGACAGTTACACGAGGGGGTAGCGGATGCTCTGGCGCGATTGAAGAAGGCGGCAGAGCGTTCTCAACAAGCAGCGGCTAGCTAGAAAATAGAAAAGGGACAAGAGAAAGTCCCCACCCTTCGACTACGTCAATGGATGGGCCACCCTTGTGGTCGGAGTAGGAGACGAATTCTCGATATCCTTAAACAACAATGAAAATCACAAATTCGGATGGGGTTGCAGGGTTTGCGGAACTGATTGAGAGAGAAGAAATTTTGGTTGCGGGGGCCTGCAACCATCCGAATTTGCTAGTGCTGCCATTCATGTTGGAACTGTCCCGCACTGCCGCTTAGGCACAACCAAGAATTAGGGCCAGATGGTTGTCACCGAGTGAATGCCGATGCAAACCAGATATTCGGGAGGGCTATCCGGTGATCAAGAATCTCTCTGCGGTTATCAATTGCCCTTCCCGAGGCATCATTCCATGTGAGGATCTCGCAGTGGACTGACCCCCGCCAGAGCCTCGCGGGATACAAGCTGAATCTGATTCTGAAGTACAGCGCGAATCCCCGGTTCCTCCGGCGCGTACTTGAGTGCTTCGGTGTATGAGCGAACGCATTCGTCGCGAGATCGTCGCTTCAAGTAGATATTTCCGAGCTCAATGTGAACGAAATATGCCGTTGGGTCGAGTTCCACGGAGCGACGAAATGCTTTCTCCGCCTCGGCATCATCGGGTTTCTCGCCATAAACCTTGTTGATTCCATGCCAGTAGAAGTCGGAGGCCGCTTCTCCGGGCAGGTAAAAGGTGCCCTGGAAGATGAATAGATTTCCCAATCGCTTCGCAGGCTTGAATTCCCGCAAAGCAGCAGTATCCCAATAGCTGCTTCGAATAAAATCGGATGGCCCGGCAAAGATCGTTCCCGACCTTTCCGGGAGTTCAATGAGCGCAGCGTCGTATTTCTCGTCACTACCAAAACATTCAATGCCTCTCGCGGCCTTTTCTTCGTCCCAAACCCAATAGAGACAGACGGGGCGCAGACCCTTTGGTTTCAGCTCCCGCTTGTAGTATTCCGCAAGTTCCTTCGACCTCTGTCCCAGGTTCACCCCTTCATCGCTGAAAGATTTATAAGCGTTCGTGGTGCCGCCCACGAATTCATTGAAATATTCCCAAGGTCGCATCTGCGGTAGTGTTGATACAGCCGCAGCCACGAAAGCCAGCCCTACCAGACTCTTAAGTTGCCAAGCCCTGGACGATAGCGCTCTTTCAAAGCCCACGCCGGCGAAAACGGCAAGCAGAACAACCACCGGCAAAGCGTGGCGGATACCTGCGTAGGTCGCGCCCGTTGAAAGAACGAGCAGAAAGAAAACCGCACTGGCAAGGACCACTCCACAAGGCAATATCCAGTCCGGCGGAAGGCGGCGGGTAATAAAGAGAAACAGACCGAGCACCATTAGCGCGATCAGACCGATGGGCACTTTGACAGCAATCATTGCGGGGAAAAAGTATCGTGGACCTCTGTAGTGGTATACCCTGCCAAAAAACAACTGAGGACTCTCTCTGCCCTCGATCCCCGCACGGATGGTGTCCGCAAAACCCCAGAGGTAGGCGCGCGGCACCACGCGAGTTGTAGCCATAGCAGCTAGTACGGCGTGATAGCGGAGCGAAGAAATGTCGTTAATTTTTTCCACCAGCGGGCGGTTGAAGGACTCGCTGCCATTTGGAGTTTCCGAATAGCGAAAAAAATAGGAAGCCCACAGGACTAGCATTGCCCCGCCCAGTACCCCGCAAAGTTTCACACCTTTATGCCAGCTCGAACGCTTTGATGATTCACGCGGTTGAATTATGGCAAGCAAGGCACCTATGAGAACTATGCCGAACACCACCACCGGTGCAGAATGTTTCGCGGTCAGCGCTAGCCCTAGAAATGCGGAGCAAATAGCAAGGTCGTGCCAGCTCCACTCACGAAAGGCTCTTGCGGCGAGGACAACAGCCGTTGCCGAGAGCAGCGCCACCGGGAGATCAGTCATGACGACAGGCAGGTGCGCCGCAACGGTCGGATCAATTGCGAGGAATAGAAGAGTACCGAGAGAAACACCCGCGTTAAAAACACGCTCCAGCGCAATCGCCAGAGCGAGCAACAGGAGGCCGTTCAACCCGTACATTGCGACTCTGGCGCGCCGCTGGACCGAGTCGGGGTCGTTCTGTCGAAAAACGGCGAGGTTCGCAAAGTCACGTTCTCCTGGCTTGTCGTTGAATTGGCGGAGTGAATCCAGGCGAAATCCGGTCGCCGCCATGACACTGCCCACCCAAAGTTTTACAAGCGGCGGATGTTCGGGATTAATTCGGAAATCGTGATACTTCACGTAAGAGACGCCGGCGGCGATGTGATAGGCCTCATCGATGGTGAAGCCGTCGAGGCGGGTGGTCAGGGCCGAACGCAGGATTGCCAACACAACCAGGAGAAGTGCGAGACATATGAACACATTGCGTTTCATACTGAACAAGTTGGCCCGGGTCGCCGGCACTGGCGTGGCAAGCGGCACCTCGGACATAGGATTCGCCATCCCGGGCAGCCGAACATTCGGATGAGGTCCTTCGAATGAGCGTTTATAGCATTAGCTGACTGCAGAATGATAGGGAGATGCAGACGAGCAAATCGGAACCACAACCTGATTGAGGCGGATTAACTAGAATCTCGCGAGAACCGCACCAGATTTGGGGCTATGATCCTCCCGACCGCCGGCACCTAAGTGCATTTGGACTGCACGATTCGGATAGTTGCAGGGTCTGCTGAAGTCGCCGAAAGAAAAGAAATTTTGGTTGCGGGGGTTGGATTTGAACCAACGAACTCCCGCGCGTTCTACGACGCCTGCTCAGAGCAGTTCAAAACAAGTAGCCTATTTGCATCGGAAACCCGCCAGCTTCGAACGTACCTGCCGAACCGGAGCTAGATGTCGGCTTGCCATCCGTGCCGCGAGATTATATTACTCGCTTGCCGACGCTGCTCTTACTGCTGCCTTTTGCTGCCTCGCCGTTTCCGGAAGTCCTGTGGAGTGAAAGAGAAAGCTGGTAGGGGCGGTGGGGATCGAACCCACGACCTTCGGCTTAAAAGGCCGCTGCTCTACCACTGAGCTACGCCCCTAATGTGGTTAGTTTACAGATACTTGAACGACAGTCGGTGAAACCGCCGTTTGCTCGGTGTCAGTTGTGGTGTCAGTTGTCTTTAGAAGTGACACCACCTCATGCAGCCGATTCGGTCCCAAATGCGCGTAACGCCTCGTCATCGTCAAGCTCTTGTGCCCGAGAAGATCCGCAATGTCTTCTAGCGGGGCCCCTTTCATCCGCAGCCTGCTGGCAAACGTATGCCTCAGGTCATGCCAATGAAAGTTCTTGAGGTTGGATTCAACGACCGCGTCATCGAACCAATGCCTCGCATTTTCGAGCGCTTCGCCCGTCTTGCTCGACCGAAAAATTCGTCCGCATCCATCACCACGTTCAAAGACTGTTTTCAAAGCCGCCAGCGCCGCATCGTTTAGCGGCACATGCACGGCTTCGTCATTCTTCGTCCGTGAGATGTTGAGCATCCGAGATTTCCAGTCTACCATGTCCCAAGTCAGACCGTATTGGCTTCCCTTCCGTAACCCGGTATTGATTGCGAGATCGAATTCGGGAATGTGCGAGGGCCATTTGGCCTGGACAATCTTTCGCAGCTTCTTTTCCTCATCTTCGGTGAGGAATCGCACACGGTTATTGTCTTCGCGGCGATGCGTCACCGAGCGCGCGGGATTTGTAGTAACTTTCCGATTCAGAATCCCGAGACGATAGCTGAGGGACATCAGCGAGCGATAATGATTAAACGTTGAAGGTGCCCATTTTTCCTTCTCCGCGGTCTTCGCAAGTTTGTATTCAATCTCCCTAGGGGTCAGTTCCTCGGCCGGCTCCGACCCGAACCATTCCTTCAGGCTGGCAAAGCGCGGGACATCGGTTCGGTACGACCGCTTATTCCTCTTCGAATAGGCCAGGGCATCGTCGGCCAGTTGACCAAAATTCACGGAGGGTTTGCGGAACAATTCGGGAAGCTTTTTGCCCTCGAGTACCTGTTGTTTGCGCTTTCGATAGAGCTTGAGGGCAACGCTCTTCGTGCCGGCCTTCTCACGTCGCTTCTTGCCGAACTGGTCGTAGTAGCATATCCACCAGACCTTCGAGCCTGGATCCTTTTCAAAAACTCCGCGTTGCTTCATTTCTCCTCCTCGTTAGGCACGCGAGCGAGACTAACTCCCGACGACGTAACTTACAGAACGGTCTCACGAGAGCTTGGCAGGGCCGGCGATCGCTCGGCTGACCTTCACGAATTCGTTTTAGCCACGACATAGTCAGGCCGCGTGTGTCGGATGATCAGCACTTAATAAATTGCGAAGACCATCGCGCGGAATTAAGACGCGGCGTCCTAATCGCCTCACCGGGAGCTGCTTCATGGCAATGAGTCTGTCGATCGTCCGAAGGCTGATCCCGAGCATTCGAGCAGCCTCCACTTTACTTAATGTCAGCGCCTCCGGCACTCGTTCCGGCCCAGGCTTTCTTGTGTCCGTCATAGTGCCCCCCGTTCGAAGCGGACGCCGTGTCGTATGACGTTCCTCAAGCGCCCCGAAGCAAGATACTCGCAGAACAAATGAACCGGTCGCGCCGTGTCGTCGGTGTCACACTTCTCCCCTGTGGCCGCGACTTGCGCGGCCTGTGGAGGTCTGGGGGAAGCCTTCACCAGGGGACCATTCAAGGACAATGGGGTGTTCCCGCTCTGAGTCCAATTTGTGCTTGGATCGATATCGTCCGGGTGAGCGAGGATGTAATCGAGCGCCAAGAGCCGGATCTTGATGTGGGCGAGTTTATGGTCCCGCCGATTTCGGAGATGCGCTTTGCCAATCGCGTCATAGATTCCGCGAGACCCGAGATGGTAAAGCACGCTTCGCCGCGTATAGCGCTGCCCCCTAGCATGGTCCAGGCGGAACAGTTTCTCGACGAGCTGGGCGTTCCGCTTGCCGCTCTTGGCACGGGCAAAAGTCAAGAAATGCGGCACGGTGAAATAGCCGGAATGCGTGGCCACAAGGTAGAGGAACCGAGCCTCTACCTCGGTGTAGCCGAAGCGACGAAGATTGGCGAGTTGGGACTCGTAGATGGTCATGGATTACAGACTGAAGATGGCCGCACTCAGCTCCCGGTCGTCACGGATGCGGCGGAGCCGGTCCACCTCTCCCCTGCGAGCATAGATTTGAAAGCCGGCGTGAGCCTTCTGGGCTAGTCCGCGCGGGCGATAGTGGTCCGTGGCCAGTTCCAGGTCGCGCCGCTGGAGTTCCCCGCCATCCTCCCGGACATACTCGATGCGCAGATCGGGGATCGGAATCTGACCCTCCACAACCTTGAGGTGATACCTCTGGGCGGTTTGCTCTCTGATGGTTGCGGGGTCCTTTGTCTTGTCCTCGGAAACGCGGGCGAGACTTTCGTAAAGCTCTCGTTTCAGCTCGTAGTCGAGCTTCACGCGCACGACCATGCCGCCACGGCTTTCGATCTCATCGCTAGCCTTGTGATAGAGACGATAGAGCTCCGTATCGTGGAGAACTTCTTTGGGTTTCTTCAGTCCGTGGTACGTGGCTTGATCTTGGGAAACAACTTTGCCCCGAGAAAGAAACTTGTGCCCTTCCTTGGTTAACGTCACGACCTGGGCCGGGTTGTGCTCGGTATCGGCGATGCCGGTCTTTCGAATGAGGCCCTGCCGAGCGAGGCTCTCCACGTCGTTCTCCATGCGGGAGCGGTCACCGTTGTAGTCAAATTCGGCCAGGTCGCCAGTGGCCACGACCCGAAACTTGCCAACTTCCGACAGCGTATTGATCTCGGAACCTCGCAGCGAATAATTTCTGTCGCGGTCCGTATACGTGGTGCGTGTGCGCTCGGAGAGGATCGCTTCGACGCGTTCTTCTCGGGCCAGCGGCGGGCGCTCCTGGTCGGATCGCTCCCGCCCTTCGCGGTCGAGTTTGTCGGCGCGCTCCTCGTCCCTATGGATGTTCTGGAGTTCGATCCGCGTCTTTAAAGAAGAGGACGAACTCCGGCTCACATCGCGCCCGGAATCGGAATCCCATCCCCGACAATCGTCAATTTCAAAACCGTCAAAGCCACGGGACATGAAAGCAGCTCCTAATGCTTAAGAGGATTTTTCTACTCGGGTACAACTGGCGAACAGGGAAAACCGGAGTCGGACCGTGTTGTGGCTCGATGAAGGAAGGCCGAAGGTATGAACTGCCGTACATGGTGGTGCTCGTCTTTAGACTAGAAGTCGAGATTCTTCGCTGCTGGCTCGGTCTCTTGATAAAGAAATATTTCTTCAACGTGCTTACCGAAGAGGCGCGCAATCTTGATCGCCAGGGGCAGGCTCGGATCGTACTTGCCCGTCTCAATGGCGTTGATGGTCTGGCGCGTGACGCCCACCCTGGTGGCCAACTCCGCCTGCGACCACTCCACTTCCGCCCGCAGCACACGCAGCCGGGTCTTCATCGGTACCGCCAGGAAAAGAGAATCAGGCCCACGCTCCAGGCGATAAGTTGCAGGGCCAGCATGCCGCCCCAGGACACCAGCGAGGCCCCAAAGCCTTGGACGAACCCTCCAAGAAGAGAAACCAATAGAGCGGCTGTGAAACCAAAGCGCAGAGCTTGGTAGTTGGTGCGTCTTTGGCGTTCATCGGTGAGATTGAGCAAACGGAAGAAACTCCACACGGCGAACGCGGCGATGACGAACGTCAAAACGCGGATCGCTTGCCAACGCGCGCAGCCGAGCACGCAACGCGCCTTCGTTCCGTTCTCGTCGCTGATAACGCCAGCTCCCGCGGTGCATCCCGATCAGCCCACAGGCGCGTCGCTCGCTGAGCCTTGCTTCTTCTCGCACGACACGCACCGCTTCTCGCTCCGCCCGCGGGCCTACCACTTTTTTGCCAGCACCACCTTCAGCGCGTCCAGGTCCAGCGCCTGCTGCGCCACGATCTTCTTCAGCCGTCCGTTCTCTTCCTCCACCTGACGCAGCCGCCGGGTCTCGTTCACTTCCATGCCCCCGTACTTCGCCTTCCAATGGTAGAACGTCGCATCACTGATCCCCACCCGGCGGCAGAGGTCCTTCACGGGAACTCCGGCCTCCGCTTCCTTCAACACCCCAACGATCTGCTCTTCACTAAAGCGACTCCTTTTCATGGCGCTTCTCCTCTCGCGGTCTTATACCCGGAGAAGCTAAGTTTTGGCTGGACTAAATTTCGGGGAGCAGGTCAGACACTACGAAGGTTTTGCACGACCGCGTCATCGTGGGCGTGGTTCTTGACGGAAAGACAAACGACCCGGTGCAGGGAGTGAAGATTTTTCCTGAAGAAGACTCCGCTGACATCGATGTCACGAAAAGCCAGGGTGATTTCCGATTACCCATAAGCGACGACTTCAAAGATGGTACTGTGACGCTCAATGCGACAAAGGATGGCTACGTCTCGGCACGGCAAATAGCACGGGTTCCAAGCTCGCACAATCCGATTCTCTTATCAAAAGTCGAATCAACACAATCGGGACTTGAACCGACCCATGTAGCCGTCCCGGAAAACGGACATTCAACTGGTGCCGTCTTGATTGGGAATGGCAGCCCGGCGTGTACGTTTTACGGCGAAAAAAGTCCGGGTAGTCCAGCATGGAACAAGGACGACAGCTGCGTCATTCCGAGGGCCGAACTTCTGGATGTGGCCTATCATCAACCGACCTTCGTGTGCTGCGGGGGCGGCGCGACCTCGCCGAGCACGGCGGCTGACATCCCCCCGGGAATCGAGCTAATTACATCGGGCCGTGTCTACTGGTCGGTGCGAGACCCGAGGCTGCGTGGTGACCAGTTCTCCATTCATACTTATTGTGGGCCACCCGGCAATCCCTTCGAGGGGGCATGCAATGTCAGAGTGGACGTTATTCCCCACTACCGAGGACGGTGAAACGCTGGCCCGCGAACCCAACGGCACCGCAGGCCCACCGGTAGTTGTCGCGCACTGGCCGATGAGTTCCTACCAGACAGGAGCAAACATTTGCGCGCGTCTACAAAGTTGCGGTGATATACGGTGGTCGGGTTGGTACGAAGGGCTTCATGAAGTGGTTGCGTCTGCGAGGTCCGTAGACCGTGGCAAGCGCTCATGGACGGAAAAAAGCGAGGCGAAAGCTCTCGAAGGCGTTGAAATCCAATGCCTGCTCGGCGATGTTCGCCGCGATTGAAATCCATAACAAACCGATATTCAAATATAGGTACGAAGTGTGCGCCCTGCTGATGGTGAACGCGTGGGAATTGGCGCTCAAATCTTACATCGCTAAGGAACTCAAAACTGTAAAGTTAGTCAAGAAAAATGGGACTTCAAAGCCCTTTCTTGAATGCGTTTCATGCGTTGCCAGCAAACTTGGTAAATCATTCGAGCCCACGAAACAGAACTTGGAAATTCTGTACGACTATCGCAACAAGGTTGTCCACTTCTACGCCAGCGAATTGGAGACGATTGTCCTCGGGCTTCTAAAAAGCACCGTCATTTTCTTTAGTCAATTTATGGAAGAACAACTTGGAGAGAAACTCTACGAGGCGGACAATCTCATTCTGCTGCCTATCGGATTCAAGAAGCCTGTGTCTCCCCTGGATTTTCTCTCCAATCAGTCAGCGGCAAAAAACAGCTCGGTCGAAGTGAAGGCGTTCTTGGAGTCTATTAAGAAGAGTTCCGAACAGCTCCAAAAGCAGGGATTTGAAGACTCAATCATCGTCAATTATTCAATGGCCTTAGTAGCCGAATCGCGAATCAAGAACGCTGACTTAACTGCCGCTATCAATAACGCAGCGCCTCAAGGGGCCGTCATCGCCGTCCAGAATGTCATTTCCGCTGCTAATCTCACAAACGACCCTTCCGCGAAGCAGTTGCGACTTAGCGAAGAATCGGTTTTCGATAAGCTCTTCACGGAGGGTTACCACGACATTTTGCAGCTGGCGCGGAAGAGATTTGCGGATTTCTCGCAGAACAAAGAGTTCAACGAGATTATGCGTGACCTGAAGGAGAATCCGAATTTGGCGAGGACACGCCTGCTCAATCCCAAGAATCCCGAAGGTACGAGGCAGGTCTTTTACAATCGGGCAATTCTGGATGAACTGGCAAAGCACTACAAGGTGCGATAGTGGGCCGGTGCGGCCGCGAAATGACGATGGCCTTTACAAGCCGAACGGTGCCGCCACTTCGCACCGAGCTAGGCCGACACAGAAGAGGTGCTTCCCATGATTGATGGTTTGGCAGGAGTCAAAAGCGGAAGAGGGACCACTGTTTTCGTCTGCGGTAAATGCCGCACGTCTCCCAATCACGCGCTAGGGGCGCAGGATAGCCGGCCCGGAGCGTCCAGTCCTGTGTGATCGGAGGGCAAGTTTGCCGCTTCACAGGAGCTAGGGTGTAGCGCGCGGGGCTATGCGTGTCGTCCCCAAAGGTTTGAGGACTTTCGACGCGCGTTGTGACTTCGAACGTGCGCCACTGCTCAACGGCGCTGCCCGGGCAAAAAGTCGCCCAGCTTTCGGGAACGCGAGGCTCGTTGAAAAACACCCGTGCAGCGCAGAAAATCGCGCCGCTTCATACTCTAATCCCTCGCGCCAGGAATTCTGCTCTTACTCGCCGGCCGACGGATAGCGTACACTCGACTCGCTCGGCAATAAACATACGAGGCGGATCGTTGGAGTCTGAGATCGGAATACCAGATACCTTGCGGTTCCAAGACGCAGAGAAATACGCGGCTTATTTGAAGACGCCGGCGGGCAGGCTGCGCTCCGAGCTGGCATGGGAGAACTTGCGGCGCTTCCTGCCGCTGGATGCGCCGAAGCGCCGGGCGCTCGATGTCGGCGGTGGCACGGGGTTTGCGAGTGTGGAGCTCGCGCGGATGGGTTATGGGGTCGTGCTCCTTGACTCTTCCGAACAAATGCTCCGAATTGCGCGCCAGCAAGCGGAGGCCTGCAGTGTGACACCACGAATTTCCTTTTGTCACGCCGAGACCGGGCGATTGCGTGAACTCTTCGCTGCGGAGTCTTTTGACGTCGTCGTTTGCCACAACCTGCTCGAGTATTCTGAGGTTCCTTCCACGACTGTTTGCGATATCGCGCACGTCCTGCGCAAGAATGGCGTGCTTTCTGTGCTGGTGCGCAATCGAGCTGGAGAAGTATTGAAGGACGCCGTTAAATCGCGTGACTGGAAACTTGCAACCGCCGATCTCACCGCGGATACGGTCGTGGATGCCCTCTATGGGAACCGCATGCGCTTATTTGCCCCGGCGGACCTTCACGAATTGCTTGCTAGAGCCGGATTGGAAGTTCTCGCCGAACATGGCGTACGCGTGTTTTTCGATTACTTGGCCCTGGAGGCTCCGACGGACGCGACGTACCCTCAAATCTTGGAATTGGAATCAACGCTGGGATCGCGCCCAGAGTTTTTCGCGATTGCCCGCTACATTCAGCTGATCGCAGGCCGTTCTCGCGCGCCATCCAGCGAGGTGACAGGACCGTGACGCCGCAAAGCCCTCATTCCACTTTACACTCTCCTATGGTTCGTCCCAAGGTGACGGGAAAATTTGTTCTCGGACTTGGACTAACCAACGAGTGCAACTTGGCTTGTTCATTCTGCTATCGCGACCCGGCGCGGACGGACCGGCTTAGCCTCGAGCAAGTAAGATCGGTGATGGAAAGCCTCCCGGTCCGTTCGGTGAATCTGGGAACGGGCGAGAACGGAATGCACCCGCAATTCCGCGAAATTTTGTCTTACCTGCGCACTTTGCCCGTGAAGCTCACCATCACGTCGAATGGCCACAGCGCCGCCGTGCTCGCTGATGACGAGCTCCGTGCTTTTCACGATATCGAGTTCTCTCTGGATTATCCCACCGAGCCTGAGCAGGACGCCCAGCGGGGCGGCGGCAACTGGGCATTGATCCATGGGCAAGCGGCACGCTGTGTCCGGTTAGGGATCCCCGTCACGTTCATTGCGGTAATGATGAAGTCGAACTGTTTGCGGCTGGCCGAAGTGGCGCGCGTGGTGAAGCGTTACGAGTCGCCGCTGCGGGTGAATGTTTACCAAGCGGTGCGTTCCGACTTGTATGCCTTGAGTTATGACGAGTATTGGCAAGGTTTTCGAGCGTTGTTTGCCGAGACCGACGTGATCGCCATCGGCGAACCCTTGGTTCGCGCCATGGCCGGACTACCTCCGCGCACCGGCGGATGCGGGGTCAGCACGGTGCGGATTACTCCCCGGGCCACCACGCAACCTTGCGTGTACTGGCCGGGAGCGGGCGAGCCGCTCTCGCTCTTGTGCACTCTGGGCTCGGCAGTTGTGGAGACTTCACCTTTTGTAGAGGCGCGCACCGTGCCCGAAGCTTGCCGCTCGTGCGCCTATCTCGAAAGTTGTCACGGCGGATGTGCCGGCCGTCGCCGCCTCCAGAACGCGCTTGATCAGCCGGACTTCTATTGTCCCGTTGTCAAAGGACGAGTCGAAAAGTTAGAGATTCGCATGGCTCCGGCGCGCGAACTGCCCAAGGGCGAAAGCGCGTGTACCACCATTGTCATCGCCCGTGACTAATTTTTCGTTTCGTCAGGAGTGCCAGGGCCAGTCGCACCGCAGCACGAAAGATAAAATTCCGACCCACGGAGACGGAGAGAAAATTTATGACCACCAGCCCCAGCTCACCACTCAACAATTCCGAAGAAGTTCCGCAGCCCCAAGCTCGCTTCGGGTTGGCCATTATGCGGCTGACCATTGGCGCGATGTTGGTGTGGGTCTTCTTCGAGAATCGCGGCAAAGGCCTCTACACGGCAAACGGCTACGCCGGATTGATCAACTATTATATTCAACACGATCACGCTCCGGCCATTTGGAAGGCCGTCATGGCGGCAGCGGCGAGTCACGCCGCGATGGCAGCTCCGCTACAGGCGATCACCGAAATCGGCCTCGGAATCTTGCTGGTTATTGGTCTGCTGACGCGTCCGGTCGCCACCGTAGCGTTTCTGTACCTGGCCAGCCTGTGGGTGTCTGAATGGGGCACGGCGTGGATTTGGGAACTGCTGGTTCCGGTGATGGCGTCGCTTGCGCTGGCGGTGGGCCGTGGCGGTCGAACGTGGGGCATTGACGCGTTCCTGGCGCGGCGCTGGCCGTCCTCCCCGTGGTTTTGAGTTGAGCCGCGGTCCAGTGCGAGTGTCCGTCGTAATTCCCACGCACAACGAAGCGCAGTCCATCGGCCGCGTCTTAGCGGATCTTCCGGCTGATATCGTCACCGAAGTCCTGATTGTGGATAGCAATTCAACCGACGGGACTCCCGAGATCGCCGCAAAGATGGGAGCACGCGTTCTCCGCGAACCTCGCCGCGGATACGGCCGCGCCTGCCTCACTGGTATCGCCGATTCCCAGAATCCAGACATCGTTGTGTTTCTGGACGGCGACTACAGCGATCGCCCCGCGGAACTTCCGCTGTTACTCGCTCCCATCATCGAGGGCCGCGCGGACATCACGATGGGCTCGCGCTTGGCGACGCCGCAACCGTCAGGGGCGCTTCCTTGGCACTCGGCGATCGGCAACAGACTCGCTGCAAGATTGATCTCGCTTCTATTTCATCAAAGGATCACTGACCTCGGGCCCTTCCGCGCCGCGCGCGCCGATGTCCTCCGTACGCTCGCGCTCGAAGAAACCACTTACGGCTGGGCAGTCGAAATGATTGTGAAAGGCGCGCTGCACGGGTTCAGGATCGTCGAGGTTCCTGTCAGCTACCACCCGCGGATTGGAAAATCGAAGATCAGCGGCACGGTCAGCGGTACGCTCGGCGCAGCCTGGTTCATTTTCACGCGCATTCTGCGCTACTATCTCCGCTCGCGACAAGCCCGGGCGCGGCTGTCTGCGTGACGGCTCACTCCGGCTTTTTCGGCGCACTCTCCGATGGCGAGCAGATGATGGCTTCAACCAATCATGATTGCGTGCTCGTCATCATGGCCAAAGCACCAAGGCCCGGCAGCGCGAAAACCCGTTTGGCTCGGAGCCTTCCTTCCACCGCAGTGGTCGAGTTATATCGCTGCCTTCTAGACGATACGATGGCCTTAGCGAGGTCGCTCGACGATGTGGACGTCGCCATCATGTGCCCAGCGTCCGACGTCGAAGATCTATCGCGTGAAGCGAATGCCACGGTGCCCGTCCTGGCGCAGGCCGGCGACGGTCTTGCTGCCGGCCTCACGTCGGTGTTTGCGCATTTCGCGGCGGCGGGGCGCCGGCGCATCATCGCCTTCAACAGCGACAGCCCGCATCTCCCGGTGTCCGTACTTAAGAACGCGTTCGAAGCCCTGGCCCACTGTGACCTCGTTGTTGGCCCGACGCACGACGGAGGTTACTACCTCGTCGGTGCGACAGCATCTCACGCGGGACTCTTCTCGGGCGATGGACTCGGTACGACGAATGCACTTGACGCGCTACTGGCGCGCGCTCGCGCCCTGGGACTTTCGGTGCGTCGCACCGATCCGTTCTACGATATTGACGTGGCGGCAGACCTCGGTCGGCTTGCCGCGGAACTACAAGACGCTCCCGCGAGAGCACCGAGAACGGCGCAGTGGCTCGCGGAATGGAGGCGTGCGGCGCCGCCGGACCAAAACGGCGGAGACCGATGACGATCACGGCATCGCTCAGGCTCTATGGACTTGCCGCCGTGATGTTTGTAGCGCTCGTCGCCTGCGCCCGATTTCCGGGCGAAGTCGGATCTCCTCCCTACCTCATCGCGCTGGCCGTCGCTGGCATCGCGTACCTCTTCGCCATTCGTGAGTTTTTCTACGCGCCGAGATTGCCGCGCCGCGTCGTCGTCATTGGGCTCGTCTTGGCTGCTTTGTGGCATATTCCATTTCTACTCTTGCCGCCGGGTTCAGATGATGATGTTCATCGCTATGTTTGGGATGGCCGCGTGCAGCGGCTCGGCTATAACCCTTATGTTCTCGTTCCCAGCGATCCTGCGGTCGCCTGGTTGCACACGCCCGAGACCCGCACTCTGAACAATCCGGAAGTCCCTAGCCCATACCCAGCGGGCGCTCAGCTTTTCTTCCGCGCTGTAACGGCGGTCCAAGAGTCAACCCTTGCTTTCAAAGTTGCCTTCGCCGCGTGCGAATGGGCGATCGCTCTGTTGTTGCTCGCCGAGCTGCGTCGCCTCGGACAGGCAGAACATTGGGTCCTGGCATACGCCTGGAGCCCTCTGCTCGTCACCTGCGTGGCGCAGAGCGGTCACATTGACATCCTCGGAGTCCTGCTTTTGCTGCTTTCCGCTGCGGCGCTGCAACGCCGTTGGCGGACCGTTGCCGCGATCGCATTTGCGCTGGCTGTCGCCGTGAAGTTTCTCCCGATTGTGCTGACGCCGCTTTATTGGCGTCGCGTGCGTGTTCGCGACGGGCTGCTGGCGGTTCTCATCGTCGCGCTGCTATATGTTCCGTTTCTGCATCGCGGATCCGTTCCCGCGGGATCGCTCGGTGTGTTCGTGCAGAGGTTTCGCTTCAATGATCCAGTCTTCGCCACTCTCGAGCGAATCGTCAGCCCTCAAGTCCTGGCCGGTTTGGCCGTCTTGGTCGGGCTAGCTACGTCGGTGTGGCTGCGAAGACGGCAAGATGAATACTCGTCGCATACATTTGCATGGCCCATGGCCGCATCGCTTCTATGTGCACCCGTCGTCTATCCGTGGTATCTCCTCTGGCTCCTGCCCTTCGTGCGGTCAGTCTCGACGGTGCCGCTCATAATCTGGACCGTCAGCATCATCCCGACTTTCTACGTTTGGCATTTGCGCACGCTTGGACGTCAGTGGTTTGTTCCGAACTGGATTATGTTTCTGGAATTCGGATCCGTGGCAGCGGCCGGTGCGATGGTCGTGTTTCGGCGTTTCACGCGGCCGGCGGTAACCCAAAATTCAACGGACTAGACCCCTTTTGCGGGTACGGTCTGCAAACTTGTAAGGCATAGCGTGCGTGGCCGCATCCGCATGCCAGCAGAACACGATCGCCCGCGGTGTGATGTATAATCGGCGACCGAGCGAGGAAGGCGTGCGACTGGCCGGCGTGGGCGAACTTGTTTCTCCCAGAATATTCTCCTGTATCCCGATGCTTTTGCCGGTCATCTAACGACGCATCCGTTCCATTCACAAAGGAGCCAACGCCATGACACATGTGAACCGCCTAATGCGAGCCCTTCTTCTGGTTTTCGGGGCGCTCATCCTTGCCGCAACCTCCAATGCTCAGACTCGCCCGCCAATTCTCGAACAGGTTGCCAAAGCCTATGGCCTTGATTCGTATCCGCAAATTGAAGCGATCCGCTATACCTGGAGCGCGCAGTTCCCTGGGGTGAACGTCTCCCGAACGTGGACTTGGGAGCCCAAGACGACCAGGGTCACCTATGAGGGAAAAGATAAAGACGGCAAGCCGGTCAAGGTTACCTATCTGCGCTCCGAGCTCCGCAGCCAGCCTGAAAACGTCCAGAAGGAAATTGATTCGGCTTTCAATAACGATAACTATTGGCTTCTGTTCCCCCTCCACGCTTACTGGGACACCAGTGCCACGGTCACCGATCAGGGAATTCATAAACTGCCCTTGGGCGCCGGCTCAGCAACGCTCGTTTCAGTGAAGTATTCTGGCGACGGTGGTTACACGCCGGGCGACACTTGGGACCTATACGTCGGGAAAGACAACCGCGTCGTGCAATTTGTCTATCATCGCGGCGGGCCCGTGAAGCCGAGCGTGGTCATCGCAACGTGGGCAGGCTACAAGAAGGCTGGTGGTCTGGACATCTCCACGGAGCACCGCGGCACCGCCGACGGCAAACCGCTGCACCTTTGGATTAGTAACGTGGCCGTGAAGGTGACCGGGTCAGACGCATGGGTGAACGCGCAATAAACGACGGCCGGGCTCGTTCGGACAATTGATAGACCGCGTTGCCGGCAACCCGTTCAACACATCGGTCGGATTGCTCCATCCGACACTGTGACGCAGTTGCGAGTTGCCGGCGCCCAAAGATCCGCGCTGACACTTTCGAACATCATGCAGAATCTCGACGAATTTGTCGGCGCGGCGCCTCAGCATGACCACATTACCCGCATGGTCGTTCGTCGAAACTAAGGAAAGCGTTTGGTGGGAGTCTTCCTTCAGAACGCTTGTTCGTCACTCTGCCGCTGGGGCCTGACGCAGCAAATTGCAGGGCCGTTTCTATTTCAACGTTGCTTCAGCCGGACGTTTGCGGTGCTGCCTTTGCGCTTCTTACAGCGCGTCTTTTCGCGGTTCGTCGAATTCCAGCAGAATCTTGAAACCGATCACATCGGCTCCAAAACGTATCCTGATCTCTCTGATTCCCATCGCAAAGTTTCTCGGCGGTGACGCAGGCGCACTGGCATTGGGATCCTCGGGCAGCCTCCAGGACAAATTGCAGTGCGGGCAGGCGGTGGGAATGTCACGTATGTCGTCAGGTGAAACCGTCAGCCGGGATTTGCACTTATGGCATTCGAACGAAATCGCGCGAATCTCTTCCAGACCGACAACGATTTTTCGTTCGAAGGTCATGTTTGCGAAGTGTATCATGCAGCAGCAATCTGTACGGCGCTGCGCATTCTCAACCGCGGCAAATCTGGGTAGGCGAGACGGAAATCGCGGCGCCGCCCCGCAGGCCCTTTCCGCACGCAGCTTCCCTTGGATGCCGATGCTTGCGCAGCCCGCTTGCGATCCACGCCAATCACTAAGCGGCTCCCACCAATCTTCCCGCTCGGAATCCGCGCGCCCAATCTCCCGCGCCCAATCTCCCGCGCCGTCACTTCAACTTCGCGTACTCCGCCTTCGCTTCCTTCAAGACCGGCACATCCGCGTCGGCGCCTTTCCACAACGCAAAGAAATCGTCGTAAGCAGCACGCGCCTTGCCCGCGTCTCCCTGCAGTGCGTATGCCCGCGCCAGGCCCAAATGCGCCAGCCCGCCAATCGGCTGGTTCCCGACGACGCCCCAATGCTCCACAATCTTCTGAAACTCCGCCTGCGCCGCCGCTCCTTGTTTCGCCGCCAGATACGCCTCGCCGCGCAAATACACGGGATACAGCGCGAACGTGAACGCCGTATTGGTCTGCGCCAATTCGTAGGGCGCGGCCGGCGCCAGCGCATCCACGGCCCGTTCGGCGTCGCCCTTGCGCAGCGCGAGTGCCGCGTGAATCATGGGCAAATAAATGAACTGCACAATCGTGTCTTCCGTGAAACGCTTGCCCAGATCGCCGGCCAGCCGTTCGGCTCCTGTGGAATCATCGGCCAGCCCGAGCGCGATCCCCGCAAACGCCTCCACTTGCTTGCTGTGCGTCAGCTCCAGCGCCGCCTGCGCATCCTGCTTTGCCGCCGCCGCATCGCCCGCCAGCGCGTCGCGCACCGACGCATGCGCCAGATACTCCCCGGCCGTTTCCTTTTCATCGGTTCGCTGCGCGGAATCAGCGGCACGGCGTGTGAGTTCCCGGCTCTTGGCCATCTCGCCGTTGTACGCCGCCGTCTCCGATTCCAGAAACAGGATCTGATCCTCCACTCCCGGTTTTCCCATCGCGCTGGCAACCTGCTGCTGCATCGCGGCCGCGTCGTGCGCCAAGAAATTCACGTTGTACAGAAGCAGCGGAAACCATGGCGAGTCCACATGATGTGCGTGCGCCTGCTCGATCGTCGCCCTTGACTGCTCGAGTTGGTTGATCCACTGGTAGGAATACGCCAGGTTCACGTAATCGTTGCCGCTGGCGGGGTTCAGCTTCGCCGCCTCCACCGCCGCGGCGTTCGCTTTGTCGTAATCCCCCAGCTGGGCGTAAACGATCCACAGGTACTCCTGCGGTTCCTCGTCGCGCGGATACGTCTGCGCCCACAACTGGTAAGCCGTCCGCGCCGCCTCCAGATTCCCGGTCACCATCAGCTCGTAGAACGACGTAATCGCCAGCTTTTCACTCCCGCTGGTCCGCTCCCGCAATTCGTACGCCTTGCGCGTGTATTCCGCCGCGCGGTCCAGCTCGCTCAAAGGCTGGTAACTCTGCCCCAGCCGCAAATAGGCCATCGCAAAATTCGGGTCCAGCGAAATCGCCCTTTGGAACATCGGAATCCCGGCGGCGTAATCGTTCACCACGTTGACCGTGCGATTTCCCAGCGCATACGCCTGCAGTGCTTCCAGCGACGACGTCGTCACGTCTTCCGGCAGCGCATCATATTTCTGCACCGACGCCAGCGATTCCCCCAGCTTCCCGCGCAGCGCCGTGGCCGCGTCCCCCAGCGCTTTCAGTACCTGCTCTTTTCCGCTCGCGGTCGCTTGCTCGTCCGCCAGCAGATCGCCGTTGCGGCAATTCACCGCCTTCAATCCCAGCACGTATTGGCTGCCCAGGCTCGAAATGGACCCTTCAATCGTCGCGGCGCTCGCCGTCCGCTGGCACACGTCGCGCGCTACCTCCGGCGTCAGCCGCGCATCCTTGGCCTCGGCCATCAGCGTCAGCGTTTGCGCGATCCGCTCGTCGGACACCAGGCTCAGAAACGGCGACTGCTCCAGTTGCGCCGCCAGTCCCTGCCGCAGCGTGCCGTCGAAAACCGGGTCGCCCGTCGTGTTCGTGAAATCCGCCAGTATCACCGTGTCCTTGTTCGTGAGCGTCGCGCCGCCGCGGTGCAAAAAATAAGCCCCGCTCGCCAGCGCCAGCGCGATCGCAGCGGCCCCGCCGGCAATCCACGGCCAGCGCTTCTTCGCGGCCCCCGCCGCCGGCGCTTCGCTCGCTGCCACGAATTTTCGCGACTCGCTATCGCGCTTCAGCCGTTGCAGGTCAGACCGCATTTCCGCCGCGCTCTGGTAGCGCAGGTTGCGGTCCTTCTCCAGAGCCTTATTGATCGCGTCTTCCAGCTTCGCCGGCACGTCCGGATTCAATCGCGCTGCCTGTGCCGGCGCGCGATGCAGGATCGCATCCGTAATCAGCGCCGCGGTATCTCCGCGAAACGGCAGCGTCCCGGTAGTCATCTCGTACAGAATCACGCCAAATGAAAATAAATCCGTGCGCGCATCCAGCTCCTTCGCGCCCAGTTGCTCGGGAGACATGTACGCCACGGTTCCCACGGTTGTGCCCGGGCTGGTCAGGTATTCTTCCGCGATTCCAGCCGTCGCGTCGTTCGCGCGCGTCGCCCCCGCGCTCGCGCCGGGCCCTTTCGGCGCCAGCTTCGCCAATCCGAAATCCAGTATCTTGGCGTGGCCCCGCTTGGTCAGGAAAATGTTGGCCGGCTTCAGATCCCGGTGGACGATCCGTTCTACGTGCGCGGCGTCCAGTCCCTCCGCGATCTGGATGGCTATGTCCAGCACGCTTTCCACGTCCATCGGTCGCCCGCCGATCCGGTGCTTCAGCGTTTCGCCCTCCATGCATTCCATGGCGATGAACGCCTTGCCGTTTTCCTCGCCGATGTCGTAGATTGTGCAAATATTCGGATGGTTCAGCGCCGAAGCCGCCTGCGCTTCGCGCTCGAAGCGCGCCAGCGCCTGCGGGTCCTTGGCAACGTCATCGGGAAGGAACTTCAGTGCGACGAAGCGGTGCAGGCGGGAGTCTTCCGCCTTGTACACCACTCCCATTCCGCCGCCGCCCAACTTCTCAACGATGCGGTAATGGGAGATCGTCTGGCCGATAAGAGACTGGGATTCAGCCATGCAGCGGCAATCTTATGGTAATCGCAACAATCGGTAAAGCGCGTCTCGGCGCAAGCGTTCTTCGTTCGCGCACATTTCGTTCTGCGGCGAACGGCCCGCTCCCCGCAAATTCCTCCAACTCGAGCCGTCCAGCTCCGCACCGCGCAACGCAAAATCCGCCCGCAAAAATCGCGCGAGGCCAGTAAGTACTAGTTCTGCCCCATTTCCGTCCCTGCGTACAGCTGTGCTTTCAATTTTGCCGTGCTAGCGTTGTGGTGGACCAAGAAAATGACGCGTTTTCAAAATTCAGACCAACACCAAACCATCGCTTCCGCATCGCCAACCCGGAAATCCGCCCCCCAAAGATCCTCGCCGCGCATGCAGTCCCACAACCCAGTTGATAAAAACCAACAGTTTCTAATCCCGGATTTGGGGATTAGAAAGTGACGCAACCCATTGAAAACAAACAACGGCACTCCGTACTAATCGGCACCAAATTGGGCGGCTCGCGCACTCAGTTGATACAGCTCGTTAAGCGCAGCCTAGAACTTCCGCGACCATTGCTCCCGCCAACGCCCCACCACCACCTTCTTGTCGGTGTAGAACTCGATTGCGTCCCGTCCTTGCCCGAGCAGCACGCCCGGAAAGCTGTCCCGCCAGCCGCTGAACGGAAAATACGCCATCGGCGCGGCTATGTGGCGCGCGGCGGGGAGGCGGCTGCCGTAAACCGCGAGGCCGCCGCCCCGAGGTGTCCGGCGGTGCGTGGAGTTTTTCGTAGAATTATGCAGGTTCCTGTGGGACTTCCCAGACATCCAAAAAGGTGTGCACGGATTCAGCGGCGACAGGTCTTATTGGGACAACGGGCTGGAATGAAACAGCGCGGCGTGTTGCTCCAGGCGCCGGACGAAATCATGGACGAATACGGTGAAGCCAGGAGGAGCAAATGAAAACGAAAGAGACGGCGATACAGGCGGAGGCGGCGAGCGAATTGCCGGCGGCGAAGTCCGGCGAATTCCGAATTGACGGCGACTTGCCCATTCATCGGCTGGGTTACGGCGCGATGCGCATTACCGGGAAGGGAATCTGGGGCGAGCCGGAGGATCGTGACGAAGCGATTCGCGTGCTGCGGCGGGCGGTGGAGTTGGGAATCAACTTCATTGATACCGCGGATTCTTACGGTCCGCACGTGAGCGAGCAGATTATCGCGGAGGCTTTGCACCCGTATCCCACGGGGCTGGTAATTGCGACGAAGGCGGGGTTCGACCGTCCGGGGCCGGACAAGTGGGCGACCAATGGGCGGCCGGAGCATTTGCGAGCGGCGTGCGAAGGGAGCCTGCGGCGGCTGCGCCTGGAACGGATTGATTTGTTTCAGTTGCATCGCATTGATCCGAACGTGCCGGCGGACGAGCAACTGGGAACGCTGAAGGATTTGCAGGCGCAGGGGAAAATCAAACACATCGGGCTTTCGGAAGTGAGCGTGAAGGACATCGAACACGCGCGGACAGTGGTGCCGATCGTGACGGTGCAGAACCGCTACAGCGTGACCGACCAGGGCGCAACGGACGTCCTGGAATATTGCGCCGGCGCGAACATCGGATTCATTCCGTGGTTTCCGCTGGCGGCGGGAGAATTGAGCGCGGCGGGCAACGCGCTGAGCCGCACGGCCGTCGAGTTGAAGGTGACAACTTCGCAGCTCGCGCTGGCGTGGCTGTTGTGGCGGTCGCCGGTGATATTGCCGATTCCGGGAACGTCGCGCGTGGCGCATCTGGAGGAGAACGTGGCGGCGGCGTCGTTGAAGATTGACGAAAGCAAGCTGCGGGCGCTGGGGAAACTGGCGAAGTCGGCGTAGTCGCGGACGGCGGAGAATTACGACGCGATGGCGATGAAGGCGGGAGTGTGCGGCGTTTTGGTAATGCGAAAGGCGGCCGGCACAATGGCAACGGCCACGTCGCAGGCAAAAAAGAAGGATGCCCGCTCCGTCCCGAAGAACCTGGGACGGAGCGGCCGCTACAACTGCAAGGCAACAATTGAGGTTGAATCGCTGGGCACGCCTTGCGCTCGCTACTGCAACAACCCAACCTGATAATTCAGGGCTGACAACTGGGCTTCGTAATCGTACTTGGCGCTGGCTTGAGAGATTTGCGCCTGGGTGTCGTTCAACTGCGCCTGGCTGAGCTCGATGATCGAGCTGAGCCCGAGTTTGTAGCGGGCTTGCGCCAGATCCAACGCCTGATTGGATTCATCGAGCAATTGCTGGGTCAGCGCCAGGCGCTGGAATCCGGAATTGGCGTTGAGCCAGGCTTTGCGGACATCGCGGACCACTCCGTTCTGCAAATCGCGCAGATATTGCTGGCGCGCGCTGGCTTGTGCGTTGGCTTCGGCGTGCAGCGCGTTGAACTGGCGGCCATTGAAAATGGGGATATTCACGTTGAAGCCGGCGGCGGCGTAGCGCGGCGCGAGAGCATCCTCGCGGTAGGGCGTGAGGCCGGCGACGCCCACCGCGCTGATCGTGGGGAGCCACAAATCGCGCTGCGCGGTGGCGTAGCTTTGCGCGGAATTCAGGTCGAACTGCTGGCTGATGATTTCGGGGCGATTGCGCATGGCTTCCGCGATCAATGCGGAGAGATCGGCGGGAGGCGCTCCGGGCAGCGGCTGCTCGGCGAGCTGATAGGATTTCTGGTCGGCGAATCCGAGGGCGTCGGAAAGCGCGGCGTAGGACGCCTGCAAATCGTTTTGCGCTTGGACGAGCAAGAGCTGTGCCTGCGCGAGATCCACGTTGGCGAAACTGACGTCCAGGCCGGACTTGAGCTTATTTTTTTCCATTTCCGTGACCTGATCGGAAACCAACTGGCGGTCTTTCACCGTTTCCTGCGCGACTTGCAGTACGGCCTGGGCTTTGAGCACGTAGTAGTACGCGGAGTCCACTTGCAGCAGCACATCGGCGCGGGAGACGGTGACGTTTTCCGCGGCGGCCTTGGCGTGCAAATTAGAACTTTTCACGAGCTGGTGCGTGCGGCCGAAATTAGTGACGAGTTGTTCGACGGTGACGCCATCCGCGAAGCGATTGTAGATAATGGGATTGTTCAGCGCGCCAGCGGCGATGCGGCTGTCGTTTTCCGCTTTCACACCGGTGGCGCTGCCGTAGGCGTGGGGGAAGTAGTCGGAGCGAGCTTCGGTCACCTGCGCCTTGGCTTCCGCCGCCAGGTACGACGCGGCTTGAATCTGCGGATGGTTTTGAATGGCGATCTTCTCCGCGTCCTGCAAAGTGAGGCTCTGCGCGGCAGTCGCCGGGGCCTGCGCGGGCGGCGGCGGGCCCACGGCCGCGTGTATCTGCGCCGCGGCCGGGTGGACGGCCAAGAATGCGGCGAGCAAAGTGAAAGGCAGCGAGAGCATTCGGCAACGCATTAGTGAGCCTCCTCGGTGGCGAGTGACGCGGCAGATGCTTCGCGGCGGCGGTACAGCAGCAGGTAAGCCGCGGGAACGACGAAAATGGTGAGCACAACCGAAGTGAGCAGGCCGCCGATGATGACGCGCGCGAGCGGCGCGTAGGCTTCGCTGCCGGTTTCCAGCTTGAAGGCCATGGGCAGCAGGGCGACGACGGTGGCGAGCGATGTCATCAAGATGGGACGCAGGCGGATGCGGCAGGAATGGACGACGGCTTCGCGCAGGTTGTGACCCTCGCCGCGCAGGACGTTCGCGAAATCCACAATCAAAATGCTGTTGGAAACGACCATGCCCTGAAGCATCACGATACCCATCAGCGACTGGATGTTGAGGGTGGTGCCGGTGAGCGCGAGGGTGAGGATCACGCCGATCAGGCCGGTGGGAACGGCGAGGATGATCAGAAAGGGATCCGCGAAGGAGGAGAACTGCGCGACCAGGATCAGGTAGACCAGGAGGATGGCGAGGAAAAGTCCGAGGCCGAAGCTTTTGAACGAAGATTGCATGGTGAGGACCAGGCCGCGCACGTCCACGCGAATATTGGGCGGGAGTTGGGTGTTGGCGATGATCCGGGAAATTTCGCGCTGCGGACGGCCGAGGTCCTCGCCGGTGGGCGCGACGTACACATCAATGGTGCGCTGCAATTGATAATGGTCCACTTCGGTGGGGGTGAGAATGGGAACGACATTCGCGACCTGATTGAGGTAGGTGGGCAATTTCAGGTCGGGGGAGTGCAGCGGCATGGCTTTCAGATCTTCGATGGACTTCACCCGATTTTCCGGGTATTGCACGGTGACGAGATAATTGTTGCCGTTCTTGGGATCCACCCAATAGCTAGGGGCGATCATCACGTCGGAAGTGAGCGCGGTGATGAGATTGTCAATCACTTCCTTGGGGTTGAGGCCGAGTTCGGCGGCGCGATCGCGATTGACGTTCACTTCGAGCGCGGGATAGTCCATGTCCTGCGGGATGTACACATCGGAGACGCCGCGCGAGGCTCTGATCTGGCGCGCGAGGTCCTGGGCGATGCGGTCATCCGTCTTCAGGTCCATGCCGCTGACCTGGACATCAATGGGCGCAGGCTTGCCCTGGTTCAGAACCGCGTCCACCAGGCCGCCGGATTGAAAATAGGTGCGCAACTGGGGGAGTTGCGCGGCGATGCGGCGGCGGACTTCGTCCATGTAAACGAAACTGCTGACGTGATGCTCTTCCTTGAGGCCGACCTGGACAAAGGCGGTGTGCATGCCGGAATTGGGCGTGAACAAAGCGGACAAGTCCGGCATAAGGCCGATGTTGGAGACGACCGTGTTCAAGTCTTCGGGCTGGACGACCTGGCGGACGATGTCCTCGACCTGCTTGACGTATTCGTTGGTGAGCTCGATGCGCGTGCCGGTGGGAGCTTTCACGTTAATGACGAATTGGCCGGCGTCCGCGCGCGGAAAGAACGAGACACCGATGAGCGGGACGAAAACGAAGCTGAGCAGGAAAATGCCGGCGAAAGCGTAGAGCGCCCCGCGCGGGCGGTCCAGAGTCTTCTGGACATATTTTTCGTATACGTCCAGCATCTTTTCGAATCGGGCGTTGAAGCCTGCGTGAAAGCGGGCGCCCCAGGACTCTTTCTTTTCCGTTCCGTCCGCGTGATACAGGTGCGCGGGTTTCAGGAAGTAGGCGCAGAAGAGGGGGACGACGGTGACCGCGACGAAGTAGGAGGCGAAGAGGGCGAGGACCACGGCGAGAGCGAGGGCGGAGAAGAGGTACTTGCTGACGCCGAAGAGCAAGGTGACGGGGAAAAACACCACCACGGCGACGAGCATGATGGCGAGCACGGCCAGCGCCACTTCGTCCGCGCCCTTCACCGCGGCGACTTTGGGATCTTGGCCCAGCTCGATGTGCCGATAGATGTTTTCGATGACGATCACGGAGTTATCAATGAGGCGCGAGAAGGCCAGGGCCAGGCCGCTGAGGACCATGCTGTTGATGGTCTTGTCCGCGGAATGGAGGATGAAGAACGTGATCATCACCGAGAGCGGGATGGAAAGGAAGACGGCGGCGGTGGCGCGCGTACTGCCGAGAAAGAGCAGAATCATTAGAGCGGTGAGAAACAGGCCCACGCCGCCTTCGCGCAGCACGGTGGAAATCGCCTGCTTCACGTAGAGGGATTGATCGAAGACCACGTGGGTGTGCATTTCGGCGGGAATGTCGCGAAGCGTGGTGATGGCTTTCTTGATTCCGTTGACCACCAGGATGGTATTGGTGTCGCCGCCCTGCTTGAGGATGGGGGCGTACACGGATTTCTGGCCGTTGACGCGCACGATGTTGTATTGCTGGTAGGAACCGTCCACGGCCTTGCCCACATCGGAGACGAAAACGGATTTCTGACCTTCGGTCTTGAGCGGGACCTGGTTCAAGTCCGCGGCGCTGGCGACCTGAGCGTTGGTATAGATATTGTAGTCCATGGGACCGAGGCGCACATCGCCGGCGGGGAGGATCAGGTTGGACTGGTTCAGGGCGCGAACCACGTCCATGGGGCTGAGTTCGTGAGCCTGCAATTTCAACGGGTCCACGTACACCATGACCTGGCGGTATTTTCCGCCGTAAGGAGGCGGAACCGTGGCGCCGGGAACTCCGGCAATCTGATTGCGGATTTGATACTGCAAATAATCGTGCAGTTGGACTTCGTTGAGGCCCTGGCCATCCACGGTGAGCAGGCAAACGGGAAGGCTGGAAGCGTCCACCTTCATCACCACAGGAGGCAGGGTGCCTTCGGGAAGGCGGCGCAGGTCGGCCATGGCGAGATTGGAGATGTTGGTGACGTCGGCATTGGCATCGGTGCCGGGTTGAAAATAAATCTTGATGAGGCTGACGCCCGCCATGGAGCGCGATTCCATGTGGTCAATGCCGCTGCCCAAGGTGAAAAATCTTTCGAAGGTGTCGGTAATGTCCGCTTCGATCTGTTGCGGGGGCATGCCGGTGTAAAAGGTGGCGACCAGAACGACGGGAATGTTGATAGGCGGAAACATATCCACCGGCATTTGCGCCAGGCTGGTGACGCCGAGGACGCAAATGAACAGGCAAACCACGATGATGAAATAGGGATGACGTATGGCAAATGTTGGCATGTGGGGGTTACTCCATTCCCGGAACTGCGACGAGCTGCGGTGAGACCATCTGGCCTTCCTTGAATTGATTTTGCTCGCCGAAGACGACGGATTCGTTTTCGGATAGGCCGGAAAGAACTTCCGCGTCCGTTGCGGTTTCCAGGCCCAATTTCACGGTGCGTCTTTCCAGATGATTGGTGGCGTTGACGACGAGCACCGTGCCTTGGCCGGGTGCGGTGGATTGCACGGCCTGCAGCGGCACGGTGAGAACGTCGGCGGCGGAATGCAGGGGGATTTTTACGGACGCGTACATTCCGGGAACGATTTCGTAGTTGGCGTTGGGGACGTCTATTTCGGTGTGCATGGTGCGCGTGGCCATATCAATCTGGTCGGAGTAGCGCACGATCTTGCCGGTGAACGATTTCTGCAGGGCGGAAACATCCACCTCGACGGGTTCGCCATCGTGGATATCGGCGACGGCCCTTTCGGGCACCGGAATCACCAGGCGCAGCAGATTGTTCTGCGAAAGTTGACAGAGCGCGGAATCCGCTTTCGCGGAAGACGTGCCGGCGGGAAGCAGCGCACCGGTGTAGGCGTAGATTTGGGTGACGACGCCGTCGAAGGGTGCGGTCATGCGCGCGTAGGCGAAGAGGTCCTTATTTTTATCAAGCGCAGCCTGGGCCGCGAGCAGCGCCTGCTGGGCAGCGGCCAAAGCGTCCTTGGAGGACGATAGCCCGGCGCTGGCTTCCTGGTCCTTGCCCTGGGCGACATCAATTTCCTGCTGGGCGACGAGTTCGGGCCGGGACTTCTGGACGTCCGCCAGGCGGGTGTAGGTGATGTGGGCGACGGCGTAGGCCGATTCGGCGCGGGATTGCTCTTCGCGCGCGCGCGAGACTTCCTGGTCGGCGCGGCGCACGGAAGCTTCGTCCTGCAAGAGCTGCTGCTGAAGCTCGGGAATTTCCAGCACGGCCAGAATCTGGCCTTGTTTGACGTGCGTGCCCCAGTCCACGTACAGCTTCTGGATATAGCCGGAAACCTTCGCGTACACATCAATTTCCTGGAAGGGCAGAAATTCCGAGGAAATCTCGAGAGTGCTGGCAAGATTTTTGCGGTGGACTTTCACGACGGCGGCGCGCGGGGCGCTCGCGGCGCTATCGGCGGCGGCATCGCGCGAATTGCCGCAACCGGCGAACGAGACAGTAAGAATGAAAAGCGCGAGGGATGAGAATGCGATGACGGGTTTGCGAGTCACGGTTTCAGCTCCTGAACCTTGTGGTGAAGTCTTTCCAGCGAGAAGCCATCCGAGCGGCAGACGGCGACCAAATCCCTTCTGACTTCCATAATTTCGAGCGCTTTGGCGGAAACGCGGGCGGCGATTTCGAGTGGGACGGTTTGCACTCCGTGCACGTCTCCGTGAATCAGGTCGCCCGGCCGGACGGTGATTCCGGCGATCTCAATGGTGCCGCCGAAATCGAAGACGTGAGCATAGGCGTGGGAGACGGAGACGTTTCCCGCGAACAACTGAAAGCCCGTCTTGCGGATTTCGGGGAGGTCGCGCACAGCGCCGTTGGTGACCAGCCCGACGCATCCGAGCGCGCAGAGTATATTGGCGTGAACTTCGCCGACGAAGGCGCCCAGGCCGGGAGGTTTATCGAGATCTTCGATGACCACCACGCGCGGGGGCGGAATTCGGAGCAGGGAATCCCACCAGTCGCCGCGATCATAGTAGCTGTGACCTTCCATAGGAGGGTCGGAGCTGCGGATGCGGCAGGTCGCCGCATAGCCGACCGTCGGAGGAAGGTCCTTGAAGACGCAATGGAGGCGGGAATCGGTAAAGCCGGTATTGCGAAGGCGCACGCCAAAAGTCTCGATGGAGCTGGCGACGACGCAAGTGCTGAGGGAGCGCAGTTGCTCGAGTTGCGCCGGCGTAATGAGCTGGGCATTCATAAATACTCCTGTCCCGGATCCTCTCCTCGAAAACGGCGAGGAGAAATCGAGCGAATCATTGGATTAGCGATGTGCGCTTGGAAAAGCGATCGAGCGTGCTAGGAAAGAGAAACCGGGGGAGAGCGAAGTCGCAGAGAAACCGTGACGCCGATGGACGGCAACTCCGGAATCTCTTCCTCCACGACCCGGGCGATAGGCATTTCGGGTTGTGGTGGTATGAACCGAGCGACGGGGCGCAGCGGCGTCCGGTCGAGTACCACCGGCGAGTGACCCTCCGTCATTTTGCTGGAGATATTGATGTAGTGAGCGGGGTTGGAGCGGGAATAGTACTGGCTATTTTTGGCCAGGGTAGAAAATCCCGCAATTGCCAGCAACAAAAGCACCACGCCGATTCTCCAATAGACGTGCCGGGGACACGCCGGGGGGTCGGCGAGGCGCGGCGAATTGGGCGGAAGGTTCACGCAAGGCGCTTTGGACTGCATCTTCATTTTCAGGGATTGGGATGCAGAAAGCAAGAATGGCGGTGAAGGCCGATGGCGGCGGCGATACCGGCACGGGTGAGCCGGCGGGTGACGGGGCGGGTGAACGCCGGGTCGTGGGTGCAAATTCACATTCCCGGCGCGCGGGTGTGGTATAAGACTTTCTCAATTCGCCTGTACGAGCACCTCGGCCAGTTGGTGGAGCGCGGGCCGCGGCCTGACACGCAGGGAGAGCGAATGCAGCGATTGCGGCAACGGGTGTTGACGAGCGGGCTCGGAAGAAGGATGAGCCTGCTGCCGGCAGCGCTGTGGCTTTCGGCCAACCGGTGCTTCGGCGATCCCGCGACTCCATCCCTTCCGAATATGTTCAAGCCGGCGTCCACGCCGGCGGACTCCATCCTGCGGATTGCGTTCTTCGTGCTTTCGATCAGCGGGATCATTTTCGTGGTGGTGGGAGGGCTGCTGGTCTATTCGGTGGTGAAATTCCGCCGCCGCAGCGATGACGACGGGCGGGAGCCTCCGCAGGTGTACGGCAGCAACCAGGTGGAGCTGGCATGGACGGTGATGCCGGTGCTGATCGTGATGATTTTGTTTTTGGCCACGGCGCGAGTGATCCATTCGGTGCAGGATGCGCGGAAGCCGGGGAACGCGATCGAAGTGACCGTCATCGGGCATCAGTTCTGGTGGGAGTACCGCTATCCGAAGCTGGGAGTGGTGACTGCGAACGAGCTGCACGTGCCGGTGAGCGATCCGGCGCATCCGACGCCTACCTTTATCACGCTGCTATCGGCGGACACGGACCACAGTTTCTGGGTGCCGCGGCTGACGGGCAAGACGGACCTGATTCCCAACCGCACCAACAACACCTGGATTGATCCGCACGAAGCCGGGATTTACCTGGGGCAGTGCGCGCAGTACTGCGGCACGCAGCACGCCAAGATGCTTTTGCGCGTGTACGTGGAGCCGCGCGAGCAGTTTGACCGCTGGGTGCAGGAAGAAAAGCAGCCCGCGCAGGTGAGCGACGCGGTGGCCGCGGGCCGGCGGATATTCGAAACGACGGCGTGCATCAACTGCCACGCGATCGCCGGGACGGTGGCGAACGGGCGATTCGGGCCGGACCTGACGCACTTGATGAGCCGCGACACCATCGCGGCGGGCGCCGCAACCAACACACCTGCGAATCTGCGCGCGTGGATTCAGAATCCGGACAGCATCAAGCCGGGTTCGCTGATGCCGGCGATGCAATTAAGCGATCGGGACCTGGATGCGCTGACGGCGTATCTGGAGACGCTGCGATGAGGATGAGGGGATAGACGCATGTCGTCCGAGACTATTGCGCTGAACACGGTGGACGAGGGCGCCCGGCCGATCGGGGAGCGGCTGCACGAATGGGTGACGACGGTTGATCACAAGAAGCTGGGCATCCTCTATATCTTGTACGGGCTCTTCTTTCTGGTGATCGGCGGGCTGGAGGCACTCATTATGCGCATCCAGCTGATGGCGCCGCACAATCATTTTGTATCGCCGCAGGTTTTCAACCGGATGTTCACGATGCACGGCACGACCATGATTTTTTTCATGGTGATGCCGATACTTTTCGGGTTTGCGAACTACCTGGTGCCGCTGATGATCGGGGCGCGGGACACGGCTTTTCCGCGAGTGAACGCCTTCAGCTTCTGGATCATGGCGTTTGGCGGGCTGCTGCTGTATTTCAGCTTCATCGGGGGCAATGGATTGTACGGCGCGGGGAATGCGCCGGACGTGGGCTGGTTTGCATACGCGCCGCTGACGTCGCGGGCGTTTTCGGTGGGGCACAGCACGGATTTCTGGACGCTGGGCTTGCTGGTATCCGGCATCGGCAGCATCGGGACTGCAGCGAACCTGGTGGCGACGATCGTATCGCTGCGCTGCCCGGGAATGACTTTGGGGAAAATGCCGCTGCTGGCGTGGCTGAACCTGGTGATGGCCTGGCTGGTGCTGCTGGCGATTTCGCCGTTGACGGCGGCGCAGATCATGCTGTGCTTGGACCGCTATCTGGGCGCGCATTTTTTTGATACGCAGGCGGGAGGCTCGGCGGTGATCTGGATGCATTTCTTCTGGATCTTCGGACATCCCGAAGTGTACGTGCTGGTGATTCCGGCATTCGCTTTCATTTCCGAGATCGTGCCGGTGTTCTCGCGCAAGCCGATTTTCGGATATCCGGTGATGGTGGGTGCGACGGTGGCCATCGGATTCATCAGCATGACGGTGTGGGCGCATCACATGTTCACGGTAGGAATGAGCGCGCCGGGGAATACATTTTTCGTGTTCTCGACGATGGTGATTGCGGTGCCGACCGGCATCAAGATCTTCAACTGGCTGGGCACCATGTGGGGAGGGAAAATCCAGTTCAAGACGCCGATGCTTTTCTGCATTGGCTTCCTGTTTCAATTCCTGATCGCGGGGCTGACGGGAATCATCCTGTCGGTGGCCCCGTTCAACTGGCAGCTGGGCAATTCGTATTTTGTGGTCGCGCATTTTCACTACGTGATCGTGGGAGCAATTGTCTTCGCGGTGTTCGCGGCGTTCTACTACTGGTTCCCGAAGATGAGCGGACGGATGTACGACGAGCGGCTGGGGAAATTGCATTTCTGGCTGTTCGTCATCGGGTTTCATCTGACTTTCGATTTCATGCACATTCCCGGATTGCTGGGAATGCCGCGGCGGATTTATACCTACGAGCCGGGGCGCGGATGGGAAGTGTGGAATATCATCGTCACCGTGGGCGCATTCTTTCAGGCGGCGGGAATCCTGGTATTCGTGGGGAATTTGCTGTGGTCCAAGTTCAGAGGGCCGATGGCGGGAAGCGATCCCTGGGACGCGTGGACGCTGGAGTGGTCCACCAGCTCGCCGCCGCCGGAGTACAACTTCGCGACGATTCCGGTGGTACGCAGCCGACGTCCGCTGTGGGACATCAAGCACCCGGAAGATCCCGATTGGAAATATGAGTAAGGGGAAGGAGTTCTGCCATTGAGCAGCGACACATTGGCACCCGGAGCAGTGGAGCAGGAATGGGTTCTGCCGTCGCGCGGGCGCGTGGCCATGTATTGCCTGATCCTCGCGGAATCGGCGATCTTCACGATCTTTGTGGTTGCCTACCTTTATTACTTCGGGAAGAGCCTGAGCGGGCCGGAGCCGAGGGATCTGCTGGAGCTGCCGATTTTCGCGACGATTTGCCTGCTCTCGAGCAGCCTGACGATTCATCTGGCGGTGAAGGGGCTGCAGCAGGGGAAAGTGGGCGCGTTCAAACTGTGGTGGTTCGCGACGCTGACGCTGGGCGGCATATTTCTGTTCATGACGGGGCGCGAGTGGTACGAGTTCATTTTCGAAAAAGGTTTCACGATCACGACGAATCTGTTCGGCACGACGTACTACTCGCTGGTGGGACTGCACGCCTTTCACGTGACGGTGGGGCTGGTGATGATCGCCATCGCCATGATCCTGGCGTTGTGCGGCCAGGTGAAACCGGAGCACAGCGAGCGCGCCGAGATTTTTTCGCTGTACTGGCATTTTGTGGACGCGGTGTGGGTGGTGGTGTTCACCGTGGTTTACGTCATCGGACGCTGAGGAAACGAAGATGATGACATCCGCCGGTTTGCCGTCGGAAGAACAGAAGGCCGCGCCGGGCACCGTGACGCTGCCTGCGCCGACTGCGTCGCCGATCATACTGGCGTTCGGGATCGCGCTGCTGTGCGCGGGCCTGGTGACCAGTGCGTCGGTGGGGATTCTGGGTTTAATTCTGGCGGTTACGGGCGCGGTGGGGTGGTTCCGCGATGTGCTGCCGCATGAAAAACATATCGTGGTGGCGGTGGAGGCGAGCGTTCCGGAGATATCCACACCGCGGCATCACATCGCGCGGCTGCCTATCGCGCCGGAGCTGGCGCGGGCATTGCTGCCGCTGGAGACATATCCGATTTCCGCGGGCATAAAAGGCGGGCTGGCGGGCAGCGTGGCCATGGCAGCACTGGCGTGCCTTTACGGAATCGTGGAGCAGGGAAGCATCTGGTATCCCATCAATCTGCTGGCCGGGACGGTGTACGGAGCGTCGCGGCCGCTGACGCCCGCGGCGCTCAATGCGTTCCACCTGGACAGTTTCATGTTCGCGTTTGGACTGCACATCGTGACGTCTCTGCTGGTGGGATTGCTGTATGGCGCGATGCTGCCGATGTTTCCGCGGCGTCCGATTCTGCTGGGAGGAGTCATCGCGCCGATCATGTGGACGGGCTTGCTCCACAGCGTTCTGGGACTGATCAATCCGCTGCTGGACGAGCGGATTGATTGGCTGTGGTTCATCGTCTCGCAGTTCGGCTTCGGGATCGTCGCGGGGCTGGTGGTGGTCCGGCAGGAGCGCGTGCGCACGCGGCAGATCATGCCGCTCTCAATGCGCGCGGGCATTGAAGCGCCGGGAGAGATGGAAGAAAAGCGCGGGAAGGATAATCCGTGAGGCGCGCGCTGATTTTCGGAGCCGCGGCGCTGGCCGCGCTGGGAGCATGGGGCTGCGGCAACGCGCCCGGGCGGCCCGCGCCCGGGTCGGCGCCGATTGATCCGGATGAAATTGCTGATTTCGCGACGCTGTACGGGCAGAACTGCTCGGGTTGCCATGGAACGGACGGAAAGGGCGGCGCGGCCATCGCGCTGGGCGATCCGGTGTACCTGGCGATTGCGGACGACGCGACGTTGCAGCGCGTGGCGGCAAACGGAGTAGCGGGAACTTCGATGCCGGCATTCGCCAAGAGCGCCGGCGGGATGCTCACCGACAAGCAGATTGACATTATCGCGCAGGGAATTCGCACGCGCTGGGGGAAGCCGGACGTGCTGCAAGGCGCGATTCCGCCGCCGTATGCGTCCACGGTTCCAGGCAATGCCACCCGTGGGTCGGATGTTTACACGATGTTTTGTTCGTCCTGCCACGGTCCCGGGGGAAGAGGAGGGCCGAAGGCCAGCTCCATCGTGGACGGATCCTATCTCGCGCTGGTAAGCGATCAGGGGCTGCGGACGGTGGTGATCGCGGGCCGGCCTGAGCTGGGTGCGCCGGACTGGCGCAGCGACGTGCCGGGCAAGCCGCTAACCGCGCAGGACGTATCGGACGTGACGGCGTGGCTGGTTTCTTTGCGGCCGGCGTTTCCGGGCGAGCCTTATCCGAGTGCGGACAAGACGACGGGAGAGATACGATGACTTTGCCGGGCGGCGTCACCAGGCGCGACCTGCTTATGAAGCTGGGAATTCTGTTCAACAGCATCATCGGCTTGATTCTGGCGGTGCCGATCGTGCGCTACCTGATGTCTCCGGTGAATCGCGGGCGGAAGACGGGATATGAGTACTGGCTATCGCTGGGCGATATCACGCAGTTTCCGGTGGACCAGACGCGGCTGGCGGTGTATCGGAATCCGGTGGTGAATCCGTGGGACGGCGACACGGCGGATATACCCTGCTGGGTGCGCAATGTGGACGGCCAGAATTTTCAAGTGTTCGCCATCAACTGTGCGCATCTGGGATGCCCTGTGCGCTGGTTTCCGCAATCACGACTGTTCATGTGCCCATGCCATGGCGGCGTTTACTACCAGGATGGCTCCCGCGCCTCGGGTCCTCCGGAGCGCGGACTATTTCCGTATGACTATAAAGTCGAGCAGGGAAAACTTTTCATCAAGGCCGGGTCAGTGCCGACGCCGGGCAGCGCGTCCAACCAGGCCGCGGGGAAGCCGCCGTGCGCGTAATCGAAATCATCGGCAAATGGCTGGATGCACGGCTGCAGGTGGCCGCGACCATCCGCGAGACGGCGGAGCATCGCATCCCGCGCGAGACTTCGAGCTGGTTCTACGTGTTCGGCAGCGCGGCGTTTGTGGTATTCATGCTGCAGATCGTCACCGGAATTTTGCTCGCGCTCGTTTATGTGCCCTCCGCCGGCGAAGCCTGGAACAGCCTGCAGGTTTTGAATCATTCGATCACGCTGGGGTGGTACATCCGCGCACTACACGGCTGGGGCTCGGACTTCATGGTCGCGATCGTGTTGATCCACATGGTGCAGGTGTTTCTATTCGGCGCGTACAAATATCCGCGCGAGTTGACCTGGGTGGTGGGCGTCCTGCTGCTGCTGGTGACTCTGGGGATGGCGTTCACGGGCCAGATCATGAGGTTCGACCAGGACGCTTACTGGGGTCTGGGGATTGGAGTTTCGATCGCGAGCCGGGTGCCGGTGATGGGAACCTGGGTGGTGAAGCTGATGCTGGGCGGGCCGATCATCGCGGGAGCGACGCTTTCGCGATTTTTTGCGCTGCACGTGTTCGTGATCCCGGGATTGCTGATTGCGTTCGTGGGCGTGCACCTGCTGATGGTGGTCAAGCTGGGGATCAACGAGTGGCCGATGCCAGGGCGGGTGGTGCGCAAGGCCACCTACATCAAGGAATATCACGAGCTGACGGCAAAGGACGGGATACCGTTCGTTCCGGCCGGGGTGTGGAAGGATTTATTTTTCGACGGACTGATATTGCTGGCGGTGGCGGCGTGCGCGTATTACTTCGGGCCGTTTGGCCCGTCGGGGCAGCCGAATCCGACCATCATTCAGACTTCGCCGCGCCCGGATTTCTTTTTCCTGTGGCTCTACGCAGTGCTCTCGCTGCTGCCGCCGTCCATGGAAACTCCGGCGTTACTGATTGGCCCGGTGGTAGTGATTTTGGGGCTGTTGCTGCTGCCCTTCGCGTTCGGGGAAGGCGAGAAAAGCTGGCAGAGGCGCCCCGTGGCGGTACTGACGATTCTGTTGGTGGCGGTGGCGCTGGGATCTTTTACGCATCTGGCCGGGTACACGCCGTGGAGCCCCATCATGGACGCGTGGAGCTCGCTGCCGATTCCGCGGGAGTATTTGCAGAATCGCACGGCGCTGGAGCGACAGGGCGCGCTGGTGTTTCAGGCGAAGCAGTGCCACAACTGCCACGCACTCGACCACGAGGGTGGGCAGCGCGGCCCGGCGCTCGATAGCGTGGCCTTGCTGCTGACGCGCGATCAATTGATCCGACAAGTGATTCAGGGCGGCGGCAACATGCCTGCCTACGCCAAGAATCTTAGCCCAGCGGAGACCACCGCTCTGGTCGCGTTCCTGGAGACGCTGCATCCGGCCAATCAGCGCCCTGCGCGAGACGCTTCGCGAGCCATCGCGCTCGCGCCCGCGCCCAGCGCGCCTGCGACGCAACCCTAGAACTGCCATGACGCCCGACGCCGCAGCAATTTTAAGCGCATGGTCGCCGCCCATCGCGGTGAACGCGACGATCGCACTCGCGGTTGTGGTGTACGTGCGAGGCTGGTTCCGTATCCGGCGCTCGTTTCCGAATCTGATTCCTGCGGGGCGGCTGGCGACGTTTCTTGGCGGAATGTTCGCGCTGTGGGTTGCGATCGGGTCGCCGCTGGAAGCTTTCGACGATTTATCGCTCACGATGCACATGGTGCAGCACCTCTTGCTGATGGTGGCGGCGCCACCGCTGGTGCTGTTGGGCGAACCGTTGTTGCCGCTTCTGCGGGGTTTGCCGGGATGGATGGTGCGCGGCGGCGCTGGGCCGTTGCTGCGCTGGGGGCCAGTGCGGCGGCTGGCGCATTTCCTCACGGAGCCCGCGTTCTGCTGGCTGATTGCGGCGGTGGCGCTGATCGGGTGGCATGTGCCGTCGGCGTTCGAATTGGCGCTGCGTTCGGACGGCTGGCACGAAGTGGAGCACGGATGCTTCTTCGCAACGTCGCTCCTATTCTGGTGGCCGGTGGTGCTGCCGTTTCCCAGCGACGCGCGCTGGCCGCGCTGGTCCATTCCGTTGTACCTGTTTTTGGGGATGCTGCCGGGCGGGGCGCTGGGGGCATTTCTGATATTTTGCGATCGCGTGCTTTATCCTTCGTACGCGGCGGCGCCGGCGCTCTTCCGGATGACGCCGTTTGACGACCAGGTGATTGCGGGCGCGCTGATGTGGATTTTCGGGTCGATCGTGTATTTAATTCCGGCGGTGCTGATTACGGTAAAGATGTTGTCACCCGCTCGAGCGGACTATCCGCGCGGCGCGCGATTCGCTTCTGGCGCGATTGCGGAGCGGTGAGGCTTCGTAAGCTTCCAGCTAGTGTCGGCGGCGGCGGGCGAAATTACAGCGCGGCGACGGTCAGCACGGCTTTCATGCGGTGCTGCTCGCCGGGCGGGAGATGCACGGCGAAGCCGAGGATGTTGCTGGCTTCAATGCAGGTCATCTGCTTCCATTCGTCGTCGGCCATATCGGGGAAGGCGCGCGTTTTTTCGATCCAGGGATTCCAGAGCACGGTGGTGAGGGAATTTTCCTTGGCAACGCGAAAGCGGCGGCGCAAGACGGGATCAAGTAGCTCGACGGCACCCTGCGTGTTCAGGTAGGCGCGGTCGGTTTCGGAGTCAATCACGATGTCGCCTTGCTGGGTCTTTTCCCTGTTGGCGTCGGTGTTGTCGAGATAATGGACGGCGTTAAGGCCGACGACGTGGGATTGCGCGATGTCCGCGATTTTCAGATAGGTGTGCAGGGCTTCCTCGAAACGAAGCGGTTTTGCGCCGGTGTTGGTTACCACCAGCTCCTGGCTCAGAGCGGAGCCGAAGGTGGCGCGGTGAAGGAGGCGAAAATCTCCCGGCCACCATTTCTGGGTGCCTTCATCGCTCGCCGTGGACATACTTACGGTGACGGAATCGCCTTCGCGGCCGACCGATTCCAACTGCCAGGATTTGGTGCGCGCGAATCCGTGCGCCGGGGCTTTGGGGTCGTCGGACTTCGCGCGAAACCAGGGAAAGCAAATCGGCACGCCGCCGCGAATGGCGCGGCCAGCCTCCCAGCGCGTCTGCGAGCTGAGAAACAGCGCCTCGTCCGCGCCGGCCGGCTGCCAGGAAGTGACGTGAGCGCCGTGCAGGTAAATTTCTCCCGCACACGCGGGTGCGGTGACGCGCACTTTCGCCAGGCCGCCATTGCCCGCGACCACCTGGGCGAGGCCCGGTATTCCAAAACGATGGTTCAGCGCTGCGATTGTTTCCAGAGCATCCACGCGGCACGCTCCCTGAAGAGAGGATGGTTCTACCCCTTGGCGGCGAACAGCACCAGCGATTCTTCTTCACCTGGCGGCAATGATCGTTCCTTAGAATGGCACCGGTAGCAAGGCGGCACCAGGCCCCTGTCCATTTTATTGTTTGCGCGCTGAGCGAGCGGCGATTACGATGCCGGCGCTCGCACGGCGTACCCGGCGCCGCGGAGAAAACAGTTGAAGTCGCGGTGATTTGAGTGTATTGCCAAACGCGGCCGAAGCCTAGCCGCGCGCGCGCGGCGAATGACGGCAAGCTCGAGGAGGTTACATGAGCGCTGAACTTCCGGTTGTTTACATGGCCAGGCATGGAGAGACCGCCTGGAGCCTTTCGGGCCAGCACACCGGGCTTACCGATTTGCCGCTCACCGAGCGCGGCGAGCGCACCGCCGCGAAACTCAAAGAGCGGCTGAAAGGGCAAACGTTCGCGAAGGTGTTCACCAGCCCGTTGCAGCGGGCGCGGCGGACGTGCGAGCTGGCGGGATTCGGCGCCGTGGCGGAAGTGGATCCGGACCTGGTGGAATGGAATTACGGAGAATACGAGGGTTTGCGCAGCGTGGACATTCACGCGATACGACCGGACTGGGATTTATTTCGCGACGGCTGCCCGGGCGGGGAATCGCCGCAACAAATCGGGCAGCGAGCGGACCGCGTGGTGCAGCGCATTCGCGCGCTAGGGGCGGACGTACTGATATTTTCCAGCGGGCATTTCGTGCGGGTGTTCGCGTCGCGCTGGCTGGGGCTGGAACCTAACGCGGCCCGTTACTTCCTGCTGAGCACCGCGAGCGTGAGCATGATGGGTTACGAAAACAGCCCGGCGCGTCCGGTGATCCGCCTGTGGAACGACACTCGTCACGTAGATCACTGATGAAAGGGCGCGGCGCGCGCGTTGCAAAGCCCGGCAAAGATTTTTGCACAAGGAGCCGGAAATTCATGACATCCACGACGAGATGTGGTAATTACTCGTCTCGGCCCGGCGGGGCGCGCGTGCCTTGCGTCTGTGCGGGAAGCGCGGACGAGGTTTTGGGACGCAATCCATTCCGTTCCGCGAGGGGCGCCCATGACGACATTGCTTTCTCAAAGTAGCGACCTTATGGATCTGAAAACTGGCGTGCATCCCAGGGCGCGACGTTCAGCGAAGAAGCGCGCACAAACGGTCTTGAGCCTGCTCGCGGTTGGGGCGGTTGTTATGGCGGGGTGTGAAAAGAAGGCAGGGCCGCCGCCCGGGCCTCCCGATGTAGAGGTCGCGACAGTGGTGCAGCGAGACGTCCCGATCACCGAGGATTGGGTCGGCACCCTCAACGGAATCGTCAACGCCCAGATTCGCGCGCAGGTGTCCGGCTACCTGATGAAGCAGAACTATGCCAATGGCGCGTACGTGCGCAAAGGCGAGCAGCTTTTCCAGGTGGATCCCCGGCCGTTTCGAGCGGCTCTGGACCAGGCGAAGGCCAATCTGGACCAGGCCAAGGGGAATCTGCAAAGGGCGCAGGCGCAACTCGGCAAGACCGAACTGGACGTAACCCGCTACACGCCGCTGGCCAAGCAATTCGCGATCAGCCAGGAAGAACTCGACGACGCAGTGCAGGCGAACCTGGGCGCCGAAGCGCAGGTAGTGAGCGGCCGGGCGGCCATCGAGGCGGCGCAAGCCGCGGTGGAAACCGCGCAATTGAATCTGGCCTTCACGAGCATAACTTCGCCGATACACGGCGTGGCGGGCATCGCCACGGCCCAGGTGGGAGATTTGGTGGGCCCGCAAAGCGGTGCGCTGACCACCGTGTCCCAGGTGGACCCGATCCTGGTGGATTTCAACGTCAGCGAGCAGGGTTACCTGCGGGCGATGGATCCGAAAATCCGCAAGGAAGATCCGCTGCTGCACAAATTGGAATTTACGTTAACGCTGAGCAATGGCGCAATATATCCGTTGACCGGGCGCCTGTACGCCGTCAACCGCGAAGTGGACGTGCGGACCGGCGCGATTATGATTGAAAGCGAGTTCGCCAATCCCGATCGCCTGCTGCGGCCGGGCGGTTTTGCGCGCATCAGCACGGTGGTGAGAATTCAGCAGGGCGCGCTGCTGATACCGCAGCGGGCCGCGTATGAAATTCAGGGCGGCTTCCTGGTGGCCGTGGTGGGCCACGACAACAAGGTGAGCCTGCGGCCCGTGAAAATGGGCGCGCGGGTCGGCGGCCTGTGGGTCGTCACGGAAGGCCTGCAGCCCGGCGAACGGGTGGTGGCCGAGGGCGTGCAGAAGGTACGGGATGGAATCGTCGTGAATCCCAAGCCGTTTCAGGAGAAGCCGGCAGGGCAGAACCCGTAAACGAGCCCGGGGAGCAAGGCGCGAGTTTCCCGCTCCAGAGACCTATGTCCAAATTCTTCATCAACCGTCCCATAGTTGCCATCGTGATCTCCATCATCATGGTGATCGTGGGCGCCGTGGTGATCGTGAGCCTGCCCACGGCGCAGTTTCCGAACATCGCCGATCCGCAGATTCAAGTGATCGCCAACTACACCGGCGCGGATGCCAAGACGCTGGACCAATCCGTGGCCACGCCCATCGAGCAGCAAATGAGCGGCGTGGACAACATGAACTACATGACTTCGGTCAGCTCGAACAGCGGCATCATGACCTTGACGGTGGACTTCGATGTGCGCACCGATCCGAACACCGACCTGATTTTGTCGCAGATGCGGCAGTCGCAGGCGGCTTCGCAGCTTCCCGCGGAGGTGACGGCGCTGGGCGTCACCGTGCAGAAGTCCACGTCCGCCCCGCTGATGCTTTTCGATTTGTACTCGCCCGACGGGCGCTACGACGCGCAGTTCCTGGCAAACTACGCCTACATCAATCTGGTTGACCCGCTTACGCGCTCTTACGGAATCGCCAGCGTGCAGATTTTCGGAGCGGGCCAGTATGCCATGCGTTTCTGGGTGGACCCCGACCAACTGGCAAAGATGCAGATCACCGTCCCGGAGATCATCAATGCGGTGAAGGCGCAGAACACCGTGAATCCCTCGGGGCAAATCGGCGGCGAGCCGGTGCCGGCAGGCCAGGAATATACCTACGCGGTGCTGGCGCAGGGACGCCTGGTGGCGGCGGAACAGTTTGGAGACATCGTCATCCGCGCGAACCAGGATGGTTCGTTCGTACGGCTGAAGGACGTGGCGCGAATCGAACTGGGCTCGCAGGTTTACAACATACGCGGGCGGCTGGACAAAGCGCCATCGGCGATCGTCGCCGTTTACCAACTGCCGGGATCCAACGCGGTGCAAGCCGGCGCGGCGAGCCGGAAACTGATGGAGGAGGCCAAGAAGCATTTTCCGCCGGGGCTGGATTACGTGGTGGCGCTGGATACCACGCTGCCGGTAACTGATGGAATCCACGAGATCATGAAGACGCTGGGCGAGGCGCTGGTGCTGGTCATCCTGGTGGTGTTCCTGTTCCTGCAAGGATGGCGCGCCACGCTGATTCCCTTGATGGCGGTGCCGGTATCGCTAATCGGCGCGTTTTTAATTTTTCCGATGCTGGGCTTTTCCATCAATACACTCTCGCTCTTTGCGCTGGTGCTGGCGATTGGCCTGGTGGTGGACGACGCCATCGTGGTGGTGGAAGCCGTGGAGCGCCACATCGAGGACGGCCTAACACCAAAAGACGCCGCGCTGAAAGCGATGGAGGAAGTTTCCGCGCCGGTGGTGGGGATCGCCATTGTGCTCTCGGCCGTCTTCATTCCCACGGCGTTTATTCCGGGAATTACAGGACGCCTCTACCAGCAGTTTGCCGTGACCATCGCCGTTTCCGTGATCATTTCTGCTTTCAACGCCCTCTCACTCAGCCCCGCGCTGGCGGCTTTGCTGCTGCGGCCCAAGAAGGAATCGCATGGCCCGCTGGGAAAATTTTTCGCCGCGTTCAATCGTGGATTCACGTGGATTACCAACGGCTACGTGAACTGGTGCGGCGTGCTGATTCGCAAGCTAGGTTTCACCGCGCTGCTGCTGGTCGGTTTTGTGGTTCTAGCCGGCTGGTGCGGCGCCAAGGTTCCTGGGAGCTTCCTGCCGGACGAAGATCAAGGCTACTTGTTTGCGGCGCTGCAACTGCCCGACGCCGCTTCCTTGCAGCGCACCGACGCGGTGGCCGCGCAGGTGGAGAATGTGCTGACCAATACGCCGGGCGTCGCGCACGTGACCAGCGTTATCGGCTACAACATGCTGAGCGGCGTGCAGAATACCTATAGCGCGTTTTTCTTCGCGACGTTCAAGGACTGGAGCAAACGCACCGCCCCGGACGAGCAGTATGCCGCCATCAAGGCCCACGTGAATCGGGGACTGAGCCAGATCTCCGGCGGGGTGTCGCTGGCGTTCCCTCCGCCCGCGATTCCCGGCGTGGGTTCGTCCGGCGGATTCAACTTCGTGCTGGAGGACCGCTCGGGGCAGGACCCCGCTTTCCTGGACGGCAACCTGCAACGTTTTCTGGCGGCCGCACGCAAGCGGCCGGAGCTCGCCGGAGTTTTCACGGTGGCGTTGCCGTCGGTACCGCAGCTGTTCGTCAAGGTGGATCGCGACAAGGTGTTGAAGCTCGGTGTACCGCTGAGCGATGTTTATAAGACGCTGCAAACGTTCATGGGCGGCACGTTCATCAATTTTTTCAATCGCTTCGGACGAGTGTGGCAGGTGTACGTCCAGTCCGAAGGTAAATACCGCACGCAGGCCGACAACGTGGGCCGCTTCTACGTCCGCAATAGCGAGAGCCAGATGGTGCCGCTCTCGGCCATCACTTCCATCCAGACCCAGACCGGTCCCGAGTACACCATGCACTACAACCTGTACTCCAGCGCGCAGATCCTGGGCGGCGCGGCGCCGGGCTACAGCTCGGAGCAGGCCAGGGAAGCGCTCGAGCAAGTGTTTGCGCAGACCATGCCCAGCGAAATGGGCTTCGATTATATGGGCATGTCGTTTCAGGAGCAGAAGGCGGCGCAGGGCGTTCCACCGGCGGTTATCTTCGGGTTTTCGATCTTGTTCGTCTTTCTGATCCTAGCAGCGCTGTATGAAAGCTGGACTCTGCCATTCAGCGTGCTGCTCAGCACGCCCGTCGCAGTGTTTGGCGCGTTCGCAGCGCTGTACCTGCGGCGATTCGAGAGCTTGACGTTCGAGAACAACATCTACGCGCAGATCGGGCTGATCATGTTGATCGGCCTGGCGGCGAAGAACGCCATCCTGATCGTGGAATTCGCCAAGGCCGGATTCGAGGAAGGGAAGCCGCTCATGGACGCGGCGCTGGAAGGGGCGAAGCTGCGGCTGCGGCCGATTCTGATGACTTCGTTCGCGTTTATTCTGGGTTGCGTGCCGCTGTGGCGCGCCGCAGGCGCCGGAGCGATTTCGCGGCAAGTGATGGGCACGGCGGTGATCGGGGGCATGGTGGCCTCCAGCGCCATCGCCATCTTCATCATTCCGGCCTTGTTCTATGCGGTGGAAAAGCTCGGCGGCGCCAAGGCGCCGGAGCCGAAAGCGCCGAGTAAGTAATCCGGGTACGTACGATTGACGCGCCAGGGCACGCCGCGGCAGCGTAGCGGCCCGGCGACGGAGCAAGACGAATTACGCTGAATCATCGCAAATGAAGAGCTCGATCCCAATCGAACGCGGAGCCGCCGGAACCGCCCGGACGCTTGCGATTTTTGGCGGCGACGGGACGGGGGCATCGAACGCGCGCCGCCGCGGATGCGCCTTGGCGCTCTCCTTCCTACTTCCCTTGATCCTGGTTGTTGGTGGCTGCGCGGTGGGTCCCAACTACAAACGCCCGGCCGTGAATGTGCCGGCTGATTTTCGCAGCGCGCAAGGGCAGGCCGTGCAGGCTTCGCTCGCCGATCTCCCCTGGTGGGAAGTCTTCAAGGATGAAACGCTGAAGGGGCTCATCCAGACGGCGCTGACGAACAATTACGATCTGCGCGTCGCGGTGTCACGCGTGGAGCAGTCCCGCCAGATCGCGGTGCAAGCGCGGGCGCAGTATTTCCCCTTCCTGAATTATTCGGTGGCCAGCAGCGACGGCCGAAATGAATTTGGCGGGACGGTCAGTCCGAACGGGGGAATCACCCGGGGTACGTTTATCGGCGGAGTCAACGCGGCGTGGGAGGCGGATGTCTGGGGAAAAATCCGGCGCTCGAACGAGGCGGCGCGGGCGCAATACCTGTCCACGGAGGAAGCCCGGCGCGGGGTGATGCTCTCGCTGGTCAGCGAGGTCGCGCAAGCGTATTACGATTTGCTCGGACTGGAACTGCAACTGCAGATCGCGGTGGATACCAGAGATACCTTTGACGAAAGTTTTAAGCTGTTCGACGAGCGGTTGCAAGGGGGAGTTTCTTCCAAGTTGGATACCTCGCGAGCCGCGGGCGCCCGGGACACGGCGGCAGGAACCATTCCGGAACTGCAACGGCAGATCGCGCTGACGGAGAACCAGATCAGCGTGCTGCTCGGCGCCAACCCCGGTGCGATTCCCCACACCGCAAAGTTGCTGGACGAACCGGTGCCGCCCGATGTGCCGGCGGGATTGCCGTCCGCGCTGCTGGAGCGGCGGCCGGATGTGCTGACGGCCGAGCAACAGGTGCGCGCGGCCAACGCGCAGGTGGGCGTGGCCGTCGCGAATTTCTTCCCGCAGTTCGGACTGACCGCTTTGCTCGGCCGCGCCAGCACTCCGCTCTCGCTGCTTTCCAGCGGCCAGGCCAACGTGTGGAGCATCGCGGGCAACGTCGCGGGGCCGATCTTCGAAGGCGGCTTGCTGACGGCGCAGAAACGCCAGGCGGTCGCATACTGGGAGCAGTCCAAGCTGCAGTACCAGGAAACCGCGCTGAACGCATTTCAGGATGTGGCGAACGCTCTGGTCTCGCGGCAGAAATTTGAGGCGACGCGGATCGAGCAAGTGAAAGCCGTGCAAGACTATCAGGAATCCGTGAAGATCGCGCTGCTGCGCTACCGTGCCGGCAAGGCCAGCTACTTCGAAGTTCTCGAAGCGCAGCAATTGCTGTTTCCGGCGGAAAATGCGCTGGCGCAGACCGAGCTGAACCGCCGCATCGTGATCGTGCAGCTCTACCTGGCGTTGGGAGGCGGATGGAATCTCAGCGATCCGCAGTGGACCGGCGCCCCAATCGCGCCGGCCAGTCCAGTGGCGCCCGCACCGGCCGCGGTTCAGAAGCCTTAGGCGCTCACAAGCGCGCGGAGTCGCCGGAGCAACGGGAATTCGCTGCGACTCCCAGGAAGAATTCGCCGGCGGCCGCGGAAGAAGAAAAATCTGTTCCGCTTCGGCGGCGAGCGACTCCAAGGGAGAGGGGCTCTCTTATTTGATTCGGGGAGCGCGCCCCCGGCGGCCGGCGCCTCGACTCTTAATGGTGGCCCAAAGCACGTTGTCGTTTTATACTACCGGCCATCCGGTAGGGTTCCCCGGCCACCCGTCTTCTGTAAGCAACAAGGCTCAGTTTCCTTAAATTGAGGTGACAAAATGAGAGCGACTCGCTTGCTTCACAACCTGGGTCAGAGCTTGTGGTTGGACAACATCACCCGCGACCTGCTGAATAGCGGCACGCTGAGTCGCTACATCGGCGAGTTGTCTGTTACCGGGCTCACCTCGAACCCCACGATATTCGACCAGGCGATCAAGAGCAGCACGGAGTACGACGCGACGATTCGCGAGAAACTCGCCAAGGGAGAATCCGGCGAAGCGCTGTTTTTCGAAATAGCGCTCGAGGATCTCACGCGGGCCGCCGATCTGTTTCGGCCGATCTACGATCGCACCAATGGCGTGGATGGCTGGGTTTCGCTCGAGGTGTCGCCGCTGCTGGCCTATGACACGGCCAGCACGCTCGCGGCGGCCAAGGAATTGTTCGCGCGCGCGGGGCGGCCGAATCTATTCATCAAGATTCCCGGCACCAAGGAAGGGCTACCTGCGATCGAAGAGGCTATCTTCTCCGGCATACCGATTAACGTGACGCTTTTGTTTTCGCGCGAGCACTACGTGGCGGCCGCGGAGGCGTTTCTGCGCGGGATCGAGCGCCGCATCGAAGCCGGGCTGAAGCCGGAAGTCAACTCGGTAGCTTCGGTTTTCGTCAGCCGCTGGGACGGCGCCGTCGCAGGAAAAGTTCCCGCGGAGTTGACCAACAAGCTCGGCATCGCCGTCGCGGAACGCACCTACAAAGCGTACCGCCGGCTGCTGGATTCGCCGCGTTGGCAGCGCGCTTACAACGACGGCGCTCGTCCGCAACGCCTGCTGTGGGCCAGCACCGGAACCAAGGACCCCAAAGCTTCAGACATTCTGTACATCAAGGCGCTGGCGGCGCCCTTCACGGTGAACACCATGCCCGAGGGCACGCTGAAAGCTCTTGCGGAGCATACCGAGCTGGGCAGCATCCTTTCTCCGGACGGCGGCGACTGCGAAGAAGTCTTGGCGGAATTTGCCAAGGCGGGCGTGAACGTGGATGCGCTGGCCGCGCAACTCCAGGACGACGGCGCGAAGTCGTTCGTGAAATCCTGGAACGAGTTGATGGGAGTGATCGCCTCCAAGAGCGCGACGCTGCAGAAAAGCGCTGCGAGCTGAACCCTCGCGGCATTCCGCGCTCATCGAGAGCGGCAGGACGAAAGGAGCACCGAGATGGCGGCACGCGCAGCATCGGTCGCAAAGGGCAAAGCAGTTCCACCGCTGACCAAACTCAAGGCATGGAAGGCTCTCGGCGTCCACTATAAGAAGGTTGGAAAGCTGCATCTGCGGAAGCTTTTCGCAGACGATCCCAAGCGCGGCGAACGGCTCACGCTCGAGGCCGCGGGCATTTTCCTGGACTACTCCAAGAATCGCGTCACGGACGCGTCCATCAAACTCCTGCTGCAGCTTGCGGAAGAATCGCGCCTGCGCGAGCGCATTGACGCGATGTTCCGCGGCGACAAGATCAACATCACCGAAAAACGCGCGGTGCTGCATGTGGCGTTGCGCGCTCCGCGCGGAGCGTCCATCGTGGTGGACGGCGAAAACGTGGTGCCTGCCGTTCACGCCGTGCTGGACAAGATGGGCGCGTTTTGCGACCGCGTGCGCAGCGGAGCCTGGAAGGGCCACACCGGCAAGCGCATCCGCAATATTGTTAATATCGGGATTGGCGGCTCGGATCTCGGGCCGGTGATGGCGTACGAGGCGCTGCGGCACTACAGCGACCGCTCGCTGACTTTCCGTTTTGTTTCCAACGTGGACGGCACGGATTTCGCCGAAGCCGTGCACGACCTGGATGCCACGGAAACCCTCTTCATCGTTTCCTCGAAGACGTTCACCACGCTAGAGACCATGACCAACGCGCACAGCGCACGCGATTGGGCGCTCGCGGGCCTGGGAGGCGACGAGCAGTCCATCGCCAAGCATTTCGTTGCCGTATCCACCAACGCGGCCGAAGTCGCGAAGTTCGGCATTGATACCGCCAACATGTTCGGCTTCTGGGATTGGGTCGGCGGACGCTATTCCATGGATTCGGCGATCGGGCTCTCCACCATGCTGGCCGTGGGGCCGGATAATTTCCGCGCAATGCTGGGCGGCTTTCACGAAATGGATGAACATTTCCGCACCGCGCCGTTCAAGCAGAATTTGCCGGTGCTCCTGGGGCTGCTGGCGGTCTGGTACAACGATTTCTTCGGCGCGCAGACCGTGGGCGTGTTTCCCTACGAACAATATCTGAAGCGCTTTCCGGCGTACCTGCAACAGCTCACGATGGAGAGCAACGGGAAGCACGTCACCCTCGCTGGTGCGCAGGTTTCCTATCAGACCGGCCCCATCTACTGGGGCGAGCCGGGCACCAACGGGCAGCATTCCTTCTACCAGTTGATCCATCAGGGCACCAAGCTCATCCCCTGCGACTTTATTGCTTTCTCGAAGTCGCTCAATCCGCTGGGCCGCCATCACGATATGCTGCTTGCGAACGTCTTCGCGCAGGCGGAGGCGCTGGCGTTCGGCAAGACGCCCGCGGAAGTGAAAAAAGAAGGCACGCCGGACTGGCTGGTGCCGCATCGCGTCTTCGAAGGCAATCGCCCGTCGAACACGATTCTGGTGGACGAGCTCACTCCGGCAGTGCTGGGCAAGCTGGTGGCACTCTACGAGCACAGCGTGTTCACGCAGGGCGCCATCTGGCAGATTGATTCGTTCGACCAGTGGGGCGTGGAATTGGGCAAGGTCCTTGCACAACGCATCATCCCGGAACTGGAGAACGCCGCGGAGCCGAAACTCGGGCACGACAGTTCGACGAATAACCTGATCCGCCGCTATCGCAAGTCGAGGTAAAGCTCGCGGCGGCCGGCGAGCCGTGCTCGCGCGCGCAGAGAACTGATTTTGCAACATAGCGGTCGAGCCTGAAAAGGAGTCCATTATGCAACTCGGAATGATTGGCCTGGGCAGGATGGGAGCAAACATGGTGCGCCGGCTCATTGCTGGAGGCCATGCGTGCGTGGTCTTCGATCAGACGCCGAAAACGGTGAGCGACCTGGTACAGGAGAAAGCGGTAGGTTCCACGTCGCTGCAGGAATTCGCGAAGAAGCTGCAAAAGCCGCGCGCGATCTGGCTGATGGTTCCCGCGGCCGTGGTGGACCAGACGATCTCGGATCTGTTGCCGCATCTGGAAGCAGGCGACATTCTGATTGACGGCGGCAATTCCTATTACGTGGACGACATCCGCCGCGCCAAGGAACTCGCGGCGAAGAAGATTCATTACGTGGACGTGGGCACCAGCGGCGGCGTTTGGGGCTTGGAGCGCGGCTATTGCATGATGATTGGCGGCGAAAGGGAAGTGGTGCAGCGCCTGGATCCGCTGCTCGCGCGCCTCGCGCCAGGAATCGGCGACATACCGCGCACTCCGGGCCGGGAGAAAACCGGCGGCACCGCCGAGCAGGGCTATCTGCACTGCGGGCCCAACGGCGCCGGGCACTTCGTGAAAATGGTGCACAACGGAATCGAATACGGAATGATGGCCGCGTACGCCGAGGGCTTGGGAATTTTGCGCGCCGCCAACATCGGCAAGCAAACGCACACGATTGACGCGGAAACCACGCCATTGCGCGACCCCGAACATTATCAGTATGAGCTCAATCTGCCGGACGTCGCGGAAGTCTGGCGGCGCGGCAGCGTGATCGCCTCGTGGCTGCTGGACCTTACGGCCTCGGCTCTTATCAAGGATCCCGCGCTTGCGGCGTTCGCCGGGCGTGTTTCGGATTCCGGCGAGGGGCGCTGGACGATCAAAGCCGCCATTGACGAAGCGGTGCCAGCGCACGTGCTCACCGCGGCGCTTTACGAACGATTCAGTTCCCGCGGCGAAGCGGAATTCGCAGACAAATTGTTGTCTGCGATGCGTTTTGAGTTTGGCGGGCATCACGAGAAAAGCGCGACGAAGGGGCAGACGGCGTAAGGCGACCGCTGCCGGTGGGGCATGCGGGCCTTCTTCCCAGGGCCCGCAACGTCGCGTGCCGGAAGATTTCCAGAAGCGCCGCGGGCGCGAGCGATCCGCTCTGGAAGCGCACGGCTCAAGGTTGCAGGAGTTTCGATGAATATCGAAGTATTTTCCGATCCCGAAGTGGTGGCGCAGAAGGCTGCCACGTTTATTGCCGCAGAAGCGCGCAAGGCCGTCGCGGTGCGCGGCCGCTTCATCGTGGCGGTGAGCGGCGGCCACACCCCCTGGGTCATGCTGCGCGCGCTCGCCAACGAGGACGTGCCATGGAAGGACGTGCATGTGGCGCAGGTGGATGAACGCATCGCGCCCGACGGCGACCCGGCGCGAAATCTGACGCATCTGCGCGAAAGCTTGCTCGATCATTCACCGCTGCGCCCCGAACAGATTTATGCGATGCCGGTGGAATCTCCCGAGCCCGGCGCGGCCAGCAGCTACGCGCTGACGCTAAACAAGCTGGCCGGCTCGCCGCCGGTTTTGGATCTGGTTCATTTGGGCATGGGCCCCGACGGACACACCGCGTCCCTGGTGCCGGGCGATGCGGTGCTCGATGTTACCGATGCGGATGTAGCGCTCACCGGAATCTATATGGGAAAGCGCCGCATGACTCTGACCTACCCCATCATCAACCGCTCGCGGCGAATTCTGTGGCTGGTCACGGGCGCCGAAAAAGTGGGCATGCTGGCGCGGTTGCAAAGCGCCGATCCATCCATTCCCGCGGGGCGGGTTCGCCAGGAGCGGGCCATCATTCTGGCGGACCGCGCGGCGGCAGGGCAGTCCGGTCCCGGCAAGGACGAAGGTAAGGCTGCGGTGAAGGCGACGTAAGCGGTTCGCCGGCGCGCGGCGGCGCTCGTTGGAATCAAGTTCGGAAAATCACGGTGTGCGAAGGAGAAAATCATGGGCGCCACGCAAGTTGCTCCGCCAAAGACCGACGAAAAGATGACGCAGCTGGCCATCAACACCATTCGCACGCTCTCGATTGATGCAGTGCAGGCCGCGCAGTCCGGCCATCCCGGCACTCCCATGGCGCTCGCGCCGCTGGCCTACACGCTGTGGAATCGCGTGATGCATTTCGATCCGCACGATCCCATCTGGCCCAATCGCGACCGCTTCGTGCTCTCAAATGGGCATGCTTCGATGCTGCTGTGGTCCATCTTGCATCTTGCCGGCGTGCAGGCAGTGGACGCGGATTACGAGCGGCTCGGCCAGCCCTCCGTGACGCTGGACGATATTCGCCACTTCCGCCAGCTCGACAGCAAGGCGCCCGGCCATCCCGAATACCGCTTGGTCTCGGGCGTGGAGGCGACCACGGGCCCGCTGGGGCAGGGCGTGGCGATGAGCGTGGGCATGGCCATCGGGCAGAAGTGGCTGGCCAGCCACTACAACCGGCCCGGCTTCGCTGTTTTCGATTACAACACCTACGTGGTCACCGGCGACGGCTGCATGATGGAGGGCATTTCCTCCGAAGCCGCGTCGCTCGCAGCGCACTTGGGCCTCGATAACCTGTGCTGGATTTGGGACAACAATCACATCACCATCGAGGGCCATACGGAGATCGCGTTCACCGAGGACGTCGCGGCGCGCTTCCTGGCGTACGGCTGGAACGTGCTCCGCGTGGGCGACGCCAACGACGTCGAGCGCATCGAGCACGCCCTGGAAATCTTCCGCAACACCAAGGGCCGGCCCACCTTCATCGTGCTCGATAGCCACATCGGCTACGGCTCTCCGCACAAGCAGGACACTCCGGAAGCGCACGGCGAGCCGCTGGGCGAGGAAGAAGTCCGGCTCACCAAGCGCAGTTACGGCTGGCCCGAGGACGCGAAATTCCTGGTGCCGGAAGGCGTGTACCAGCATTTTGCGGACGGCGTCGGCGCGCGCGGCGCGCAAGCGCATCGCGCCTGGACCGAACTTTTTGCGCAGTATCGCGTGAAGTATCCGGAGCTGGCGGCGGAGATTGACCTGATGCAGCGGCGCGAGCTGCCCGCGGGATGGGACCGCAACCTCCCCGTCTTTCCCGCCGACCCCAAGGGAATTGCGGGGCGCGAAGCCTCCGGCAAAGTGCTGAACGTCCTGGCGCAGAATATTCCCTGGTTCATCGGCGGTTCGGCTGACCTGGGCCCTTCGAACAAGACCACGCTGAAATTCGAAGGTGCGGGCGACGTGCAGGCCGGCAGCCCGGGCGGGAAGAACCTGCATTTCGGCATTCGTGAACACGCCATGGGCGCGATCGTGAACGGACTTTCTCTTTCGAAGATCCGGGCCTTCGGCGCGACGTTTTTCATCTTCAGCGATTACGCGCGGCCGGCGATCCGGCTCTCGGCGCTGATGGAGCTGCCCGCCATTTTCGTCTTTACGCACGAGGCGATGAGCGACGGCGAGGATGGCCCCACGCACCAGCCCGTCGAGCATCTCGCTTCGTTGCGCGCGATTCCCGGTCTGATTACCCTGCGCCCCGGCGACGCGAACGAAGTGGTGGAGGCGTACCGCTACGTCGCGCAGTTGCGGCACGAACCGGCGGTCTTCGCGCTTTCGCGCCAGCCGTTACCCACTTTAGATCGCAGCAAGTATGCGGCGGCGTCCGGCGTCGCGCACGGCGCCTATGTTCTGGCCGACGCTCCGGGCGGAAATCCCGAAGTGATCATCATCGCCTCGGGCAGCGAAGTGAGCCTGGCGGTGCAGGCGCATGAGAAGCTGATTGCCGCGGGCGTGCGCTCGCGCGTGGTGTCCATGCCGTCGTGGGAAATTTTCGAGCATCAGACGAAGGCGTATCGCGATAGCGTACTGCCGCCGCAGGTGAAGGCGCGCATCGCCGTCGAACAGGCTTCCAGCTTCGGTTGGGAGCGCTACGTGGGCAGCGAAGGCAAGCTCGTCTGCATGAAGACGTTCGGAGCTTCGGCGCCACTGAAGGAATTGCAGAGGAAATTCGGCTTCGAGCCGGAGAATGTGGTGGCGGCTGCGAAAGAGTTGCTCGGTAAAAGCTGAATAGACTGCGGCGCCTCCCGAAGCCTCGTCCTGATTTCGCTTCGGGAAACGCGGCAAATCCTAGCTGACTAGTTGCCCGCGGATTCTTTGGATTCGTTGCGCGGTGAATGTGTCTGCAATACCCGCACCAGGTGACGGCCCGATGGAGGAATTCCCGCTTCACCGTCAATCACAATTTCTCTCGCGGTGAATTTGCGGCCATACACGTCGGCGTTCGCGTCGTCATCCGGGCGAAGCGTCGAACCTTCCAGTGAAATTCCGGCAAAAACGCCACGCGTGCGCGAGTAGCTCAGGATTTCCGCTCGCATGTACGCGTCGGTGTCGGCCGAAGCGTCGCGGCCCACGGGACCCGCCGCAATCGAGGCATCTCCGCCCAGTTTCACCTTGCTGCTCAAGATGGACTCCACGCCTCGCGCGTTCATCACCAGCAGCACGAGATCGGTGGCCTGTCCGCCGATTTGAAATCCCACGCTACCGCCTTCCAGGGCGTACATTGCCGGCGCGCCCCACGGTCCGTTGAATTCTTTTCCGGTGCGGCAAACCATCGCACCGCGGCCGTAGCTGGCGCCTACGACGAACGCGGCTTTCAGCACCGACGGAAACACGATCACGCATTCCGCCTTCTCGATTATGTCTTGCGGAATATTGTCGGGGATGTTCATGATTTCCTGCATCACCACCCCGGAATTCTCCAGACGCTTTTGTTCTTTATTCTTCGCGTACAGCGACGTGGTCGCCAGCAGTCCTAGACACACTACGATTGCCGATTTGCGTATCATTGCTTACCTCCATGATCAGGGTTGCGGCTGCGGAAGTTGCGCTCTCCGGAACCTTGTGAGGGCGCGTTAGACCACGCCGGGAGCCGTGGCCGAACCGTGGAGCGGAAGTCGCTCTGCGGTTGTCCCTGGCCGAAAAGTTCCGTTAAGTCTTTTGCCGTGCGCCGGCGACCAGCAGAACCACACCTCCAAGCAGCACGAGGCCCCCGATGATCGGAGGAAGTGGTATGTGCTTCTGCGTGTCCCTGGTGGCGTGGATGGGGCCCACGTCCAGGACCTTATCCCGCTGGGTGTAAGTGACGCCCTGATAAGCGAGCGCCAGGGCACCCAGAACCACCAGCAGAATGCCGACGAGAGACAGTGATTTCATATGGTTAGCTCCGGGATCGAGAGGTTTCGCTTCGTCCGTGTATGGCCCTTATTGGAAATACCAGCTGTCCGTCCACTTAGCCTGCAGGAGGCTAGATACGCCCGAGCAGCAAGAGCACGACAACGACGAGGAGTATCAGGCCCAACCCACCCGTCGGGAAATAACCCCAACTGCGGCTATGGTTCCATCGCGGCAACGCGCCTAGCAGCGCCAGTATCAAAATGATGATTAAAATCGTCCCAAGCATGATTCTCTCCTTTTTTCTGTCCAGCGAGTTCGTGTCGGAAGCCTTGCGGTTCTCCCCGCGCTGCCGGGGGCGATTCGACGCGCATTCATCGCCATCGCCCCGGGAGCTGAAGGGAGAAAGCGTTTAGAGCACGACGCTGATGGAGATGCGCGCGCCGGGGTAATACGGGTTGCACAGGTAATAGCCCCCATCAATGAAAGTCACGTACACGTTATCGGTGTAATACCAGCCCACCGGCCACGGCTGCACGAAACCGAACCAATAGCCGCCATACTGGAAACGCGAATACCCGTCAACCATCCGTGGGCTGCTGATGCGGAAGGTGTGTTCGCTGCCGAAATTGGATTGGAAGCGGGCATCCGGGATGCGACCGCTGCCTCTGGCGCTGAGCCGCAGTGCGGGTTCCGCCCTTTGGCGCTTCTCGGCCGCCGCAGTTCGGACCGGCTGGTGCTCTCCGCCTTGAGCCTTGTCATCCTGTTGCGCAGGCTTGTTGTTCGCTTCCTGCTTGGCGCTCTTGGCCGGTTCCTGTTTGGTGGACTTGGCGGACTGTTCCGGTTTCTCCGCCTTCGGTTTTGCTTCCTGTTTTACGGGTTTGGCTTCCTGCTGCTTCGCGGGCTTGGCCTCTTCCGGCTTCGCAGCCTTAGCCTGCTGTTCCTTCTGGGGCGTCGCTTCTTCCTGTTTGGCAGGCTTCGCTTCCTGTTGCTTTACCGGTTTAGCTTCTTCCTGTTTTGCGGGCTTGGCCTCTTCCTGCCGTGCGGGCGCGGCCTTCGGCGCTTCCTTCGCAGGTTTGGCTTCTTCCTCGTGCTGCTCCTGCGGCGCGTAGGCGTAGGCGCTGCTGCCGAGGAGTAGAAATAATGCCGCGGTGCTGACAACTGCAATGCGTTTCATGGTCTTGCCTCCACAACTGCGGATGCCCGTGCCGGCCGCCTCAAGCGGCGGGCACGGTGCGTCCTTTCGTGCCTTATTCCCGATATCGGCGCCGCGGAAGTCGTTACCGCGGACAATTCAGGTTCGTTTAGGTCCCAACGCGCAGGTGGGACAGAGAGTGAAAGAGCCCAAAAATGTTCAGCAGCCACAGAACCGTGACGATCACCACCACGGCGTTCAAGAGCGACTTGATTGATCCCGCCATCGGAATGAAGTTGTTCACCAGCCAGAGCAACACCCCCACTACGACCAGCACCATCAGTATTTGCAGTAACGGCATAAGCTTTTACCCCTTTCTCTTCGCAGGCAGACACTCCGGCCCGTCCCAAGTCGTTGCACCAATTGTCTGGCTTGAACTTCGACCGCTTGCTGGCAACAGTAGCGAGAGGGGACCTGCGATCTCCGGTGTTATGCAGGTGAAGGCTTGCTGGACCTTGCGTTCGCCTCGGTCCGCTTGCGTCACCCGCATCAGCATCTTGCAGTATGCGAATAGAGGAGTCTGTTCACTTGTGCACACAACGCACAATTTGTTGCTGCCGTTTTGGGCTGATGGTACGATGGCGTGGGGAGGGGGGATCGAGTCTGTGGCCCACAAAACAGCGAAACGCGCGAGCGGCGGTCGTCCGGAGCCGTTCAATGCGCAGAAATTTCTTGATTCGGCGGGCGTGGCCAGAAAGGTCGCGCAGTTCAGCAAGCAGCAGAGCGTTTTTTCGCAGGGGGACGCCTGCAAGGATGTTTTCTATATTCAAACCGGCGGCGTACGGCTCTCCGTCGTCAATGAGACCGGCAGGGAAGCGGTCGTTGCGGTCTTGAGCCCGGGAGATTTTTTCGGCGAAGGATGCCTGGCCGGTCAGGCTGTTCGCATCGGGACGGCCACCGCGATCGCGCCCACCACCGCGCTGGTTATTGAAAAGAAAGAAATGATCCGCGTCCTGCATCACGAGCACGAATTTTCCGACCGTTTCATCTCATACATGCTTTCCCGGAACATCCGCATCGAGGAGGACTTGATAGATCAGCTCTTCAACTCCAGCGAGAAGCGCCTGGCTCGCACCTTGCTGCTGCTCGCGCGCTATGGCCAGGAGGATAGACCGCAAGGGGTTTTGCCCAAGATGTCGCAAGAAACGCTCGCCGAAATGGTCGGCACCACCCGCTCGCGCGTAAATTTCTTCATGAACAAGTTCAGGAAACTCGGCTTCATTAAATACAACGGCGCGCTGCAGATCAATACGTCGCTGCTGAGCGTCGTCCTGCACGACTGATTTCCCACTTCGCGCATCGGGCCAAGTGTCCTGTCGGCCTGCTTGGCAAATGTTGCGCCTCCGCTGAGTACCGAGGCTCGTGAGAATTTGCTAATCTTGCGGCGCGGGGTCCGCCGTCGCTGCCTCGCTTGACCTTCGATCGCCCTCGCTTCATCCTCTGCGGCTCGATTGTGGAACGCCTCCTAACGTATTTCTGCACCCTGACGATAAATGATACGGAACCGTTTAGCAGGGCAGAACCATCCGACCGCGGCGCCCAGACCTGGGACGCAGGCATGGATGCGCACGCTGGTGGTGGCAAGGGGCGCGGTCCACTGTGCAGAATTCTTCCGAAGCGAGACGGAATAACTGATGAGCGACGGCGATATCGTCAAAGACTTTCTGGCCGAAAGCTACGAGAACCTGGATCGCCTGGACCGGGAGCTCGTCGCCTTGGAAAAAGAGCCCACGAATCGCGAAGCCTTGGGCAGCGTCTTCAGGACCATCCACACGATCAAGGGCACTTGCGGGTTCCTGGGCTTCAACCGCTTGGAAAAAGTCGCGCATGTCGGCGAGAACTTGCTCACTCTGCTGCGCGAGGGCAAGCTCCTGCTAAACCCGGAAATCACCACGGCGCTTCTGAGCATGGTGGACGCAATTCGCCAGATGCTGGGGGAAATTCAAGCCTCCGGTCATGATGGGAACGACGATTACGCGGAACTGCTCGATACGCTGACGCGCTTGCAAGCCGCGACCGCTGCTGCCAGCGAGCGCGCATCCGCGGCGAAACCATCCGATTCGACGTCCGAACGGCGCCAGCCGCCGGCAGCGAAGCGAGAGATTTCGAAATCCTCGCCCAGAGCGGAATCCGCGCCGCCACCGCGAGCGGCTGAAATCACTCCGTCCGGCGAATCGCGGCCGGAGGAGTCCAAAGCCGCCGCGCGTCGCGCCGGAGCGAATCCCGACCCGGCGTCGGGCCGCCTTGGTGACGTACTGGTTCGCCGAAAGCTCGTTCGTCCTGAGGACATCCGCCGCGCCTTGGAAGCTCAAAGAAAGGGCGATGGCCGGCATCTCGGAGAGATGCTGGTTCATCTGGGCTTGGTAACCGAGGCGCAACTGCGCGAGGCCCTGGAAGAGGTGCAGGTGTTGTCCCGCGTGGACAGTTCCATTCGCGTGGACGTGAATCTGCTGGATAAGCTGATGACACTCGTCGGTGAGCTGGTGCTGGGGCGCAACCAGCTTCTGCAGTTGGCGAATACCTCCAGAGACGCGGGCCTGCAGGCCGTCTCGCAGCGAATGAATCTCATCGCCACCGAGTTGCAGGAAGAAGTGATGAAGACGCGCATGCAGCCCATCGGCAACATCTGGGGCCAGTTTCCGCGCACGGTGCGCGACGTCGCGCTCAGTTGTGGCAAGCAGGTGAACATTGAGATGGAGGGTAAGGAGACCGAACTCGACAAGACCATCATCGAGGCCATCAAAGACCCGCTCACGCACTTGGTCCGCAATTCGGTGGACCATGGCATCGAGTTGCCGGAGGACCGCGTTAAAGCTGGCAAGGACCCCAGCGGGCGCCTGATTCTGCGCGCGTTTCATGAAGGCGGCCAGGTGAACATCGAGATCAGCGACGATGGAGCGGGATTGAACGTTGAGCGCATCCGCCAAAAGGCGGTGGAGCGCGGGCTGATCACCGCAGAGCAGGCGCCGCGCCTGCCCGAACGCGAAATATTCAATCTGATCTTCCTGCCGGGGTTTTCCACGGCGCAGAAGATAACCAATGTCTCCGGCCGCGGCGTGGGCATGGACGTGGTGAAAACCAACGTCGAGAAGATCGGCGGCACGGTGGATGTGCAGTCCACGCTGGGCCAAGGCACGACCGTGCGCGTGAAGATCCCCCTGACTCTGGCGATTATTCCCGCGCTGATCGTGACTTGCGCGGGCGACCGTTACGCCATTCCCCAAGTGAGTTTGCTCGAGCTGGTTCGCCTCGAAGCCGACAAGATCGAGTCCGGCATCGAGCTGGTGCACGGCGCGCCGGTGTACCGGCTGCGCGGACGTCTGTTGCCGGTGGTGTATCTGCGGCGCGAGCTGCGCGTGGCGGAAAGCAACGGCCGGAAGCAGGAAGGCGCGGCGATCAATATTGTGGTGTTGCAGGCCGATGGCCGGCAATTCGGGCTGGTTGTGGACGCCATCAACGACACTGAGGAAATCGTCGTCAAGCCGCTGCGCAAACAGCTGCGGACGATTAAGACGTTTGCCGGCGCCAGCATCATGGGCGACGGCAAAATTGCTCTCATTCTCGACGTGCTGGGTCTGGCGCAGCGCGCAAGCGTGGTCAGCGAATCGAAGGAGCACGCCGAGGCGCAAAAGGCGGCCGAAGCGGCTGTCGCCGCCGGATGCAAGCAGTCCTTCTTGCTCTTTTCCGGTCCCGACGAAGCGCACATGGCCGTGCCGCTGGACACACTGGCTCGGCTGGAAGAACTGCCCGCGTCGGACGTGGAGAAAACAGGGACGCATTGGGTGGCGCAATATCGCGGGCAGATTCTGCCCTTGATCAATCTCTCCTTCGCGCTGAAGGAGCGGCGCGCGCGGAGGCGTTCCAAGGAATTCGAGTCCGACACGGAGGCCGCCGCGCGCTACCAGGTGCTGGTTTGCAGCCACGAAGGATACCGCGCCGGCCTGGTGGTCGAACGGATTGTGGATATCGTGGAAGACTCGGCCGAGGTGAAGTACCCGGCCAGCCGCGCGGGAGTGCTGTATTCGGCGGTCATTCAGGGGCGCGTCACTGAGATGATTGACGTGCCAGCCATTCTGCAAACTGCCCGCTCGGAATCCGATTCCGTTCTGGAACATGCCGAGGTCAGACGATAGCCATGGCCGAACGGTCGCAGTTTTGCACCTTCCATCTGGACAAGCTGCTTTTCGGCGTCGAGCTGAAGGGCGTGCAGGAGGTAATCCGCTCGCTGGACATGACGCGGATTCCGCTCGCGCCGGAGGTGGTGGGCGGGCTCATCAATCTCCGCGGGCAAATCGTCACCGCGGTGGACCTGCGCCGCCGTCTAGAACTGGCGCCGCGCCCGGCCCAGATGACGCCGATGAACGTGGTCGTGCGCAGCGAGGATGGAGCCGTGAGCCTGCAGGTTGACGAAATCGGGGACGTGGTGGAGGTGGATGAGGCCTCGTTCGAACCTCCTCCAGAGACGCTGCGCGGCGCGGTGCGCGCCATGATTCTGGGAGTGCACAAGCTGGATGGGCGCTTGATGCATGTGCTGGACACGGAAAAAGCCTGCGAGATGGCGGACAAGGGCGCGGAAGGAGGGTGAGCGTTTTGGCACCGGAAATTGGACGACTAGAACTGCCGCTCGCGCCGATTCCAAAGGACCTGCGAAGATTTTCCAGTCGGCGGGCGGCGATCAGGAACATGCTCGCGGAGCGGGAACGGCAAGCCAAGGCGAATCTACCGCGAAGACGCGGGGACTCCGCGAGTCGCCGTCCGGCCGCGGGTGAGGCTGCCTGAAGCACGGCCGATTTGCGCAATCACGGGGGGAGAAAATGAAAGTGACGATGGGGAAGAAACTGGGGCTGGGTTTCGGAACGATTCTGGCGCTGATGGTCCTGAGCGCCATCCTTGCGTATTCGCGGGCGAGCGAAATCGAAACGTTCTCGCGCGATGCGCTCACGGTGCGCGCTCCCACGCGGAAATGGGCGATGAGCCTGCAGAAGGACCTGAACCAGACGCAGAGCAAAGGCCGCCAGGCGATTCTGGCCGGGACGCAACCGGAAAGAAGAGCAGCCGCGATGGAAACCTTCGCGGAGAACTGGAACGCGATTGAGAAGGACGTCGCCGCGCTGGACGAACTGGCGCGCGCGTGGCCGCTTGAGGAAAACAGAGAGCGCTTCGCCAAAGTGAAGGAAGGTCTGCCGAAACTGCGCGCCGCGCAGGAAGCGGCCATGGCTGTGGCAACCAGCGGGCAGAAGGACGCCATCGTCCAGGCCGGAAATCAATTCGCGGATCAGGCCACGGTCGCGAACGAGGAATTCAAGACCTCGCTGGACGCGCTGGCGGAATCGAACGACAAATTGCTGGCGGAGAATTCGGCCACGATCACGGGGACGATCGTGAAGTTGGTCTGGACCTTGTCGCTGGCCACGCTCACCGCTCTTGCCATCGGCATCTTCATCGCGGTTTACCTGGGGCGCCGGATCGCGGGCGCGACGCAATCCGCGCGGGACCAGGCGGAAGCGATTGCCGGAGGTGATTTGACGCGGGAAGACCTGAAAATCGAAAGCGCCGACGAGGTGGGCGAGCTGACCGCAGCGCTCAACAAGATGCAGGGCAATTTGAAGAACATGATCCTGGCGATCTCCGAGAACGCCGGGCACGTCGCCAGCGCAAGCGAGGAGTTTTCGTCGGTGAGCCAGCAAATTTCCGCCAACTCCGAGGAGACTTCCACGCAAGCCGGGGTGGTGTCCAACGCCACGCAGCAGGTGAGCCAGAACCTGCAAACGGTCGCCACAGGCGCCGAGGAGATGGGCGCGAGCATCAAGGAAATCGCCAAAAACGCGACGGAAGCGGCCAAGGTAGCAACGGAGGCGGTGAAGGTAGCGGAGACCACCAACGCCACGGTGGCCAAGCTGGGTGAATCGAGCGCGGAGATCGGGCTGGTAATCAAAGTGATCACCTCCATTGCGCAGCAAACCAACCTGCTGGCGCTGAACGCGACTATTGAGGCAGCGCGCGCCGGAGAAGCGGGGAAAGGATTTGCGGTGGTCGCGATCGAAGTGAAGGAGTTGGCGAAGGAGACGGCCCGAGCGACCGAAGACATCAGCCGCAAGATCGCGGCCATCCAGACCGACACGCAGGCGGCCGTGGAAGCTATCGGCGCAATCAGCACGGTGATCAAGCAGATCAACGATATTTCCAACACGATTGCCTCGGCGGTGGAGGAGCAAAACGCCACCACCAACGAAATGGCGCGAAATGTAAGCGACGCGGCGCTCGGGAGCGGCCAAATTACCTCGAACATCGCGGGCGTGGCGCAGGCGGCGGAAAGCACCTCACGCGGAGCGAGCGACGCGCAGAAGGCGGCCGCGCAACTGGTGGAAACCTCGGCCCAACTGCGCCGCCTGGTGGAACAGTTCAAGGTCTCCGGCGACCGGGCGGGATCGGGAAACGGATCGCGAAAAATGTTGCAAGCCGCGTGAGCTTTCGTGCTTTCGCGGCGCATTCATGCCGGGAATGCAAATTCCCCAGCCCCGCTTCACCGTGGAACAGTGCAGCCAGCTTCCGCGGCAGCCATGAAGCCGCGCTGGGATGCTGGACGCCGGATGGTACGCAGACACTAACATTCCGGCCGCCGCGGAACGTATTTCCACAAGAGGAGAGAGCCACCTAACCATGCAGCCCTGGCGCATCCTCGTGGTTGATGATTCGGTGGTGATCCGCAGGCTGTTGACGGAAACTTTGTCCGCGGACCCGGAACTGCAGATCGTCGGGTCGGCCAGTGACGGCCACATCGGTCTGGCGAAAATTGCGCAGTTGCAGCCCGATCTGGTTACGCTCGACGTGGAAATGCCGGTGATGGACGGGCTGCAAGCGCTTTCCGAGCTGCGCAAGCTATACCCGCGATTGCCGGTAATCATGTTCAGCACGCTCACGGAGCGCGGCGGGGCCGCAACTCTGGATGCGCTCGCGCTGGGCGCATCGGACTACGCGACCAAGCCCAGCAACACGGGCAGCCCCGCCGTCGCGATTGAGCGCATCCGCGCAGAACTCATACCCAAAATCAAAGCGTTGTGTGCGGCGCAGGCGGTGCGCAAAAGCGTTCCGGCGCGCGTCATCCGCTCCGAGGTGGCAATGCACCGGCCACCGCAGCGGCGCATCGAGATTGTGGCCATCGGAACGTCCACGGGCGGCCCGAACGCCCTCGCGGAAGTCTTGCCTGGAATTCCCAAAGATTTTCCGGTGCCGATTGTGGTGGTGCAGCACATGCCGCCGCTTTTCACCCGGCTCCTGGCCGAACGTCTGGCCGCACGTTCGGCAATTCCAGTAGAAGAGGGTAAAGCAGAGGCGGAACTGGATCCCGGACACGCCTTCATTGCGCCGGGAAATTTCCACATGACCGTCACGCGCGCGGGATTAACGCCGCGCCTGGGCCTGAATCAGAGCGCTCCGGAAAACTCCTGCCGGCCGGCCGTGGATGTGTTGTTTCGCTCCGTTGCCCGAGCCTATCGCGCGGGCGTCCTGGGGGTGGTGATGACGGGAATGGGAGCGGACGGCGTGAAGGGATCGCAGTGCATCCGGGAAGCGGGCGGGGAAGTGATCGTGCAGGATGAAGCGAGTTCCGTGGTTTGGGGAATGCCGGGCTTGGTGTACGCGGCGGGGCAGGCCGACGGGGTGTATCCCCTGGACCGGCTTGCGCACGAAATCTCCCGGCGCGTCTTGGACAGCCGCACGGTGAGCGCCGTGCCCCACGTAACGAGCTATGGCGCAGCGGAGCACCCTGCAAAATGAACATCGCCACCCAAGCGTCGAAGAACGTTCCCGGGGCCAAAGCCGCACCCGAACCGCCCGATCCGCTCTATCTGAAAATCCGCGACCTGGTGTACAAAGCGTCCGGCATATTCCAGCTGGAAGAGAAACTGTACCTGCTGGTGGACGGCTGCGCGCGCCGCATCAAACTATTGGGACTGGACAGCGCGCGCGCCTATTGGGAATTCCTGACGGCCCCGGCCAATCGGGAATTGGAATTGCGGCAGTTGCTGAACGAACTCACGATCGGCGAAACCTGCCTGTTCCGCAGCGCGCCGCAACTGGATGCCTTGCGCAAAATCATTCTCCCGGGTTTGGTGGCGGAAAAAGCCAAGCTGGTGACGAAGCGCTTGCGGGTGTGGAGCGCGGGCTGCTCGACCGGGGAAGAACCCTACACCCTGGCGATCAATTTCATGGAAGAAAGCGAGAATCTTCTGAAGGGCTGGCAAATCGAAATCGTCGCAACGGACCTGAACGACCGCTCGGTGGAAGCGACCAAGGCCGGGGTGTACGGCGATTACGCGCTGCGCAATACCAGCGATTATTTCAAGCGCAAGTATTTCCTGGCGGCGGATGAAAAGCGCCTGCGCGTGCGCGATGAAGTGAAGAAGCTGGTGACCGTCAGCCGGCTGAATCTGCAGGACGATTCCAAAATGCTGTTCATGAAGGGCATGGACGTGATTTTCTGCTGCAACGTGCTGATTTATTTCGACGCTGCCTCGAAGAAGCGGGTGATCGAGCATTACTACAGCAACCTGAATTTCGGCGGCCATTTTTTTCTGGGCACCTCGGAATCGCTGATGGGATTGAACGATCAATTTCACCTGGTTCATTTTCCGGGAGCCATCGGCTATTGGAAGCCGTCGCTGAAGAGCGGCAAGCTATGAGCGCTCTGCTGGCAGCCGATATCCGCGAGCGCGTGAGCCGCATCGAAGTGACGCCCACCATTCCGGCGGTGCTGCTGCCGCTGTTGAAACTTTTGAAAGCGCCGGCGGAGACCGTGAATTTGGAGGATGTGGTCCGGCTCGTCTCCTACGACAACACCATCGCCGCGCAATGCCTGCGCATGGCCGGCTCGCCGCTTTTCGGCATGGCGAAAGCGCCGGATTCCGTGAAAGCGGCGGTGCTCGCCCTGGGGATGCGCCGCGTGCAAACCATTCTGCTCACTTGCTGCCTGGGGCAGGCTTTCCCGGCGGATAAATGGGTCGTGGATCCAACCGCTTTCTGGAAACATTCCCTGGGCTGCGCGATGGTCTGCCGGAAATTGTCAGAGAAGCTGGGGTTTGCGGACGGCGAAAAAGCTTACATGGCGGGGCTGCTGCACGACATCGGAATCACCGCCAATTCTTTGGCGTTCCCCGCGGAGTTCAAGGCGGCGATGGAATTGGCCCGGCGTGAAGAAATTCCCCTGGATCGCGCGGAGCTCGCCGTGATGGGATTCACGCATTGCGACAGCGGCACGGCGCTGGCCGAAAAATGGAAGCTGCCCGACGAGACCATCCAGGTAATCGCCCACCATCATGCATTGGACCAGGCCGAAGGCGCGCAGCCCTTGGTGGCTCTGGTGCACCTGAGCGATTTGTTGTGCCGCATGCGCGACATGGGCTACGGATACTACGAGCGGTTGGAGGTGGATCTGCTTGGCGAGCCGGCATGGGTGATTCTCACCAAGGAGCGCGGAGATTTGGAAGCGATGGATCTGGCGCGGTTTACCTTTGAACTGGACGAATCTGTCGGCGAGGTTTCCGAACTGGTGGCCACGGTGTTTGGGGGAGCGCGGGCTACGGTTTGAGCGCGACCCCAGCCGAGGAATGGTTCCCCGCCTTGATCGGCCGCAGGCGAAGCAATGGGCGGCGATTCTTGCAGCCCGGCTTCGCTTCCTGGCCCATAACTTACTGATGCAGTGACCTGTTACGTCGTCCGCGGCTTTGCGGTCGCCGCGCGACGACGGCGGCGTTTCCCAGGCCGCGACACCGCACTCACGCGCGGGCTGCCTGGGCTACTTCCGCCCGCGCAGCCCAGGAAACGTTTATCGGATGCATCAGCTTTGTGAGTTGTACTGTTCGACTCCACATGAGTTAGTTATGTATCATGCGGCCTTGGCGTCCCAAACCGGAGATTGACCACGACGCCTGCGGGGTTGGCTTCATCGCTCAATTGGGGAGCAGCGGCTCGCGAGAGGTAGTCGAGCGCGCCCTCACCGCGCTGGAGCGTCTTTGCCATCGCGGCGGGGTTGACGCCGATGGACTGAGCGGAGACGGCGCCGGCATTCTCACTCCGATTCCCAAGAATTTCATTCGTGCGCGCGCGCGGGACGTTGGTATTGAATTGCCCGAATCTTTCGGCATGGGCATGGCGTTTCTGCCGCCCGGCCGGGAAGAGGATGCGCGGGCAGAGATTGAATCGTCCGCGACGGAGTTGGGCCTGCGCTGCCTCGGATGGCGCGTGGTGCCAACCGATCCTTCCTTGCTGGGGCCTTCGGCTCTAGGGACGCTGCCATTGATCCGGCAATGCTTTTTCCTTGCAGAGAATTCTTCCGCCGATATCGAGCGGCAGCTTTTTCTGCTGCGCAAGCGCGTGGAAGCCGGCGCGGTGCGCGGCGTGTACTTCTGTTCGCTGTCCTCGCAGTCGTTGGTGTACAAAGGGCTGCTGACGCCGCTGCAGCTGCGCGCTTTTTATTCGGACTTGGCCAGCGCGGATTTCACTGCGCCCTTCGCCATTTTCCACCAGCGCTATTCCACCAACACCAGCCCGTCCTGGCAGCTCGCGCAGCCTTTCCGCTTTGTGGGACACAACGGCGAGATCAACACCATCAGCGCGAACCGCCGCTGGACGCACGCGCGGGAGAATGCGCTGCGCCAGGAATTCGGCGGGCACGAGTGGTTCCACGTGCTGGAAGAGGGAGTGAGCGACTCTGCGAGCTTCGATAACGCGTTGGAAGTCCACCTGCGACAAGGCCCCAGCGTGGCCGCGGCGATGTTGCGCATGGTGCCGCCGGCGTGGGAGAGCGATCCGCAGACCGGTCCGAAGCTGCGGCGTTTTCTGCAGCGAGCCACGCGCGAGCAGGAACCGTGGGACGGTCCGGCTGCTCTGGTATTCAGCGACGGGCGCATGGTGGGCGCGAAGCTGGACCGGAACGGTTTGCGTCCGATGCGTTACACGCTGACATCCGATGGATTGCTGGTGGTTGGGTCCGAAGTGGGCATCGCGGACCTGCGCGGCAAGAAAATTGCCGAACGCAATCGCCTGGGCCCCGGAGAAATCTTTCTGGTGGATTCCGTGGCGGGTGCGATCTTTCGCGGCAACAACGAAGTATCGGAATTGCTCGGCGCCGAACCGGTGCGCGCCGCGAATGGAGCGTATTCGTCGCAATCTTTTGTGACGCGGCTCGAATGCGCGCCGATCACTCCGTGCGCCTCCGCCGTTGAACGGGAGCGGCTGGCGGGCGCGATGGGATGGACCGAGGATCAATTCCGCCTGCTATTCCAGCCGCTCAGCCGCGAAGGGAAGGAAGCGATCTGGAGCATGGGCGACGACGCGCCCCCGGCGTTCCTTTCCGCCGTGCGCCGCCCACTGTGGGACTTCTGCAAGCAGCGCTTCGCGCAGGTGACCAACCCACCGATTGATCCGTTGCGCGAAGTTCACGTGATGTCGCTGGATGTGTATCTGAACCCTCAAATCGTGGCGGGGTCGCCGGTGCTGCAAGCGGGGCACGTGGCAGCGCTGGAAAGCCGGCTGGGCCATGTGCCGCGGCGCATTGATTTTACCTTCGACGTGGCCGGCGGCGCGGAGGCGGCGCGCGCGGCTTTCGAACGTGTGCGGCGCGATGTCGCTGCGGCGGTCGTCGAGGAAGTTCCGATTGTTGTGCTCAGCGATCGCGCGGTAAACGAATCGCGCGCGGCGCTTCCGGCTTTGCTGGCGGTCTCGGCGGCGTGGAAGGAAATGGTCCGCGTCGGCGCTCACGATGTGCCGGTGCTCGTCGAATCGGGCCAGGTAATTGAAACGCACCACGTCGCGCTGCTGGTTGCGGTTGGAGCGAGCGCGGTGTTCCCGTATCTCGCCATGGAACTGGCAGAGATTCTGAAGCCGGGAGGCGCGACCAATTACCGTGTGGCGGTGGAGGCGGGACTGCGCAAAGTGCTCGCGCGCATGGGAATTTCCACGGTGGCGAGCTATCGCAACAGCCATCTTTTCGAGACGGTTGGTTTGGATGAGGAAGTTTGCTCCGAGTTTTTTGAGGATGCGGCTGTCAGCCTCGGCGGCAGGAGTTTGGACGAACTTTTGCAGGCGGCCATTGATTCGCACGTTCGGGCGTTTGCATCCGGGGGCGCGGCAATGCAGGATGCCGGGCTGTATCGTTACCGGCACGCCGGGGAGCGCCATTCCACTTCGCCGGAGCTGGTGCGGAGGATGCACGGGTACCTGAAATCGCCCACGCCGGAAAATTATGCGGCCTATGCGGCGCTGGCGGATAACCGCGAGGCGGTGTCCGTTCGCGATCAGCTGGATATTGCCCCCGGCTCGCCGATAGCAATCGAGGAAGTGGAACCCGAGAGCGCGATTCTCGCCAGGTTCTGCGCACAAGCCATGTCCTTGGGCGCCTTGAGCCCGGAAGCGCATCGCACCCTGGCGATCGCCATGAATCGCCTGGGCGCGCGCAGCAATACCGGCGAAGGCGGAGAAGATCCGCGGGTCTATCGCTTCGAACCCGCGGCCGCGAATCGCGTGAAGCAAGTGGCCTCGGCTCGCTTCGGCGTCACCGCGGAATATCTGGTGCGCGCCGACGAGCTGGAAATCAAGATGGCGCAGGGTTCAAAGCCCGGCGAAGGCGGCCAGCTTCCTGCGATCAAGGTGAATTCCTACATTGCGCGTTTGCGCCATGCGGTGCCGGGCATGTCGCTGATTTCGCCGCCGCCGCATCACGACATTTACAGCATCGAGGACCTGGCGCAGTTGATTTACGATCTGCGTTCGGTGAATCCGGTGGCGCGCATCGGCGTGAAGCTGGTTTCCGGCGCGGGCGTTGGCATCATCGCCGCCGGCGTAGCCAAAGCGGGCGCGGATGTGATCACCATCGCGGGATTCGACGGCGGCACGGGCGCTTCGCCGCTCACTTCCATCAAGAATACCGGGCTGCCCTGGGAAGTGGGCTTGCGCGCGGCGCACACCGCGCTGGTGCGCTCTGGCTTTCGCGAGCGAGTGCGTTTGCGCGTGGACGGCGGATTCAAATTTGGCCGCGACGTGGTGATTGCGGCGCTCTTGGGCGCCGACGAATTTGGCTTCGGCACGGCTACGCTGCTGGCCATCGGCTGCGTGATGGCGCGGCAATGCCACCTGAATACTTGCCCGGTGGGAGTCGCGACGCAAGATGAGAAACTGCGCGCCCGATTCACCGGCAATCCGGAAATGGTGATGGCCTATTTCCGCGGAGTCGCCCAAGAAGTGCGCGAGCGCCTGGCGGCGCTGGGGATTCGCTCGCTCGGCGAAGTCGTCGGCGCCGTGGAAAAGCTGCGGCCGCGCAACGAGTGGGCTGCGAACTCGCTGGGCGCGCTGCTGCGGACCGCGCATAACGCGGCGAAACAAAACGGCTCCAACGCGCAGCTTGAAATTCATCTGCCCGAAACCGCCCGGGACATCCGGCGCAAATTGCTGCGTGGCGTGGACGGGCTGAAGTCTTTTCCCTTCGTCCACCACTCGCTTTCCATTTCCAATTCCGACCGCAGCGTCGGCGCGCACCTCAGCGGGCACGTGCTGCGCCACACGGATTTCGAGGGCCTGGCGGGGAAGAGCATTCGCTGCGAATTTCGCGGACACGCCGGGCAGAGTTTCGGCGCGTTCCTGATTCCCGGGATTCGCTTCCGGCTGGTGGGCGACGCCAACGACTACGTGGGAAAAAGCCTGAGCGGCGGCACCATCGCCATCACCGCGGGCGCCGCCGCCTCCAAGCGCGGTGACGTGCTCGCGGGCAACACCGTGCTGTACGGTGCCACCAGCGGCAAGCTCTTCATCGCCGGGCGCGTGGGCGAACGGTTCGCTGTGCGCAATAGCGGCGCGCTCGCCGTCGTCGAAGGAGTCGGCCACCACGGCTGCGAGTACATGACTGCGGGTATCGCCGTGATTCTGGGCCCCGCGGGCATGAACCTGGGTTCCGGCATGACCGGCGGACTTACCTACATTATTCGCGATGCGCTTACCGGCGACAACTGCAACCACGAATTCGTGCGCTGCGCAGAAATTGGCGAGGATGCCTGCGAACAGGAAGAAGAATGGCTGCGCGTGACGCTGCAAGAACATTTCCGCCTGACCGGCAGCCAACGCGCACGGCGCTTGCTGCAGTCCACGCATCTGCTGCCGCTGGTGCGGCTGGAGCCGCTGCACCTGCCTTGCTCGATCGCCGAGACCTGGGCTCCTTTCCTGACGCGTCAGGGCACGCGCGAGCCGGCAGCGGACGCCGAGGTTGTCCGCGGGCTGCCGCTGGAAAATCTGCGCGAGACCAGCGAATCGGCCTGCTGATTCGGCGGAACCACTGTGAATAATGCTTGACGTTCGCCGCGGCTGCCGCATACTGCACGGCACAAATGCGACGAAGAATGCCGCACCGTCTGATGAAATCAACGGGAGGCGCGCGCGATGCTGCCAGGTGATTCCGCGAGGGCGTTTCGAGTAGGTGTTGCCGGTCCGGTCGGCTCGGGCAAGACGGCGCTGGTAGACCAGTTGAGCCGCCGCTTCTGGCCCCGCGTCAATCTCGCCGTCGTGACCAACGACATTTACACCAAGGAAGACGCCGAGTTTCTGGTGCGCCAGGGCGTGCTGCCCGCCGAGCGCATTCGCGGCGTGGAAACCGGCGCGTGCCCGCATGCGGCGATTCGCGAAGATGCCTCCATGAATCTGCAGGCCATCGCGGAGCTGGAAGACGCGCTGCCGGGACTGGAACTAATTTTTGTGGAAAGTGGCGGAGATAATCTTGCCGCGGCGTTCAGTCCGGAGCTGGTGGACGTGTGGATTTACGTGATTGACGTGGCCGAAGGGGACAAGATTCCGCGCAAGGGCGGCCCGGGCATCATGCGTTCCGATTTGCTGGTGATCAATAAAATTGACCTGGCGCCGTACGTCGGCGCGTCGCTGGAAGTGATGGAGCGCGATTCGCGCCGCATGCGCGGCGAGCGGCCGTTTCTTTTCACGAACCTGCGGGACGGCTCGGGACTGGACCGCGTGGTGCAATGGCTCGAGGAAAAAGTGAGCCGCCCCGCGCCGGCGCGCCGCTCGCTGATTGACGCGCACGCGCCGTACACCGGCCAGCCGCACGGTCATTCGCACGGTCATTCGCACGAACATTCGCACGAACTCCTGCACGAAGACGGGGGCGAGCACTCTCACGAAGACGGCGACGCTCACGGCGCGGACGGAAGCGCAGGCAATGGCCACGCGCGCGGGCATTCGGCATAGGGGTCGCGGACATGGAACCCGATCCAGCGCGGGCAACGCCTTTCCCGGCTTCCAGCCTTGCGGAACTTCGCTTGCTCCATCTCGCCGATAGCGCTCTTCCCATCGGCGCCCTCGCGCATTCCTTCGGAATTGAATCGCTCGCTTCGCGGGAGATGCTTACGACGCGCGGCCTGCCAGATTTTTTCCAATCTTATCTGCAAGAAGCCGGAGTGATGGAAGCGGTATTCTGCCGCGCGGCGTTTCGACTTGCCGGTGCGGCAGCCGGAAGCTCTTTCGCGGCGCGCTGGCTGGAGATGAACGACCTGCTAAGCGCTCGCAAGCCGGCCCGCGAGAGCCGCGCGGGCAGCGCATCGCTCGGCACGAATTTGCTGCACGTGGTGCTCGGGCTTGCGGACGTTCCCCTCGTTCGCGTGGCGCTCGACGCCTCCAAGCGAGCGGCAAGCCTGGTGCATCACAGCACGGCGTTCGGGCTGGCGTGCGGTTCGCTGGGATTCGCAGAGGATCGCGTGGTTCTGGCCTATCTCCACCAATCGCTGGCGAGCCTGGTGTCCGCCTGCCAGCGCCTATTGCCGCTGGGGCAATCCGAAGCGGCTAGAATTCTGTGGAATCTGAAGCCGGCGATGCTGGATGCGGCGGAATGCAGCGCCGCCTGCTCGCTGGATGACGCGTGCTGCTTCGCGCCCTTGCTCGATTGGGGCGCAATGGAGCATCCCGCGCTCAGCACCCGGCTTTTCATCAGTTGACGGCTTTTGCGTTGAATGATATTTGCAGACACCATGGCCTCCGTGGCAGAAAACCCGCGCGCGATTGGCAATGAGACTTGCGCGCCGCCGCGGCTGCAAGCGTCGCTGTCGCTCGAATTCGCACGCGATGAGCATGCCGGTCGCACAGTCCTGGCCGCGAGCCGCCAGCAGCCGCCCTTGAAAGTGGTGCGCGCTTTCGCGGTGCAGGATGGCGCCGCGCTCGCGCACTTACACAATGTTTCCGGCGGATTGCTGGGAGGCGACCGCCTGGCGCTCCACGTGACGATGGGCGCAGGCGCACGCGTGCAGTTGACGACCACCGGCGCGACGCGCATTTACCGGCCGCGCGAGGGGGCACCGCCGGCCACCCAGACGAACGAGTTCACGGTGCGCGAAGGCGCGCTGCTGGAATACGTCCCCGACGCGATCATCCCTTTCGCGGGCGCGCGTTTTTCGCAGGCCAGCACGATTCACCTGGCGCAGGGCGCGGGGCTTTTCTGGTGGGAAATTCTGGCGCCCGGGCGCGAAGCTCGCGGCGAAGTCTTCGCCTACGATTGCGTCGAAATGAAGACCGGTGTTTTCGCGCTCGGCCGTCCCATCGTAGGCGAACGCGTGCGCATCGAACCGCAGCGGCGCGCGGTTTCTTCGCTGGGGCGACTGGGACCCTATCGCACCTGGGCGACATTCTGCATCGCGCGTGTGGGGCTCGGCGCTGCCGATTGGCTGGCGATAGAACGCGAGCTGCGCGAACAAGCGGCGGGTCTCGCGTCGCCCGGCGAGACCCTGTGGGGAATCAGCGCGCTCCCGGCGCACGGCTTGATGGTTCGCTGCGTCGCGGTTCACGGACGCCATGTGCTGCCCGGATTGCAAGCGCTGTGGCAAACCGCGAAGCGGCGATTGTACGGTTGCGACGCCGTGCTGCCGCGAAAAGTGAATTGAGGTTGGCGGTTGTGCAGAGCGTCAGAAGTTTCATCTCCGTTGCACCGGGAGCGAAGACTTGCATTTGACTCCGCGCGAACAGGAAAAATTGCTGATCGTGGTGGCCGCCGACCTGGCGCGCCGCAGGCAGGCCCGCGGCCTGAAGCTGAATTACGTGGAAGCGATCGCCATCCTTTCGGCCGAGGTGATGGAAGCGGCGCGCGACGGCAAAAGCGTCGCTGAAATCATGAGTTTTGGCGCGACGATCCTGAAGCGCGACCAGGTGATGGAAGGCGTGCCGGAAATGATCCACGAAGTGCAGGTGGAGGCGACCTTTCCCGACGGCACCAAGCTGGTCACCATTCACGATCCCATTCACTGACGGATGCTAGGGCCAGGAGAAATCAACATGATACCGGGCGAATATTTTCTGAACGAAGCTGGCGGCGCCGTCGAAACAAATGCAGGCCGCGCGACGGTTCGCGTGATCGTGCGCAATGCCGGCGACCGGCCGGCGCAGGTGGGTAGCCATTTCCATTTCTTCGAAACCAATCGCGAGCTCGAATTTGACCGCGGCTCCGCCTACGGAATGCGCTTGAATATTCCCGCGGGAACCGCGGTGCGCTTCGAGCCCGGCGAAGAAAAGGAAATCGAGCTGACTCCGTTTGCCGGCCGCCGCGTGATTCAGGGCTGTAACGGCCTAGTGGACGGCGAGCTCGACGCCGGCGGCGCGCGCGAACGCGCCCTGGCCCGCGCAAGCGCAGCGGGATTCCGTTCCCGCGCGCAAGGATAAGAAACCGATGAGCCTGAAAATTCCGCGCCGCACCTATGCCGAGCTCTACGGCCCGACGACCGGCGATCGCATTCGTCTCGCGGACACCGAGCTGGTGATCGAGGTCGAGAAGGATTTCACCCATTACGGCGACGAGATCACCTTCGGCGGCGGAAAAGTGATTCGCGATGGCATGGGCCAGAGCGCGGGCGCGGTGCGCGAGCGCGACCACGGTGCGCTGGACCTGGTCATCACCAACGCGGTGGTCCTGGATCACTGGGGCATCGTGAAAGCGGACGTCGGCGTGAAGAACGGGCGCATCGTGAAAGTCGGCAAAGCCGGGAATCCGGACACGATGAACGGCGTGGACCCCGGCCTGGTGGTGGGCGCCGCCACCGAAGTGATTGCCGGTGAAAATCTGATCCTCACTGCGGGCGGCGTGGATAGCCACATCCATTTCATTTCGCCGCAGCAGATTTACGAGGCGCTTTCGAACGGCATCACCACGATGGTGGGCGGAGGCACCGGGCCAGCCACCGGCACGGCTGCCACCACCTGCACTCCCGGCGCGTGGAATCTGGCGCGCATGTTGCAGGCCGCCGAAGCTTGGCCCATGAATTTCGGATTCCTCGGCAAAGGCAATAGCGCCACGGCCGCGCCGCTCGTCGAGCAAATCGAAGCGGGCGCGTGCGGATTGAAATTGCACGAAGACTGGGGCACCACGCCGGCGGCGATTGACGCCTGCCTGAAAGTCGCTGATGAGTTCGAAGTGCAGGTGTCCATCCACACGGACACCATCAACGAAGCGGGCTTCCTGGAAGCCACCATCGCGGCCATCGCCGGGCGCGCCATTCATACCTATCACACGGAAGGCGCCGGAGGCGGCCACGCGCCGGACATCATCCGCATCGCTTCGTTCCCCAATATTCTGCCGTCCTCGACCAACCCCACGCGTCCTTACACCGTGAACACCATCGCCGAGCACCTGGACATGCTGATGGTCTGCCACCACCTGAGTCAGCAAGTGCCGGAGGACGTGGCGTTCGCGGAAAGCCGCATCCGCCCGGAGACGATTGCCGCCGAGGACATCTTGCACGACCTGGGCGTGATCAGTATGCTGTCGAGCGATTCGCAAGCGATGGGGCGCGTGGGTGAAGTAGTGACCCGCACCTGGCAAACCGCGCACAAGATGAAGGTGCAGCGCGGCCCGCTCTCCGCGCCACTGGCGGCGCCGCTGCCCGGCGACTCCACGGGCAACGACAATTCGCGCGCCAAACGCTATGTGGCGAAGTACACCATCAATCCGGCGATCACCCACGGCATGGCTGCGGAAATCGGCTCGATCGAGCCGGGAAAACTGGCCGACCTGGTGCTGTGGAAGCCCGCATTTTTCGGCGTTAAGCCGGAGATGGTGGTCAAAGGCGGATTCATTGCCTGGAGCGCGATGGGCGATCCCAACGCCTCGATCCCCACTCCACAGCCAGTGTTGTACCGGCCGATGTTCGGGAGCTTCGGCGCGGCGACTGCACCCACCAGCATCACCTTTATTTCGGAATCGTCGCTCAGCGCCGGGCTGCCGCAAAGGCTGGGCCTGAAGAAGCTGATTGCTCCAGTGCGCAATTGCCGGCGCATCGGCAAGAAGGACATGATCCACAACAGAGCGACGCCCAACATCGAAGTGGACCCCGAAACCTACGAAGTCCGCGTAGATGGCGCCCTGATCACCTGCGAGCCGGCGAGCGAGCTGCCCCTGGCTCAGCGATACTTCCTCTTCTAATTCCCGGCTTGCCCGGAGCGGCCTGCTACACGCCTGCAGCCTCGAATCCGGTTGTTGCCGGGCGCTTTCCCGGCTGAAACTGGTCTCCGCCGATTAGTCCAGCGCCACGTCATTCACTCAACAGGGTTAACCTTCTTGGCACAAGGCGCACATATTCCGATTGAGGTCTGCTCGCCATGCCAATTAAGTTAACACCAGGCGTAGGGCAGTAACTGGAAAGCAACTACAAATCTGGGGTTAGGCGGGTGTATGTCGTTCTTGGGGGAATCGCCGGCGGTGCGTCTGCGCCGGAGTGCGAACGTAGTCTCACGGGTCGTCGCGGACGAGGCGATCGTAGTGCCGATTCGCCGCGGCGCGGCCGATCTCAACTCCATTTATACCTTTAATGAATCCGGCACCAAGCTCTGGTCGCTGCTCGAAAAGGGCCTGGATGCCTCCGCGCTCGCTTCCTATCTCCAGTCAGAGTACGGACTTACACAGGCCCGAGCCATTTCAGACGCGCAAGCATTTATAAGCGATCTGACCCAGGAAGGTCTGGTCGAGCCTGCTTAATCCTCAGGCATTTTCCCCCGGCCGAGGCGGCCGGGTACTTGGGATGAACGAAGCGACCTACACGGCATTTAGTAGCGGCGTGCACACGCGCTACTTCGGAAAGCGCGCCCCGATGGAAGTGTCCATCGAAGTGACGCGCCGCTGTCCGCTCGAATGCCTGCACTGCTATAACAATCTTCCCATGTCCGACGCGGCCGCTCGCCGCTCCGAGCTTTCCCTCGAAGAATATCGCCGCCTGCTCGACGAAATTGCCGCCGAAGGCTGCCTGTGGATTCTCTTCACCGGCGGAGAGATTTTCGCGCGCGCGGACTTTCTGGATATTTATGCCTACGCGAAGTCCAAGGGTTTCCTGATCACGCTTTTCACCAATGGAACCATGATTACACCGCGCATCGCTGATTTTTTGGCGGAATGGCGCCCTTTCGCGGTGGAAATCACGCTGTATGGCGCCACGCGCGAAACCTACGAGGCGCTGACGCAAATCCCCGGCTCCTACGACCGCTGCCTGCGCGGAATCCGCCTGCTGCTGGACCGCAAGTTGCCGCTCAAGCTGAAGACCGTGCCCACCACCATCAACCGGCACGAAGTTTTCGCGATGCAGCGAATGGCCGAGGAGGATTTCGGGGTTGATTTCAAGTTCGACTCGCTCGTGAACCCGCGTATTGATTGCTCGCAAAGCCCCGTTGCCGTGCGCCTGAGCCCCGAAGAAGCGGTGGCTCTGGACTTCCACGACCCGCGCCGCGCCCCCGAATATCGCCGCCTGGCGGAGCGCGAATTGTCCAAGCCGCCCGAACATGACCCGGCTCACGTTTATTTTTGTGGAGGCGGCGTAAACAGTTGCGCCATTGATCCCGCGGGGCAGATGAGCATTTGCGTGCTCTCGCGCCAGGACATCTACAGCTGGCGCGACGGAAGTTTTCGCGACGGGTGGCAGAATTTCCTGCTGCGCGCGCGCATGAAGCCCAAGACGCGCCAGAGCAAATGCGACCACTGCCGCATTCAATCGCTGTGCAGCATGTGCCCGGCGAACGGAGAGCTGGAAAGCGGCCACGCCGAATCGCCGGTGGAATTTCTGTGCGAAGTGGCGCACCTGCGCGCGTTTGCGCTGGGAATGGAAGTGGCCGCCCATGGCGAGTGCGAATGCTGCCCGGGCGGCAAGAGCCACGAAAGACTGACGGCTTCCGCGTCGCGCATTCGCAACGGTGAAATTGACGTCGGTTCGTGGACGCCCGCGCCGGCGGCGGTGCTGCCGATTCTTCAGGCAACTTCGGGCTGCGGCACGGGCTGCGGCTCCTGCGGTTCGTCGCACGCATGAAGCCGGATAAGGAATGATCGAATATGAGTGAGCAAGACCAAAACCCGGCGGGCGACGCAAAGCCTTACGAGGCTCCGAAGATTATTCGCGTCAGCCTTCGTCCCGATGAAGCCGTGCTCGGCCATTGCAAGACGTCGGGTTCCATGGGCCCAGTCTCAGGGAGCTGCACCAGCTTGAAGTGCAGCACGCCGGGGTCATAAACGGAAAAGAAATGCACACGTCCTCGACCCAGCGGAATAATCTGCGCCAGAATCGCGCCGCCAATCGTCTGGCGGCGCGCATCGGCGGGATTTCGCTCGGCCTGACGTCTGGCCCCGGCGGTCCGGCGCTCGGGCCGGATCACGATTTGCGGCAATTCCTGGTGGATGCCACCCGCTGCGATTTGGAATTCGAAGTGGCATACAGCGACGACCTCGGCTCGCCTCGCGGAGAGCTTATCTTTGATTCCGGCGGCCTCTGGAAGCTGTACCGCGATTCCGCGGCATACTGTTTTCGCTTCGCCACGCCGTATCTGGGGCCTCGGCCGTACAAGCAGGCCCGCGTTTCGCGCGACTTCACGCAGGGGCGGATCGAACTGGCGCGGCGGTGCTTTGCGCCGGAGCTTCCGCTGAATCCGCTGGAATATCCGCTCGATGAATTGCTCTGGATCCATCGTCTTTCGCAAGGCGAAGGCGTGGAAGTCCACGGTTGCGGAGTGATCGCGCCGGACGGCAGGGGATTGCTGCTGACCGGACATTCCGGAGCGGGCAAGAGCACTTCGGCGCGGTTGTGGTCGCAGCGCGCCGGCGCGCGGGTCTTGAGCGACGACCGCATCATTCTCCGCCGCGAGCGCGGCCGCGTCTGGATGTACGGGACTCCCTGGCACGGGGACGCGGGCATCGCCCAGGCCGAACGCTGGCCCCTCGACGGAATTTACGTCCTGGCGCACGGCCACCGCAACACCTTGCTCCCGCTGCGGTGCACGACGGCCTCGGCTGAATTGTTCGCGCGCAGTTTCGTGCCGCACCATTCCCCGGATGCGGTCGCTTTCATCCTGGAATTTTTCAGCAAGGTCACCGCCTGCGTGCCTTGCCATGTGTTTTCGTTCGTGCCGGATTTTACCGCCGTGGAGGCGCTGCTCAGTGAAGCGAACGGAAAAATTATTGCGGCGTGATTCGTCGCAATTTGCGGCGCTGTGCGCGGCGGCCTTGCAGCGCGGCTTGCGGGTGCGTTTTCTCGCGCAGGGGCAAAGCATGCAGCCCAACATCCTCGATGGCGACATCGTCCTCGCCGCTCCGACCGCAGCCGGGGAATTGCGCCGCGGAGACATCGCGTTGACGCGCGGCAGCCAGGGATTGCTGCTGCACCGCGTGGTCGCGCTCGATCCGGCGACGAACAGAATCGTCACACGCGGCGACACCGGCCAGCAGGACGATGCTCCAGCGGAATCGGTTCTGGGCAGAGCCATCTGCATCGAGCGCGACGGCAAGAGAATTTCGCTCCAGGCGCCCGGCACAAAATGGTTGCACGCGATCCGCAGACATTGCCGTCGCGTCGTCCAAGCCGGGACGCGCCGTTCTTCGCGCTTGCGCTCCCTGCTGGCTCCATTGCTGTGCGCGCTCTTCGCATTGTGCTTGTATGCCTCACCCGCGGCCGCGCAATTCACCATTACCAATAGCGTCGCTCCTGCGAACGTCGCGCCCGGGGGCACCGTCGTGTACACGCAGGTGCTCACCGCGACTGGCACCTACCTTCCATCGGCTGCGGCCCCTGTCACCACGACCCAGACAGTTCCTACTGGCCTGAGCTTTGCGAGTTACACGGTGACTGGCATAGCCAGCACACACTGGAGCTGTGCGCTGGCGGGCACCACGCTTACGTGCACGGACCCGAGCAACGCGACGACCTACCACAACAACAACACCACAACTTTCATGATCACCATGACCGTAGGCGCCGGTACGGCAAGCGGCACCCTTACGGACTCCGTCACTTCCAATCCAGGCGGGTCCAACGCCAACGCCAGTCTCGTTGTCTCGACCCCAGACTTGGGCGTCGCCGAGACAGCTGCTCCCAATCCTGTCGCGACCGGTGCGAACATCACCTACACCGAAACGGTAACCAACTACAGCACGACCACCGCCGCCGTTGGCGCGACGCTCACCCAGAACACCGCGCCCAATACTCTCTTTCAGTCGGTGACCGTTCCTGGAGGATGGACCTGCGGTACGCAGCCCGCTGTAGGCGGGACCGGCGCGATTAATTGCAGCGCGACCGGCACGATGGCGGCGAATACGGCGGTAATCTTCACGGTCGTTGTAGCGGTACGGCCGGAAGCGGTAGGTGGATCAACCATAACCAATTTGGTGATGGTCAACCAAACCGGGGCCGACCCGAACCCCTCGAACAATAGCTACACAATCTCCGTGCAGGTTTCGGGCGCCGACTTGGCCATGACCCAGGTCGTATCCGCGCCGGCAGTAGCGCCTGGCACGACCATTACGTACACGGAAACGGTCACCAATAATGGACCGAATGCGGCTGTGGGCGCTGTTCTGTATCAGGAGACGCCGCCGAATACCACTTTCTCCTCCGTCACCGCTGCGACCGGATGGACTTGCGGGACGGCGCCAGGCGTTGGCGGTACCGGCCAGGTGATCTGCACGGATGGCAGCAATCTAAATAGCGGCACCACAACGTCCAACTTCACTTTTGTGGTGACGGTCAACGGCGGCACCGCTGCCGGCACCACCGTCACTAATTTCGCCGATGTCACTTCCCAAACCACCGATCCGGTTGCCACCAACAATTCGACGAGCACTTTGGTTCTCGTTGAAGTAACTGGTGATTCGGACTTGGCCGTATCCACCACGGCTTCGCCGACGCCCGTGTTCATCTCCTCTGCGATCACCTACACCATTCAGGTGACCAATCTAGGTTTGGCGACTGCCGCTGGCGTAACGCTAAAGGATACTCTGCCCGCAACACTCACCAACGCTTCTGCCATGACTTCGGCAGGAAGTTGCGGCGCGCCCGCGGGCGGCGTCATCACCTGCGCCCTGGGGACGGTGGCTTATCCTCTCGCTGCTCCGATAACCATCACGGTTACCGGCACTTCTCCGTCTTCTGCAACGACGATGACGAACGTGGCCACGGTTTCGACCACCGGCACTGACCCTGTCGCCGGCAACAATTCCGTCACCCTGTTGACCGTTGTCCAGCCGCTGGTCTGCGCGACACCGGGCAAGGATGGCGCGGGCGGCGCGATCACTGGCGTGGTCAATGCCTACTACCCGCCGGCTGCAACGGGCACGGTTAAAGCGGGTTCCACGTCTGTTGCTCTCGGCGCCGCCGCAGCCACCGGAGCGCAGACCGCCATTGCCAGTGGTGATCTCCTGCTGATCATCCAGATGCAGGACGCCCAAATCAATTCGACGAACACCAGTTCTTATGGCAGCGGCCTTCCTGGCACCCCGTCGGGTTCCACCAGTCTTGGCACCTCGGGCGAATTCGAGTTCGTGACCGCGACCAGCGGAGTCCCGGTAACCGGTGGCACGCTGAGCTTCACCGGCACAGGCGTCGGCGGCGGACTGTTGAACACGTACAGCTACGTAGCCGCATCGAACACCAGCGTTCCGCCGCAGGGAGTACAGACGTTTCAAGTCATTCGCGTTCCGCAATACACATCCGCGACGCTGAGTTCCGGCCTTACCGCGCTGGCCTGGAATGGCGCCACCGGGGGCGTCTTGGCCCTGGACGTCTCGTCCCAACTCACCTTGGGCGGCACTGTGGCAACGGACGGACTCGGGTTCCGGGGCGGCGGTGGCGTTGATGTGATTGGATCACCCACTGGCGCCAACACCGATACCTTGACGGCTTCGCCCGCTACCTTGCCCGCGCTGCCCCCGCCCGCTAATAGTGGCACGAACGGCTCGAAGGGGGAGGGAATAGCGGGAACGCCGCACTGGATCGCGCCAGCACTCAGCTCGATTACGCATGCGACAACTGCCAGGAGCACGGCGCAGACGTATCTCGAGGGCCTTCCGAACGGCAGCTATGCGCGCGGCGCGCCGGGCAACGCGGGTGGCGGCGCAACCGACGCCAATCCAACCGCCAACAACCAGAACGACGGCGGTGGCGGCGGCGCCAATGGCGGCGCAGGCGGCACGGGCGGGTTCGCCTGGAATAGCGCGGGCATCGCTGGCGGTTATGGCGGTTCGCCGTTTCCTGTAACCACGAGCGCACTGATATTGGGCGGCGGCGGCGGCGCGGGGACGACCAACGACGGCGCTTACTGGGACCCCGCCACGGACACGGGCAACGCCGATTGCGGTGCGGACTGCACCGGCATCTACAGCAGCGGCGCCGCTGGCGGTGGCATTGTGATCGTGCGTGCCGGCTCGGTAACCGGCACGGGCACAATAACGGCCAACGGCCAGGCGTCTCTCAATCAGGAGAACGATGGCACGGGCGGCGGCGGAGCAGGCGGCACCATCCTCCTGTTTGCGAACAGCGGCGGACTCGGTGGTCTTACCGCTCAGGCCGCCGGAGGTAACGGCGGCAACACCTGGCCGGCGGAAGCCCCTGGAACGCCGTTTCCCGGCAACCGGCACGGTCCGGGCGGCGGAGGCGGCGGTGGCGTGATCCTCACGACGTCGGCGCCGGGAAGCACCAATATCGCCGGCGGCACTCCCGGCACTTCCACACTTGCGAATGATCCTTATGGAGCCACGGCGGGGCAGACGGGCGTAATCACGTCCGGACTTACGATCACCCAAACTCCCGGAACGCAATCCGGCGCGTACTGTGCCGGAGCGGACCTGGCCGTCACCGATTCCGCGACGCCCAACGTCGTCGTGCCCGGCGGCACCATCACCTACACTCAGACCGTAACCAACAACGGACCGATGGATGCCGTGAACGCCACCTTCGTCGAGGCTGTTCCAGGCAATACCACGTTCGAGTCACTCGCCGTGGCCCCAGGTTGGTCTTGCACCATGCCCGCACCTGGAAACACCGGAAACATCAGCTGCACCAATCCAGACGTTGCTGACGCCGCCACGGGAACTTTCACGCTGGCCGTGCTGGTTCTTCCCGGCACCGTGAGCGGCACGCAAATTCTGAACACCGATTCGGTTTCCTCCGGCACGAACGATCCGAATCTCGCGAACAACTCCGCGAGCGTCCTGACCATTGTGGGTGCGGCGGGCAGCGCCAACCTGGTCGTCAGCAATTCGGCCTCGCCCAATCCGGTGCTGGCGGGAAACAGGATCACTTACACCATCACGGTGACGAACAATGGTCCTTCGGCCACTTCCAGCGTCACATTCACCGATGCGATTCCGGCCAATACAACCTTGTACTCCTTTGCGCAGACCGGAACCGTCTGGAGCTGCCCCACCCCCGGTGCGGCAGTCACTTGCACGATTGCCTCGTTGCCTGCGGGCGCGACGACTACTTTTACCCTGATCGTCACCGTCGGAGCCGGCACCGCTTCCGGAACGGTTATCACCGATACCGCCAGCACATCTACGTCCACGCCGGATCCGAATCCTTCCGGCAACACCTCGACTGCGTTGGTGACGGTGGCCACGGCGGGGCAATTTGATTTGAGCGTCACCAGTTCGGCGACGCCCAATCCGGTGACCCCCGGGAACAACATTACGTTCCTGCTGAATTTTGCCAACAGCGGCCCCAGCTCCGCGAGCAGCGTCACCTATACCGACGCGGTCGCGGCCAATACCACCTTCGTTTCGCTCGCCCTTCCCGCGGGCACCACATGCCCGACGCTTCCGGCAGTGGGCGGCACCGGCGCAATCAGTTGCTGTCCGGGCAGCGCGGGAGTTTGCTCCGGTGCGGCATATCCGTCTGGCAGTTCGACACAGCTGCCCCTGGTGGTCAAAGTGGCGGCGGGTACGGCGTCTGGTACGGTGATTTCGAATACCGCCAGCATCGCTCCCACCACGAATGACGTGAACCCGGGCAACAACACGTCCGTGGCAACGACGGTCGTCGCGTCACCCACACAGGCCGATGTTGCCATCGTAAAATCCGCTGCGCCCGAGCCGGTGGACCAGGGCGCAACCCTGACCTACACCTTGCAGGTCACCAACAACGGCCCGGCCGTCGCACAGAACGTCCAGGTGTCGGATCCGTTGCCCGGCCAGGTGAATTTTGTTTCCGTTTCCACCACGCAGGGAACTTGCACGCAAGCCGCCGGCACGGTCAGTTGCAGCCTGGGTTCGCTCGGCGTCGGCGGGCTGGTCACCATCACCATCAGCACCACCGCGGAAACCTTTAGCTCTTCGTCGCTCGTGCCCAATACCGCCACCGTCGGCTCCTCCACCAGCGATCCGAACCCGGCGAACAATTTCTCCTCGACCCTTTCGACAATTCAATCATCTACGGCCGTGCAGCTTTCCTCCTTCCGCGCGCAGATGCGCTCGGGCGGCGGAGTGGTGCTCGAATGGCACACGCGCGAGGAAGTTCGCAACCTCGGTTTCCACGTGTATCGCGAGGACGCGCAAGGGAGGCACCAGCTCGATCCTTCCCTGATCGCCGGCGGCGCGCTCTTCCTGCGCGGCGGACGACCGCAACATTCCGCCAGAACTTATCAGTGGATTGATCCCCAGGGCGGGCCGGGCTCCTCATACACTCTGGAAGACGTTGACCTCAGCGGCGTCCGCACCACGCACGGCCCGGTCACTCCCGATTCCACGATTCCCGATGCGGCGCCCGTTTCGCAGGCGACCCTGTTGACCCAGCTCACGAAATCGCTGGCGGCCGCGCCCGCCTCGGCGCTAACGATGCGTCCGCGAGTCGCGCTTCCTGTTGCGCAGTTGCGCGCCACGGATGTAACCAACGCCTATCTCGATGGCCTGCCGGCGGCGAAAATATCCGTCAGCGCGGAAGGCTGGTACGTGATTACGCGCGCCCAATTGGCCGCCGCCGGTTTTGATCCCGGCTCCGACGCCTCCATGTTGCGGCTTTTCGCCGAAGGCGTCGAACAGCCCATGGCGGTTCTCGGTGAGAGCGGAGGCGCGATGGCCGCGAATGGCGCGATCGCCTTTTACGGCACGGGAATTGACACTCCCTTCTCCGGCACGCGCGTTTACTGGCTCATCCAGGGCTCGCAGCCGGGCAAGCGGATTCCGATTTCCGTCTCGGAGCTTTCCGGACCATCCGCCGTGCATAGTTTTTCGTCCACGGTGACGCTCGAGCAGCGCACCACCTACTTCGCGGCGCTGCTGAATGGCCCGAACGCGGATAACTTCTTCGGCGCCTTGATCAGCACAGACCCGGTGGACCAGGACCTCACCATCGAGCACTACGACGAGACCTCGAGCATTCCGACCGAATTGGACGTCACCCTCCAGGGCGTGACGACCGGCCAGGCGCACAGCGTGAGCGTCGCCCTCAACGGCGCTTCGGTCGGCACGCTGAATTTCAACGATCAGGCGAATTACACCAGCAGCTTCTCAGTCGAGCAGAGTCTGATTCACGATGGCACCAATGTCGTCACCTTGACTGCGCTCAACGGCGAGAACGACACCAGCCTGGTCCAATCAATCGTGCTGCACTTCGCGCACACCTACACGGCGGACTCCAATTGGCTGGACGCCACGGCGCCCGGAGGCGCGCTGATCAAGATTGCTGGCTTCTCGAACTCGCAAATCCAGGTGTACGACATCTCGAACCCGCTGAGCATCACGCAGCTCACCGGCCGGGTCGGCGTGGATAGTTTGGGCTCGAACATCACCGTCCTGGTCCCTGGTGTTGCCGCTGCGAACGAGACGCACACGCTCATCGCGTTCTCCTCCGACCAGATCGCCGCGCCGGACGCGATCGCTTTCCACCCCAGCAGCACGCTCGAGCAACAGCGCGCCGGCGGCGACGTGGTGATCATCACCCATCCTGATTTTCTTTCCACCGTCGCGCCACTGGTGAGCCTGCGGCAATCGCAACAGCATCAGGTGGTGGTCGTCACCGTGGATCAGCTATTCGATGCTTACAATTTCGGCGAGCGCAGCCCGTTCGCTCTGCAGAGTTACCTGCAGTCCGCCTCCACCCAGTGGACCGATAAGCCGCAATATTTGCTGCTGCTGGGCGATGCCTCGCTCGACCCGCGCAATTATCTCGGCTTCGGCGATTTCGATTTCGTGCCCACGCGCCTCATCGAAACCGCGGCGTTCAAGACCGCTTCCGACGACTGGCTCAGCGATTTCCAGAACACCGGCTTCGCCACCATTCCCACCGGACGCATTCCCGCGCGCACCGCCGCCGATGCGTCCCTGGCCATCTCCAAGATCGTCAATTACGAGACCGGCGCGTCGCAGGGCAGTTGGATGCAGCAGGCGCTGGTGATTGCGGACCAGAACAACGGCGTGGACTTCACCGGCGAGGCGAATATGGCCGCCACGCTCATGCCCTCCTCGCTCACCACCACCAAGATTCTGGCGGACGGTATGCCCACCACCACCGTTTCGCAGCAGATTATGGACGCCGTGAACAACGGAGTTCTGCTGGTGAATTACACCGGCCACGGCGCCGAGCAGCAGTTGTCCTTCAGCGATTTCTTCGACACGACTTCCGCCGCCGCGCTCACCAATGGCGGCCGCACCCCCGTATTCCTGCTGATGGATTGCCTGAACGGATTCTTCCAGGATGTGTACGAAAGCAGTCTCGCGACGTCGCTCCTGCTGGCGCCGAATGGCGGCGCCGTCGCCGTCTGGGCCTCGTCGGGGTTCACCACCGCGCCGCCCCAGGCTTCCATGGACCAGTCGCTGCTTCGCTCTCTGGCCGCAAATCCGTCGCAGCCCCTCGGCGACGCCATCATGACCGCCAAATCGCAAATCACCGATCCGGACGTCCGCCGCACCTGGATTCTGTTTGGCGATCCGGCGATGCGCATCGCGTTTCCGGGCGTGTCGTCAGCTCCCACGGAAAGTCCGCGGACCGCTCCCAGCGTGCCGCGCCCGCGCTAAACTGCGAGATCCTTACAACGCGCGCCCAGACGCGCACTCCGAGCAGCGCGAATCTCCTCCAGCACTCACGCAATAGCGCAGGGAATTCGCGCCACCCCAGGCGTACAATCCTTGCAGGGTGGGAGTCATGGAAGGTTCTGCTAAACTCTGGAAACTCGGCGCCGTCGTCACGCTCGGCGCATTCGCGCTCCTCTATGCTGGGGACTATGCTGTGCTGCACCACAAGATGGGCAAGAATGGCGGCGCAGACGCTCTCGGCTCCGTCACCTCCTACTACGCCACTGCGCTGAAAGACGGCAAAATGGAAATTTTCACCGACCAGCCCCAGGTGGAAACCTGCGTTCGTTCGCTCTTCCCTCATTCCGGCTACCGCCCGTGCTGGTACGCCAGCCGCAACACTGTGAAGGCCATCGAGTAGGCTTCGCTCGGGCGCGATTTTCCGCGCCTCGGCGCGCGGCTATCTCACCTTTGGCGTTTTCGCTTGCGCCCCGCCGGTAACAGGCTCTGCACCTTCGCCGCCGTCTGCAACAGCTGCAGCAGGGCTTGCGCGTCCCGCGTAAGCGCGCGATGCCGCGGATAAATCACGTCCAGATTCCGGCTCAGCGGCTCCTCGTTGGCAATCTCGATCGCCACCAGCTTGCCCTTGCGCAGTTCTTGCGTCACCGCGATCTGTGGCAGGAAGCTCAGTCCCAGTTTCCGCTCCACCATGCGCTTGGCCGCTTCGATTGTTTCCACTTCCAGCACGGTATTGGGCAGCTGGCCCGCCCGGCGGAATAGTCCCTGGCTCAACGTCCAGTCGCTCGACCCGCGATCGAAAAAAATCAGCGGCATGGCTTCCACCTCCTGCAGGAGCACGCGGCGTTTTCGCGCCGCGGGGTGATTCGGATGGCCGACCAGTATCAAGGGATCGTCGCGCAGCGTCATCGTCTCCACTTCCGGGTGGTTCAGCGAGCGCGCCACGCCGATTTCCGCCTCGCCATCCAGCACCATTTTCAGCACCTGCACCGAGGTGCCCGACCGCAGCGTGACCATCACCTTCGGGTTCGCCGCCTGATATTGCTGAATCACTTCCGGCAAAAAATAGGTGCACACCGAAAGCGCCGCCGCCACGCTCAACGTGCCGCCGGCCGATGGCTGCAGCTCGTGCACCGCCTGGCGCGCGCTTGTGACGTCGCGCAGCAATTGTTCGGCGTGCGGCCGCAGCACCTTCCCGGCCGGCGATACCGAAAAACTTCCGCGCACGCGCGTGAAAAGCTTCACTCCCAGCCCATCTTCGAGCGCGCGCACCCGGGCGCTCACCGCGGGCTGGCTGATATGCAGCGCCGCCGCCGCGCGATGGAAGCCGCCGTAGGTGAGAACCGCGAGAAACGTCTCGATCTGATCAATTTCCATGGATCTCTCCGCGTGGCTGCGTTCCGGCGCATTCTGTTGCGGCGCGCGCCTTCGCGGAACACCGCGAAAGCGAGCGCGGGGACGCGGTACTACCAGTTCCAGGTACTGACGCTTGGAACCACCTGATAAGATTATTCTATCAAGATGATAATGACAATCCGTTTGACTGATTACCCTGCTTCCCGCACACTACCGCTCAGTCGCCGCTACCGCAAGCGGCGGTGCCGTTAGCAGGCCGCTTCGTTCCCCTGAGGCTGGACCGGCCTGCGCCAATAAAACGGCGAACCCGGCGCGACATTCCGGCCCGGACGGCACTTCATTCCTTACGCGAGGTCTTGAGCGCATGACCACAAACGGCAATCACCGCAACCTGGAACATTACTGGAAGACCGATCTCCGCTGGGAAGGCGTCACGCGGCCCTATTCGCATAAGGACGTCGAGCAATTGCGCGGTTCCGTCCACGTCGAGCACACCCTCGCCCGCCTCGGTGCCCAGCGCCTCTGGCAGTTGTTGCAGGACGACCTCTTCGTCGCCGCCCTCGGAGCCTTGACCGGAAACCAGGCGGTGCAGCAAGTCGCCGCCGGCTTGCAGGCCATCTACCTGAGCGGCTGGCAAGTCGCGGCGGACGCCAATGACGCCGGCCAGATGTATCCCGACCAGAGCCTCTATCCCGCCGACAGCGTCCCCAACGTCGTCCGCAAAATCAATCAAGCCCTGGCGCGCGCCGATCAAATTCATCACGCCGAGGGCAAGAACGGCATTCACTGGTTCGCGCCCATCGTGGCCGACGCCGAAGCCGGATTCGGCGGCAATCTGAACGCCTTCGAGCTGATGAAGGCCATGATCGAAGCCGGCGCCGCCTGCGTGCACTTCGAAGATCAATTATCCGCCGCGAAGAAATGCGGTCACCTGGGCGGCAAGGTTCTAGTCCCCACCGTCGAGGCGATCCAGAAACTGGTTGCCGCGCGCCTGGCGGCCGATGTGATGGAGGTGCCCACGCTGATCATGGCCCGCACTGACGCCGACAGCGCGCACCTGCTCACCAGCGATATTGACCCGCGCGACCGTGAATTTCTCACTGGAGAGCGCACCGCCGAGGGCTTCTACAAGATTCGCGGCGGCCTGCGCTCCGCTATCGCGCGGGGCTTGGCCTACGCGCCCTACGCCGACCTGCTCTGGTGCGAAACCTCGAAACCCCATCTGGGCGAGGCGCGCCAGTTTGCCGAAGCGATTCACGCCAAGTACCCCAATAAAATGCTGGCGTACAATTGCTCGCCTTCCTTCAACTGGCGCAAAAACCTCGACGATTTCACCATCGCCAAATTCCAGCGCGAGCTGGGCGCGATGGGCTACAAATTCCAGTTCATCACCCTTGCGGGCTTTCACGCGCTGAACCTTTCCATGTTCGAGCTGGCGCGCAATTACAAGCAGGACGGCATGACCGCCTACTGCCGCCTGCAGGAAAAGGAATTCGCCAGTGAGAACGAGTTCGGCTACGAAGCCGTGAAGCACCAGCGCTTCGTCGGCACCGGTTACTTCGATGCGGTGCAGCAGGTGATTACCAGCGGCACTTCCTCCACCACCGCGCTGGCCGGCTCCACCGAGACCGCGCAATTTCAGGAATCGCGCTCGCCGCATCTCGCGGTGCACCCCAAGAAAGAAATGCGTCAGGCCGCTTCAGGAGATTAATTCGCGAACCGGCGCACCCGGCCGAACCGATACAGCAAAAGGGGCAGACGAAAAAAGGGGCGAGCTCATCGAGCCCGCCCCTTTTTTTGTCAACCGTCCGCGGCCGTCCCGCTGCGCTTAGTCCGCCGCGTGAACCTTCGTCGTTCCGGCCACGATGTCCTGAATCTTCAGTCCCAGCCCGTTCGCCACGCCGGTCCCGTAAGCCGGATCGGCCTTGTAGAAGTGCTGGATCTGCAGTTCCTGAATCCGCTGCGGAATCCCTTTCATTGAGCCGACGATATTGCTGATCAGCCGTTCCTTCGCGTCCTTGGGCATCAATCGGAACAGATTTCCCGGCTGCGTATAGTAATCGGCGTCCACCCGGTGATTGTGGCGGTCCACCGTGCCGGCCACTTCCTTAGGACGTTCCCGGTAATGCGCATCCTGGGTCGGCCCGCCGAAACTATTCGGTTCGTAGTTGGGCGCCGCGCCGTAATTTCCGTCGAAACGCATCGCGCCGTCCCGATTGTAGGTATGGACCGGGCACTGCGCCTTGTTCACCGGCAGTCCTTCGTAGTTCACCCCCAGCCGGTAGCGGTGCGCGTCCGGATAGGAAATCAACCGCGCCTGCAGCATCTTGTCCGGCGAAAAGCCCATGCCCTGAACGACGTTGCGCGGCTCGAACGCCGCCTGTTCGACTTCCGCGAAGTAGTTCTCGGGATTGCGGTCCAGCACCAGCTCGCCCACTTCGTGCAGCGGGTAATCCTTGTGCGGCCATACCTTGGTCAGGTCAAACGGATTGATGTGGTACGTCTCGGCGTCCTTCTCCGGCATGATCTGCACGGTCACGCGCCATTTGGGGAAATCGCCCTTGGCGATGTGGTCGAATAGGTCGCGCTGCGCGAAGTCCGGGTCCACGCCGCGATACGCGCTGGCATCCTCGCCGGTGAAATTCTTGATGCCTTGCTTGGTCTTGAAGTGCCACTTCACGTAGAACAATTCGTTCTTGGCGTTGATCAGGCTGTACGTGTGGCTGCTGTATCCGTTCATGTGCCGGTAGCCGTAGGGCGTGCCGCGGTCGGACATCAGAATCGTCACCTGGTGCAGCGATTCCGGCGAAAGCGACCAGAAATCCCACATCATCGTGGGCGACTTCAAATTCGTCTGCGGGTCGCGCTTCTGCGTGTGAATGAAATCACCGAATTTCAGCGGGTCGCGAATGAAGAACACCGGCGTGTTGTTGCCGGTCATGTCCCAGTTGCCCTCTTCGCTGTAGAACTTCAGCGCAAATCCGCGCGGATCGCGCTCCGTATCCGCCGAACCTTTTTCGCCGCCCACCGTCGAAAACCGGATGAACGTGGGCGTCTTCTTCCCGACCGCCGAGAACAGCTTCGCCGTCGTGTATTTCGTGATCTCCGCGCTGTTGCACACGAAATATCCGTGCGCGCCGGAACCCTTGGCGTGCACCACGCGTTCCGGAATGCGTTCGCGGTTAAAATGCGCCATCTTCTCAAACAGCAAAACGTCTTCAAAGACAACCGGGCCGCGCGGGCCAACCGTCAGCGAGTTCTGGTTGTCGCCGACAGGGCGTCCGTTGTCCGTGGTCATCACGGTATTCTTCGCTTTCTTGTCATCCATGGATGTCTCCTTGTGGGCGCGGGCATTTCCAGGTGCCCGCTCATTCACACTAGCCTCCGGCGCGTGATAGGAGAAATACTTTCTTGTTCTTCCACCAATAGGTATCATCTATGGGAGAGGAGACACGCTCATGGAAATTCATCAACTGCGCTATTTCTGCGCCATCGCCAAGACCGGCAATTTCACCCGCGCTGCCGACCAGGAACACGTCGCACAGCCTTCCTTGTCGCAGCAAATCCAAAAAATGGAGGCCGAGCTGGGCGCCAAGCTTTTTGACCGCTTGGGACGCGGCGTGCGCCTCACCGCCTTCGGCCAGACCTTCCTGCCGCGCGCCCAAGCCATCTTGCGCGAGCTCGGCGAAGCCACTTCCGAAATCCAGCAGATGGTGGGCGCCGAAGCCGGCACTGTGGTCTTCGGCTCCATTCCGACCATCGCGCCGTATTATCTGCCCAGCCGCCTTACCACGTTCCTCGCGCAGCATCCCCAGGTGCGCCTGCAAATCGTGGAAGAAATCACGCCCGTGCTGCTCACGCATTTGCAGGAGGGCGTGATGGACATGGCTCTCGTGGCCTTGCCCGCGCCCGGCCCGGAATTCGTCTGCCGGGAAATACTGCGCGAACGCATGTACCTGGTCGTCCCCAAAGAGCATCGCCTCGCGCGCGAAAGATCCACCCTGCTGAAAGAAGCAGAAGCCGATCCGTTCCTGCTCTTGAAGGAAGGCCACTGCTTTCGCGAGTCGGTCGTCTCCGCCTGCCAGAGGTCGCGCACCAAGCTCAACGTCGTGTTCGAGACCGGCCAATTCTCCTCGATCCTGGCGATGGTTTCCGCCGGTATGGGCGTTTCCGTGGTTCCGGAAATGGCTGTGGAAACCGTCAAGGGCTGCCGCTTCGTTCCGCTCGACGATGAAGCCGCCTACCGCCGCATCGGCCTGGTCTGGATGCGCAATCACTTCCAGACGCGCGCCGAAGTGGAATTGCTCGGGCATCTGATGAAGCCGTTGGCGATGAAGGCAGCCGCGGCGAGATAATTCGCCGCGCGCCACGCCACGCGCGCCGCTACGCGCGCCCGGCCGTTACCACCTTGGCAGTGGTGATCGCCTGGCCCACGTGCCGCTGCGTGTGGTCCGCAACGTGTACCAGCAGCCCGCCCACCGTCGTTGGCAGCCGTTTCCTGCCGACGTGCCGCACCTCTTGCAATCTCGACTCGTCGAATTGCCGGACGCGCGCGGCGCTCCGCTCCAAAGCCGCTTCCAGCTCCGCGAATAGTTCGTCGCGCGACGCCCCGCCGTCGAGTTCCGTATTCAGCGCCGCCATCTGCTCGTCGTTGAGCTGATTTCCCTCCGCGTAGCTCAGCAGCCGGTCCAGGCTGCGCGCGATGTGCCGGATGTGAAATGCCACGGGAGCCAGCGCGGCCGGCCGCGCATTCAGCTCCTGCTTGCTCAGGTTCCCGCACCAGCGCGTGAGGTCTTCCTTCGCCAGTTCGAGCGCGTGCAGCAGCGCTCGGGGCACCACACCCACGTCCGTCAACGTCCCACGCAGCCAAGGTTCAGGCAATCTCGCGTCATTCATTCGCGCGCGCCTCCTCGCTTAAGCTACATGAATCGCCATTTCCGCGTTACGAAATCTTCAGGGGATGCGGAAGCGCACAGCGGGGAGGAGCCTTCAGATCGCGCGTGACGGATTTCACGCGCGCATCTTGCCGGAGCTTCTTCATTTCGGCGTGAGTATTATTGTTCGCGGAGCAGCGCTGCCGGATCAATATGCAAGGCGCGCCGCACCGGACCTGCAACGGAAAGCGCTCCGGTGAGCAGCATCGTGAATGCCACAGCGGCAAGCACCAGCGGATCCTGCGCCGAAGCCTGGTAAACGACGGCCGCGAGCAGCCGGCTCGCCGCCGCGCCCAGCACAATACCGATCACGCAGCCGGTCCCTAGCAGGATCAGCATGCGGCCCAGCGCCGTCGCGAGGATTTGCCGCGCTTGTGCCCCGAGCGCAATGCGGATGCCCAGTTCGCGCAGTCTCTTGCTCACGGTGTAAGAGGCCAGTCCGAACGTGCCTGTGACCGAAAGCAGCAGACCGAACGCGCCGAAAAGGCCCAGCGCCACAGTCGCGGCTTGCGCCGGCAAGACCTGCACCGCAAGTTGGTTGCTCCACACGCTGGATTCCTGTAGCGGCACGGCAGGGTCCAGATCGCGAATGATTTTGCGGACCGCGGCAGCCATGGCAGTCGTGTCGCCGTGGGTCCGCACCACCAGCGACGTGCCGGTGTCGGGCCTCTGCTCGATCGAGAAAAACACCGCGGGCTGGCGCCGCTCGCTGACGAAGTTATATTTTCCGTCGGCCACCACTCCCACGATTTGCACCAGCTCTCCGGACTGATTTCTGAAATATTTCCCGGCGGCACGCACGGAGTGAAACATCTGGCGCGCGAACTCCTGGTTGACGACGGCGACGGCCGGGGCCTTCGCGTCGTCACTAAAGCTCACATCGCGACCTTCCAGCAGCGGCGTTCCCGCGGCTTTGAAATAGCCGGGCGCCACCGCGAAGAACGGCGCCACGAATGCCTCATTGGTGCGCCGAAAATCGCTCGTCTCCCTCGAGAAAAATACCTCCGTGGACCCATCCAACGAGAGCGGCGTGGTGTTGGCGTACCCTGCCGCTTCCACGCCGGGAAGCTGCGCCGCGCGCTCGAGTAGCTGCCGCTGGAAATGGTCCGTCGAGTCCTTCGTGTAGCCGGCCAGGCCCAGATCGAATTTCGTCAGCACCGCGTTCTGCGGATTGAATCCCAGGTCCATGTTGAGCGATTTGCCCAGGCCGCGCAGCGCCACGAAGGCGGCGGTTACGGTGACGCAACACAGCGCGATCTGCGCGGCCAGCAGCACATCGCGCAGCGCCCAGCGCCGCCCCGCCACCGTTTGGCTGCTGCCTCCCTTGATGGCGTCATTCGGATCGGCCTTGAAAATCTGGCGCAAGGGCATTATCCCGAACGCCGCCCCGGCCAGCAGCGAAATCAGAAACGCGGCCACGATCAGCGAAGGATCGGGATCCACCGCGAATAAGATCGGGGGCCCGACCTGCGGGTGCCAATTCGCAAGGCTTGTGAGCGTCATCCACGCCAGCTCGCACGCCACCGCGGCTCCCAGGATGGACACCACAAACGCTTCCGTAACGATCTGGCGAAGGATTCGCCAGCGGCTGGATCCGACCGCCAGGCGAATCGCGATTTCCTTGGCGCGGTCCGCCGTGCGCGCTGCAAACAGGCTTCCCAGGTTGGCGCAGGCCGCCAGGAGCACGATCCCCGCCAGCGCCATCACCGCAATCAGGAAGGCGCGCACCGGAGCGCCCATGAAATCGCCGCCCAATCCCGGATGCGAGAGCTTCGCCCCTAGCGTCGCCTCATCCTTCGGATATTGCTGGATGATGTGCGCAACGATCGTCTTTAGCTCCGCCTGCGCTTGCGCCACCGTCACGCCGTCCTTCAGGCGAACCACGCAGAGCACGTATCCGTCGTGCCGCGATTCCCGCCAATCCACGCCTTCCAGTTCGGCTTCGTTGGCCATCGGCACGAAGACGTCAGGTTGCAGGAACTTCTCGGTTCCGTAAAAGCCCTGCGGCGTCACGCCCGCCACGGTGTAGGTATGCTTATCCAGGCGAACCGTCTTGCCCACGATGTCCGGGTCGCGGTTGAAAATGCTGTTCCATGCCGGCCAGGACAGCACGGCAACTTCCGACGCGCCGGGGTGGTCGTCGTCAGCTCGATTCAGCAGACGCCCCAGAACCGGCCGGATGCCCACGACTTCAAAGTACTGGCCGCTGACCTCGTATCCCCACACGGTGCGCGTCGCGCCGTTGGCTTCCAATCCGATTGGCAGCGGGCGAGCGGCCGCGACACTCGAAAACACCGAATTCCCATCGCGCACGTCGCGAACTTCCGGATACGCAAAGAAGATGCCGCGGTCTTTGTTCGTGGGCTCCAGCGTCATCACCCGGTCCGCGTTGGGCACATTAATGGATCGGAGGACTAACGCCTGCAGGACGCCGAAAACGATCACGTTTGCGGCGATGCCCAGCCCCAGAATAAGCACCGCAGTGACCGCAAATCCGGGCGAACGGTGCAACTGGCGAACCGCGAATCGCAAGTCCTGCAGCAGGTTGTACACTCTCGCCCTCCGGAAGACGATTCCGCTCCACTCAGGGCTGCAATTACACAGCCAAAGCCTCCCGGTTGCAAATCCACCAGAATGAGGCCGCTAGCCTGGGCTCGCGGGCGCATGCCAACCGCCTTCTGTTCGGTTTCATGGGATTGTGTCCGCGTGCGAACAGGGTCGGCGAGGGCAGCGGCCTCCCGGAATCATAAATCGCCAAAGCCCCCTCGGAGCTAATCAGTGCGGAGGCGAAGGCTGCTTCGTTGCGGCGCTTGCAGGTGGTGCGGCGGCCGGTTTTCCGGTGGCGTTCTTCGCATCGGCCGTCGCGGCACTCTTCGCAACGGCCGTCGCCGAGGGCGCCGCCGCAGCCCCCGGTGCAGTCGCTCCCGGCGATGCTCCGCCAGCCGCGGCCGGCTCGCCATTTTCTGGCTCCGGCTTGGAAAGATACTGCACGATGACCGAAATTCGCCGGTTCGAGGGATCCAGAGGGTCTTTGGGCACGCGCAGTCGCTGGTCGGCGAATCCGCGCACCTGGGTGATCTGGTCTTCTCCGATTCCGTTTTCTTGCATCAATCTCCGGGCCGTATTGGCGCGGTCCGAAGAAAGCTCCCAGTTGCTGTAATTGCTCCCGCGCGCGTAGGGCTTCGCGTCCGTGTGGCCCTCGATCGCCAGCTTGTTGGGCAGCTTCCCCAATTCTTGCGCCAGCTTTATTACGATATCCTGCCCGTCGGCGTTCAGCTTGGTGCTGCCGCTGTCGTAAAACGTCCCCTTCGCGGATTCCATCAGTTCGATCCGCAACCCCTCATTCGTCACCGTCATATCTATGTGGTTTTTCAGCCTGTCGAAATTCGGCACTTCCCGGATGGCCTTCTGCAATTCCTCTTTGAGCTGCGCCATATTCTCTTTGTTGACGACGAAGTTTTCCCCGGCGCCCACCATGTCGCTGCCCACCTTCTTCGATGTTCCGGTGGGATCCTTGAAATATCCTCCGACGGCCTCTTGCACCTGCTTGCTGCTATTCAGCAGCCACAGCACGATGAACAAAGACATCATCGCCGTCACAAAGTCCGCATACGCCACTTTCCACGCGCCGCCGTGATGCCCGCCGTGCCCGCCTTTCTTCTTGATGACGATAATCGGTGCTTTCGCTGTCATGTTGAAATCCGCGTGTCTCCGTTTATGCGCTTAGGCTCAAGCCGCCGCGGCCGCCGGCGCGCCGCCCTTGTCCTTGATAAACGCCTCCGCTTCCTGGAAGCCGGGCCGCACGTGCCCGGGAATCGCGCGCCGCCCGATTTCCGCCGCCATGCTCGGCGCCGTCCCCTTCATGAACGCCACGATCATCACGCGCAGCACCTGGTAATACGCGTGTTCGTCGTCAACTCCCTTCGCCATGCTCGAGGAAAGCGGCCCCACCAATCCGTAACACAGCAAAATCCCCAGAAACGTGCCCACCAGCGCCGCCGCCACCTTGCGCCCGATTTCCTCCGGCGGGCCGCCCAGCGACCCCATCGTAATCACCACGCCCAGCACCGCCGCCACGATTCCCAGGCCGGGCAGGGAATCGGCCACCGTGGTCAGCGCCGCAATCGGCATCGTGGCCTCCTGGTGGTGCACGTCCATATCGTTCTCGATCATCTGGTCGGCGTCGAACGGCTCGATACCTCCGCTCGACGCCATCCGAATCGAATCGCACACGAACGCCAGCGCGTGATGGTCCTTCAGGAATTTCGGATACTTCGAAAATATCGGGCTTTGCTCCGGATTGTCGCTGTCGGTTTCGAGAGCCATCAATCCATCGCGCCGCGCGCGGCTGAATAGCTCATACATCATCTTCAATGTGTCCAGGTACCGTTCCTTGCTGTATTTCGATCCTCCGAACGCGCCGGCCAGCCCGCCGGCAATTTTTTTCAGGATGTGCAGCGGATTGGCGATCAGCAGCGTTCCGATGGCCGCGCCGCCGATGGTCACCAGCTCGGCGGGTTGCATCAATACCCGCAGGTTGCCGTGCTCCATCAGATAGCCGCCGGCCACCGCGCCGAACACCACGACGATTCCGATGATTATGAACATCGCAATCCAGCCCTCTTCGCAATTCCCACTATCCCGCGATCGTCACGCGATCGCCGCCGGCCGCTACGCTCTCCGCCAGCGATTTCTGCGCGCGCTCGATGATGGACTGCTCGTCGTCCCCCGCTTGCACCGTGGCTCCCCCAAACGACGCGGTCACCGCCAGTTGATCGCCCCACCACTTGATCCGCGTGCTGTTCACCGTGTGTTGCAGCCGCGCGGCGATGCTGCCCAGCTCCTTCGGAGTGCACTCCGTCAGAATGGTCAGGAAATCGTTGCCGCCCGAGTGCCCCACAAAATCCGTCGGCCGCAAATTGCTCTCGATCGTTTGCGCCACGATTCGCAGCGCCGCCGCTACCGCCGCCGGGCCGTACGACGGGCGGAAGCGGTCCATCAAATCCACTTGCACGCACAAAATGCCAAACGGGATGCGGTGCTCGGCGAAGGTGGTCAGGCTTTCGCGCAAATGTGTGTCAATGTACGCCCGCGTCAGGACCCCCGTGGCATCGTCCAGGCAGCCGTACTCCGCCAGCTTCTTGCGCCGCCGGTCCGCGTCGAACGCCCACGGGTCCGCGTCTATGGACTCTGCCGCGCCCACCACCGCGCCCTCGCCGTCGCGTATCGCTGTCGCCCGGATCCGCACCATCACCTGGTGGCCGGCCTTGTGCCGCAGCGTCACCTCCGCGATCGCCGGCCGGCCGTCCCGCAACACGCTCGCCACCGCCCCGCCAATCTCGCAAATCCCGTCCTTTCCTTCTTCTTTCTGCGGCGGAAAAAAATCCCGGCAAAAATGTCCCACCACGTCCTGCCGGAAATACCCCGTAATCCTCTCCGCGCCTTCGTTCCAGAACCGGATTCGCTCCTCGCGGTCCACCAGATAGACACCCGTTTGCATGCCTTCCAGAACCGTACGGTAAATTTCAGGGTCGGCGAAAACGGGCATGGGACAACTCCATAAGGAATCATCGGTCAAAAGTCGCACAAGTTTAGGCGCGCCGCCGCGCGCCGCTTTCCCAGCCGCGAATTCCCGCAGTGTAAGTCTGGGCACCAGGTGCAGCCGCCGAATCCGCATTCATGCGCCCGTAACACGCCGCTAATAGTATTCTGTCGTTTGTGGCCTCGCGCGCTTGGCGGCGCTGGGCCTGACTCTCGAGGAGAAAATAGCGGATGGAAAAACGTAATTTCCTTTTTGTCTCGCTCACCGGACTCATCAGTGACATCGCCTGGCAGGTCTCCAAAGAGGGCCACGAAGTCCGCTACTACATCCACGACAAGAAGGAGCGCGACATCGCCGACGGCTTCGTCGCCAAATCCAAAGACTGGGAGAAAGACGCCGACTGGGCGGACATCCTCATCTTTGACGACACCCTCGGCCAGGGCGAAAAAGCCAAAAATCTTCGCGCTGCCGGCAAGAAAGTCATCGGCGGCTCCCCTTACACCGACCGCCTCGAGGACGACCGCTCCTTCGGCCAGGAAGAACTGAAAAACGCCGGCGTCAACATCATTCCCTACGGCGAATTTTCCTCCTTCGACGACGCCATCGAGCACGTCGAGCAGAATCCCGGCCGCTACGTCATCAAGCCCAGCGGCGAGGCCCAGAACGTCAAACGCCGCCTCTTCGTCGGCGAGGAAGACGACGGCCAGGACGTCATCCACATGCTCGAAGCCTACAAAAAGGCGCTCTCCGACGAGATCAAAGTCTTCCAGTTGCAGCGCCGCGTCACCGGAGTGGAAGTCGCCGTCGGCGCCTTCTTCAACGGAAAGAGTTTCATCTATCCCATCAACATTAATTTCGAGCATAAAAAACTTTTCCCCGGAGAGAACGGCCCTCCCACCGGCGAAATGGGCACCACCATGTTCTGGAGCGAGGCCAATCACCTCTTCGATCAGACCCTGCTCAAAATGGAAACCCGCCTCGCCGAAGAGGGTTACGTCGGCTACATTGACCTCAACTGCATCGTCAATCACCACGGCATCTACCCGCTGGAATTCACTTCGCGCTTCGGCTATCCCACCATCAGCATTCAACAAGCCGGAATGATCACGCCCATAGGCCAATTTTTCTGGGACCTCGCCAATGGCAACGACCCCAAGCTCAAAGTCCGCAGCGGCTTTCAAATCGGCGTGCGCATCGTCGTCCCGCCCTTTCCCTTTGACGACGACGAAACTTTCGACTCCTTCTCCAAGAACGCCGTCATCGTCTTCAAAAAGCCTCCCACCGACGAAATGCACATCGAAGACGTCAAGCAGGTGAATGGTCAGTGGCTGGTGGCGGGCACTTCCGGAGTGATTCTCGTCGTCGTCGGCCTCGGCCAGACCATGAAGCAGGCCCAGACGCAGGTGTACTCGCGCATCAAGAACGTCCTGATCCCCAACATGTATTACCGCACGGACATTGGCGACCGCTGGGTGGAAGATAGCGACCGCTTGCACACCTGGGGCTACCTGCGCTGAAGGATTTTCACGTGCAGCTGCCACGCGCGCCGTGCGCGCCCGTCGCCGCCCGCGATCGCCCTCCGCTACTGCACGCGGTAAATGCGCTGCTCCGGCGCTGCAAAAACCAGCTTCAACCCGGGCGCCGGCGTCTTCACCTGAAAGCCCGACAGCGACGACACCACGTCCAGCACATCCGTCACGCCCAATTCCCGCGCGTGCTGCAACGCTTCCAGGCTCGTCGGCGCACCCGGCACGCTCCGCGCGTCCCATTGCCCAACCGGCTTCAGGTAAGGTTTGTCGCAATAGTATGCGGGAACGGTGCGGTCCAGAATCAGCACCTTGCGGACGTCCGGCTCAGAATTGATGTACTCGAAGCTCGCCAGGTACGGTATCTCTCGTTCCCGTCGGAGCGCGGCATATTGCGGAGAAAACACCGCCCGCAGCCCGCTGGCTTGCGCCCTTTCGATCATAAACAGTCCGTATGAAATCGAGACGGCCACCAGCGCCGCCGCAAACCCTCGCGCCAACTTGCCGCCATTGTCCGCGACATAGCTCCATCCCGCCACCGCAAACACCGCTCCCAACACGTAAACGTGCACCAGAAAGCGCGATTCCTGCTCCGTCACAAACCACAGGCAGGTCAGCAGCAATCCAAATAGCAGCAGCAGTTTCGCGAAGCGCTCCCGCCGCAGCGCCACGATGCCAAAAGGCGCGAGTCCCAGCGGACACAATCCAATTCCCCCGGCGCCGTTAAAATTCGCGGTGTGGTAAGTCAAATTGAAAGGCAGCTCCAGAAAAGCGAAGAATCCCCGGCCCATCCCGATGCCTCGCTGCCGTATGTATTCGTGAAATTCTTGCAGCGCCTCGCGCGAAAAATACTTGGGCGAACAAAATCCCTCGTAACCCGGCGGCGGCGGATAAATCGGGCAACCCAGCACAATCCAGTTGCGGATGTAGAACGGCGACGCGAGCGCACCCGCCACCGCGACGGCCAGTCCCAGCCCCTTCGCGGCTCCGGCCCGCTCGGCCTTCTCGCTTGCGGCCACCATCACCACGCAGCACACGGCCAGCGCGAAAAACGCCAGCACCCCCGTATATTTCGTTCCCATCGCCAACCCGCAAAACATCCCGAAGACCGCCCATTCCCGCCGGCTCCGCGCATCGAATCCGATCCGCGCGGCTGCCAGAACGAACGCCGCGTACAGCGCGTCGATGAAACACGCGTGCGCCCCGGTGTAAACCGCCGGCATCGCCGCCACGATCGCCGCCACCCACCACGCCTGGCCCGCTGTCAATCCCACGCGCATCCCCAGCCCGGCGGCGACCAGCAGCAGCAGTCCCAGCGTCAGCCAACTGGAAAAATCCGGTGCTCGATTTCCTCCCACTTCCATCAGCACCGCGAAAAGCGTCTCGGGAATTTGCGGAAAGGCGGTGTAACTGTTGTCCGGGACCGGCCGAATCACGCCTTCCCGCAGCCACACCTTCGGTCCTACCAAGTGATACGCAATGGCATCCTGGCCCCAGTCTCCGGTCATTTCCGCGGTTCCGGCAATCGCAGTGATCGCCAAGACCAGCGCCACAATCAATCCAGGCAGCAGCAGTTCGCCGCGCGCCGTTCTCGGAATGGCACGGAGTTCGCGCCGCGCGCGCCAAAGCGGCCGAATCGCCAGCAGTATCGCCACGCTCAACGCCGCCACAATGATGGTCCGGGTGAAAGAGACTTGCCCGATCAGGAAAAGTGCCAGAGAGAACAGCCCCAGCCCGCCCAGCAACGAAATTCCCGCGCGCTCTGCGCGGTTCGTGCTTCGCGGAAGCGCGCCCGCAATCCACGCACCACACCCAGCCCCAGCCGCGCCCAATGCGCACAGCGCCAGCAAAGCTTTGAGTGCGAGCCACCACATGGTTTAACGGTGGCTCCATCGGGACATCATCGCGGCAAAGGTATTCGAGCCGAGAATCCGGATGGCTACGAATATCAGAAGAACGATCGCCATCCACGCCGTCAGAATCAACGGGATGAATCGCCGGGGCAACGCACGGCGCGCCCGCGGCGATTCTGCGCCGTGCGCGGGAGCGGTTTCGGGGCGAATGTCATGGCTCATCTCGTGTACTCGCAATCCCTTCTCGGCGTTCGAGTCAGTACTATATCCGAAGCCTCCGGCAACTTCCACAAACCAGCCATCGCCATTCATTTTCCTCCGCCCGCGCGCGTCGCTCCCGCCGTCTCCTTGTCAACCGTCACACCGTGCGATAGAGTAACCGCGCTTTTACGGGAGCGCGCAAAAAATGCCGGTCGTCGCGGGTCGCGAAAAACTCACAATCCTGATTCGCCGCGCGGCCATTCAGAAACGCGTGCGCGAAGTGGCCCGCCAGATTACCCAGGATTATCGCGACGAGCGCGTTCATCTGGTCGGTGTCCTCAAGGGGGCCTGCATTTTCCTTTCCGACCTGGTCCGCGAAATCAATCTGGAAACCTCCATTGATTTCATCGCCGTCTCCAGCTACGGCAAGCACAAGGAAAGCTCCGGCCAGGTTCGCCTGGTAAAAGATCTCGATTTCAGCATCGAGGGATTGAACGTTATCGTGGTCGAGGACATTCTCGATACCGGCATCACCCTCACCTACCTCCTGCGCGTGCTCGAGCAGCGCAAGCCCAAATCCCTGCGCATCGCCGCCCTGCTCGATAAGCCCTCGCGCCGCATCAAAGAGGTTCGCGCCGATTACATCGGCTTCAAAATTCCCAACGACTTTGTGGTCGGCTACGGCCTCGATTACGCCGAGCGCTATCGCAATCTGAAGGACGTCTGCGTCCTCACTCTCCCCTCGGAATGATCATGGACCTCAACGAATCCGCCATCGCCCGCCTGATTGACCACACCTTGCTGAAGCCTGACGCCACCCGCGACGAAATCCGCAAGCTCTGCGAAGAAGCGCTGCGATATCAATTCGCCACCGTTTGCGTGAATCCTTGCAACGTGGCCCAGGCCGCTGAAATTCTTCGCGGCAGCGCCGTGAAAGTATGCTCCGTGGTCGGATTTCCCCTGGGCGCCACCTTGCCCGAAGTGAAGGCCTACGAGGCCCAAAAATCCATCGAGCGCGGCGCGCAAGAAATAGACATGGTCATCAATATCGGCGCCCTGAAGTCCGGCGAATCCGACCTGCTCGCACAAGACATCCAGGGCGTGGTGCAGGCCAGCCACAGCGGCGGCGCCCTCTGCAAGGTCATCATCGAAACCGCCCTGCTCACCCGCGATGAAAAAATCCGCGCTACGCTAGCCGCCAAGAATGCCGGCGCGGACTTCGTCAAGACCTCCACCGGCTTCAGCTCCGCCGGCGCCACCGTCGAAGACGTCCGCCTCATCCGCGAGACCGTCGGCCTCGCGACCGGCGTAAAGGCTGCTGGCGGCGTCCGCACCCTCGAAGACCTGCAGAAAATGGTCGCGGCGGGCGCCACGCGCATCGGCGCCAGCGCCGGTGTGAAGATTATCGAACAACTGCGCTCCGGAAAATCTTCCGTGGCTTCGGGCGCACCGCCGGGCGATAAATATTGAAACTCTCTCCCGCGCTTCGTCTCGCCGCCAGGCGGTTCCCGCCCGCCTGCTATAATAGATTGGACTGCGCGTCCGTTGTTTCCGGCCTTCTCCTAACCTCCGGTTCGGGCGCTCGCATGTCTCCGGCGGGGGCTGGCGTGTTCCGAATCTAGTCAAATGGACGCCGCAAAACTCAATTCGAAGATCGAGGTTCCCGCGGAGACGCTCGCCATCTTGGCGGAAATCAGTCAGGAGATTAACGCCTCGCTCAATCTGGATGAAGTGCTGCCCAGCGCCGCCGCGCTGATCAAGCGCCTCATTGACTACGAAATCTTCGCGGTCCTGCTGCCCGAAGAAGGCACTGACCAGATGTATTTTCGCTTCGCCATCGGTCATCGCCAGGAAGTCGTGGACCACTGGCGTATTCCCATGGGCGAGGGAATCATCGGTTCGGTCGCCGCCACTGGCCAGGCCATCCGCGTGGGCGATGTCAGCGCGGACCCGCGCTACCTCAACGCGCTGGACGGCGTGCGTTCCGAACTTGCCGTCCCTTTAATCGTGCGCGGCCGGGTGATTGGCGTGCTCGATATCGAAAGCAGCCAGGTGGATTATTTCACTCCCTATCAACAGAGCATCTTGATGCTGGTCGCCTCGCGCATCGGCACCGCCATCGAAAACGCCAAGCTCTACGAGCACGAGCGCAATCAGGCCGAAACCCTGCTGCTCCTGAATGAAGTCGGCCGCGAAGCCAATTCCTCGCTCTCGGTCGAAGAAGTGCTGCGCCGCGCCGCCGAGCTTACCAAGCGCCTCATCAACTACCAGATCTTCAGCATCCTGCTCTACGACGAGACCGACAACGTCTTCCGGCATCGCGTCACCGTGAAATTCGGCCAGCGCGTGCAGGAAAAATTCGCCGTGCCGGGGCATGAAGGAATCGTGGGCGCCGCCGCTTCGCTGAAGCGCGCCGTCGTTGTGCCGGACGTAACCCTGGACCCGCGCTATCTGCGCGTCAATCCCGAGACGCGTTCCGAGCTGGCTGTGCCCATGCTCAATAAAGACCGCGTCGTCGGCGTGATGGACCTGGAAAGCCCGCAGCTGAATTATTTCACTCCGGACCACGTGCAGGCGCTCTCGATTCTCGCGGCCCATCTCGCTGTGTCCATCGAAAACGCGCGCCTCTACGAACGAGTGGCCCGCGACGAGGCGCGCATGGAGCGCGACCTCAGCGCCGCGCGCCGCATTCAGGGCGCGCTGCTGCCGCGTTTGCCCGGCCCGGAATTCGGCCTGGATATCGCCGCCCGCGTCGTGTCTTCGCGCGAGCTGAGCGGCGACCTCTACGACTTCCTGCGTTACGGTCCGCAGGAGCTAGGCGTCGCCATGGGCGACGTCAGCGGGAAGGGCAGCGCCGCGGCTCTCTACGGCGCGGTAGCCATCGGCACCCTGCGCAGCCTGGGCCCGCAGAAGCACCGCCCCGCGGAAATGCTCCGCGCCATCAATGGATTTCTCGGCGAGCGCCGCATCGAGGGCCGTTTCATGACGCTCTGCTTTGCCACCTGGCATCGCGGCCGCCACAAACTGCGCATCGCCAATGCCGGGCAGGAGGAGCCGTTCCTGTATCACGCGGGCCGCTGCGAACGAATCATGCTGGCGGGTTTTCCGCTGGGGATGTTTGAGGAAGCCACCTACGACCAGCGCAGTTACATCCTGGATGCGGGCGACGTGGTGGTGTTTCACTCCGACGGGATTGGCGACACCCAGAATCCCAAGGGAGAATTCTTCGGCCACGCGCGCCTGGCGCAGATTATCGCCACAACGCACGAGCTTAGCGCCGATGGCATCGCCGACCAGATCCTCGAGGAAGTGGACGCCTTTTCCGGCGGCGCGCATCCCTTCGACGACCGCACGCTGGTAGTCCTGAAAGTGAAGTAGCCGCCGCGAAATTCCGCCAGGCGAATGCACGGCTCATCCGAAGACTTTGCGCGACTCGGCTGCGTTTCAACTGAGGTCGCCGCGTCCACGGACGGAGAAATGCGTCCGCTCTCGGCGGCGTCTCGCCGGCACCGAAGTCGGTGCCGAAGTCGTTTCCGCAAACACCGCCGTTCAGCGCTCTCCCCAGCGCAGCTTGCTGCGCAATATCTCGTAGTAGTTTTTTCGCGGCGGGCTTACCACTTGCACTTTCGTTGCGGCCTTGCTGATCACGACGCGGTCCTGCGGCTGCAGTTGAAATCCGATTTGTCCGTCCAGCGTCAGGAACACCGGCTCGCCCGACGCCGAAAAATCCAGCTCCACCTGCGCCGTGTCCGGAACCACCAGCGGCCGGTTCGTCAGCATGTGCGGGCAGATCGGCGTAATCACGAATGCTTGCAGGTCCGGATGGATGATCGGGCCGCCGGCCGCGAGCGAATAGGCCGTCGAGCCCGTCGGCGTCGCCACGATCAGCCCGTCCGCGCGATAGCGCCCCACGTGGTGATGATCCACGTGCACGTCGAAATCCAGCATGCGCGAGAGCGCCGCTTTGTTCGCCACCGCGTCGTTCAACGCCGTCAGGCGCTCGGCCGGCTTGTCGCTGTACAGGATTGCCGCTTCCAGCATCATCCGTTCGCTGCTGCGATGTTTTCCTTCTAGGATTGTTTCCAGCACCGGATACATTTCGTCGAGCGTCACGCTGCTCAGAAACCCCAGGCCACCCAGGTTCACCGCCAGAATCGGCACGTTGTGCCCGCGCAGCGCCCGGGCCGCCGCGAGCAGCGTGCCGTCGCCGCCCAGCACGATCAGCAGGTCCACCCGCGCGCCCATTTCTTCGTGCTCCATCGCCGAGCCACCGGGGTCAATGGTCGTCCGCGTTTTCGGATCCAGGAAGACTTCGATCTGGCGCGCCTCCAGCCAGCTCCGCAGCGGCGGAACGACGGCGGAGACCATCTCGGGGATCGGTTTGCAGATAATGCCGGCGGCTCGGATCATATGGGGAATCGGAATTCTACTCTACCCGCGCGCGCGGGCGTGGAGAAAAAACTCCTGGTTGCCTTCCGTTCCCGGCAGGCGGCTGGGACGCACTTCCAGCGCTTCCAGGCCGCAAGCCGTGGCTGCCGCTTGCACGCGCTCGATCGCTTTTTGGTGCAGCGCGGCGTCGCGCACGATGCCGCCCTTGCCGATTGCGCTTTTCTCCAACTCGAATTGCGGCTTAATCAGGATCAGAAACTCCGCGGCGGGCGCGGCCAGCGGCGCGACGGCCGGCAGCACTTTCGTCACCGAAATGAAAGAGACGTCCATGGTCACGAATCCCGGCCGCTCCGCAACATCTTCCGGACGTAGATAACGCGCATTGCGCTCGACGGCCGTCACGCGTTGATCCTGCCGCAGCTTCCAGTCGAGTTGATCCACGGTCACGTCGACGGCATAAACGCGCGTCGCGCCGCGCTGCAGCAGGCAATCCGTGAATCCGCCGGTCGAGCTGCCCACGTCCAGGCACACTGTGCCTTGCGGCGTGATAGCGAAATCCTCGAGCGCGCCTTCCAGCTTCAGCCCGCCACGGCTCGCGTAGCGCAACGACTCGCCGATGATTTCGATGCGCGCATCTGCGGCCACTTGCGTCCCGGGCTTCTCCATCTTCTGGCCGTTCACCAGCACGTGGCCTGCGAGCAGCACGGCTTGCGCGCGCTCGCGAGAGGGCGTCAGGCCGCGCTCGAAGATCAGCACGTCCAATCGCGTTTTCCCGGGCCTGGTTTTCCGCTCGGATTGATCGGGAGGGAGCTTCTCGCGCGCAGATTTGGACTTCATGCGAAGTGTGGCAGCGCCATTGCGGTGTTTTTGTCAGCGCCCTCTGTGCCTCTGCGGCGCAAAGCCGTTGCAGCTCTTGCGAGTGTTCTCTGCAATGCCGCATCGCGCCCCAAACGAAAATTACGCGCGCCGCGCCACCAGGAACTTTGCCAGTTCCCGCAGCCGCCCCCCGCCCTCGCCGTAGAAATCGAGTTCCTTCAGCGCCTTTGCTTCCAGGTCGGCGGCGATGTCCCGCGAAACTTCCAGGCCATGCAGCGACGGATACGTGGCTTTCTTCTGCGCCTGGTCCTTGCCCGCGGTTTTTCCCAGCGCCGCGGAAGATTCTTCCACGTCGAGGATGTCGTCCACGACTTGAAACGCCCAGCCGATGTGCTCGCCGAAGCTGAGCAGCCGCGTGATGTCCGCGCGATCCGCGCCGCCGGCAATCGCCCCGGCCACGATGGAGGCGCGGATCAAGGCCGCGGTCTTCGAGCGGTGAATATACTCCAGCATGCCAGTGTCGGAAGCTTTGCCCTCGGCTTCCAGGTCCGCCACCTGCCCGCCGATCATTCCGCGGTCGGTGCCCGCGCCTTCGGCGATCATCGCGAGAATCGTGAGGCGGCGCTGCGGTTCCACGGGCGCGATCGCCAGGGTGTGAAAGGCCAGGGTCAGCAGCGCGTCGCCCGCCAGAATGGCGATGGCTTCGCCGAACACTTTGTGGTTGGTGGGTTTTCCGCGGCGCAGGTCGTCGTTGTCCAGCGCGGGAAGATCGTCATGGATCAGCGAGTAGGTGTGAATGAATTCCAGCGCGCAGCCCACGTGCACCGCTCCGGCCGCGTCCGAGGCAAACAGGCGCGCGGATTCGATGCACAGAATGGGGCGAATCCGCTTGCCGCCGGCGAAAACGCTGTAGCGCATCGCGCGGTGGATGGAGAGGGGCAGGGCATCGGCGGACGGAAGCAGCTCCTGCAACGCCGCTTCCACCACGTTGCGATCCTGTTCAAAAAAATCGGGGATGGTCATAAGTTGTGCGCTGATTGCTGGGATGCAAAACGGACTGCCAGAGCCAATCGCCAAACGCTAGTTATTTTCATCCTCGGGATCGAAGGCCTCGGCGACGATTTTGCCGTCGGCCTTTTTCAGCAGAATTTCCACGCGGCCTTCGGCTTCCTCGAGCTGCTTCTGGCACTCGCGGGAAAGCTTCACGCCCTCTTCGAAAAGCTTCATGGCTTCGTCGAGCGAGAGGTCGGCGCTCTCCAGGCGTTTGACCACTTCCTCGAGCCGGGTGAGAGACTTTTCGAAGTCTCCTTTTTTCGGCGCTTCGACCGGCGCGGCCGGCTTGTTCGGCGCTGGACTCATTCTGCCTCGATGTGCGCCGCCTGCTGGCGCATGAAATCTTTTACCACTGTAGCAGCCAAACGGATTCTAGCGCGACGAGATTATTGCAGCAATGGCACACTCCCGCCCGCCGGGAGCAAGAGCAGCCGGTGCGCGCGCACTTTATCCTCGGCGGCGGCCGTAAACGGCGCGGCGATGCCGCGCCCGGCAAACCATTCAGGAAACTGGTCGCGATAATACGGGCTGGCCGGCTGGCCCGATTCTCCGGTGGGAACTTCCATCAGCGATTGATCGAAATCGGCGAGGTCCGCCACCAGGCGCATCGCCGGACCGTGCCCCACACCCATGGCGCGCACCGTGTCCAGCGTTCCACCCTGTTGGTAGCGGCCGATGCTCAGGAAGCGGTGCAGAAGGCCCGAGCGCCCCAGCGGATGCACCATGTCCAGCGGATGCAAACGCCCCCAATTCCACGCAGACTCAGCGGCTTCTCCGGTTTGTTTTTGCAGGGCGGCAACGGCATCGTCGGCGCTGGCCATCAGCAGGTCATCGTAGTTCGCGAAGCCGCTGGGCAGCCACGCCTGGGGACGTTCGCGCAGGACATTTTCCAGAAAGATTTTGTCGCGCCACCAGACGTCGTTGTAAACGCCCTGCGGCTCCCACAACTCGTATTTGCTGATTTCGTCGCCGAGATAAGGCTGAAGCAGATGGCGGAAAAGAGCGTGGCGAGTGTATTCGAGGAATGAAGTTTCGATGGAATCGGCGGCGGCGCGGGCGTCCCAGTCGCCGAGATTGGTAATCAGGCGCTGGGCGCGCGGGTCGGCGGGCTGCCTGGTCTTCGCGGCTTGCAGCAGGACGCCAGCCAGGAAGCGATTGGGCAGGCTGACCACATCGTTTTGAATCGCGTTGCAATCCTCGGGGCGCAAACCGGTGCGCCCGGAAAGCAATTCGTAAATGCGCGCGGTGCGATAGGGCGCGACCTGGCGGTCGGAAAGATAGTATTTGTATGCGGGCCCGACGGTGCGCGCGTTGGCGGTGGCGATGATGCCATCCGGCGGATTCAGGACGCGGGGCAGGTCCTCGAACGGGATGTAGGCCTTCCATTCGTAAGCGTCGGTATCGCCCGGAACGGGCAGCGCGCCATCGCCACTGGCGCGAATCGGAATGCGCGCGGGAATGGTGAAACCGATGTTGCCATCCACGTCGGCGTAAATGGTGTTCTGTCCCGGTCCGGCGATGTGGCGGGTGGTTTCGATGAATGCGTTCCAGTTCTGTGCTTCACCGAGCAGGGGGAAGCCGAAATCGAGGCCGCCGGGTTCGAGGGCGGTCCAGCGCAGAGCGTAAGCGCGGCCGCCTTCGCCCGGCGGGTCGCGATGAACGATGGGACCGTGGCGGGTGACGAGCACGTCGAAGTTGAAGGCGGGCTTGCCACGCACGGGAATCACTTCGCGGCGCACATCCGCAGCGAGCAGCTTGCCGCCGGCGCCGGAATATTGCAGCGGATCCGCGGCAGAGAATCTCTCGATGTACAGGTCCTGCACGTCCGCGTTGCTGTTGGTGAATCCCCAGGCGATGCGGTCGTTATGGCCGATGATGACCAGCGGGGCGCCAGGCAGCGCGAAGCCCGCGACGTTCAGCCCAGGCGCGGTGATGTGCACGATGTACCAGAGCGCAGGCGCGGAAAGCTGCAGGTGCGTGTCGTTCGCGAGTAGCGGTTTGCCGGAGGCGGTATGCGCGCCGCTGACCACGAAATTATTGCTGCCGATAATCTCTGAGGACTCCTCCTCGAACTGCGCGAGGTAATTGCGCGCGGCATACCAGGCGGCGGGGGCGAAGGGCGGCTCGGCGGCGATTGCAGCGGAGTCAGCAGGCGAGGCGGCCGCGGCGCGGCGCGCAGGGGCCGACGGCGTGCCGCCGACGATGAAATGATCGAGGGGAGAATCGCTGACGAACAAACCGCGGGCGCGGTCGGCCCCCACTTTTTCGGTGATCCACTGGCGGTTCAGCTTTTCCTTCCAGGTGGAGGTCAGCGTCTTGTACATGTACAGGCTGATGAGGTAGGTGTCCGCGGGCGTCCACGGACGGGGACGGTAACCGAGCGCCAGAAATTCGATGGGCAGCTTGTTGCCGCGCCGGGCGATGTCGTCGTTGACGCCGCGCGCGTACGCTTCCAATAGTGCGCGAATTTCCGGCGACGCATCGGTTACGGCGCGTTCGGCCGCCTGGCGCATGCCCAAGGTGCGGTTTTCCCGGTCGAAGGAGAGGGCCACCGGGCCGAAAATCTCGGCGAGGTCGCCGCCGGCCGCGCGGCGGAGCAGGTCCATCTGCCATAGGCGGTCCTGAGCCATCACGTAACCCTGCGCGGTGACGGCGTCCTGGAGCGATCTTGCCTGGATCCAGGGGCGGCCCCACTGGTCGCGGTCCACGATGGCGGTGCTTTGGAGGCCGCTGAGCGCGACGGTGCCGTCGAGCTGCTGCAGCGGCCGGTGCGCCAGCCACCAGCCGAGCAGCAGGACCGCGCCGACGATGATCAGCAACGCGGCGAGGAGGTTACGAAGGATGCGCGAGGCGCGTGTCATGAGTTCTGGCCCTCAGTTCCCAGCGAAAGACGCGGCGGAGTGTAGCCCACGGGATTGGGTGGGCGCAACGCGGGGTGCGATGGGGAGTGCGCGGAAGTGGGATTGGAGGGCGGTTGGGAGCGTTGTTGCGACCAAAATTAGCGATTGACGAAGAAGTTTTTGTTGATGGGGAAGGAGTTGAGGTCGTTTCCGATTTCCGGACAGTAGCGATTGACTGGGGTGGGGAGTGGCGAGTGGAAGCGGGTGCGGGCATGGGTCCTCCTTGAGCGGGCAGTATACACGCCCGACCGATGATAACACAGTCGGCACTTAAATACAAGGGATATTGTGCGGGCCCGGCGGGATTAAGGCTTTAAGGATACCGCCGAGACGCAGCGGGCGCAGAGAAAACCTCGGGCAACGGCAACAGCAACGGCTGCCCGGTTCGATGAACCCGAACCGGCCGCTACAAAGTCCACAACAACGGCAACGGCAACGGCGACGGCGCGGAGATTTGGCGAGGCCGCAGGTGGTTATTGCGCGGCGGGGAGAAACGGTGCAGAGTTTTGGGATGGCTCACGAATTCACTGATTCATATCTTACTGATAGCGCGCGGATGCTGCTTTATTACAAGCGGCTGGCGGAGCGGGCTATGGCGCAGGCGGCGGACGAGGCTTTGACTTCCGCTTTGGATGCCGAAGGCAACTCGATTGCGATCATTGTGAAGCACATGAGCGGCAACATGCGCTCGCGCTGGACGAATTTCCTGACGACGGACGGCGAGAAGCCCGACCGGAACCGTGACAGCGAGTTTGAAGCGCCGGCGGCGACGCGGGCGGAGCTGATGGCGCAGTGGGAGGCGGGCTGGAAGTATGTGTTCGACGCGCTTGGGGCGCTTACGGACGCGGACCTGGGCCGCACGGTGCTGATCCGCAAGGAGCCGCATTCGGTGATGCAGGCGATCAACCGGCAGGTGGCGCACTACTCGTATCACGCCGGGCAGATCGTATTTCTGGCGAAGCATTTCGCGGCCGATCGTTGGATGTCACTGAGCATGCCGCGCAAGAAGTAAGCGAGGGCCGATTGCCAACAAGGCGCGCGGGTTTTCCCCCTTTGCGTTGCGGCTCTTGCTAAAATCGGGCTTGATGGCTGCCCTGGCTGTCCGTTCATTGCGTCCCGCGGGTTCTCTGCGCTGGGGGTGCGCGCGCGGCCGCGCCGGCGCGGGAAATTGCGGCGCACCGGTGAGCTTTCCGCAATGATCGCCCTGCAACTCTTCGCGGTTCTGGCGCTGGTGGGAATCAACGCATTCTTTTCCGCGGCGGAATTTTCACTGGTCGCGGTGCGCCAGTCGCGCGTGCGGCAACTGGTGGAGCAGGGCGACGCGCGGGCGCGCATCGTGGAAGCGCTGCTGACGGACCTGACGCGGGTGGTTTCGGGCGTCCAGGTGGGCATCACGGTGGCCAGCCTTTCGCTGGGGTATCTGGGCGAAATCACGCTAGCGGGAATTTTCAGCCCGCTGGTGCAGGAAATTCCGCGGCCGTGGGCGGCGGTGGTGGCGCACGGAGCGGCGCTGGCGTTGGCATTCGGGCTGCTCACGGTCTTGCAGGTGATACTCGGCGAGCTGGTGCCGAAAAGCCTGAGCCTGGCGCGGGCGGAGCGGGTGGCGCTGATTGTGGCGCGGCCGTTTTCCTGGTTTCTGAACACGTTTCGCTGGGCCATCGCGTTCCTGGACGGCGCGGCGGAAAAAATCGTGCGCGCGCTGGGAGTGGTCTCGCCGCACAGCCATACGCTGGTGCGTTCCACCGAGGAATTGCAGGTGATGATCCAGCAGGCGCGCGACCGGGGGCTGCTGCCGGCGGCGGAAGTGAAATTCATCCAGGCGGCGATGGAGCTGGGGCAAGTCCAGGTGCGCGAGGTGATGGTGCCGCGCCCGGACGTGCACGCGCTGCCGGCCACGGCGAGCCTGGAAGATACGATGACGACGTTCGCGACCACGCAGCGCTCGCGCATTCCGGTGTATGAAGGGACGCTCGACCACATCCTGGGGTTCGTGCACATCAAGGACATGATCTGGGTGCTGCTGGAACGCGCGCGGCGCGCGGAGGAGCGGCAGCCGGTGGCGGAATTCAACTTGCGCACGGTGCTGCGCGACGCCTTGATCGTGCCGGAAAGCAAGCCCGTGAGCGAGCTGCTGCTGGAATTTCGTTCGCGGCGCACGGGCCTGGCGATGATCGTGGACGAATTCGGGAGCATCCTGGGACTGGCGACGCTGGAGGATATTCTGGAGCAGATGGTCGGCGAGATTCACGATGAATTCGACGTGGTGGAGCGGCCGCTGACGCTGCCCGACGGCGGAATGATTTTCGATGCGGCGATCAAAGTGCGGGAGCTGGCGGCGCGGTACAACATCGTGCTGCCGGAGGATACGTCGTACGAAACGGTGGGCGGATTCGTGCTGAACCGGCTGGGATTTATTCCGCGAGGCGGGGAAAGTTTCGAGGCGGACGGGTATCGCTTCACGGTGATGGAGATGGAGCACCGGCGGGTTTCGCGATTGAAAATCAAGCAACTGCCGCCCGCGATTGTGGCTGCGCCCGAGCCGCGGGGGGAGGAGCAGGCCACGCATTCCGAGGGGGCCGGCGCGCAAGTGGATGCGAGCGCCGAGGTGGTGGAGATGACGCCGACGAGCGCGGCGGCGGGAACGTCCGGGCGCAAGAAAGCGCGGCGCGCGCCGCGGAAGAAGGTGCCCAAGCCGCCGGCTGCGGAGGAAGCAGCGGCCGTGGAAGATGCCGCGGCGGATTCAGCGCCATCGGGGCCGGCGCCGAAATGATTCGCTATATTTCACTGCGGCTGCTTTTCGCGATTCCGGCGCTGTGGCTGATTGTGACCATGGTTTTTATGCTGGCGCACATCGTGCCAGGGGATCCGGTGGCGCAAATGCTGGGGGAAGGCGCGCGCGCGGAGGATTTGCAGCAAATGCGGCACGCGCTGGGGCTGGATTTGCCGCTGGGGGTGCAGTACGAGCGCTACCTGGCGGGGGTGCTGCATGGAAACCTGGGCGAATCGTTCCGCTTTCAGCAGCCGGTGCTGAAAGTGGTGGCGGAGCATTATCCGGCGACGCTGGAATTGGCGTTGGTGGCGCTGCTGATCTGCGCGCTCATCGGGATTCCGGCCGGGGTGCTGGCGGCGCACAAGCGGGGCGAGAGCACGGACCACGCGGTGGGCGTGCTGACTTTGTTTGGATTGTCGGTGCCGAATTTCGCGCTGGGGCCGGTGCTGATTCTGGTTTTCTCGGTGATGCTGGGGTGGCTGCCGGTATCGGGGCGCGGGGGCGTGCCGCATTTGATTCTGCCCGCGTTCACGCTGGGGGCGGCGCTGGCGGCGATACTGACGCGGATGGTGCGCACGTCGGTGATCGAGGAGTTATCGGCGGATTACGTGCGCACGGCGCGGGCCAAGGGCGTGCCGGAATCCGGGGTGCTGTTTCGCCACGCCCTGCGCAACGCGCTGATTCCGATTCTGACGATACTCGGGTTGCAATTCGGGACGCTGCTGGCGGGCACGATCTTGACGGAATCCATTTTTTCGTGGCCGGGCATCGGACGGCTGGCGGTGCAGGCGATCGGGGCGCGGGATTATCCTTTGCTGCAGGGGTGCATCCTGCTGATTGCGGTGTCGTACGTGCTGGTGAATCTGCTGACGGACCTGGTGTACGCGGTGGTGGATCCGCGGGTGCGGTTCGAATGAGCGCGGAGCGGAGGCCGGTGCTGCGCGAGCTGGCGCGGGAGCTGGGGGAATTTTTGCGCCGCAGCGAGCCGGGGCGCTGGGGATTCGGGCTGACGATGCTGCTGCTGCTGGTGGCGCTGGCGGCACCGTGGATCGCGCCCTACGATCCGGTGGGGCAGAATCTGCCGGCGCGGCTGCTCGGGCCGAGCGGCGCGCACTGGATGGGCACGGACGAGCTGGGGCGGGATATCCTCTCGCGGATTATCTTCGGGACGCGCGTTTCGATGCTGGTGAGCGTCTGCGTGGTGTTCGGCGCGGGAGTGATTGGCCTTGGGATCGGCGCGGTGGCGGGATATTTCGGGGGATGGCTGGACCGCTTCGTGAACATCATATTAATCAACGCGTTTCTCTCGTTTCCGGGGATTCTGCTGGCGATCGCGTTTGCGGCGTTTCTGGGGCCGGGGCTGGACAAGGTGATACTGGCGCTGGTACTGACGGGCTGGGCGGGGTACGCGCGGCTGGCGCGCGCGCAGATTTTGCAGGCGAAGGAAATGGAGTACGTGCTGGCGGCGCGTTCGCTGGGAGCTTCGCACGCGCGGATTCTGGTGCGGCACCTGCTGCCGAATATTTTGCAGCCGGTGCTGGTGCAGGCGACGATTGCGATGGCCGGAGCGATTCTGGCTGAATCCACGTTGAGTTTTTTGGGCGTGGGGGTTCTGGCGCCGATGCCGAGTTGGGGCGCGATGCTGAACGACGCGCGGAGCCATCTTTTCGACGCGCCGCACCTGGTGATTTTCCCGGCTCTGGCGGTGATGACGGCGGTGCTGGCGTTCAACCTGCTGGGGGATGCTTTGCGCGACTGGCTGGACCCGCGCATGCGGTCGTATTTGATTATTACGTCGCTGGCGCGGTAGTTTGGGCGCAGTTTGGAGTGGGTGCTCGGCTACGAATTTCAGAATAGATTGTGCTGGTGCTCCGGCCACGGCAGAAGCAAAGCAACGGCAACGGCTGCCCGGTTCGGTGAACCTGAACCGGCCGCTACAGAGTCAAAGGCCGGCCTGGGAATATTCTTCTGAAGATTTTCAGGGAGGCTTCGGCGGCTGGTGGTGGCGGGTTAGGCCAGCTCGATTGTGACTTCGGAGCCGCGGGCGATGCCCAGGGTGCGGGCGGCGCTGCCTTTGTTGACGCAGAGCTCGAGGTAGCCGCCTGAGCCGATGATGGCGAAGGGCTCGCCGGGGGCGCCAAGAGCGAAGGTTTGCAGGAGTTTCTTGATCTCGGCGTTGCCGGCGCGAATGGTGAATTGGGCGTCGGCGGCGACGAGCGCTGGAGCATCCTCCCCTTTCAGATTGGTGATGAGGTTGCCGAAGGTATCGGTGCGCAGCACCACGGCCTTGATGGTGTTGCCCTTGATTTTGGGCTTGGGGATGCTGAAGCGGACGAAATCCTCGACGGGTTCGCCGAAGCTGGCCGTCTGCCAGCTCTTGGAAAGCCAGGCGGCGACCGGCGCGAAAATATCGCGGCCGTGAAACGTATTGCTGACTGGGTGGCGGAAATAATGCTCGGAAGTGATGTGCCAGGCGTAGAGCGCTTCGGACTGATCGTAAATCGCGGAGAGCACGCCGTTATCGGGCGCGACGAAATAATGCTGGTCGCCGGCGACGAGGATAGGGCGGCGTTGCGTGCCGACTCCGGGGTCCACCACGACCATGTGAATGGTTTTGGGCGGGAAAAAGCGATAAGCCTGGCTGATGGTGAGGGCGCCATCGAGCACGTCATGGGCAATCACGCTGTGGGTGATGTCCACGATGTTGACTTCGGGATTGATGCTGAGAATGACTCCCTTGAGGACGCCCACCAGGTGGTCGCCGGTGCCGTAATCGGTGGTCAGAGTGATGATTGGCCGCGCCAAGTTTCGCTCCCGTGAATCGCGCGGCGCACACGGAAAGAAGCGCTCGGCCGCGTTCTTCGACGCTAACGGAGGCTCGCAAGGCTGTCAAGGTAACGTGCGCGGGCATGTAACGCACTCGTACTAGCGGCGCCGGGCCCGCTGCTTGACCCCTCTGGCGCGTACCGTTATTCTGAAAGCTCGCAGGTTCCGCGCATGCGCATTTACCTTGATTACAACGCGACGACGCCGGTGGACTCCGCCGTATTGGAAGCGATGCTGCCGTATTTTGGCGAGAGTTTCGGCAACGCCAGCTCGATTCATTCGCCGGGACAGCGCGCGCGGGGCGCGGTGGATGGGGCGCGCGCGTCGGTGGCGGCGCTGCTGAACGCGAAGGCGGCGGAGATTGTGTTCACCAGCGGCGGCACGGAAGCCGACAACCTGGCGCTTTTCGGCGTGGCCGCCGCAGCGGGAGCGTCGCGCAAGCACATCATTACCAGCGCGATCGAGCACCACGCGGTGCTGAACGCGGCGCAGGCGCTGGAAAAGCTGGGAGTGGAAGTCACCTACGTTACCGCGGACCGCGACGGAATTGTGGCCGCGGAAGATATTCGCCGCGCGATTCGTCCGGAGACGATCCTGATCAGCGTGATGCACGCGAACAATGAAACCGGGTCGGTGCAGCCCATCGAGGAAATCGGGCGGATCGCGGCCGACGCGGACGTGTGGTTCCATTGCGACGCGGTGCAGTCGGCGGGGAAGCTGCCGCTGGACGTGCACCGCCTGGGCGTGGACCTGCTTTCACTTTCCGCGCACAAAATTTATGGGCCGAAGGGAGTGGGCGCGCTGTACGTGCGCTCCGGCACGCCGCTCGAGCCGCAGTTTTACGGCGGGCACCACGAGCGCGATTTGCGTCCTGGAACGGAAAATGTGCCGGGGATCGCGGGGATGGGCAAAGCGGCGGAGCTGGCGAGGAAAAATCTGGCGGCGGACGCGGCGCGGATGGCGGAGTTGCGCGATCGGCTGGAGAATGCGATTGTGGGTGCGCTGCCCGGCGTGCGCGTGAACGGAGAGCGCGGGCGGCGCGTGCCGAACACCGCGAATTTGTCGTTTGCCGCGGCGGGCGGGGAAGCGCTGGTAATCGCGCTGGATTTGCAAGGCATTGCGTGTTCGACGGGCGCGGCGTGCTCATCGGGCGCGGTGGAACCTTCGCACGTGCTGCTGGCGATGGGGCTTACGCCGGAGGAAGCGCGGTCGAGCGTGCGGTTCAGCCTGGGGCGGGCGACGACGGCTGAGGAAATCGAGCGGGCGATTGCGGCGATTTTGCCGGCAGTGGAACGTTTGCGCGCGCTTTCGCCGCTGAGCGTGAATGCGGCGGTGCCGGCGTGATTCGGTGGTGGCGGCGCGTGACCGGCTCTGAGTGGTTGCGCTCTTGCGCGGATTTCTTTCTGAGTTTGGGAACCACTGAAGTTCATCCAGGAGGAAAGGAAACGGAATTTGGCGACACTGACTGAACTTGAAGCGGCGCCTGGCACGACGGCGGACGCCGCGCCCGCGGCGCATACCGTTGCGGTGGCGATGAGCGGCGGCGTGGACAGCTCGACGGTTGCGGCGATCCTGCACGAGCGGGCGCAAACCATCGTGGGGCTTACCATGCAGCTGTGGAATCAGCGGCGGCTGCCGCAACTGCAGAATAGCGGGCCGGCGCAGCATCGCTGCTGCTCGCACGACGACGTGTACGACGCGCGGCGGGTGGCGGAGCACCTGGGGATTCCGTTTTACGTGGTGAATTTCGAGCGGGAGTTCGAGGCGAATGTGATTCGCCCGTTCGTGGCGGATTATCTGGAAGGGCGCACGCCGATTCCGTGCACCATGTGCAACAACCACGTGAAGTTCGATCAATTGCTGGTGACCGCGCGGCAGATCGGCGCGGAGCGCATCGCCACGGGGCACTACGCGCGGGTGCGGCACAATGCGCAAACCGGCCGCTACGAGCTGCTGCGCGCGGTGGACGAATCCAAGGACCAGACGTATTTTCTTTTTGGGCTGACGCAAGAGCAACTGGCGCGCACGGATTTTCCGCTGGGGGAGCTGGCGAAGCACGAAGTGCGCGAGATCGCGCGGCGGCTGCAAGTGCCGGTGGCCGAAAAGCCGGAGAGCCAGGAAATTTGTTTTGTGCCGACGGGGAATTACGTGAAGTTCATTGAAGGATACTTGCAGGAGCAGGGGAGCGCGCTGCCACAGGAACCGGGAGACATCGTGGGGACTTCCGGGGAAGTTCTGGGGCGGCACAGCGGGCTGCATCAATTTACGGTGGGGCAGCGCAAGGGGCTGGGAATTTCCGGCGGGCAGCCGTTGTACGTGGTGGCTCTGGACCGGGCGCGGAACCGGCTGGTGGTGGGCGAGGACCGGGAGTTGCGCAGCGCGACGTGCGAAGTGCGCGACGTGAATTGGATTCCTTATGCGGTTCCCGAAGGGCCGGTGCAGGCGATGGTGCGGATTCGCAATCGGCATGAGCCGGCGGAAGCGGAAGTGGTGGCGCTGGATGCTGGGACGGCGCGGGTGACATTTCGCGAGGCGCAGCGGGCGATTACGCCGGGACAGGCCGCGGTGTTTTACGACGGTGAAAGAGTGCTGGGCGGGGGCTGGATCCGCTAGCCTGTCAGATGAAGAGTTCTTCGTCCTGCGACACTGGTTCGGATTCGGGCTTGCGATCCTGCTGGCGGCGGAGCATCTCCAGGCCTACTTTGATGCCTTTCATTACCGCGGAAGCCTGGCGGATGGGCCCCCAGAGCGTACTGCGGAATTTCGCGCCGGCCTCGTCCACGACTTCCATCGCGCCGGTCAGAATCTGATCGGCGCGGATTACCTGAATGCGCAGACGCTCGAGCGCTTCGGTGAAGACGCGGTCCACTTTTTGCGCCTGGCCGCGCGCGAGGCGGGTGATTTCAGCGGTATCACCCATGACGCTGGAGATGCGGCCCTCGGAATCCTCGAGGATGCGGTTGACGCGGAGCAAAATTGGGTCCACGCGCCCCTGCAGGTCGCTGGCGATGCGGGTGACTTCCCGCATGGTCACTTTCAGTTGCAGGAGCATCGCGGCCAGGATAGCCAGCTGCAGCACGATGGCTACCGCCGCGACGATGATGAACGCTTCGACCAAGCCCGACATGAAACTCCTGGCGTTGCCTTAGGAAACTTTGGATTCCTTGCGGTACGTGTCCTTGCCGGCATCCACGGCCGAGGAAATGGCTTCTTTCTGCCGGGACATGATCTCCTTGCTGCGTTCGATCAGGTCTTCGGCGCGTTCGCGAAGCTCGCGCGCCTTCTTCTGTGCGAATTCGCGGCCTTCGTCGGCCTTGCCGGTCAAATATTCACGGGTTTCGTCGCCGGATTTCGGCGCAAAGAGAATGCCCACCAACGCACCGATGCCCAGTCCCACCAAAAAGACGCTGACTTTTGAACCTACGCTATTGTCACTCATTGGCCACCTCAGAACTTCACAGTAGCATAGGCTTCCCAACCGAGGCAATGAAGAAGAGGGCGGGGCGGAGGTGTGCAGCGGAATTTTGCCGCGCGCGGCGAGATAAAAGGGCAATCAGGACGGGCGCGTGCCGGCGATTTCGGGGGACGAGGCCTCGCGCAAGGCTGCGAAAACGCGCTGGGCCTGGGCGCGCGGAACCTCGGCGGCGAGTTCCTCCAGCGTGAGCTGGCGCAACTGGGCGACGCTGCCGAAGCGCTGCAGGAGTTTTTGCGCGGTGCGTGGCCCGACGCCGCGAATTTCCGTCAAGGAGGTGCGCAGGCGGCGGCTGGAGCGGCGCTGGCGGTGAAAAGTGACGGCGAAGCGGTGAGTTTCGTCGCGAATCTGCTGGACGAGGTGCAGCACGGGAGAGTGGCGCTCGAGAACCACCGGCTCGTCTTCGCGGCCGAGAACGTAGAGGATTTCTTCTTTCTTGGCGATGCTGGCGAGCGGTTGATTGATGATGGCGAGCTTGTCCAGCGCTTTGGCCGCGGCGTGCAACTGGCCGATGCCGCCATCAATCAGGATTAAGCTGGGCAGCGGTTTTTTCTCCTGTTGCAGGCGGCGATAGCGGCGCTCGACCGCTTCCTGCATGCTGGCGAAATCGTCGCGCAGGATTCCAGCGGATTTTTCCGCGCCGGCGGGCATGGCTTCGCCGCGAATGATGAATTTGCGGTAGTCCGATTTTTTCATGCGGCCGGATTCCCACACCACCATCGAGGCCACCGTGTCCGAACCCTGGATGTGCGAGATATCGAAGCACTCGATGCGCTTGGGAGGTTCCGGGAGACTGAGCGCGGACTGCAGCGCGTCCACGATGGCGGCGGAGCTGGGCTTGAGCACGCGGAAGCGCTGGATGAAGGAATGCTGCGCGTTCTTTTCCACCAGTTCGAGGAAGGCATGTTTCTGCCCGCGCTGGGGAGTGACGATTTCGACGCGGTGGCCGGCCTGCTCGGTGAGGACTTCTTCGATCAGCTCGCTATCTTCAAAAGGCATGGGCGTGTGGATGTAACGCGGCAGGTAGGCGGCGTCCAGGTAAAGCTGCTTGATGAGGGAAGGCAGAAATTCCGCGGGATTGAACTCCTCGAGGTCTTCCCAATAGAAGTCGCGGCGGTCCACCACTTTTCCGCCGCGCAAGTGGAAGAGATTGACGGCGACCTGGGGCGGTTCGGCGTACCAGGCCAGGACGTCGGTGTCGTCGCCGGAAGCGGCCGCGATTTTTTGGCGCTCTTCCATTTCGTTGAGGGTGCGCAGCAGGTCGCGATAGCCGGCGGCTTCTTCGTAGCGCTGCGCTTCCGAGGCTTGCTGCATGCGATCTTTCAGGCTTTGCGCCAAATCGCTGCGGCGGCCTTCGAGAAACAGGCGCACATCGCGCGCGGCTTCCGCGTAGCGCTGGTCGGTGACCAGTCCGGCGACGCAGGGGCCGAGGCAGCGGTGAATGTAATACTGCAGGCAGGGCCGGGGGTGGAGGCGCGTCAAATCCACGGTGCAGGAGGGCACCAGAAAGTGTTTGTGAATGAGATTGACCAGCTGGTAGGCGAGGCGCGCGGGGAAGTACGGGCCGAAGTAAATCGAGCCGTCTTTATTGAGGCGGCGGGTGACGTACACGCGCGGGAATTTCTCGAAGGCGGTGTAACGGATGTAGGGGTAGGTCTTATCGTCGCGCAGCAGGACGTTGAATTTCGGCTTGTGCTGCTTGATGAGATTGTTTTCGAGGGCGAGCGCTTCTTTTTGATTGTCAACGACGATGTAATCCAGGTCGGCAATCTCGCGCACCAGCGAGCCGGTCTTGGCGTCCTGCCAGCGCGATTCCAGGAAGTAGGAGCGGACGCGGCTGCGCAGCGAATTGGCCTTGCCGACGTAGAGGATGGTGCCGGCGGCGTCCTGGAAGAGGTACACGCCGGGCTGCGTGGGAAGTTGCGCGACTTTTTCGCGGAGATCCATGGCGGCGAGTTACAATAACAGGCGGCGGACTGCGCCGTGATGCACGCGCCGGACCGCATACAACGCTCATGATATCAAACGCAATCTAAATGCAGCAGAAACCCTGATGCGACGCGGTTGCTCACAATTCGCGCTGTTGGCCGGGCTGGTCGCGGCTGGAGTTGCCTGGGGCGTGCTGGCGGCGCCAGCATGGGGGCAGCAAGGCGTGCCGCCCGGGCAGCCCGCCACTCCTGCGCAACAGCAGCAGCCGGCTGCGTCGCCACCCGCGTCGCCTGCACGGCCGAATTCGGGGCAGGATTCTTCCTCGCAGGAGTCTTCCTCGAAGAAAGATTTGCCGCCGCCGAATACCGATGCGGCTCCGGCAGCGTCTCCGGCGGGGACGGCGCACAAATCCAAGCCCGGCGTGCTGCCGCCGGAAGACGACCCGGCATGGGACCCGTTCCATGCGCAGCAGGATATTGACGTGGGCATGTTCTACCTGCACAAGGGCGATGTGGACGCGGCGATCTCGCGATTTGAAGACGCGATTCGGCTGCGCGCAAATTTCGCCAAGCCGCGCCTGTTGCTGGCCCAGTGCTACGAGAAAAAGGACGATCCGAGCGAAGCCCTGCGTTATTACAAAGAGTATCTGCAGGTTTTGCCCAACGCGCCGGATGCGAAGAAGGTCCGGGAGAAAATCGAGAAGCTCTCCAAGAAGTAAGCCCAGTGTGCGTCGCGGGTGGCCGAGCGCAATGGACCGGCGGAACGCTTAGCGGGAAGGGAAGCGGTCCAGGAATTTCATGGCGCGCTGGTAGTCCGCGAATTTCTTTTCTTCCTTGCGAAATTCGGGGCCGTGCGATTCGCGGCGGCAGCGCGCGAACTTCATGGGATGCTTCACGTGCAGCATCTCGTGGTACATCACATAGGCGACCACGAATTCCGGCACGCCCTCGCGATCCAATTGGCGATTGATCACGATCTGCTGCAGCGCGGGATCGAAACAGCCCAGCAGGCTGCGCCAGACGCGACGGCTCCAGCCCAGGCGCGGTTTGGCCAGCGCGCCATTGAAGTAGCGGACGTTCAGGCGGTCGAAGAGCTGGTCGAGATCGTAATGCGCACCGGCGGGGCGATGTTCGACGCGGCGAGCGCGGCGCTGGCGCAACGCCAGCAATCGCCGGCGCGTGGCTCCCGCGTAGGAAAATTCGCGGTAGGCGTCCAACAATTCCTTGGGCGGCTCGCGACGGTAGAGGCGGCCGAGCAGGATCGCGGCGGTGGCTTCGACCACCGGGTGCGGAGCATCATCGAGCGCGTCCGAGAGGCGGACGTAGGCGGTGTCCTCGCGCAGGCGAATGGTGTGGGTGAGATCGGTGTAGGGATGATATTCCACCACGAAGTGCGGCGGGCGGCCTGCGCAGCCCAGGCGCGTATAGATGCGCTGGAAAATGCGTTCGCCGCCCGGGACCAGATTTTTGGCGCGGCGGGATTTCACGAAGGCTTTCTCCGCATGGGCGCGGGGTTCAGTTCTTTCAGGGCTTTATCCACGTCGCTCAAATCGTCCTGAGTTCCTTCGATGGCATCTCCCAGAGTGTCCTTGTAGGTGTCGTACTCCGGACCGCCCTGATTGATTTTCTGCAGGATTTCGAGGAATTCCTTGCTCTTGGATTGCATGGATTTGAGCGCGCTGCGAATATCCACCTGTTTTTCGCGGGCGATTTCGATTTGATCGGTGGCATCGTCCATGCAGGCCTGATAGGCGTTGAGCAAGCCATTCAGAATTTCCGAGCGGCGCCCCTCGGGCACGGTGCGGGTCAGCTCGTACTGGAATTTCTTGAGGCGGTCGTCGGCGAAGGAAACGAAAAGCTTCATGCGATCGGGAGGAGTGACCGCGTCGCGAATGCGGTCGCCTTCGGAATCGGTGAGATAGTCTTTCTTCTCCTCCTGGGCGCGCGCGGCGCGCGGCGCGAGGGCCGCGACGGTCCCCAGCAGCAGCAACGCTGCTGCGATGGTCCGATTCGATGAATGCCAACGCATGACGCGCTCCTAACTTTTCGGCGGCGGCGCAGCGCCGGCCGCGGAATCGGGTTGCTTCGGGAACAGCTTGTGAATCATTTGTTGGTCCATGGCATCGAGGTCGGCACGAACCGCGAGAAACGGTTTTTGGTCGTCCATGTCCAGCCCCACCAGTATATCGTCCAGGCGGCGCACGGATTCGCGCACGGAAATTTCGAGTTGCTTGTAGCCGTCCGGATGAGATTCGACATCGCGGTGCCGGGCGTCCAGGGCCTTCTTGCTGGCGGCGGCTTCGTCGCGCAGTTGCCCGGCAATCTGAGCCGCGCCCGGCAGATTCCCGGCGTCAATCTGCTCGTGGATCTGGCGAAATTCTGCGTCCGCCAGCGGCGGCACCAGCTTGGCCTTGTGCACAGGGTTAGATTCCTTCTCGAAGCGGAAGCGCAATTCCGCGGTGCGGTCCTGGGCGACGAGCTGCCCGGACAGCAGCGCAACCCCAAAAACGGCTCCCCAAAAAAGGCAACGTACCGGCAAGGACCTACCTCTTTTTGTTCGCGAGCTCGCGAGTCAGCGTACGGACGCGTGCGGTAGCTTCAAAGTACATGTCACTGGTTTCGTCCTTGTTCAACTCCAGGAATTTCTTGTAGGCCTCCAATGCCGGAGCGGCCTGGCCCAACCGGTCGTAACAAGTGGCGCGCACGAACCAGCTGCCCATGGGCAGCGTTTGGCGCTGCGCCAGCAGATCCAGGCCGTGCAGCGCCGCGGGATAATTCTTGCTGAGGTATTCGGCCGTCACCAGGTCCTTCAGCACGTCGGTGGATTGCGGATTCATCTTAAGCGCAACGAACAGCTCGTTCACGGCATTCGCGTAGTCTTTTTTCTCAAGATACACGTGGCCGAGCTGCGCCGGAAGATCCGGATCGCTGGGCGCGAGCGCGATGGCTTTGGTCAGCGTGGGCACGGCGCTATCAAACTGTTTCTTTCGGTAATAAATCAGCGCGCGCAATTTCAAGGCGCGCAGAGATTCCGGGCCGGCCGCGGCGGCTTTATCGAGCTCGGCGAGAGCGTCGTCGTCCTGGCCGGCCTCCACCAGGAGAGAAGCGCGCTCCAGATGCATGGACGCATCGCTCGGATGTGCGGCCAGATACGTACCCAGTTCGGCGGCCGCTTCGCCGCTCTTTTTCTGGGCGAGCAGCGCGTCCAGCAATCCGTGGTGCGCCTGCTCGGCCGCGGCTCCTTGGGGTTGCAGAGCGAGCGCCGCGCGGAAAGCCGCTTCGGCATCGGCCAGTCGGCCCGTCCTCAGCAGCACGATTCCGAGCGAATTCTGGTAGTCAGCATTCTTCGGGTCCAGCTTCTGCGCGGCTTCATACTGTTCGATAGCCAGCGCGTCCTTTTTCGTTGCCTCCAGCGCGATGCCCAACAGCCATTTGGTGCGGGCGTCGTCGGGCTGCAAATTCGCCGCCTGTTGCAACGGCGCAACGGCTGCAGCGGGATCGGTGGGGATCAGGGTGAGCCCCAGATTCTGGTACGCGGCCCACATTTTGGGATCGAGCGCGATCGCTTTTTCGTATTGGGTTTTGGCGTCCGCGGGCCGTTGCAGCGCCGTGTACACGTAACCCAGATCGTAGTGGACGATGGCGTCGTCCGGCTTCTTGGCGAGGTAAGCCTGGTAATTCTGTTCGGCGGCGGCGAAATCCTGGCGGTTGGCGGCGTCCTGCGCGGCGGTGAGCAGGCGATTGAGTTCGACGGCGGCGGGGTCCCGGGTGATTCTGGTGCGGGAGGTGCCGACGGTTTGTGCGAGCGCCGGATGCGCGTAAGCAAGCAACGCGGCCGCTAGTAAGAGGGCCAAAACGAGATGCAGCGAACCACGCACGAGCGGCCTCGGCATTCCCTTTATTCCGCCGGTGGATTCAGCGCCGGCGCATCGGCCTTCGCCGTCGCATGGTTGCCGTGATTCGCGCCGCCAACGCGGCCGTTGAGCGCGCGCAGCAGGTACTTGCCGGTGTGCGACTGCGGATTGCGCGACACCTGCTCGGGAGTTCCGGCCGCCACCACGCGCCCGCCTGCTTCGCCGCCTTCGGGGCCGAGGTCAATCACCCAATCGGCGGATTTAATCACGTCGAGGTTGTGTTCGATGATCAGCACGGAAGCGCCGCCTTCGATCAGCTTGCGAAAAGCCGTCAACAGCTTCTGTATATCATCGAAATGCAGCCCGGTGGTGGGCTCGTCGAAAATATACAGGATGCCGGCATTCTCCTGGCGGGTAAGATGCGCGGCCAGTTTCAAACGTTGCGCTTCGCCGCCGGAAAGCGTGGTGCCGGATTGGCCGAGGCGGAGATAACCGAGGCCGACTTCGTCGAGCACGCGCAGCTTGGCAGTGACTTTGGGATGCGCGGCGAAGAAAGTGATGGCTTCGCGCGCGGTCATCTGCAGGACGTCGTGAATGTTCTTTTCCTTGTAGCGCACGTCGAGCACCGCGCTCTTGTAGCGCGTGCCGCGGCATTCCTCGCAGACCAACTCCACATCGGCGAGAAAGCGCATCTCGACGGTGACGGTGCCGTCGCCCTGGCAGGCTTCGCAGCGCCCGCCGGGAATGTTGAAGGAGAAGTGCCCGGCGGTGAAGCCGCGCTTTTTCGCTTCGGGCGTGGCGGCAAAAAGTTCGCGAATCGGATCGAACGCTTTCAGGTAGGTGGCGGGATTGGAGCGCGGGGTGCGGCCGATGGGCGATTGGTCCACCATCTCAACTCCGGCGAGCAGCATGTCGCCCTCGAGGCGGTCGCAGTATTCGCGCCAGTTGCCGCCGGTGCGTTTGGCTTGCAGCGCTTTGTAGAGCACGTCGTACACCAGCGTGGATTTTCCCGAGCCGGATACGCCCGTCACCGCGACCAGCAATCCCAGGGGAATCACCACGTCCACGCCGTTCAGATTGTGGCTGTGCGCGCCCAGGATTTTCAGGAATTTTCCCTGCGGTTTGCGGCGGCGCGCGGGCACCGCGATTTTCAGGTCGCCGCGCAGGTAACGGCCGGTGAGCGAATGCGGGTCGGCCATCATGGCCTCGCGCGTCCCGGCGAAGATGAGCTTGCCGCCGTGCTCGCCCGCGCCCGGACCCAAATCGAGCACGTAGTCCGCGGCCATGATGGTGTCCGGATCGTGCTCGACGACCAGCAGGGTATTTCCCAGGTCGCGCAGGCCCTTCAGAATTTCAATCAAGCGCGTGGTGTCGCGGGGGTGCAGGCCGATGGAGGGCTCATCGAGCACGTAGAGCGCGCCCACCAGGTGGGAGCCGAAGGATGTGGCCAGCTGGATGCGCTGGGCTTCGCCGCCGGAGAGCGTGGAGGTGAGCCGGTCGAGGGTCAGGTAGTCCAGGCCGACGTCATCGAGAAAGCGCAGGCGCTGCTGAATTTCTTCCAGGACCTTTTCGACGATGGCGGCTTCGGATTCAGTCAGCTGCAGATTCTGGAAGAACGGCCGCGCGTCCTTCACCGTCATCTGGCAGACTTCGGTAATCGAGCGTCCCGCGATTTTCACCGCGCGCGCTTCGGCGCGCAGGCGCGTGCCCTGGCAATCCGGGCAGGTGGCGTAACCGCGGTAACGGCTGAGGAACACGCGCACGTGCAGCTTGTATTTCTTGCGCTCCATCCAGGCGAAAAATCCTTTCACGCCGGGATATTCTTCGGATTTGTCGCCATCGAGGATGGCGTGGCGCTGCGCCGAGTTGAGATCGCGAAAGGGCGCGTCCATGGGAATGCCTTTGGCGCGGGCGTAGCGGCGCATGTCCATGGCGAGTTGGCGATAGCGCGGCTTGGTCCAGGGCTCGATGGCGCCGTCGTTCAGCGATTTGCTGCGGTCGGGAACCACGCGGTCCAGATCGAAATCCACGGTGTTGCCGAAACCCTGGCAGCGCGGGCACGCGCCGTAGGGATTGTTGAAGGAAAAGAGGCGCGGCTCGGGTTCCTGGTACACCGCGCCGCATTTTTTGCACTCGAAGCGCTCGTTGAAGACCATGCGCTCCGGCTTATCTCCCGGCGCGTCCGGCACAAACTCGAGGATGGCTTCGCCGCGGCCTTCGCGGTAGCAGATTTCGATGGAGTCCATCAGGCGCGAACGGACCTCGGGCGAAAGCGCCAGGCGGTCCACCAGCACGTACACCGGTTTCGAGAAATCCACGTCCAGCAATTCTTCGGGCGTGGAGAATTCGAAAACGCGCCCGGCCTGATAAATGCGGTTGAAGCCGCGCTTGCGCAGGCTGATCAGCGCTTCGCGAATCGCGTCCGGCCCGGGACGCACCGGCTTGCGAGCGCGTGGCGCTTGCGGGGCGTTCGTGGCCGGCTCGGGCGTCAGTTTCAGCTCGTAGAGCACATAGAAGCGGCGGCCTGCGGGCAGCGCCAGGACGCGCGCGGCGATTTCGTCCAGCGTATCCTTGCGGACTTCCTCGCCGCAGCGCAGGCAGAAGGTGCGACCGATGCGCGCGTAGAGCAGGCGCAGGTAATCGTAAATCTCCGTCGCGGTGGCTACCGTGGAGCGCGGGTTGCGCGTGGAATTCTTCTGGCGGATCGAGATGGCCGGGGCGATGCCGGTGATTTCGTCCACGTCGGGTTTCTCGATGCGCTCCAGGAACTGCCGCGCGTAGGCGGAGAGCGATTCCATATAGCGGCGCTGGCCCTCGGCGTACAGCGTGTCGAACGCCAGGCTGGATTTGCCCGACCCGGAGACTCCGCTGACGACCGTTATGGCGTTGTGCGGGATGATAAAGTCAATGTTCTTGAGGTTGTGGACGCGGGCGCCGCGGACGCGTATCTCCTCGATATCGCCGGGGATAGCGCGAGGCTCGGGGACGGCCGGGCGGTCGGTAACGCCGGCCGGCGCGGGCTGGGCCTGCGATTCGTCCAGAGGGAGCTTGTCTATGGGTTCCGTCGCCATGGGTGTAAACCAAAAATTATACGCCCGCCAATCAAACCTCGCAAATCCCCGCCGCGCGGATAGCGTTCTAATTTGACGGTTGTGGGATAATGATTTCGATGATCTGCCTAGAATGCGACGCCTTAGACGAAGCGTACTGCGAAGTGCGGACACGTATTTCTTTGCTTGGCTGGCATGGGAAACCGACGCCCGATTTGGAGGCGTCGCTGAACGGGCAGGAATGGGCATGCGTGGAAGCGATTTCGGACCATCGAATTACGAAACACAAACCCCACGAAAGGTATATTTGACAGTGATCTTCTCTACGCTGTGTTGCCAACCGAGTTAGCCCGAGTATCTCCGAGCGCGCTCCAACTGTTCCACTCTTTCCACCAACTGGTCGTAAGTTAGACCGATTACGGGGTCCGTTGGCGCAGGCAATTCGTAATTTGCGCGAATCCTGCATTCGGCTTCGCGTTGAAGAACCTCTGTCAGCGAGGATACTCGGCGAGCCACCTTGACGACGTAAACGGTTAATACAATTGCAAAAGGAAAATAGACTAAGCCTATAAAAAGTAGGACGTCTCCCATTGATAACCTCCTCGATCGCGTGTTCAACGGACCATTCTCTCAGACGTAGGACAAGGTCTCTTCTTGCTGCGGCGGATTCTATCACGCACGTTATTCGCCAGCGTGAAGAGCCGCCTGGAGGGCCACTTTCATTTATTGCGGGCAGCTGTCCACGCCTCATGCTCGCGCAATAGCACAAGCACGCAATTGAAGTACAATCTCACTTTCGCAGCACCAGCGAATTAGGAGGGAGGTGTTCGTGGGGCAGGGCATTGCGCGTTTTGCGCGAATAATTTGGATCGTGCTGGATAGCGTGGGCATCGGCGAATTGCCGGATGCCGGAGACTACGGCGACGTGGGCCGCGACACGCTGGGGCACATTGCGCGGTCGCGGGCGCTGCTGCTACCGAATCTGGTGCGCCTGGGCCTTGCGAATATCAAGCCGCTCGGGCACCTGGCGCCGCCGGCCGGGCCCGGCGGGAATTACGGCAAGGGCGCGACGCGCTCGCCGGGAAAAGATACGACGACCGGGCACTGGGAAATGGCGGGAATCTGGCTGGAGCAGGCGTTTCCGGTATATCCGCACGGCTTTCCGCAGCCGTTGATCGCCGAATTCGAGCGCCAGATTGGACGCCGCACGCTCGCGAACAAGCCCGCCTCGGGCACCGAAATCCTGAAAGAGCTGGGCGCCGAACACGTGCGCACGGGATTTCCGATCGTGTACACCTCCGGCGACAGCGTATTTCAAATTGCCGCGCATGAAGATGTGATCCCCGTGGCGGAGCTCTATCGCATGTGCGAAATCGCGCGGAAGCTGCTGGATGGACCGAACCGCGTGGGGCGCGTGATCGCGCGGCCGTTTACCGGCACGAGTGGAAATTTTCGCCGCACCGAGCGGCGGCACGATTACGCCGTCGAGCCGCCGCGCCCGATGCTGCTGGACGTGCTGGCGGAAAGCAAGACGCCGGTTTTTGGCGTCGGCAAGATTCACGACATTTACAACGGCCGCGGCGTGGAGGATTACGTCACTACGAAAAATAATGCGGACGGCATGGTGAAGCTCAGCGACGCGCTGGCGCGGCAGGCGCGCGGCTTGATTTTCGCGAACCTGGTGGATTTCGACATGCTCTACGGGCACCGCAAGGACGTGGAAGGCTTCGCGGGCTCGCTGGAGGAATTCGACGCGCTCCTGGGACCTTTTCTGGCGGCTTTGCGCTGCGACGACCTGTTGCTGATTACCGCCGATCACGGTTGCGACCCGGATCCGGTGAATCCCACGACGGATCACTCGCGCGAGTACGTACCGATCCTCACCTACAGCCCGGGCGCGGCGGGCGGAGTGAATCTCGGCACACGGGAAACGCTGGCGGACATGGGCCAGACCGTCGCGGAAAATTTCGGCGGACGGGTCCCGCACGGCGTCAGCTTTCTCGATTCGATTTCAAGCGAAGATAGAAGCTAGAGCGCGACGAGAGGGAACGGCTCGCCGGTCCTCCACAGCCCGTGCGCAGGAGCTTTGGGAGTGCGGCGGCTTGCCGCCGCTTTGCAGCACGAAACTTTCATCACGGTCTGTGGCAGGCCGGGCAAGCCGCCGCACTCCAAAATGAGCCGCGAACCGGCGCAGCAAGCCGCGCACTGCAAAAGATTCAATCAGTCGACCTGGGTGGCTTTCTGCGCGTAATACCCGGTGCGGGTGCGCACTGTGAGTTTTTCGTGGCTCTTGGGTGTGGTCAGTTCCACCTTCACGCTGCGGAACGTGCCATCGCGGGCGGCGTTGGTGGGATAGTAGCCGAGCGTGTACTGGTTGCGGATGTCGCGCGCCACCTGGACGCAGACGGGATCCACGTCCTCGAGCCGGTCCGGGAAAAAGGCCAGGCCGCCGGTGGATTCCGCGAGGGTGGTTAGCTCTCTCTTCGACTTGCGCACCATTTTCTTGCTGTTCTTGCGGTCCTCGTCGCTGAAAACGCCGATGGCGTAAATCACCGCGTTCGATTCCACCGCGGCCCTGACGGTGTAGGCAAAATCCTTGCGGCTGGCGTCGTCGTCTCCATCGGTGATGACCAGCAGCACGCGTTTGTCCTTGTGTCCCTTCTTCAGATGGTCGAGCGAGCCGATGATCGCGTCGTAGAGCGCGGTGCTGCCGCGCGTGTCAATGCGCTCGAGGGCTTCGTGCAGCTCCTGCGGATTGCTGGTGAAATCCTCGTCCAGGTCCAGGTAATACTCGTCGTTGAAATTCACGACGAACATTTCGTCCGCAGGATTGCTGGTGCGCACGAAGGAAAGCGCGGCGGCGTTCACCTGGGGCCGCTTTTCCTTCATGCTGCCGCTGTTGTCAATCACCAAGCCCATGGTCACCGGGATGTCTTCTTTGGAAAACACGGAAATCCTCTGCTCGACCTTGTCTTCGAAGACGCGAAAATCGTTCGCGGTGAGGCCCGAGACGAACTGGCCCTTGTCGTCCACCACGGTCGCGTGCAGCACCACCAGGTCCACCACCGATTTCAGATGGTGGCTCTGGTCCGCCTGGGCATTGGTGACTCCCGGTGGCGGCGGTGGCGGAGGGGGATTGGGCAGCGGATTCTGCGCGTGGGCGCCGACGCCCGCGCAGAGCACGAGCAACAGCGCCCCAAAAAGTCTCGGGAGAAATGCTCTAGTGGCCCGGCGCGTAATATCCGGTCTTGGCATAAACGGTGAGGGGCGGCAGTCCCTTGGGCGGGCGCAGCTTGACTTTGATTTTGCGCCATTTTCCGTCGTGGTTGTGGTCGCTCGGTCGGTATCCCAGGACATATTGATTGCGCAACTCCATGCTGATTTTTGTGGCGACATCCGGCAAATCCTTCAGGTCGTGCACGGCGAACGCGCGCCCGCCGGTCATCTCCGTCAAATCCGCCAGCAAGGATGGCCCCATTTGCTCTTCGGGTGTCGGACCGCCGCCGGGTTCGAACAATCCAATGGCGTAAATCTGGACGTCCGCTTCCCGCGCGTACCTGCGAATATCCGTTTCGGAGTAGCGACTATGATTATCGCCTCCGTCGGATATGATGAGCAACGCCTTCTTTGTGTTGTGTGCTCCCTTCATCTCGCTGAGGCCCAGATAAATTCCATCGAGCAAGGCGGTTTCGCCGTGCGCGGCGGTGAACATCAGGTGATTCTGCAAGTCCTCGACGCTTCCGGTGAAGGTGCTGACCAGTTGCGCGCGGTCGTTGAAATTCACCAGCAGAAATTCGTCCTGGGGATTGGCGGTCTGGAAAAACTGCACGGCGGCGAGGCGGGACTTGTCAATCTTGTCGCTCATGCTGCTGCTCATATCGAAAATCACGCCGATGGAGATGGGCACGTCTTCGCTGGAGAAGCGCACGATTTCCTGCTCGACGTTGTCCTCGAACACGCGGAAATTATCTTCCTCGAGGCCGGTGACCAGGCGGCCGTAGGGGTCGGCGACGGAGACGTTGACCAGCGCGATGTCCGTCTCGGTCTTGAGAGATTTATCTTTCTGGATTCTTTGCGAATTCTCGGGATGAGTGGGACCCTGGACTTGCGCACGGGCAGGCGCGGCGAAGAGGAAAGCGCAGCAGAAGAAAAGGGGCGCGCAAATTCGCATCACCGATGAACTTCCGGCTTGCTGCGCTGCGCGGTATCTCACCTTGGCCACCACCTCTGCCGCGGGGCTCGCGTCGCTCCGGGCAGCTCTGTAGGTCGCTTGCCGCGATTCTACCACCGCAAGATTGCAAAGCAAGCGCGGCGTAGCGCCAGAAGGCAAAAACATTCCGGCCCCGCGCAACCCGGGGCGTCCATGTTAAGCTTTCATTTCTGCTGAGGCGTGCACAACCGCTATGCCCAATTCCAATGCTCCGAACGTGCTGGTGGTAATCCCCGCGCGCTACGCCTCCACGCGTTTTCCCGGAAAGCCGCTCGCGCTGATCGCCGGCAAGCCCATGATCCAGCACGTCGTGCAGCAGGTGCGGCAGGCCACCGTGCCAACGCGAATTATCGTCGCCACGGAGGATGAGCGCATCAAGACCGCGGTGGAAGCTTTCGGCGGCGAGGCCATCATCACCCGGCCGGACCACCGCACCGGCACCGACCGCATCGCGGAAGTCGCGACGCACATCCCCGCGGACATCTACATCAACGTACAAGGCGACGAGCCGCTCATAGACCCCGGCACGGTGGATGCGGTGGCCGCCACGATGGCCGAGGACGAGACTGTGCACCTGGCGACGCCCTGCGCCGCCATCACCCTGCCGGCCGAGATCATGGACCCCAACGTGGTAAAGGTGGTGCTGGATTTTGACGGCCAGGCTTTGTATTTTTCGCGCGCTCCGGTGCCCTGGGTGCGCGATACCGGCGACCGCGTGGCCGCGCGCCACTGGAAACACATCGGGCTGTACGGCTACCGCCGCGACGCGCTGCTGGAATTTCCCACGCTGCCCCCGGGAGAACTGGAGCGCATCGAGCAGCTCGAGCAATTACGCTGGCTGGAGAACGGCTTCCACATCCGCGTCGTCGAAACCGGCTACAGCGCGGTCAGCGTGGACGTGCCGGCAGACATCGAGCGCGTGGAAAAGCTCCTGAGCGCCCGCGCCAAGCCTTAAATCGTCGCGCTGCGATTATTTTTCGAGCGAAGGGCCGTTCCATCTTTGCGGCGAACTCTCCGCCGCAGGCTGCCCAAGGAAAAATAAATCACGCCCATCGAAGATTCGCAGTTTGACAGCCGCGCAATTTCTCTTCATAATGTTTTGTACGCAGATCTTCCCGGAGGATTTCACCCGACTTGCGCACCGCCCCAAAATACATTTTTGTGACGGGTGGCGTGGTTTCTTCTCTCGGGAAAGGCGTAGCGGCGGCTTCGATGGGCTGCCTGCTGGAAAGCCGCGGGCTTCGCGTCACCCTGCAGAAGTGCGATCCCTACCTGAACGTTGATCCCGGCACCATGTCGCCCTATCAGCACGGCGAAGTGTTCGTCACCGACGACGGCGCGGAAACCGATCTGGACCTGGGGCACTACGAGCGCTTCACCTGCGCGCATCTGACGCGCGACCACAACTGGACCACCGGGCGTTTCTACGAATCCATCATCACCAAAGAGCGCCGCGGCGATTATCTGGGCAAAACGGTGCAGGTGATTCCGCACGTCACCGACGAAATCAAATCCGCGTTCCGCAAAGTGGCCGACGGCGTGGACGTGGTGCTGGTGGAAATCGGCGGCACCGTGGGCGACATCGAATCGCTGCCGTTTCTGGAAGCGATTCGCCAGATGCGGCTCGAGCTTGGCCCTGAAAATGTAATTTTCGTGCACCTCACTCTCGTCCCGTTCATTCCCACCGCCGGCGAACTGAAAACCAAGCCCACGCAGCACAGCGTGAAGGAATTGCTTAGCATCGGTATCCAGCCCGACGTGCTGATTTGCCGCAGCGACCGGCCGTTGAGCGCGGACTTGAAAGCGAAAATCGCGCTGTTCTGCAACGTCGCGGAGTCCTGCGTGATTTCCGCGCCGGACGTCGGCAACATCTACGAAGTTCCCATGACTCTGGCCGCCGAAGGTCTCGACGAGCAAATCCTGCGCTTGCTGCGCCTGGAAGCTCCGCCGCGCGATTTGAGCCGCTGGCTGGCGATGCTGGAAACGCTGGAACATCCCGCGGGGGAAGTGCGCATCGGAGTGGTGGGGAAATACGTGCAGCTAGAGGACGCCTACAAGAGTTTGCGCGAGGCCCTGGGGCACGGCGGACTGGCGAATCGCCAGCGCGTGTTGATCGAATGGATCGAAGCGGAAGAAATTGATTCGCCCGCAACGGCCGAGCGCCTGTTGCGCCACGTGGACGGCATCCTGGTGCCCGGCGGCTTCGGCAAGCGCGGCATCGCCGGAATGGTTCACGCCATCACCTACGCGCGCGAGAAAAAAATCCCGTTCTTCGGAATCTGCCTGGGCATGCAATGCGCCACCATCGAATACGCGCGCCAGGTTTCGCACATTGAGCGCGCGGACAGCACCGAGTTCGATCCTTCCACTCCGAACCGGGTGATTTACAAGCTCCGCGAGCTGCTCGGCGTGGACGAAATGGGCGGCACCATGCGCCTGGGCGCGTGGCCCTGCAAGCTCGAGCCCGGTTCTTTTGCGCACAAAGCCTACGGGCAGCTGGAAATTTCCGAGCGCCACCGCCATCGCTACGAATTCAATTGCGAGTACGAGGAAACTTTGACCCGCGCCGGGTTCCGCATCACCGGACGCACGCCGGACGGCGTGTACGTGGAGATCGTCGAAGAGCCGAATCATCCCTGGTTCCTGGGCTGCCAGTTCCATCCTGAATTCAAGAGCAAGCCGCTGGCACCGCATCCGCTCTTCGCCGCGTTCATTCGCGCCAGCGTCGAAAACCGCCATCGCCGCCTGGGCGCCGCATCCGAATCGCGAGTCACCGCCGCCGAGCCCGCCACCGACTAGGAACGCTCGCGGTAGGGCGGCTGGCCCCCGCTTTCCTCGGCAACGCTTGCCTCGCGGATCGTAAGGAAGCCATCGCTGTCTCTTCACAGGAATTCTCAGAGTCCGCGGCGTCTCCGCGGTAAATCTCTTATCCCACGCTTGGATTCCGCCTTGGGTCTTCCTCCCAGCTTCCCGTTCCTGCGTGCAGCCGAGGTCTTGGCCGCGCTGCGCGATTTTCCTCCGGCGGCGCCGAGCCGCGCCGCCATCCACTTTCTCGACCCAAGAAATCCTTGCAGCAGCGCCGGCAAATACACATCGGCATCCAGTTCCGGGAAATAAATGCCGAAGCCGGAAGGGCTGATCTCGATCTTACCGAGTTGAGAGGGCTTGGCATTCTCCAAGCCCTGCGCATCGCGCGGCGAAAAAGCCACGTCAAGTCCGGAGCTAAGACGGATCACCACCCGGCCCAACCGCTGGTCATAACGGGCCGCGACCGCCGTCGGAACGGCGGACCGCAGGCTGTTAGCGCGATCGTCAGCTCGATCAAAAGCGTCACGCGGTTTCATGGACCCTCTCCCAGGCACTGCATAAAGCTTGCAGGTGACCCGTCAACGTTATTCGTATGCGCTTCATCGCGGGCCGCGAAAAACCGTAGTTCTCGCGCAGACGGACAGGGCCGGCCGGGCAATGCAAATTGAACACAGCCTCACATCCATTGCCGATTACGTGCACATGCGCCGGCCGATGGTCGTTGGGATCGACGGCCACACGCAAGCCACCGAATCGCAGAACCGTTGGCATCGGTGAACGCTATCATAATCCTAAGCGCTTGGGTTATGCAAGCACTCAGGCACACCATTCGCAGGGATCCCCGGCGTTCTAGGCGTCTCTGCAGATATCTTCGTCTTCACCTCCGTACCTCGCAATTCAAAGTTGAAATGCCGCCCGTTCCCGCATAGTCTGTTCTCTCGAACAATCGCCATCGCCCGCACATGCCACCATCTCCCAGCTTTTCGATCGGCAACATTCGCTTCGGCGCCAACGCGCCCCTGTTCCTGATCGCGGGCCCCTGCGTGATCGAAAGCGAGGCGCACGCCACCAGCATGGCAGAACGCCTGGGCGCCATCACCGCCGAACTCGGCATCCCGTACATATTCAAAGCGTCTTACGACAAAGCCAATCGCTCTTCGGTTTCTTCCTTTCGCGGCCCGCAACTCGAGGAGGGCCTGCGCATCCTCGGTGCGATAAAAAAGCGCACGGGCCTGCCGATTCTTACGGACGTGCACGACGTCTCGCAGGTCGGCCCGGCCGCCGAAGTGTGCGACATCCTGCAAATTCCCGCGTTTCTCTGCCGCCAGACGGACCTGCTCGCCGCCGCGGGCCGCACCGGCCGCGTGGTGAACGTAAAGAAGGGCCAATTCGTATCGCCCTGGGAAATGAGCAACGCGGCGGAGAAAATCGCCAGCACCGGCAACGAGAAAGTCATTCTCACCGAACGCGGCAGCTCGTTCGGCTATCAGAATCTGGTGGTGGATATGCGCTCGTTCCCCATCATGCGCAAATTCGGCTATCCCGTGGTGTTCGACGTGACCCACTCGGTGCAATTGCCCGGCGGGGCAGGGAAGTCCAGCGGCGGCCAGCCGGAATTCATCGAGCCGCTGGCGCGCGCCGGCACCGCGGCGGGCGTGGATGGATTGTTTCTGGAAGTGCACGACAATCCCGCGCAGGCGCTTTCGGACGGCGCGAACGCTCTGCCCCTGGAGCAGTTCCGCCCGCTGCTGCAGAAAGTGCTGCGCCTGGCCGCGCTGGCGCGCGAATGGGACGCCCGATGAGCCTGGAAACCGGCAAGCGCGTGCTGCGCGTGGAATCCGAAGCGATCGCCGGGCTGATCGCGCGCCTCGATGCGCGCTTCGAACGAGCCGTGGAACTACTGCATGCGTGCAAAGGGCGTGTGGTGGTTACCGGGCTGGGCAAATCCGGGCTGGTGGGCCGGAAAATCACGGCGACATTTGCCAGCACCGGCACGCCTGCGCTGTTTCTGCATGCCGGCGAAGCGCTGCACGGCGATTTGGGCATGCTTACCGCGGGAGACGTCCTGCTGGCGGTTTCCTCCAGCGGCGAAACCGAGGAATTGATTGAGCTGATCGAATTCGTGAAGCGCCTGGGCGTTCCACTGATCGCGCTTACCGCCAACGCGAAATCCACGCTGGCCGCGGCCAGCGACATCGTGCTCGACATCGCCGTGAAAGAGGAAGCTTGCTCGCTGAATCTGGCGCCCACTGCTTCCACGGCAGCCGCGATGGCCATGGGCGACGCGCTGGCCATCGCCTTGCTCGACCGCCGCGGATTCAAGGAAGAGGATTTTGCCGCACTGCATCCCGGCGGGCGGCTGGGCAACAAACTGCGCCGCGTGGAATCGCTGATGCACGCGGGCGAGAGCGCTCCGCGCGTGCTGCCCGGCGCGAATATGCCGGACGTGATTTACGAAATGAGCCGCAAAGGCCTGGGCCTGGCCGCGGTGACGGAAGCCGATGGAAGATTGCTGGGCATCATCACCGACGGTGATCTGCGGCGCGTGATGCAGAAACGCCAGGAGAATGTGCTGGGCCTGAGCGCCGCCGATTGCATGACCAAGAATCCGGTCACGCTGCCGCGCACGGAACTGGCCGCCAGCGCTCTGCGCGCGATGGAAGAAAGAAAGATCACTGCGGTGTTGATCGTGGACGCTGCCGGAAAACTGGAAGGCGTCTTGCACATTCACGACTTGTGGGCTTTGCAGTTGCTCTGAGTTTTTCGTTCAGCGCTGGTGCGCTGCCGGTGAATTCGCAGCGCCGGCGTCTCGCCGGCTCATTTCTTTTTTGGACCTTGGCTGCCAGCACGATCCCGGCGGCAAGAAGGAATTACAACCATGCCGATTCGCGAAATAAAATATCCCGCCAAAGTTTTGCGCCGCGCCAAACCCGTCCGCTTACTGCTGATGGACGTGGACGGCACCATGACCCCGGGCTGCGTCTGCCTGCAAACTTTCCCCGACAACAGCGTCGCCGAAATGAAAATGTTCCACGCGCACGACGGCGCAGGCATCAAGCTCGCCGGCATCATGGGCATCCGCACCGGCCTTATCACCGGCCGCGATTCTCCGGCGAACGCCCGCCGCGCCCGCGAAGGGTCCATGGAATTCGTGATTCAAGGCCAGCCGAAGAAGCTCGAATCGTATAAGGCGATCCTGCTGCGCGCCGGCGTCAGCGATGAGGAAGTCGCCTACATCGGCGACGACCTGCCGGATCTGCCGATTCTCCAGCGCGTCGGCCTGGCCGTCGCCGTCGCCAACGCGGTGGTGGAGGTGAAGCGCGCCGCGCACTACATCACCACGGTGCGCGGAGGCGAAGGCGCGGTGCGCGAGCTCGTCGAGCTCATCCTGAAGGCGCAAGGCAAGTGGAAGAAAGCGATTCCGCTCGCGATCGCATAGGAGCGGAGCGTCGCGCCCGGCGCTATTCCTTCTGCTGTTCCTTGCGCATCTGCTCGAAAATTTGTTCGGCCCAAGCGGGCGGGTCGGGGCCCTTGTTCAATTCCAGTTTTTGCCCCAGCGCCAGTTTCCAGCGGTCCATCCACAGAATGCCCGTTCCGACATACAGGTCCGGAGTGGCGTAGGCGGGGTCGGCCATGGCCGCATCCAGTGACACGAATTGGTAACCGCGCTTTTCCAGCTTGGTCAGCAATTCGTCCAGGCATTCCGTATTCAGCTCGCTATCGTGAACTAGCAGCACCTGCGGAATCTGGCGGCCGAATTCCGCGGCCGATTCTTTTTCGGCGTAGTCGAATACGGTATCCACATATTGCAGATATTCCTTCTTGGCCTTCGCGGCCATCTTCTTGTCCTTCTTTTCCAGGGCCTGGCCGAGCACGTCGTTGAACACGTAATCCGCATCCTCGATGGTTACCGGCGCGATGGTGTATCCGCGCTCCTTCAGAAATGTGTCGAACGCGGTTTTCAGTTCCAGGGTCGTTCCGGTATTCAAATACGGATGGCGAAAATATTTTTCGCCTTGCCCCGCCGCTTTCAGCAGCGCGCCGGTGACCACCTCGCCGCGAATCGCATCGTCTTCGTATTGCTGCAGCGGCGTGGTATTGAAATCGTCGTGCGCGTAGTTGTGATTTCCCAGCAAGAGTCCGGCGTCCAGCCACATCTGCAGCAGCTCCGCGCGCGCGTCGCGTTCGCCTTTCACTTGCAGCTTCCTTTCATTCACAAAGCCGATGGCCCAGGCGTGATGGGCCTTCAGCACGGCCGGTATCCCGCGATTGATCTTCTGCAGTTCCTTCAACTCGCCGTAGGCGAAATCGTTTCCCGGCAGCGCGCCGGGCAGGTCGTCCACGGTGACCGCCACGGTGCGCTGCGCGCTTTCCGGCGCCCAGCTTGCACGCGCTTTCGCCGCCGGCTGCGCGGCGTGCGCGCCCCATCCGGCCACGCCGCACAGCAGCGCACTAACACAGAATAGCTCCAGCTTCGGCCTTCGAGTCATCAGCGGATCCTCGCTTCCCATCGGAGTTGAGTTCGGGTTCGCGGGCCTGCCTTGCGCCCGTTCACTTCATCTTTGTCGCCTGCAACACGGCTTCGGCGCGCAACGCGCCTTGCGGCGTGTCCTCGTGCTTGAAATAGACGTACACGTCTCCCTTGCGCGCGAGTTTGCGTACTCGCTGCACCACGGCCTTAGCCGAGTGGCTCTGCTTCCTGAGCCGCAGATAGTGAAAATCGGCGGTTGTGACGTCCGGCGTCACGAGTTCGTCGCTCTCCGCCAGACACAATGCCGCTCCGGCTTTGCGCAGCGCCGCGTACACTTCCTCGGTGAACCAGGATTCGTGCCGGAATTCGAATGCTGCGCGCAGCGTGCGCGGCAGACACGGCAAAAAGTCGCGCAGCCGCGCCACGTCGCACTTGCAATTCGGCGGCAACTGAAAAAGCACCGGACCCAGCCGCTTCGCCCGGCGCAAAGGCTCGAGCGACGCGAGAAAGTTCGCGGTCACCTCCGCCGCGTCGCGCAGCCGCTTGCTGTGCGTGATTCGCCGGTGGGCTTTCACGGCAAAGCGAAAATCCCGGGGGGTTGCCGCGGCCCAGCGCTGCAACAAGTCCTCGCTCACGCTGTTGCCGAACGTGTAGTTCACCTCCACCGAATTCAGCCGGCCCGCATAGTGCTGCAGGAAATGCGCCGCGCCCAGCTGCGCCGGATAAAAATCCGGCTTCCAGCTTCCGTACGCCCAGCCCGAAGTCCCCGCAAAGATCTCACCCATGTGCGCCACATTCTACAACCCATCGCGCAAATAGTCCTTCCACGCCCGCGGCCGGGCAACGGCAGTTGAAACGTCGCGGGTTCTGGAGCGGGCGATGGGAATCGAACCCAACACCCAACGCGGCCAAGTCGCTGATTCCACTAGTTAACAGCGGACGACGGGCGTCCAGTAGCGTCCAAAATCGAACCGACTTTCTCCACGGCTTCGAGATTGCTCTTCCATGTGTCCTGCCAACGGGCGCTCTTCTTTTCGAGCTGCTCTAGAATGTGAGCAATAGAGACATCCCTGTGTCCGTTCGCGTGGGCTTGATCGAGAATCTCGACCATCTGTGCTTGTTGCGCAGTCAGCGTGTGTGTCCCGCCGCGAAGCGCGACGCTGCGATAGTCGTCAGAATGAGTGAATAGGCCAGCTACGGCCGGACGCGCCCCTCCCAACTCCGTTGTTGGAGGTGGGGCTTTGGGGGCGCGATGAGCATTTTTCAATTCGATTTCGCGAGCTTCTATCTCGTAACGATTGGACAGAGTGGTTTGGAGATGTCTCTTCTCCAGCGCGAAGTGACGAAGGGCCGGAGTCGTTTGTCTGAACCCCGTCCGCCGGGCCCGTAGCTCAATCTCCCCACGGATGGCCCCGCAGCGTGCCGCCATCGCTGTGAAAACCGCATAGTCTCGCACTACCGCGCGAAGAAACTGTGAGGTTACAGTCCCGCCCTGTGCTTCCCATACGTCCCGGCAAATTCGATCCACGTCCTTTAAGTATTCTTGTAATACGGAGAGAGCGGCGTCGATTAACTTTGCATAGAATCCCGGCCCTTTGGGTTGGCCCAACTTTTGCTGCTCATGACCAACGCGACGCCATGCTGCTCGGGTTTCGGTCTGCATCCGACGCGACGGTTCCCGAAGCTTCATTTCATACAAACGTCGATCAAAGTGCGCAACTTCCACCGATACCTCCCGCGTAGGTATCCCGGTGTTCAGGACATACCGCGACAGACAAGACGGGTTGCGGTGGGTTGGGACGAGGTGTATCGTATTTTCGATTCACGCAAACCAACCTGTCGAGCCCCGGTCGCGAGCCGGGGCTTTTTCTTTGAGCGTTCATCCTAACAATTACTTGACGCGACGTCAAACGTTTGATAGTCTACTATCGCGATGCACGGCAAGAGCTACACGACGACCGAGGCCGCAGCGAAGATCGGAATCGCGCGTCAAACGCTCCATTCCTGGATCGAGGGCGGTATGGTTGTTGCGCCGAGGCCGCTCGCGGTAGGGAAGAACATCATTCGTCTATGGACGAAAGTCCACATTGCCAAAGCGCGGAAATTTAAAGGTACCTTGAAACCAGGCCCTCGCTCGAAGATGAAAAAGAAGTAGGCGGGACGCATCGGTGCTACCAACACCGACGCGCCCCTCGCCCAATTGCACAATGGAGGTGCAACGTGGCTTCACGGAGTTTACCCCACGCACTTACTCGCGTCGCGATTTACGCACGAGTCAGCACGGCAAATCACGGACAGGATGTGAACATGCAAACGCGGGAGCTACGGCAGTTCGCCGACGCCCGCGGCTGGAGCGTCGCCGACGCGTACGTTGACGCGGGCGTGAGCGGTACGAAGGACTCGCGACCGGAACTGAACCGGTTGATGGCCGACGCCCACAAGAGACGGTTTGACATTGTCTGCGTGTGGCGGTTCGATAGATTCGCCCGTTCAGTCACCCATCTGCTTCGAGCTCTGGAGACGTTTAAAGCCTTGGGAATCGACTTCGTTTCTTTTTCAGAACAGATGGACACCTCCACCCCGGCCGGAAAGATGGTTTTCACTGTTTTGGGTGCCGTAGCCGAGCTAGAACGCTGCCTTATCGTTGAACGAGTCCGCGCCGGTCTGCGGAATGCTCGCGCCAAAGGCAAACGCCTGGGACGACCTCGGACGGTCGTGGACACCGCTAGGGTTGTCGCTCTACGCGAGCGCGGCGGCTCCTGGGCTGCGATCTGTCGCGAGACGGGACTCAGCAAGGGGACGGCACAGCGCGCCGTTCGTCGCCTGCCCAAACACGATAAGCGGTATACGTCTGAGGCCGGCGCGGATTAACCTCCGGTTTACCCTTTCAAGCGAATCTGCTGGTCCAGTTCATCAAAATATGCGCTAACGACAAGAAGTTCCGGATCGCGTTCCTTGGCCCATTTGCGAATTTGCTTCTGATTCGCTGGTGACATGTTCTTGCCCAGAATGATTCGCGTTAACCATTGCGGCGCGATTTTGACCACCGGCCCGGAGCCACGCGCCCGGATCAATCGCACCTCTTCCTCGTTGCTCCACTCCGGCCGTTTGGATACCAAGAAACCCGCGCTTCTGTTTTCCGAGTCGTTTACATCGAATGGCGCATATTCGGCATAAACGACTTCCCAGACATACTCGCCGAACAGAGGGCCCTCATTCACGAACTCCAAGCAGTAACCACTATGATCGGCCGCATATTTAGCCCAAAGGCTCAGGTTGTCCACGCGTTTAGTAAGGGAATAGACGCCAAACTGCTCCATTTGGGAGTTCAGGATCCGTGACAGTTCGCGTTGGAACCACCCCAGACCTAGAGTCTGAATCTTCGCGCGAATCTTCGATTCGTGTTCTTGCAAAAGGTCGAGCGCCGATACTGGAGTGCGCTTGATGTAATCATTCTTGAGGAAGGTGACCATTTCTTCAACGGACATGGGCTTGATTTTGGGTCTACAATCGGTAGGGTCGTTTAATTGCACCACGCTCGGCACATAGAGCAGATGCTCCAGGATAATGGGCTTGAGGCGGTCAAGGTGCTCTGCGCTCTGGTATTTGTAGAAATGGGAACCGCTCGCCTTAGTCGGGGTAAAGACCGTCATGCGATCATCGCGCAATCGAAGGCCTGCGCTCTCGGCTCATTCGCTCGAATCGGCTTGCCCAAAAACCCCATCACGCCTCCGCGTCTAAGTGCTTTGTCTGTCGCCGCCGATTATCCGCGGTTTAGTTGCCCAGAAACAAATGTTTCTGGGCCGGCACCGCTCGAGCGGCCGAAGACTCCGAAGAGCTTGGCGTGAGGAGAAAACGATCGTCGCATGCATCCACTCTTACCTCCGGAATGTAAGTTCGCGGTCCTCGCTCTCTCAAACATGAGAGTCGATTTTCCTGACGCGCTCAGCCTGCCCGATGGTATCGCAGCACTTCAGAAGTTTCCGATCGACCTCGATCCAAACTGGCGAGACTGGTTGGGACTCGATATGCCGCGGATCACTGATGCGAACTTCATTCTGATGTGTAGCGCACGGGATGGCTTTCCGCCAGGCAGTCTGGGGATCTCTGACGCCACGAATTTGGCTCTCTCCAATCGACTCGTAGAGGTATTTGTAATGCTTCGATTGATGGGGACGGTCGAATACGAAAGTGCATTTTTTCTGACGGGGTTCTCGAGACACGACAAGACGGTCTGCCAGAATTACAGCACCCTGGCTCGGTTTCACATAACGCGAGGCTGCTTGCCGTGGATGCCGACGCCGAAGGATCTCGAAGCGGCTGTCCGACTGGCCGAAGCAAAGGAATCCTTCCTCTCACAATTCCCAGACCGACACAGAGCAAGAATATTTCGAGGTTGGGTCTCATTGAGTGCAGGGCTTCAACAGTACTACGCAAGCGACCGCATTCACTCCTTCGTGCGCGCTCTCGAGGCATTGATCCATCCGAGCATTGGAAAAACCGCCCGCCAATTCGCCGAACGCTGTTCGATTCTCGCTGCACCGAACGTGCGTCGTACAGCTGTCTGCGAAGTTCTACGCGAAGCTTAGCTACCAACCGTGACAGGACTCTACTAATCGACAGTGTACGAGAAGCGTCCAATTGAAAGTGCGAGCGTCCAAGTAGCGTCCAGAACACATCGTTTTATGGGGTGCTTACGGCGACTCAGCCGCGCAAGGGCAATAGAGTCATCGAGAGTTATGGAGCGGGCGATGGGAATCGAACCCACGTCCGAAGCTTGGGAAGCTAAGGCGTATCTAACGAAAACGTTGGAACGGCGGCACTTTAGCTCACTCGGCGACGCCCTTAAACGGAAAACAACGGAAAACGGAAAATGAGGCAAGTGCCAGTTGGGGCGAGCTACGAGCCTTGCAGTCGGGACACTGCGGCTTTCAATGTCTCATCATCCTTCAATATTCGACTGAGGTTATCAAAAGTCTCGTTTAAAACGATGCGAATATCAGCGGCTTGCTGCAAGCATTCCTCGTCGCTGAGGTCATGAATCTGCATGCTCAGCGGCCTGTAGAGTAATGCAAGTGGATTTCGTCCATTCAAGATTAGGAGCTTAGCCGGAATGACATCCTTTAGCAGCTCTACCGCCGTCGAGAATTGCGGTTGCGCGAGGGCCTTCTCGAATACCTCTAGCGTTTCGAGAGGGCTACCGCGCTTCTCCGCTGCGACCCGAAGCTTCACCACGAGAGCTTTCCACTGATTTTCGACGACACGGCGAAAATATGCAGCCGCGCCGATACCGTGCCCCTCACGCTCAGTGCGAAGCCCCTTGCGGTAAAGCTCCAAGTCGGTTTCGGACAACATGACCTGAAGGCGCTTGGCGACATGTGAGCCGAAGGGCGGATACTCGCCCAGTTTGGCGGCTCTTAGCACCGTTGGTCTTGATTCTACATCTGGATTTAAGATTAGAGCGAACACTTTGGCCCACTGCCCGCAGTCTCGGCACGTGTATTTAATGAATTGGGTTTCGCCCCGGCGGCACTCGAATTTATCGAAGCTCGGGTCAAACCAGCGGACACCATCGTCTACTTCGCAGTAGAGCTGAATGCGGGGCGCGGGAAATCCCCACAGGTAGCCCGGACCACCCGCTAGCATGTCGTAGACGAGATTCTCGAACTGGCGCTCGACGTATGCTGGTGTCGACTCAAGAAATTCTTTCCACTCTTGCTGTGTGGCCTCACGATCATTCGCCATGGCAAGACAGTATAGTGAGTTTTTCTGAATTTAAAAGGCAAAGAGATTGGCAACGATTCGGGCCTGCATCTTTTTATGTCTGTTGCGGGAACAGTCTTGCGAGCCGTCCGATATGCGGCGCAGTAAGCTTCTTGCGATTATATTTCCAACGCCACTGCGGTAGGTCTGACATTCCAGTACTCTCTCTGAGAGCAAGATGGTTTAGGTAGACTTGGTGACCGTCCCTTCCCTCTGCTCGATAGACTTCAGAGTTTGTATTCTCCATTTTCTTCAGTCGCGCAAGCAATTCGTTGATTACGCTATGCATCTGCTGGTCGTTATCGAAGACGAAAGCATAGAATGTATCTTCCGGCTGGTCCAAGTCGGTTCTCCTTTGGTTTGTCAGAGCCAAGCCATCAGAAGTTGGATGCAGCGCGGTACGAAAAAGTTAGAGCGAGCGCCGCACCTCAACTTTATACCTCGCGCAAGTGGTGTGCTAAAGTGACACGTTACTCGTAGAGCAATTGGCGATATGAGGAGACTCTTGCGAGCAAATCCAGGCTGCGTTTTTCCGTTTGAACGGCCCTAGAAATGTGGTTTCGGAAAACAAGGAAAACAGGCATGTCGCTTAAAATGCCCTGTTTTATTGGAGCGGGCGACGGGAATCGAACCCGTGTCCGAAGCTTGGGAAGCTTCTATACTGCCATTGTACGACGCCCGCTCCGACAGGCCTCATTTTATCCACTTTTGCACGTTCGAACAACCGCGGCGATTATCTTTCTTCCGGAACGATGTCCGTGGCGGGCCAGTGGGATGGTAGCGCATTCAAGTTGGCCGCGATCGCGACGGGACTCTCGGCTGGGTTCACGTCCAGGTTGAATCCGTCCACTTCCACCAGCGGCAAATCTCCCTGCAGGTCCTTCGTCGCCGCGGTGATCGTGACGGTGGAGGATTCGCCGGGCACCAGCGAAATGTAGTTGTCCGAGTAAAAGACGGGCAGCACGCGGCGGCCGCTCTTCTTCTGATGCAGTTGCAGGTGTGTGAGCAAGGCAACGTGGCCAGTGTCGTTGTGCAGCGTTACGTTCAGCACCGTATTGTCGCCTTCAACGCTGCTGGTGGCCTCGGCGCCGAGCGTCACCCTGGGCAGCTTCATCAGCCCGTCGAACTGGTCCTGTGCGACGTGCTGCCAGTAAAGATTGGTCGAGAGCAATTTTCCGCTCGCGTCGCTCAGGTCGAGCTTGATGAAGTAGAGTGGCGTGATGCGCGCGCTCACGTCAATCTGCGCCACCTTGAGCGTGCTGCTGCCGGGAACCTGCGCCACCGCATACGTTTTGGTTGAATCCAGCGTGCCGTCAAAGCGGTAGATGAGTACTTTCACCGCGAGCGCATTGAGCGCGTCCGGACGGTTGTTCACCACCTCGATGCCGCGATTCTCTTCATTGAACTGCACGTGCACGCTCTCGGCGGCTTTTTTCACCGCGTACAAGGCCGCGTTGGGCTCGAGGTCGTAGTGATAGAGCTGCCACACAAAGCTGGGCTGCGCCGGGTGGCTCATCCAGGTGAGCACGCCCGTGGCGGTCTTGAACATTTCGGCGTTGCGCCCTTCGTACATCGCGCGGAACGCCACGTAGGTGGCGAGCTGGCCCTTCTGCACGAAGTCGGCAAGATTGCGAATGTGCCCGTAGCGCTCCGCGAGCGAAGTGGGGAATTCGTTGCCGCGTTGCGCGCCGGCCGCCATGTCGTGCTGCGCCCAATCGTCGTTGATCGTCTCCCAATCCTTCTGCGGCATCATCCCCTGAATGGATTCGATCGTGGGAATGGAGACGGAGCCGGTCTCGGTCTTGAAGCTTTCTTTGATCACATAGAAAAAGCGCGGCGAACGCCAGTAATACGGTCCGTGCGAAGCCACGCCGCGCCCGGCGGAAGAATTCGATTGATAAAGCCGCGTCGGATCCAGGTGATCCATCAGCGTGTGCAGCGTGTCGTCCAATTCCTTCGGCGGGTAGCCCTCATTCCGCGCGCACCAGATCGCTATCGAAGGATGGTTGCGGTAGCGCAGCACCTTGTCGGTGACGTTCGCCAGATACGTGGGAATATCGGTCGGGTCCGGACCGTCATTCGGATTGGGCTGAAAGAATTCATCCCACAGCAGGATGCCGTATTTGTCCGCCATGTCGTAGAAGTCGGGGCTGGTGCTCTGTCCTACCCAGTTGCGGATCATGTTCATATTGGCCAGTGCGTGCATGTGAAACTGCGCGTCCAGCCGTTCGCGCGGAATCCGTTTCATGGCGTCATCCAGGCCCCAATCGCCGCCGCGCACCATCACGCGCACTCCATTTACGGAAATGGTCAGTTTGTCCGAGCCGGGGACCTCGTATTCGATCTTGCGAATGCCAAACTGCTGCGTGTTGCTGTCCGAAGATTTCTTTCCGATGTCGAAACGCAGCGTCAACGTGTATAGATTCTGCGGGCCGTAACCGTTGGGCCACCACAGCTTCGGCCTGGAAATATGCAGCTCCGGCGTGGACTTGCTATCCAGCGCGATCGCTTGCGAGCCGTTCGCCCCGACCGTCACGGCTTCGTGGAAAGTAATGTCCGGGCCCTGCGCGTTCTCTAGATGGATGATGCCGGTGAGCGTGCCGCTGACGGGCTTCGCGGATTGATTCTGCAACGTCGCGGAAATGGAAAGATCCGCGCTTTCGTGCGATGCCGCCAGATCCGCAGTGATGAATGGATCCTTCACCAGCACGGGCCCGCTCTCGCTCAGCGTGACCGGAAGCCAGATGCCCGTATCGCGATCGCGCACGGCGGGAAGCCAGTCCCATCCGATGGTGGAAAGGAACGTCGGGCCGTCAATTGCCGTCTCGCCGCCGTTCTGGCCCACACCCAGAGCGGCGGTATGTTCGTGCGGAACGCCGGGATGAGGCTGCGGCGAAACCAGCACGGCCAACACCGCCTTTCGTCCCGGCTTCACAAACCCGGAAATGTCGAAGTCGCCGCGCACAAACGCGCCGCGCATCGTTCCGGCCTGGCGGCCGTTCACCCAAATCTGCGCGGAGTAGTTGATGCCTCCAAAGTGCAGCCAGGTATGCCGCCCTTTGTAGGCCGCAGGGACGGCAAAGGTGGTGCGGTACCAGTAGCTGGTCTTGTTCAGGCTTTCCGGAATGGCACGCATGTTCTCGCCATACAGCGGGTCGGGGTAAACGCCGTCGTTGACCAGCGTGGCAAGGATGGTTCCCGGCACCGTCGCGGCGTACCAGCCCTCGGGGTGAAAGCCGGCGGTCGAAACGACGGCGCCCTCCGCCGTCACTTTCGCGGAGTCTGCCATCTGCCAGCCGCTAATCGTCTGCGCAGGCGACTGCGCAAACAAAGTTGCCGGCACAAAGAACGCAAAGAGTACGAAGAGACGAAGCTTCATGGGTGTGATTCCTCTTAACCGCGAGTATCTTACGCAACAATGCAAGGCCGGCGCTCCTTCCAGCGAAAGCTCAAGCGACCCCGCGGGGCGCGGCTACTTTCATCGGATGAAACTCAAACGTATTCATTCCTGCTTTCACCGCAGGATCTTCTGCGCCAAATTTCTGCACGTCCGTCGCATCCGCCATCTTCAGCACCGCGCCGCCGAACGCCCCCGCGCTTGCCATCACCGGACCGTAAAGCAGAATCTTGCGGGCTTCGAACGCTTCCTGCGTATAGCGAACGCGTTGCTGCATCAACGCGCGCTCGCCGGCAGTCATATCCATCCCAAACGTAACTCGCGGCGCAATCAGCTTGAAGTAGAAATGCTGCTTGTTCATCTTGTGACCTCGGTCCGGCGGCCCTGCCGCAAGGGTCGTCAAGGATCCGGCGCCATGGGAACTCCAAACGGTAGAGAATACCGCATTTCACGCGGCAATCCCGGTAAGGAAATTTTAAATCTAGCCGATGATTTCAAAGTGCCGCCTCATTTCATGCTCTGTGCCGCCCCCTGCGTGCAACGTACGCCCGCAGCCAGGCGCTTTGGCCCTGAATCTGCTCCCCTGGGTGGCCGTGTCGGCAGGATTTATGCGCGCACCATGCCGGACTCTCCGATTTGTGCCACCGATATCAGGAGGCCTTCATCGTGCCTGAAAAGCTGATCTTCGTTACCGGCTCCAAAGGCGGCGTCGGAACCACGACCGTTGCCCTGAACCTCGCGGTGCACTTGCTGCAACTGACCCGCAAACGAATCGCGCTCCTGGAATTCGCGCGCCCCTTCGGTCAGATCGGCCTGATGCTCGATTTTCAGCCGCGCTTCACCCTGCTGGACGCGCTCGAGCGTATCAATCGCCTCGATGAATCTCTGTTCGCCAGCCTGCTCACCCGCCACAAATCCGGCGTCGAAATTCTGGCCGGCCCGTTGCACGCCGCGTTGCGCGTCGCGCAGCGCGAATCCGTTTCCATCGAATCCCTGCTGCGCATCCTCGCGCTGGCTCGCGCGGCGTACGATTTCGTCGTCGTGGACCTCGGCTTCGTGAACGCCGCCGAATGGTCCAGGATTCTCCAGACCGCCGGCACGCTGCTGCTGGTCGCCGAACCCAGCGTCCTCGCTCTCGGCATGCTCGAACGTTATTTGCACGCCGTGGATTCCGCCGGCCTGGATCGCGCCCGTTTTCGCATCATCGTCAATCGCGCGCGCCAGAACGACGACGAGCCCGTCGCCCAGGCCGAAAGAAATCTGCAGCAACCTTTCTTTGCCCGCCTGCCCAACGATTTTCGCCAGGTCAGCGAAGCCGTCACGCTGGGAATCCCGCTCACCGCCGCATCCAACAACCCCCTGGTAAGCCGCTACCGCGACCTGGCTGCGCGCCTGGTAGCCATCCACCCGCCAAACGAAAAAATCACCGCGGTTTCGCACTCCACTCCTCTGCAACCGGCCAGCGCAAGCTAGGCTTTTCTCTGCGAACTAGGCGTCTCTGCGGTAATCAGTGGTTTTCTGTGTCGTCCAGTAGAGTTTCTGAGCGCGAGCCGCATAGAATTGTTCCCGGCGCTTCCGTGTCCACGGCAGCCGGCCAGACGCCGCCCCTGCCACCTGCATCGCTCCTACCCTCCGTGCTAAAGTGGCGGAGCCGCATCCGCATCACGAACACCCGGGAGGGGAAGTGGCCTATCGAGACCTGCGCGATTTCATCCACAAACTGGAAAAGAGCGACGAGCTTCGTCGCATCCCGCTCGAAGTGGACCCCGTCCTGGAAATCACCGAGATCGCCGACCGCACCGTGAAAGCCGCCGGTCCGGCGCTGCTCTTCGAACGTCCCAAAGGCTCGCGCATCCCCGTCGTCACTAATCTCGTTGGCACCGAGCGCCGCATGTGCATGGCCCTGGAGGTTGATTCCCTCGAAGAAGTCGCCGCGCGCATCGGCTCGTTTCTCGATCTGCAATCCCCGCAGGGCCTTCTGGAGAAGGTGAAGATGCTGCCCAAGCTCGCCGAGATCGGCTCCTTCTTCCCGAAGTCGGTGCGCAGCGGCGCCTGCCAGGAAGTGGTCCTCACCGAGAATTTCTCGCTCGACGCTTTTCCCATTTTAAAATGTTGGCCGCAGGACGGTGGCCGCTACATCACTTGGCCCATGGTCATCACCAAGAATCCGGAAAACGGGAAGCGCAACGTCGGCTGTTATCGCATGCAGGTTTTCGATTCCCGTACCACGGGTATGCATTGGCAAACGCAAAAGCACGGCGCGGATCACTACCGCAGCAGCCGCGCGAAAAATCCCGCCGGCCGGCTGGAAGTCGCGGTCGCCATCGGCGCCGACCCCGCCACCGCTCTCGCGGGAATTCTTCCCGTCCCGCCCGATATGGACGAGTTCCTGTTCTCCGGCTTCCTGCGCAAGGACCCGGTGGAGCTGGTCGCCTGCAAGACAGTGGACCTGGAGGTTCCCGCCAACGCCGAAATTGTTCTGGAAGGCTACGTCGAAATCGGCGAGATGCGCACCGAAGGACCGTTCGGCGATCACACCGGGTTCTACTCGCTCGAAGGCCAGTTTCCCGTGTTCCACATTCAGTGCATCACCCACCGCAAGGACCCGCTGTATCTCACCACCATCGTGGGTCCTCCTCCGCAGGAAGACTATTTCATGGGCCACGCGATCGAGCGCGTCTTCATGCCGGTAATGAAGATGCAGTATCCGGAGATTGTGGACGTGGCCATGCCCGCCGAAGGCATCTTCCAGAACCTAATGATCGTCTCCATCCGCAAGAGCTATCCTGGCCAGGCTCGCAAAATCATGAACGCGATTTGGTCGCTGGGGCAGGCGATGTTCACCAAGGTCGTCGTGGTGGTGGACCACGATGTGGACGTGCAAAACTCGAGCGAGGTCGTCTGGAAAGCGCTTTGCGCGATTGATCCCGAGCGCGACGTGCAATTCGTTCTCGGCCCGGTGGACACCCTGGATCACGCCGCGCGCCGCCAGGACTTCGGCTCGAAGATGGGCGTGGACGCCACGCGCAAGTGGCCGGAGGAGGGCTACAGCGGCCGCTGGCCCGACGAAATTAAAATGGACGCAGCCACGAAAAGGCGCGTGGACACCATATGGCAGCAACTTAAGCTCGCGCCCGCGAACAAAAAGTAAACCCCAGGCGAACGCCAATCTCTTCGCCTTCTGCGGCCTTTCCTGCGGTATTTCATGGTTTTAGCGCCTCTCCACCTGTCCTTTTTACCTGTCCTTTTCGCCTACCTGTCCTTCCGTACCGTGTTTTACCAATAGCACACCAGCGGAACACGTTGCTTGACACTCTCTGCTGCGGATGTAATAAACGGTCAAAGAGGAAAGGTACCGGGCGTAGCAGTACTGACGGTCCTCTCCGAGTTTAGCAGCGCGTTGGGGTGCAGAGGCGAAGCAGCGAGCGGGTGCTGGGGTTTTTTCCAAGCAAATCTTCACGCAGCAAACGAAGCCGTGCCCGTCCTGCGAAGCGGGATGGGGTGAGGAGTGAGGGGCCGCGCGATGTTCAATTTGGGGAAAACGAAATCCTTAATCGGCCTGGACATCGGCTCGAGTTCGGTCAAGGCAGTCGAGCTGAAGAAAACCAAGGCGGGCTTCGAGCTGGTCAGTTACGGAATCGAAACCCTGGCCCAGGACACCGTCGTGGACGGCGCCATCATGGACGCTCCTTCGGTCGCCGAAAAAATCATTTCCATCTTCGATGGCCAGAAGATCAAGACCAAGGACGTGGCCACCTCCGTTTCCGGCCACTCGGTCATCGTCAAGCGCGTCAGCATGCCGCTGATGACCGAAGACGAACTTTTCGACCGCGTGCAGGCCGAAGCCAGCCAGCACATTCCTTTCGACATTGCCGACGTGAACCTCAGCCATCAATTGCTCGAGGCCACCGAAAATCAGATGGACGTGCTGCTGGTCGCCGTCAAGAAAGACAAAATCCTGAATCACACCAACGTCCTGGCGCAGGCCGGCAAGACCCCGGTGGTCGTGGACATTGACGCCTTCGCCCTGCAGAACTGCTTCGAGGTGAATTACGAGCCGGACCCCTCGCAAGTGGTCGCCCTGCTGAACGTCGGCGCCAGCGTCATGAATATCAATATCGTGCGCGGCTGGACTCCTTTGTTCACCCGCGACGTTTCCGTCGGCGGCAACCAGTACACCGACGCGCTGCAGAAGGAGCTCGACCTCAGCTTCGAAGACGCCGAAAAATTGAAGATGGGCGGCACCCTGGCGGGCGTCAACGAAGAGCAGCGCACCGCGATATTGCGCTCCGTCTCGGACATCTTGATCCTGGAAATCCAAAAAACCTTCGACTTCTTTCGCGCCACCGCCAGCGGTGAAAATATCCGCCGCATCTACGTCGCCGGCGGCACCGCGCGTGTGCCCGGTTTGCTGGACTTGCTGAAAGAGGAATTCGCCATGCCGGTCGAGGAGCTCTATCCGTTCCGTAAGATTGCCATCAATCCTGGGCGTCACGATGAAAGCCAGATCCGTGAGTTGGCGCCGCGCCTGGCCATTGCTGTGGGCCTCGCGCTGAGGAGCTTTGACACCCCATGATCCGCATCAATCTACTGGGCCAGATCCGTCCCAAGGCCGCCAAACAATCCGTGCCGCTGGAATCCACCCTGCAGATTTTGCTGGGCGTCGCCGCGCTGGCCATCGCCTTCGTGGTTCTCTCGGTCACTTACTATTCGCAGAAGCATCAGCTCGACGACACCAACGCGCGCATCGCCGCTCTGAAGTCCGAAAAGTTCAGCCTGCAACAGATCAAACAGGAAGTGGATCGCTTCGAGACCCAGAAGGCCGCGCTGCAAACCGAGATCGGCGTGATCGAAGGACTGCAGAAGAACCGCACCGGCGCCCAGGAGTTGCTCCAGATGGTCGCCAATACCGTGGTCCGCGTGGACCTGCTCTGGCTCACCTCCCTGGATCGCAAAGGCGACACCTTGCAGATCATCGGCGAGGCCGGCAGCGTGAATGCCATCGCCAATTTCATTACCCAGATGAACCGCTCCGGCTATTTTGACCAGGTCGAAATCCAGGAAGCAAAAGAGGATGACGTGGTCAAGTCCGTGACCACCTTCGGCTTCACCATGACTGCCGCGATTGCCCAGCCGGCTTCTTCTGCGGGCCAGCCCCAGACCAAGCCTGCTGCCAGCAGCACCACCACCACGCCCCCGAAGCCCGCAGCCAAGGGGAGGAGTTAGCGATGGCTACCGCTTTTCGAGATTGGCCCTGGCCGCTTCAGGCTCTCTTCTTCCTGGGGCTTGCCGTAGTCCTGATTGCCGCGGGGTTCTACGTCCCCGGTTCTCCGGTGGCTTCGGTGCGCGCCGACCTGGAATCCGCTCAGCAGCAGGAAAAGCCTCTGGAAAATGAAGTCGCCAGTCTGCGCGTTTACAAACAGCGCCGGGCCGAACTGCAATCCCAGATGGACGCGCTTTCCAAGCAGCTCGCCACGCTGCAAACCATCGTCCCGGAAGACAAGCAGGTGGATCAATTCATCCTCATGGTGCAGGGCGCAGCCGCCAGCTCCGGCGTTAATATCCGCGCGCTGAAGGCGTTGCCGGTCGCTCCCAAGCAGTATTACTACGAGCTGCCCTTTCAAGTGCAGGCGGACGGACCGTATTTCTCGGTCCTGGATTTCTTCGCCAAGCTCGGTCGGCTCTCGCGCATCATCAATGTGGGAGACGTGAAACTCACCAGCGTCATCGGCAAGAACACTCCCAACACCACTTTTCGCATGACACCGGGAACTTCGGTTACAGGCGAGATGACCGTGACCACGTTCTTCTCGAAGGCGGCAGAGGCTGCGGCTCCCGCAAAGCCGGCAGCAACGCCGGCGAAGCGCTAGGACGAATATGATGAGACTGCCAAAGGCTATCAACTTGTTCTTCACCGCGCTGCTCTTGTCCCTCTGCGTCGTCTCCGGGGCCTGGGCGCAGAGCAAGCCGGCCCACAAGAGCGCGCACCGCACCAAGCGCGCTGCCGCGCCCGCTCCTGCGGCCGGCGCCACCACTCCCAATCCGGCCGAAGTCAAGGTCGCCGAACGAGATCCGTTTCTCCCGCTGGTCAATGAACACCGGCCGGGCGGCGGCCCGCCGCTGCCTCCGGGCAAAGCAGGTTTGGTTGTGGCCACCGTGCGTGTGGACGGAGCGGTCCGCTCCCCCAGCGGCATGCTCGCGGTCGTAACCAATCCCGATCAGCGCGTGTATTTCCTTCGGGAAGGTGACCGTCTGTACGACGGCGATGTGGAAAAGATTGGCCTGGACGGTGTCACGTTCAAGGAAAACTCTAAAGATGCTTTCGGGAAGCCGGTCGAACGTTTAGTTACGAAACGAATCTACCCGAGTGCAGGAGAGCAGCAATGAGGATTATGCGGAGGGCGTGGGGCCTGACTGCGTTCGTGGCGGCAGCCCTGATTCTGACGAATGGAGCACTCTCGGCGAACGATGCGCCGGTAGTGCATGTGAAGGCCGTGGTGAAGGACGGCGCCGTGACCCTGGATGCTCAGGCCAACGGCCCGTTCCAATACACCACCTATCGCCCGAGCGAGAGCCTCTACGTGCTCGACCTGAGCGGTGTGTCCGCCGGAGATTCTTCCGGCGCGCGCGTCGTGCCCTCGGAGCTGGTCAAGAGCTACCGGCTCACTTCGTACTCCACGGGCCAAAAGCCCGTGGTGCGCTTGGAAATCCTGCTGCGGCCCGGCGTGCAGCCGCGCCTGCAGCGCAACGGCAACCAGGAGCTCACGCTGTACGTCTCTGCGAACGGCAACGCCGATGCCTCCGTGGCGCCCGTCGCCGCTTTCGCACCGTCGGTCGCGCCGCCTCCCGCGACGATCAAGCCCATTGCCGTGAAATCTTCGGATGCCAAGGCGCCCGCGGCGGATATGGACGCGATCGAACAGGTCAATCTCGCGCAGGTCGGAGCCCGCACCGAAGTGAACGTGGTCGGCTCTACCAAGCTGAATTATCACGTCAGCCGCCTGCACAATCCGGATCGCATCGTGCTGGACTTTACCGGCGCGCACCTGAAGACTTCGGAAAATCACATTGCCAGCAACCTGGATCCGGTTAAGGAAATTCGCCTGGCGCAATTCACACCGGACGTTTCCCGCGTGGTCATTGACCTCCGCGAACCGGCTCATTACAGCGTGAACCCCTCGGCAAACGGCGTGACCGTGGCCTTTTTGGGGGCTGCTTCCAAGCCCGCTGCCGGTGGTGCCATGAAATCCGCACCAGAGACGAACGACGAGCCTTCCACCATCTCTACCACCAAGGCCAACGTCGCTCCGGTGCTCCCTGCGCCCGTCCGTGAAAACGTTCCTGCGCCCGTGGCCGCGCTTCCCAGCACCCTGACGCAAACTTCCGCGGCTTTGGCTGCGCCAGCTGCTCCGGTGCATACGGTAGAAGCCCCTGCTCCCAAGCCGTCCGCGAATAGCGGCTACACGGAAGTCAGCGATCCCGCTCCAGCAATTTCTACGCCGCAAGCCGCGGCGCCTGTCGCCACCAGCCGCTATTCCGGCGAACCGATTTCCGTCAACTTGAAGGACGTGGACCTGCGCGACTTCTTCCGTTTGATTCACGAAATCAGCGGCCTCAACGTGGTGGTGGACCCGGCCGTAAAGGGCAGCCTCACCATCGTGCTCGACGATGTGCCGTGGGATCAGGCGCTGGACATCGTCCTGAAGAACAATGATCTCGATAAGCAGCTCGACGGCAACGTCCTGCGCATCGCCACCAAGGAAACCCTGAAGAGGGAAGCCGACCAGAACCGCGAGCTAGCCAAGGCTCAGACCGAGGCCGCCGACGTAGTCACCACCACGCGCGTTCTCAGCTACGCCAAAGCCGCGGACATGGTCCCGACCTTGAAAAAATTCCTGTCCTCGCGCGGAGACATCCTGGCCGACAGCCGCTCCAACACTCTGATCATCCGCGACGTTCCCAGCGTGCTGCCGGTGCTCGATAATTTGCTTCGCCAGCTCGACCGCAAGTCGCAGCAGGTGGAGATCGAAGCACGCGTGGTCGAAGCCAACCGCTCCTTCTCGCGCGAAATCGGCACGCAGTTCGGCCTCGGCTTGGGCACGCACGGCAGCACTTTCGGCGGCGCCTCCGCGGTCGGCACCAGCCCGATCATTCACACGCCTGCTCCGCCTTTCGCGGTGGGCACGCCGCCATTGACCTCTGGGTCCGTTCCGCTGCTTACCAACCTGGGCGCGACGACTCCCAGCAGCGGTTTTGCCTATTCGTTCGCGAACGGTAACTTCGCCCTGGATATGGTCATCACTGCTGCGGAAGACCGCGGCGTCGGCAAGCTGATTTCCAAGCCGAAGATCGTTACCCAGAACAACCAGAAGGCCATCGTCAAGCAAGGCACCAAGATTCCGGTGCAGACCATCGTCAACAACACCGTTTCCGTGCAGTTCGTGGACGCGGTGCTGGAGCTGGACGTCACGCCGCAAATCACCGCCGAGGGCACCATCTACATGGACGTGGACGTCAAGAACGACCAGATTGACGCCGCTCTGCCCCGCGTCGAAGGCATCCCGGCCATTGACACCCAGGAAGCCAGCTCCAAGGTCCTGGTCGGCGACGGCGGCACCATGGTCATCGGCGGCGTCATCGTCACCCAGCAGAATACGGACGTCCAGTCCGTGCCGCTGCTCGGCAGCCTGCCGGTGATCGGCAACCTGTTCAAGCACACCACGGTCAGCTCCACGGCTCAGGAACTGCTCTTCTTCCTCACCCCGCGCATTCTGCCGGGCTAGTAGTTGCGGGGAAGAAAGGGGTTCGAACGCACGTCGTGGACGAAAAATCCGCGCAATTGAAATCAGCCCGGAGCCGGATCCATCGGCTCCGGCTTTCTTTTTCGGCGCAGCGCGCCGACGCCCTTCTCGTCACCCACCTTCCGGACATTCGCTATCTATGCGGCTTCACCGGCAGCGCCGGTATACTGCTGGTCGAAACCTCCCGTGCGACCCTCTTCACCGACAGCCGTTACACCCTGCAAGCCCGTCAGGAGGTCGCTCACGCCGCCGTCGAGATCGCCGCGCACGGCCTGGTCCGCGCAGCCGGAGCAGCGCTCAAGCGCCGCCGTGGCAGGTTGCGCCTGGGCTTCGCGCCAGCGCAGCTCACCGTGGCCCAGAAAGCCGTGCTGCAGCTCGCAGCGGGCGCCCACGTGCGCTGGCTGGCCGCGGGCGGCCTGATCGAGCGGCTGCGCGCCGTGAAGGATGCCGATGAGCTTGCGCGCATGCGCGAGTCCGCGCGCCTGATCAGTAGGGTCTGGACGGCGGCGGTCCGCAAGATCAAGCCCGGCGTCTCGGAACTCGCGATTGCCGCGGACATCGAGCGCTCCATGAAGCTTCAGGGCGCCATCGGCGCATCCTTCGAAACGATTGTCGCCTCCGGCCGCCGCTCCGCCTGGCCGCACGCCCGCCCCACGTCCAAGCTCCTCAGGAAAAACGAGTTGGTCGTACTTGACCAGGGTGCTATACTGCGCGATTACTGTAGCGATATGACGCGTACCGTCTTCCTGGGGCGGTCCTCGGATCGAATTCGCTCGCTTTACAGTGCCGTGCTGCAAGCCCAGGGGGCCGCTACGGTCGCCATCCGCCCGGGAGTCTCTGCCGGCGCCGTGGATGCCGCAGCGCGCAAGGTTTTCAAGCGTTTCGGCTTGGATCGCTATTTCACTCACAGCACCGGGCACGGCTTGGGCCTCGAGATACACGAGCCGCCCCGGCTGGGCCGCGCAGAGGAAACCTTGCTCGAAGAGGGCATGGTGCTAACGGTTGAGCCTGGCGTCTATATCGAAAGCTTAGGCGGTATTCGCATCGAGGACGAAGTGCTCGTCACATCCGCGGGCGCTGAAGTCTTAACCAGTGCTTCTCGGGAATTTCTAGAACTCTAAATGGCGAAAAACAAGAAACCCAGCGCAGCATCGAGCTCGCCCGTTCGCGGCGTGGACCTCTCCGAAATCGAAAAGCTCCTGGACTTCATGCGCAAGCACGGCCTCGAGGAATTCGAGTACGAACGCGAGGGTTTCCGCATCCGGCTGAAGAAGCCGTCCGCGGCGCCCGCCTCTTACGCGCAGGCGCCGCCTCCGGAAATCGTGGTCGCCGCTCCCGCGCCGCATGCCGCGCACGCCCCCTCCGCCGCGCCACCGCGCGAGCCCGCCGCTGACGCCGGCCGCTCCGAGGATCTGCACATCGTGAAGTCCCCGATTGTGGGCACGTTTTACGTCGCTGCCGGTCCCGACGCCGATCCTTTCGTCAAGGTGGGCTCCAAGGTGGACGTCGGCCAGGTGCTCTGCATCATCGAAGCCATGAAATTGATGAACGAAATCGAGTCCGACGCGGCGGGGGAAATCGTGCGCGTCTTCGTCGAAAATGGCCAGCCGGTCGAGTACGGCGAAGCGCTCTTCGGCATTCGCCCCCACCGGAAAAAATAGCCGCGCGATCGAGCCTGTTGCCGCGCCGGCCTCTCGCCGGCTGGTTGCCGTCGCATTTGAATTTGTGGCGGCCGTTCTGTCCCGTGTTTTTCGGGACGGAACGGGCATCTTGGTTTTTCTTTGCCGTTGAATTAGCTTTTGACTTTGCAGCAGGCATCTTGCTTTTTCTCCGAGGGCAATGTTCCGAAAAATTCTGATCGCCAATCGCGGCGAAATCGCCCTGCGCATTCTTTCCGCCTGCAGGGAACTGGGCGTCAAGACCGTCGCGGTCTATTCCGAGGCCGACCGCAACTCGCTGCACGTCCGCTTTGCCGACGAAGCCATCTGCATCGGCCCGCCGCGCAGCAGCGAAAGCTACCTGAACATTCCCCAGGTCATCAGCGCCGCGGAGATCGCCAATGTGGACGCCATCCATCCGGGCTACGGCTTCCTCTCTGAGAACGCCAACTTCGCCGAAGTCTGCGAAGCCTCGCACATCACTTTCATCGGCCCCGCGCCCGACGCTATTCGCCTCATGGGCGAAAAAGATAAAGCCCGCGAGGCCATGGCCGCCGCCGGACTTCCCATCATTCCCGGCAGCCCCGGCGTGGTTCCTGACGAAGAAGCCGCCCGCAAAATCGCCTCCGAGATCGGCTATCCCGTGATGATCAAGGCCGCCGAAGGCGGCGGCGGGCGCGGCATGCGCGTGGTGCGCCACGCGCGCGAGCTGACTCCGCTGTTTCAGACCGCCAAAGCCGAAGCTCAGCAGGCCTTCGGCAGCCCCAACGTGTACATCGAAAAGCTGATCGAGCGCCCCCGCCACATCGAATTTCAGGTTCTCGGCGATAAGCACGGCAGCGTGGTGCATCTCGGCGAGCGCGAGTGTTCCCTGCAGCGCCGCCACCAGAAAGTCCTCGAGGAATCGCCCTCCGTCGTCATGGATGCGCCCACCCGCAAGCGCATCGGCAAGCAGGTGGTGGACGCCCTCAAGAAGCTCGGCTATTCCAGCGCCGGCACCGTCGAATTCCTGCGCGAGGAGTCCGGCAATCTCTATTTCATCGAAATGAACGCGCGCATCCAGGTCGAGCATCCCGTCACCGAAATGGTTACCGGCGTGGACCTGGTGAAATCGCAAATCCGCGTCGCCGCGGGCGAGAAGCTCGCCGACGTCCTCGCGCCCGTCGAATTTCGCGGACACGCCATCGAGTGCCGCATCAACGCCGAAGATCCCGAAACATTCGTCCCTTCCGCCGGGCGCATCACCGCCTTCCGCGTTCCCGGCGGCCCCGGTATTCGCGTGGACACCGCCAGCTACGCCGACGCGGTGATCCCGCCCTACTACGATTCGCTCATCGCCAAACTCATCGCCCACGGCAACGACCGCGCCGAAGCCATCGCGCGCATGAATTGCGCCCTGGATGGCTTCGTCGTCGAAGGCATCAAGACCACCATCCCGCTGCACAAACGCATCCTGGCCGACCCGGACTTCGTAGCCGGAAAGTTCGACACCCATTTCCTGGACCGTTCCCTGGCAGCGGCAGCCAAGTAGCGCCGATTTTGCCGTCGCCGTTGCTGCCTTTGGTCTTGAATTTGTAACGGCCGCTGTGTCCTGCGCCTTTTGGGACACAGCGGGCGGCCTTGCTCGTGAACCAGCCCATGACCAACTCGCACGCCAGGCCGTTTCCGCCTCTCTACGCTATCCTGGACGCTACCCCCGCCCAACCAACCGAATCGCTTCTCTCCTACGCGCACGCGTTAACCGCCGCAGGCGTACAACTCCTGCAACTCCGCGCCAAGCTCCTCCCTCCGCGCCAATTCGCAGAAATCTCGCGCAATCTCGTCGCGCATTTCGCCAACGGCACGGTCCGCATCATCGTCAACGACCGCCCGGACATCGCCAGCCTCGCCGCCGCGGCCGGCGTCCACGTCGGCCAGGAAGATCTCCCGGTCGCCGCTGCCCGCGCCATCTGCCCCCCGCCGCAATGGGTGGGGGTTTCGACACACAACCTCGAGCAATTGCGCGCCGCGGACCTCACTTCGGCGGATTATATTGCCGTGGGCCCGGTCTTCCCGACGGCCACCAAGGAAAATCCCGACCCGGTCGTGGGCCTGGATTTTCTGCGCGCGGCCCGGAAGATAACGCGGAAACCCCTTGTAGCTATCGGCGGCGTCACTGTAGAGTCCGCCAGCGATGTTTTTCGCGCCGGCGCCGATTCCGTAGCCGTAATCAGCGACCTGCGCTCGGCGCCAGACCCGGCGCAGCGCGCCCGCGAGTATCTCGCGATCGCGCAGCAAGCCATCGCCGCGCGCACCGGCGAGCGCTAACCGAACTCCGCGGCCCAGGCGCATATGGAGTGCGGCAGCTTGCTCGTCCTGAACACCTGCCAGCGGCAGGTGCGAAGGGCCGCCGCTTTGCCAAGGTGAGGCTTGCCTCGCCGCCGCAGCCTTCGGCAAAGTTAAAACGCGCGCCGCGATTTTTCACAGCGGTAACAAGGAAAAGTTTTTTGGCCGAACAAGCCCAAGCCATCGGAACCGCAGCAGCCGCCAAATCGCCTGAGCTCGTCAAAGGCCTCGGCCTCTTCGACTCCACCATGATCGTCTGCGGCTCCATGATCGGCTCCGGCATTTTCATCGTCTCCGCCGATATCGTCCACCAAGTCCAAAGCCCGGGCCTGCTGCTCACCGTCTGGATCGTCGCCGGCGTCATGACCATCATCGGCGCGCTCAGCTACGGCGAACTCGCCGCCGCCATGCCTCGCGCTGGCGGCCAGTACATCTACCTGCGCGAATCCCTCGGCCCGCTCTGGGGCTTTCTCTATGGCTGGACAATGCTGCTGGTAATCCAGACCGCCACCATCGCCGCCGTCGCCATCGCCTTCGCGAAATTCACCGCCGTCATGGTCCCCTGGTTCTCGCCCTCCGCCTGGATCTGGAAACTCGGCACCGTCGGCCCCTGGCAATTCTGGTTCGGCTCGCTCGGCCCCTACAACGTCGGCTTGAACCGCCAGAATTTTCTGGCCATCGCCTCCATCGTCTTCCTCACCTGGATCAATACCCGAGGTCTGCGCGTCGGGAAAATCGTCCAGAATGTTTTCACGGTCGCCAAAGTCGGCTCGCTGGCCGCGCTGGTCATCGTCGGCTGCTGGTATTCCACCGCCCTCGCGCGCCAGAGCAACTTCAGCGGTTTCTGGCGCAACGCGGGCCTGTCCATCATGCATCCCTACCCGCCCGGCCATCCCATCTGGTCCATCGGCACGCTCACCCTCGTCGGCGTTGCCATGGTCGGCGCGCTTTTTGCCGCCGACGCCTGGAACAACATCACCTTCATCGCCGCCGAAGTCCGCAATCCCAGCCGCAATCTCCCGCTCTCGCTCGCGCTGGGCGCCGGCCTGGTGATTTTTCTCTACACCATGGCCAACGTCGCCTATCTCCGCGTCCTGCCCATCTCCGGCGACCCCAATGGCGCCACCGCTCTCGCCCGCGGCATCGAGTTCGCCTCCGACGGCCGCGTCGGCACCGCCGTCTGCGAAGTCATCTTCGGCCCCAGCGGCGCCGTCGTGATGGCCATCGCCATCCTCATTTCCGGCTTCGGCTGCAACAACGGCCTGATTCTTTCCGGGGCGCGCATTTACTACGCCATGGCCAAGGACAAGCTCTTCTTCGCCTCCGCCGGAAAAGTGAATCGCCACCACGCGCCCGCTTTCGCGCTGATCGTGCAGTGCATCTGGGCCGCGATTCTGTGTCTCTCCGGCACCTACAGCCAGTTGCTCGATTTCCTGATTTTCGCCGTCCTGATTTTCTACATCCTCACTCTCGGAGGCCTGTTCCTTCTGCGCTGGAAACGCCCGGAGATGGAGCGCCCCTACCGCGCCATCGGCTATCCCGTGCTTCCGGCCGCGTACCTGCTGATGGCCGTGTTCATTGAAATTCAGCTGTTGCGTTACAAGCCGCAGTACACCTGGCCCGGCCTGATCATCGTCCTCGTCGGCGTTCCGGTGTACCTGCTCTGGAAGCAAGCGGGGAAGTCGCGCCCAACTTCCGGCTAACGTCGCAGGGCGTCGTAGGGGCACGCCATGCCGTGCCCGCTGTGGATCGAGGCGGGGACGCATCACAGGCAAGAGCCGGTGGGGGCGCTGCTTGCTGCGCCCGGGTTTGCATACGTAGGAGACAGATTTGCCGTCGCAGTGCCGATTTCGCGTCGCCGCGCAGCCGGTCTGTGTTATTTTTCAGCGGCATCCGGCATCCGGCATCCCGCGTCCGCGCGACCGTATCAGTCAGTTGCAGTAGCCGTTATGTGTGTTCATCCGTGCTCTGTAGTGCTTTTGCTTTTCGGTGAGCGCCGCAACGTCAAGGAGAACATCGCGAATGGGCAACCCGCTGTTCAAGACCAAGCCGATGGATTGGCTGCTGAACGAAGCGAAAGCAACCGGCGAGCACACCCTGAAGCGCACGCTCGGTCCTGTATCTCTCACGGCCCTGGGCGTTGGCGCGGTCATCGGCGCGGGCATCTTCGTCCTCTCCGGACTCGGCGCGCATTATGCCGGCCCGGGCCTGATGCTTTCCTTCATCATCTCCGGCCTGGGCTGCGCCTTTGCGGGTCTCTGCTACGCCGAATTCGCGGCCTTGATCCCTCTCGCGGGCAGCGCCTACACCTACGCGTACGCCGCGCTCGGCGAACTGATTGCCTGGATCATCGGCTGGGACTTGACTCTGGAATACGCCATGGGCGCGAGCACCGTTTCCTCCGGCTGGTCCAATCACTTCATCGAGTTTCTGCAGATTTTCCACCTGAAGATGCCCCTGTGGCTCGCCTATGACCACTGGACCGCCCTGGTCACCGCGGAAAACATCATCGCTCGGCAGATGGCTCACGATAACGATCCTTCCCTCGTTTTCGGCACCCAGGCCTTTCTCAATCGGGTAGGCGACATCATCTCCGCGCAGTCTCCCGAACTGCTCCAGCGCGCGCACCATTTGGTGGCGGCGCCCACCTTGTTTGGCGTCGAAATCGGTTTCAATCTTCCGGCATTTCTGATCGCTCTCATCATCACGGCCGTGCTGGTGATCGGCATCAAGGAGAGCGCCAACTTCAACGCTACCATCGTCATCATCAAGGTGGCCGTCGTGCTCTTCGTCATCCTGCTCGGCATGCACTACGTGAACACCGCCAACTGGGGACACGATTGGTCCAGCTTCGCGCCCATGGGATTCGGCGGCATCGGCCGGGGAGCCGCTTACATATTTTTTGCCTATATCGGTTTTGACGCGGTCTCCACCACCGCCCAGGAGGCCAAAAACCCGCAACGTGATTTGCCCATCGGCATCATCACCTCTCTCATTTTCTGCACCATCCTGTACGTCCTGGTCGCCGCTGTGCTTACCGGCATGGTGCCCTGGAAGGAAATCAATATTGAAGCGCCGCTCTCCGTTGCGTTTCTCGATCGCGGGTTGGTCAAGGCGTCTTTCCTGATCACCGCCGGGGCTTTGGCGGGGCTTACCAGCGTGATGCTGGTCATGTTGCTGGGGCAAACGCGCGTCCTGTATTCGATGGCCAACGATGGTCTGCTGCCGCGCAAATTCTTCGCTGCGATTCATCCCAAATTTCGCACGCCGTACAAGACCACCATTCTCGTCGGCTTGCTCGCCGCGATCGTCGGCAGCGTCACTCCGATTTCCATCATCGGGGAGATGGTCAACATCGGCACGATCTTCGCCTTCATCATCGTCTGCATTTCGATCATCGTCTTGCGCAGGACGAATCCCGGGCAACCGCGTCCCTTCCGTACGCCTTGGGTTCCCCTTGTCCCGATTCTCGGAATTCTCTTTAACGGCTACATGATGTACAAGCTCGGCTGGGTCAATTGGGCCCGCCTGATCATCTGGCTGATAATCGGCCTGGTGGTCTATTTTACCTACAGCCGCCATCACAGCCGTGTCCAGCAGAACGATCGCAGCGCCCTGTAGCCGGCTGGTCGCGAGGCCCGGTTTCGGACCGTCGCCGCCGCACCATCGGCTCCGCCCGGTTTCGTAGCGCCCGCGTCTCGCCGGCTCCGTCGCTTTTTCCCGCTGTGGCTGCCGCCGCAGCTCGCCCCCGGCGATTTCCATTCCGGCCATTCATCGGCTATTCTTCTATCGCTCGATGCCAACTCTCGTCCACCGTTTATCTCCTCGCCGGCTGCTCGTCTCCCTGCGGCACGCTTCCTTGCCGGACCTCGTTGCGCTCGCGATCCTCTTCCTCTACGTCGTTGCCCGCATCGCTCTCGCTTTCCGCGTAACGATTCCATTCTCCGGATTTCTCGGTTTCCTCGCCTTCCTCGCCCTCGTGTATCTCTTCATCCGCCTGATTCCCTGGCTGCGCGGGAACTTCATGTGGACCCTGCGCAACCGCCTCATCGTGGCCTACATTTTCATCGCCGTCGTCCCGGTGATTCTGCTGCTCTCCATGGCCGGCCTCGCCACTTACGGTCTCTATCTCCAGCTCGGCGCGCACCTGTTTCACGACGATTTGCAGCAGCGCATCGGCGCTATCGCCGCCGATGCGGACGCTCTCGCTGGCGCCATTGAACAGGAGGCCGCCCAGGGCGCTTCGCCCTCGAGCGAAGCCATCCTCGCGCGCCCCGGCGTCGCCAATCTGCTCGAAGCCGCCCGCCGCGAGTGGCCCGACCTGCGCGTCTTCCCCAACCGCGGCCAGCGCCTGGTTCAGGCCGGCGACGGCACGCACTTCTCCGGCCTGGTCGAGCTGGATGGAAAAATCTGGGTCGCCGCCGCCGTCACCAAGTACGGCCCCGCCGCGCCCTTTTCCTTGGTCGTCGCCACCCCGCTCAATTCCGCCTTCCTCGACGGGCTTTCCTCCGACTTCGGCCCCATCGCCATCATTCCTTTGCGGCCAGGCGGCGAGAACAGTCCCGCCGGAGTCTCGCTCAATTTCAACGGCCACGTCTTCGTTCCCGGCGACCAGATTTCGAGCCGTCGCCGCACCCTCGGGCCGCCGCAAGGCTGGTTCGACGTGCGCGTCGGCGGCGTATCCACCATCGAGCTTGCTCACGTCGGCCCGCAGCCGCCCGGCGCACCCGCCGCCGTCCTGGCGTCCTTCGGCATGCGCGCCTCTGCGCTCACCCGCCGCCTGTTCACCTCCGTCGGCGATATCGGCCCGCTGCTCGAAATCGCCCTCATCGCTGCCGCCGTGATTTTTCTGCTTCTCGAAATCGCCGCGCTCGCTACCGGCGTGGTGCTCACCCGCACCATCACCAGTTCCGTGGATGACCTGTATGTCGCCACCCTGCACGTCCGCCGCGGCGATTTCGCCACCCGCATCCGCGTCCACCGCCGCGACCAGCTCGGCGCTCTCGGCGAATCCTTTAACGAAATGACCAGCTCCATCTCCGAGTTGATCGAAGAGCAGACCAAGCGCCAAAAACTTGAAAACGAACTCGTCATCGCCCGCGAAGTCCAGTCGCAGCTTTTCCCCCAGGTCTTGCCCGCGCTCCCCGGCCTGGAACTGGCCGCCATCTGCCGCCCCGCCCGCGTCGTCAGCGGCGATTATTACGATTTCATCCGCACCGGCGCCGATACCGTCGCTATCGCCCTCGCCGACATCAGCGGCAAGGGCATCTTCGCCGCGCTGCTGATGGCCAGCCTGCAGGCCACCCTGCGCAGCCACGCCACTCTCGAGCAGCTCTCCGGCGGAACCTCCGAGCTGGTCGCCCGCCTGAACCGCCACCTCTTTCGCAATACTTCCGACGACCGCTATGCCACCTTCTTCTACGCCGTTTACGACGTCGCCGCGCGCACCCTCACCTACACCAACGCCGGCCATCTCGGCCCTTTTTTCGTGAACGGTTCGAACGTGCAGGAACTCACCGAGGGGGGAACTGTCGTGGGTTTGATGGACGACTGCACCTTTACCCAGCGCACCATCAAAGTCGAGGCCGGCAGCCTCTTCGTCGCCTTCAGCGACGGCCTCACCGAGCCCGAAAACGTGTACGGCGAAGAATTCGGCGTGCAGCGCCTCAAAGACGAAGTCCTGCGCCAGCGCAGCCTCCACCCCCAGCGCATCGCCGAAAACCTGATCGCCGCAGCCGAACAATGGGCCGGCACAGCCGAGCAAGCCGACGACATGACAGTAGTAGTAGCCCGCATGGGCTAACCCGCCGCGCAAACCCCGGCGATCACCGCAAGTCCATCCACCCAACCAAAATCATTGCGCGGGCGTCCCTCTTTTGCAGGGTGGGGCCTTTGACTTCCGCAACCCATCCGACCGACACGCCCGTGCCTCGCGAACCACGCGCGGCGTGGCTTTTCTCCAAGGGTAGGGACGCTGCTTGCCTGCCCGCCGCAGGCAGGCTGCGCCCCAGCTTGCCCGGGCCTCAACCCTGCAACGGCGCAGCAGTTTCACAACCCGCCATCCAACCGCGAATCCGACCCTCCGTTTCTCCGTGGCGGATTTTCCCCAGCTCGCCCAAACAAAAATTCATTATACTGAGCCACACTAAGTCTCAGGAGCCACCTTGCCCTTACGCAATCGCGTTGCTCTGATCACCGGCGGCACCCGCGGCATCGGAAAAGGCATCGCTCAGGGCCTCGCCCAGGAAGGCGTGCGCATCGCCGTCTCCTACCGCGCCAATAAATCCGCCGCACAGTCCACCCTCCGCGCGCTGCAAGCCCAGGGCGCCGAATGCTTCGCCGTCGAAGCCGACGCCACCGACCCCGAAAAAGTCCAATTTCTCGTGGACGCCGTCCTCGAGCGCTTCGCCCGCCTGGACATCCTCATCAACAACGTCGGCGAGTTCAACTGGAAGCTCGTCGCCGACACTTCCGCCGACGAGTGGCAGAAAGTCATCGCCTCGAATCTCTACAGCGTCTTCCACGCCAGCAAAGCCGTGCTCCCCGCCATGCGCCGCCAGCACTGGGGACGCATCATCAACCTCGGTGCCGTCGGCGCCGAGCGCGCCTTCGGGCAGGGCACGATCTCCGCTTACGCCGCCGCCAAAGCCGCCGTCGTCTCCTTCTCTCGCTCCCTCGCCATCGAAGAAGCCAAGAGCGGCATCACCGTCAACGTCATCAACCCTTCCAACATTGACGAACGCGAGCTCACCGCCGACGAGGCTCGCCGCATCCGCGACGCCCGCTCCCCCATGGGCCGCCCGCCCTCCGCCGAAGACGTCACTGCGGCCGTGAAATTCTTCGCCTCCGACACCGCCGACTACATTACCGGCCAGGTAATCAACGTGACCGGCGGCTGGATGCTCTAATCGTTTTTGAATTTGCGTCGCCGCATCGTAAGCGGCTTAAGCGACCGCGCCAGCACCACTCGCGCGCCCCGCGCGCCTCGAAACTTCGCGCCACACCCGAACCGCACCCATCCGCTATGTACCGTTACGATACATACCCGCCCAAGCATTCACCCTAGCCGTATCATCTCCTCATGCCGCGTGCAATCGCTCACCGGTACCCAGCCCATTACTTCAATCAGCAGGACGTGTCCGAGCAAATGCTCGGTCTCCCACGTTCGCGTCCAAAATTCGGAAAATGGTTCCTGTTTGCCATCGTGGCGGGAAGCCTGCTGGCCTTGGCCGTAATCGTACTGGGGAACCTGCTGTCCTGAAGTCCGCTCGCGCCCGCAAGGCGCTCGACCGGTTTAATCTTCTGCCTGCATCACAATCGTCCGGCCCACCGCGCCCTGCAACTCTACGACCCCGCGGCCCACGCCAGCCCGTCCGCGCCCACGCCCGCGTCAATCAACGCGCTCACCTTCCAAGTCGCAAGATCAATCACGGCCACCTGCCCGGCTTGTGTCCCGCGCATGCACGAGACATAAGCCGCCGCGCCGTTCGGCGCCACCAATATCTCCTGCGGCGCGCCCGGCACGTCAATCGTCCGCGCCACCTTCAACGTCCGCAAGTCCACCACCGCCACGCCCTTTTCCAGCGTCACCAGCAGCCACCGCCCGTCGCGCGTCGCCGCCGTCCCGTAAGCCACCGACGGCAGCGCCACCCACGCCTTCACCTTATTCGTCGCCGTGTCAATCACCGCCAGTTGCGGCTTGGTCTGATCCGCGGTAAATACCATGCTGTCGTCGTTCGAAATCGCGATGCGCTGCGT